>DASZOL010000030.1:0-35769 GCA_035550795.1 Candidatus Methylomirabilota bacterium
TGCGCGCAAAGACGCCCACGTGGTCGAGCGACCACGCCAGGGGAACGACGCCGCGCCGGCTGATTCGCCCGTACGTGGGCTTGAATCCAATTACGCCGCAGAAGGCCGCCGGGCGCAGCACCGAGCCGACGGTCTGGGTGCCGAGGGCGGCCGGAAGCATCCGGGCAGCGACCGCCGCCGCGGAGCCGGCGGACGACCCGCCGGGCGTGTGGTCCGCATGCCAGGGATTCCGCGTCACGGCGGGATCGCTGAACGCGAACTCCGTGGTCTGGAGCTTCCCCAGGATCACCGCGCCCGCCGAGCGCAGGCGCGCCACGCAGGTGGCGTCCTCGTGCGGCGCCGTGTCGGCGAAGCCACGGGCTCCCGAGGTCGTCTTGAGTCCCGCCGCGTGGATGATGTCCTTCAGCCCCACGGGCACGCCGTGGAGGGGACCGTGAAACCGGCCCGCGCGCGCCTCCGCGTCCAGCCGGCGGGCGGTCTCGAGGGCGCCCGGCCGGTCGACCGAGACCCAGGCCTGCACGGTCTCCTCGCAGGCCTCGATGCGGCCGAGGCAGGCTTCGAGGAGCCCCAGCGCCGAGAGCCGCCCCCCGCGGACCGCGGCCGCGGCGTCGACGACCGAGAGATCGAAGGGCAACGTCATCAGGCGTCCCCATCGAGAAGGAAGAATCCCGGCTCGGTCTCGTCGCGCAGGCCCGCCGCCGCGACCCGGGCCAGGTCCGTGGCGAGCGCGTCGATGTCACGAGTCAGCGCCGCGGCACGCTCGGCGCCGAACCGCCGCGTCGTCTCTGCGGTCAGGAACGCCCGCAACCTGTCGCGCTCGGCCTCGTCCAACGGACTCACCTCCGCAGCGAATCGCCCGGCGCGCGGTCGACCTCGGCCGGGTGCGCGAGTCTCTCGGTACCACCGCACCCGGATCACGTCAAGGCCGCGCGGTTGACAGGATGCGCGACCCTCGGCGACGATGCCTCGCACGGACGGAGGGAGCCCCATGAGTGAGCGATACGACGCGATCGTCGTCGGCGGCGGGCACAACGGGCTGGTCGCCGCCACCTACCTGGCCCGCGGCGGGCTCAGTGTGCTGGTGCTGGAACGCCGGCCAATGGTCGGCGGCGCCTGCGTGACCGAGGAGCTCTTCCCGGGATATCGGCTCTCGTCCTGCTCCTACATCTGCCACCTCCTCCAGGCGCAAGTCATCCGCGACCTCGACCTGCCCCGGCACGGCTTCGAGGTGTTTCCGCTCGAGCCGTCCCGCTTTCACCCCTTCCCGGACGGACGGCACCTCGTCGTGTGGGAGGACACGGCCCGCACGGCGGCGGAGATCGAGCGCTACTCGAAGCGAGACGCCGCCGCCTATCCGCGCTGGATCGGCTTCTGGGAGCGGGCGGCCGCCCTCCTCCATCCCTACTTCCTCGCTCCGGCGCCCACCTACGCTGAGCTGGCGGCACGGGTCCGCGGCACGCCCGACGAGGAGGTCTTCGAGACGCTTCTGACCCGGCCCATGTGGGATCTCGTCCACGAGTACTTCGAGTCGGATCCGATGCGAGCCCATGCGCTGAACGCCCAGGACCTGGGCGACCCGCGGGCGCCCGGCAGCGCGCTCATCTACGCGTACATCCGCGTGAACCTCCGCTCGGCGCCGGGGACCGTGGGGATCGTGAAGGGCGGGATGGGCGGCATCACGCAGGCCATGGCGCGCGCCGCCACCGAGGCCGGGGTCACGATCCGGACGGGCGTGGAGGTGTCCCGGGTCGACGTGCGGAACGGCCGCGCCGCCGGCGTCGTTCTCGGAGACGGCGCGGTCGTCCCGGCCGACGTCGTCGTCTCCAACGCCGACCCGAAGCGCACCTTTCTCCGGCTGCTCCCGCCGGACGCGCTCCCCGCCGGCTTCCGCGAGCAGATCGCCGGGCTCTCCACGCGGGCGGCGTACCTCAAGTTCCACGCGGCGCTTCGCGAGCTGCCCGATTTCTCGGCCTACCTCGGCCCGGGCTTCGATCCCCGGTACCTGGCGCAGATCAAGATCTGCCCGTCCGCCGAGGGCTTCCTCGCGGCGTGGCAGGACGCCCAGGCCGGGCGGCTGCCACAGGCGCCGCTGATGGAGGTCCAGATCCCGTCGGTGTACGACGCCTCCATGGCCCTGCCCGGCCACCACGTCGTCTCGATCTGGGCGTTGTGGGCGCCGGTGCGGCCGGCCGAGGGCACGTGGGAGGTCCGCCGCCAGGAGATGGGCGAGCGGATGATCGATCTCCTCACCGGCTACGCCCCGAACTTTCGGCGGGCGATCGTGGACTGGATGCTGCTCACCCCGCCCGACATCGAGGCGCGCATCGGCCTCACGGACGGCAACATCCGCCACCTGGACTTGGTGCCAGCGCAGCTCCTCGGCCGCCGCCCCCTGCCGGGCTGGGCCCACTACCGGACCCCGGTCGCGGGCCTCTACCTGTGCGGAGCGGGAACGCATCCGGGCGGCGAGGTCACCGGCGCCCCCGGGCACAACGCCGCGCGGGCCATCCTGGGCGATCTGCTGCGCGACGTCGCCGCCGGCGACTGAGGACCGCGCGGCCGCCGGCACGCCTCGCTGGCGCGGGGCGGTATGTTCCCCGGTCAGCCAGTCTCGCCTGGGCGCCGCCGCGAGCGCGCGTAAAGAAAGGACGCGATCAGGAGGGCCGCACCCAGGACCAGGACCGAGAGGATCCGGTAGAGCGCATCGAGGCCGGCCAGGTCCACCACGAGCACCTTCACCAGCGTGACGGCGAAGAGCGCGATCGCCCCGATCCGCAGGGCCGCCTGGCCCCGCCAGAGGCCCCACGCCATCGCCGTGAACGCGTAGAGGGCCCACAGCACCGACAGCACCGCGCTCCGCAGCTTCTCCGGATCGAGCCGGGTCTCGGGAAGCGGCATCAGCATGACCTCGACGCTCAGGTTCCACAGCAGGAGGGCGGCCGCCGCGACGGAGCCCACCGTGGCGAGCCGGCGGCGCGCCCGCTCTCCGAGGTACGGCAGCGTCCCGGCCACCTGGCCGTAGAGCCAGGCGAGCACGACCAGGAGACATCCGGCCAGGAAGCGCGGGTTCCATAGCGGCGGCCTGAGAGACGTCTGGATCCGGGCCCAGCGGTCCGTGCCGCTCAGCGCGTCGCCCACGAGCGCCACCAGCAGGAGCGTCGCGACGACCAGCAGGACGCGCGTGGCGTCGCCCCGGGCCAGGGCCAGCAGCGCCATCGCCGCCAGCATCCACACGACGGACTGCACCACGGGGACGTACGGCGGCGGGATGGCGAGCGTGCGGAACTGCGCGAGCTCCACGGTGAGCAGGAGCGCCGCGCTCGCGACCGCCACCAGGAGCAGAACCGGGCGCACGACGCGCTCCCGGCCGCCGAGCGGCGGCTCTGCCCGTTCCCGTGCCCGGTAGACGAGAGCGCCGAGGACCGCAGTCACCACGATGGCGACCGTGGCCGGGAGCGCCGGGTGCGCGAGGAGGAAGGTTCCGGCCCGGCCGGAATCCTCGCCGAGCCCCGTGAACCACCGCCCCCACGCGAGCGCGCTGACCGCCAGGCCGCCGGCGCGAAGCCGCGGCATGCTCAGCGCGAAGCCGCCGGACAGGAGGACCAGCCCTTCCACGCTCCACGCGATCGCCAGGTCGTGCCGCCCGAGCGTCACCGCGGGCGCGAGCGTGAGGAAGGCCAGCGCGACGGCGCGGTGCAGGACGGCCACCCGCGGGCCGCCGGCCGCGCTTCGCGCCGCCACGCGCGCCGCCACGAAGTAGAGCGCCGCGAGCGCGAGCGCCAGCAGCGCCAGGCGACGACCCGCCGGGTCGGCCAGGGCGCGCCGGGCCGCCGCGAAGTAGAGCGCGGGCGCCCCGAGGAGGACCAGGGTCCGGGCGAGCTCGATGGGGCCGGAGGGTGGTCGCGGGCCTCGATCGGCCGCGAGCGCCCAGAGCGCGAAGGCCGCGAAGAAGGCGGTGGCCCATCCGAGGGCGGTGGCGAGGCGCTCGACCTGGTACCAGCGCTCGAGCCAGCCCCAGTACAGGAGCTGGGTCCCGGCGAAGGCGAGCAGTGCGAGGCCAGGCCACCCGCGGCGGGAGGCAACGACGAGCACGCCGACGTCCAGGATGGCGAGGTACGTGAAGAGCGTGGCCGCGGCGTCGGCGTCGGTGTGAAGGAGAACGGGCGTCATCAGCCCGCCCAGGGTCGCCAGGAACGCCAGCGTCCGGGACTCGAGGCGTAGCGCGGTCGCGAAGCCCACGGCGGTCACGACGGCCAGGCCCGAGAACGTGACGGGCGCCCCGGCGAGGGCGTAGAAGGCATGCGCCGCGTACAGCGAGAGGTAGATGACCCCGATCCCCACCGCGACGAGGCTCTGCGCGGGCACCCGGTAGGTCGCGCTCCCGGCGAGCCGGACGCCGCCCGCCACCATTGCGACTCCCGCCAGGAGGCCCGTCAGGATCCGTCCCCTCGGCCCGATCCAGTCGTGCTCGAACGCATGCTTGAGAAAGAAGCCGACGCCGACGAAGAAGAGTACCGCCCCGACGCGGGACAGCCAGGTCCCGCCGAGCCGGCCCTCCCACTGGCCCACGCCGCCGGCCGCGCGTTCCTGGGGACGCCCGGCAGGACCGTGCGGCGCCGTGGGGTCGGGCCCGGCGTCCACCCGGGAGGGTGGAGGGGCGGCGGCGGGCGCCGCGACGTCGGCCTCGACCGGAGACGCAGCGGCGTCGAGCAGGAGCTCCCCCTGCGACGCGTCGAGGGCCGGGGGCGGCGGCGCAGGCGATTCGGCCGGGCCCGCCGGTGTAGCGGACGCCGCCGGCTCGGTGCGCGGCGCCGGGCTCGCCGGCCGCGGCTCCAGCTGACCCAGGCGATCCTCGAGACGCCGCACGCGACTCCGGAGGCTCAGGAGCGCCAGGACGAGGGCGAGGATGATGAGCGGGGACGCGAAGAAGAGGAGGCCGAGCGCGATCAGCAGGACGACCGGCAGGTCAGTCATGTGGCGCCTCGGCTGCCATGATAGCGCCGGAGGGACAGGGCGTTCCTAAGGTCCGAGGCGACGCTCGCGGCGGACGGCGGGGTCGGCGAGTCCCGAGGGCTCGCGCCGTCGGCGCCCGTGTCAGGTCTCGTCGGCCCAGATGGCGGCCGGCTCCTGGCGGCGCCGGAGCAGTCGCAAGGTGCCGTCCGGCTCCAGCATCACCTCGGGGGCGCGCGGGTAGGAGTTGTAGTTGACCGTGGACATCGCGGCACAGTAGGCGCCGGCGCCGCTGACCACGACGAGATCCCCGATCCGGGGACGCGGGACCCAGCGGGGACCGAGAGCCTCGGGTTCGCCCGGCGCCGGCGTCAGGATGTCGCCGGACTCGCAGCAGGGACCGACAAACACGACCGCCGCCGCCTCCCGGCCGCTGCCGAGAACGTCAACCGGGTGCTGGGCCCCGTAGAGCGACGGGCGCGTGACCTCCGTCATGCCGGTGTCGAGCTTGGCGAAGAGGAAGCCGTCGCGTCCGGTGTCCACCACGTCGACGCAGGTCGCCACGACCGCGCCGGCGCGCGCGACGAGATAGGTGCCCGGCTCGATCTCGAGGCCCAAGCGGCGGCCGTCTCGCGCGTGGAAGTCCAGGAGCTCGCCGCGCACGTCCGCGCCCACCTCGGCGAGGTCGACCGTGGGCTCCTCCGGCATGCGCCCCACCTTGAACCCGCCCCCGAGATTCACGGTGCTGACGTCGCGCAGCTTGGCCACCAGCTCGAGCGTCATCCGGGTGCAGCGCTTCCAGATCTCCGGGTCGGTGCCCGAGCCCACGTGCGAGTGGAGCCGCGTGATCCGCAGGCGGTGACGCTCCGCCACCGCCTTGACCTCGTCGAGGTACTCGTACCAGATCCCGAAGCTCGCCGACGGCCCGCCGGTGTTGGTCCGCTTGGTCGAGCCCGTCCCGAGCCCCGGGTTCATCCGGACCGACACCTCGCTCCCGGGAGCGACCTTCCCGAAGCTCTCGAGCTGGTGGATCGAGCAGGCGTTGAACAGGACGCCACGCCGGACGTGCTCGGCCAGGCGCCGCGACGGCATCTGCGACGTCAGCTGGATCTCCGCCGGCGCGAATCCCGCCTGGATCGCCCGCTCGACCTCGAAGTCACTGGACGCGTCGATGTGGAGACCCAGCTCCCGGAACACCTGGAGGATTCCGCGGGACGGGTTCGCCTTCATCGCGTAGCGCAGAGTGAACCCGAAAGGCGCGGGGAACGCTAGGGCCGCCCGGGCCGCCGCTTCGAGGGCGCTTCGATCGTAGACGTAGCAGGGCGTGCCGAACCGCGCGCGCACCTCGGCCGCGACGTCGGCGACCAGGAATCGGGGCGGGGGAACGAGCGCAGAGTCCATGGGCGCTCATCCTACCTCAGGACGGCGGCGCGTGCGTGCCCGAGATGGGCCGGGGAGGGCGCGCCCCCTCCGGCTGCGAGGGGCGGCGCGACGATGGTGGCCGTCCTCGTCCTCGCCGCCTATGCGACCGCCCACTTCGGGATGCGCGTCGCGGTGTCCGGGACGGCCGAGCTGGACGAGGCCGAGCAGCTCGTCCTGACCCAGGCCCTCGCACTCGGGTACGACGATCAGCCGCCGCTCTACACCTGGATCCAGGCGCTGGCGTTGCGGGTCCTGGAAACGGGGATCCCCGCGCTCGCGCTGGTGAAGAACGGCCTGCTCTTCGGCACGCACCTCTTCGTCTTCCTGAGCGCCCGGAGCGTTCTGGGGGGCGTGGGGCCGCCCTCGTGGCCTCGCGGCCGGCTCCGGGCGTTCGCGCTCCTCGCGTTCCTGGCGAGCCTCGTCACGCTGGCCGCCCCCGACCTGCAGGTCTGGATCGGGCCCCGATACGGCGCGTACTCGCGCCTCAACGTCCCGTTCGGAGCGCTTGCCGCGGAGATCCGTCGGTCCGGCTTCCGCGGGGACACCATCCTCGCCGAGGGCGTGTTCCTGGCGGGGAACCTCCGGCTGGCGTTCCCCCGGGCGCGTGGCCACCCCGGAGCTCCCGGCGGCCGGCGGCGCGAGGGACGGGGACGTCCTGGTAATGTGGCGCGCGCACGGCGCAGAGGGCGCGCCGGCGGCGCTCGCCGCGTCGGCCGCCCGCCTCACCGGCGTGGCGCTTGCCGCGGCTCCGCCCCCCGCCACGCCGAGGCGCCGCTGGGGGGCGTCAAGCGACGGACCTACCGGATCGGCTTCGTGATGCTCACCCCTCTTGTCCGGGCTTCATCCCTCCGCTAGAGTTGACGCCGTTCCTCACGATCGTTCCCGATCCACGACCATCGCGAACACGCAGGAGGTGCGGTGAAGGCGCGCGAGATCTTCGAGTACAACAAGCTCACCTGGCCGGAGATGAACGACGCCATCGAGATGGGGAAGGTCGTGCTCCTCCCGACGGGCTCAACGGAGCAGCACGGGGCGCACCTGCCGCTCGACACCGACCTGTTCCTGGTCGAGTCCGTGTGCCGGGAGCTCGGGCGCAGGGCGCCGGACAAGGTCCTCGTCCTGCCCGGCATTCCCTACGGGCTCAACATGCACCACTTCGACTTCCCGGGCACGATCCACGTCGAGCCTCAGCACTTCATCGACTTCTGCGCCGACGTGCTGAAGAGCGTCGCCTATCACGGGTTCCGGCGGATGGCCGTGATCAACGGCCACGGTTCGAACATGCCGATGGCCGACCTGATCGCGCGCCGGGTGGTGCTCGAGACGCCGGCCATCTGCTGCGCGTTCGGGTACTACAACATGGGGCGCGACGAGAGCCTCCGGGAGCTTGAGAGCGGTGTGTACGCGCACGCCGACGAGTGGGAAACCTCGCTCTACCTCCACTTCGACGCCGAGCGCGTCCAGATGGACAAGGCCGTCCAGGACACCGACCGGGTCGGACGGACGATGACCTCCGACAGCACGACCAACGTCCGGTTCAACGACTTCTGGGGACGCTGGACCAAGACCGGCGTCCACGGCGACCCGACGAAGGCCAGCCGCGAGAAGGGCCGCCGGATCGCCGACGCCATCATGCAGGAGATGCTGGTCTGGCTCGACGAGTTCCGGGCCTGGCCCATCGAGGGACGACAGGACCAGCACCGGCTGCCGGTGCAGCGGGAGATCCGATGGTGACACCCAGGGAGGAAACACTGATGCGAAGGACGCGAGCGACACGACACGGGCTCCGTTACACCGCCGGGTGGTGCGCGATGACCCTGACCCTGCTGCTGGGCGCGACCCTGGTCGCCGCGCCGCCGGCGGCCGCCCAGGCCAACCACCTCAAGGTCGCCCTCCACGGCGACACCTCGAACGTCGACCTGCACCTGACGACTCACTACGTCAGCCGGATCGCGCTGCTGAACGTGTACGAGATGCTCTACACGCTCGGCGAGGACCTGTCGATCCAGCCCATGCTGGCCGACAAGCACACGATCAGCCCCGACGGCCTCACGTACACCATCACGGTCCGGAAGGGCGTCAAGTTCCACAACGGCAAAGTGATGGACGCGAAGGACGTCGCGTACACCCTGAACCGTATGCGGAATCAGGGCTGCCGGTCGGCGGAGTTCAAGCAGCTCGTGAAGGACGTGGAGGCGACGGACGCCTCGACGGTCCGCATCACCCTCACCGGTCCTTCCGGCGTTTTCCTCGCAAACCTCGCGAACGTCATCTGCCCCGTCGTCGTCTACCCCGAAGGGGAGGTCGAGAAGCAGGGCGGCGCCATCACGAAGCCCGTGGGCACCGGACCCTACGAGTTCGTCGAGTGGAAGAAGGACGCTTATCTCCGTGTGAAGAAGTTCAAGGACTACGTGGCCGACTCGCGGCCCAGCTCGGGGCTCGCCGGGAAGAAGGTCGCCCTGGTCGAGACGGTCGACTTCATCCCGATTCCCGACAGCTCGGTGCGGGCCGCGGCAATCGAGCGGGGTGACGTGGACATCGCGATCGAGCTGAACGTCGAGGATGTGCCCCGGATGAAGGGCACGCGGGGGCTCGTGGTCGGATCCGTTCCGGGCATCGCCTTCGACGACCTCCGGTTCGGCTTCAAGAAGGGGCCCTTCATGAACAACCAGAAGCTCCGTCAGGCGGTGGCGTACGCCATCGACAAGGAGGAGATGTCGAAGGCCAACACCGGCGGCCAGGGCAAGCCCGTCGCCGCAGGGTTCCCGGCCGGCATGCCGTTCCACGGCTCGGTGCATGACCAGGACCCCTACGCCAAGCCGAATGTCCAGCGCGCGAAGCAGCTCATGCAGGAGGCCGGCTACAAGGGAGAGAAGATAGTCATGCAGGCCCACCTCGTGCCGGACCGGATCGCTCAGGGCGCAGTGATCATCCAGGCCCAGCTCCAGGCGGTCGGCATGGACGTCGAGGTGAAGACGCTCGAGTCGGCGGCCCTCCAGGAGGTTTGGCTTAAGGGCGAATGGGACATGTTCTATTCCGGCCTCACCCCGCGGCCGGATGCGGACGTCTACTACTGCCAGAGCAACGAGTCCAAGTCGAGCAATGCCGGCTACAAGAACCCGGAGTACGACCGCCTCTGCCAGGAGGGCCGGAAAGCGCTCAAGGCGGAGGACCGCGCGAAGATCTACGCCCAGCTGGAGCAGCTCCGGCGGACGGACCTCCCATACTACCCGACCAACTACGTGCCCCAGGTGGCGGCGTGGCGGGAGAACGTGAAGGGCTGGAATCACTGGGCCGCGGGCTACGCCCGCGTGTGGGGAGTCTCGAAGTAACCGCCTGGCCATTCCTCCGGGCCCCTCGCGCGGGTTCGCCTCGCGAGGGGTTCCGGCCGCAGCCACCGGCCGCTCTGCCCGGCAGCAGTTCTCGGCGAGGAACCGGACGTTGTCGCCTCGCGGACCGGCCCTTGCCGCCGCCCCCGGCATTCCGGGTCGTGTAGGATGGGGCAACCACTAGCCGGCGGAGGCAGGATGCCCGAGTCCATTCCGGCCACGCTCATCATCGACACGCTGAAGGACACGTTCCGCGAGGCGCGCGCCGCCCTCGCGGCCGAGGTCGCCGAGCCGCCGATGCACGGCCACCTCGGCTGGATCCTCAGCGTGCCGGACACCCACCAGAAGACCGTGCTCGCCGCGCTCGACAAGGAGGAGTCGATCCGCGTGGTCACCTGCGCGACCGAGGACGAGGCCACCTGCATCGCGGCCGGGCTCCACGTCGGGGGGGAGCCGGTCGTGCTGATGATCCAGCACGCGGGGCTCTACGCGTCGGTCAACACGCTCCGCGGCGTCGCGATGGACGGCCGGGTCCCGGTCTTCTACATGATCGGCCTCCTGAGCCGGGAGAAGGACAGGGACCCGCGGGAGTCGCGCCACTCCATGGTCCGCTACTGCGAGCCGCTCCTCGACACGTTCGGGGTGCCGCACGCCCGCCTGGAAGGACCGGGCGACGTGCACCGCATCCCCGAGTACTATCGCCTGAGCCGGGCACGCCGCGGACCGACCGCCGTACTGGTAGGGCTGGAGACGAGTTGAGACGGCGCTGAGATGATAGAGAAGCCGGAAGACGTGCTGCGCCTCCTCGCGGCCCAGCGGGGCGGCGCCATCGTCGTCCCCACCATGACCACGGCCCCCGCCTGGCGGAGCATCGCGCCCCATGACCTGTCGGTGACGTGCGTCGGGTTCATGGGAGGCGCCTCCTCCCTCGGGCTCGGGATGGCGCTCGCCCGTCCCGACCGCCGTGTGATCGTCCTCGACGGCGACGGCTCCCTGCTGATGCAGCTCGGCTCGCTCGCCACGGTGGCGGGAGCGGCGCCCCGGAACCTCGTCCACTTCCTGTTCAAGAACGGCGTCTACCACACGTCGGGGGCGCAGGGGGTCCCGGGCGGCCTGTCGGTCGACTTCGTGATGATGGCCCGGGGCGCGGGATACCGGATGGCGACAGCCTTCGACGACCTCCGAGACCTCGAGCGCCGGCTTCCCGAGCTCCTCGTGGCCGAGGGCCCGGTGTTCGTCGAGCTCCGCACCGGACTCGCGGAGCAGACCCCGATGACCGTGCGCGAGCGCACCCCGTTCCACCAACAACTCCAGGATGCTCGGGCCAAGATCCTGCGACCCCGCGCGAGCGCGGCCGCGGACGCCTGAGCCAGCCTGCCGCGGAGACCGTCATGCCGCTCGACCCCCAGGCCCAGCGCGTCGTCGACGCGATCGCCGCGCTCAACCTCAAGCCCCTGGAGAGCTCGACGCCCGCCGAGGCGCGCGAGGCCATCCGCACCCGCACCGCCGCGCTCGGCCCCTTCGAGGAGGTGGCGGCGGTGACCGACCACCGTGTGCCGGTGGCGGGGGCCGAGGTCACCGTGCGCACGTACTCGCCCGGAGGTCCCGGTCCGCATCCGGTCCTCGTCTACTACCACGGCGGAGGCTGGGTCATCGGCGACCTCTACACGCACGACGGCCTCTGCCGGTCGCTCACGAACGCGGCCCGCTGCGTGGTGGCGAGCGTGGATTACCGCCTGGCGCCGGAGTGGAAGTACCCGGTCGCCGCCGACGACGCCTATGCCGCGCTTCGCTGGGTGGTCGCGAACGCCGCCCGCCTCGGGCTCGACCCTCGCCGGGTCGCGATCGGGGGTGACAGTGCGGGAGGCAACCTGGCCACGGTCGCCGCCCTGATGGCCCGGGAGCGGGGCGGCCCCGCGCTCCTTCACCAGGTGCTGATCTATCCCGTCACCGACAACGACCTAAATACCCTGTCTTACATCGAAAACTCGACCGGCTACATCCTGACACGAGAAGGGATGCGCTGGTTCTGGAACCACTATCTCGCCCACGAGCGACAGGGGCTCGAGCCGCACGCTTCGCCCTTGAGAGCGCCGAGCCTGGCCGGGCTGCCGCCCGCGCTCGTGATCACGGCGGAGTGTGATCCGCTCCGTGACGAGGGTGAGGCCTACGCCGCCCGTCTCCGCGACGCGGGCGTGCCCGTCACGGTCACGCGCTACGCCGGCATGTTTCACGGATTCGTACGCATGACGCGGATCCTCGACAAGGCACGGACGGCGCTCGACGAGATCGCGGGCTCGCTGCAGAAGGCCTTCGCGGCGAGCTCGTGACGGTCCGGGAGCACCGGTTGGTCAGGCGCGGGCGAGGCGGCTCCCGCCGGGCCGTGCCGTGAAGGCGGCGCGCCTCTAGGCCATGCATCCGCTGCTCCGGCTGATCGTGGTGCGCCTGCTTGCCCTGGCCCCGATGCTGCTCGCCCTCAGCATTGCGTCCTTCGCGCTGGTCCACATCATTCCCGGCGACCCGGCGCTGGTCATGATGGGCGGCGAGGGCACCACGCAGGCGGTCGAGGAGCTCCGGCGCCAGCTGGGTCTCGACCGTCCGCTCCACGTCCGCTACCTCGAGTGGCTCGGCCGGATCGTGCAGGGCGACCTCGGACAGTCCCTCTACAACCGGACGCAGGTGTCGGAGGAACTCCTCTGGCGGATGCCAACGACCCTTTCCCTGGTGACTCTCGCGCTCCTCCTCTCGATCGGCATCGGCATCCCGGCGGGCTTGCTCTCGGCCGCCTTCCGGAACTCGTGGATCGATCACGCGGCGAGGCTCCTGACGCTGGTGAGCCTGTCGCTCCCGAGCTTCTGGCTCGGGCTCATGCTGATCATCCTCTTCTCGCTGTGGCTCGATCTCCTTCCGATCGTCGGCTACGAGCCGATCACGCAGGGCATCTGGAAGGCGATCCCTTTCCTCATCCTGCCAAGTCTCGCGCTCGGCACCCACCTGGCGGCGCTCCTGACGCGCCTGACGCGCTCGAGCATGCTCGAGGTGCTGAGCCAGGACTACGTGCGTACGGCGCGGGCGAAGGGTCTCCGCGATTGGGCCGTCCTCATGCGCCACGCGCTCCGCAACGCCCTCATCCCGCTCGTCACGGTGATCGGGATCAACATGGGCATCCTGCTCGGTGGGACCGCCGTGATCGAGACCGTGTTCGTGCTGCCCGGCGTGGGCCAGCTCGTCGTGCGGTCCCTCTACAACCGCGACCTCCCGGTCATCCAGGGCCTGATCCTGTACGTCGCCGTGGTATACGTGCTCATCAATCTCATCGTCGACATCCTCTACACCTACCTCGATCCCCGGTTGCGTCCGACCTGACCCCATGTCGACGCTGGACGAGCGCGTGGAGCGGACCGTCCCGGGCGGGGCAGGAGTCCCGGGGGTCACCGGCGGGGCAGACCGGGGGGCCCCGGGCGCGACCCCGACCGCCGCGGCGTTGCCGCCGCGGCGGTCGGGCGTGGCGCGCGTCCGCAGCTGGGCGCGCAAGAACCCGCTGTCGGTGGTGGGTGCCGCCATCGTGCTGGCGCTGGTCGCCATGGCGCTACTCGCGCCGTATCTCCCCCTCCAGAATCCGGTCCGTATGAACGTGCCGAAGCGCTTCTCCCCGCCCGGCGCCGACTTCTGGTTCGGGACCGACCACCTCGGGCGGGACGTGTTCAGCCGCGTCGTCCACGGCTCCGCGTTCAGTCTCGCGATCGGCGCCCTGACCATCCTGCTCTCCGGTGTGCCGGGAATCCTCGTCGGCATCGTCGGCGCGGCGGCGCCGGCCCGCCTGGCGGGGCTCCTCATGCGCGCCCTCGACGTCCTGATGTCCTTCCCGTCGCTCCTGCTCGCCGTGGCCGTGGGCGCCGCGCTGGGGACCGGAGGCCGGAGCATCGTCATCGCCCTCGCGGTCGTCTACTTCCCCCGGGTCGCGCGTATGACCCGGGGCATCGCGCTGTCCGTGATGACCCAGGAGTACGTCACCGCCTCGCGTGCCCTGGGCACCTCGGTCACGCGGCTCCTCGTCCGAACCGTGGTGCCGAACTGCCTCTCGGTCGTGATCGTGCAGTGCAGCCTCTACTTCGCGGAGGTGCTGCTGGCCGAGGCGGCGCTCTCGTTCCTCGGGCTGGGCGAGGCGCCGCCCCGCCCGACGTGGGGCAACATGCTGTACGAGGCGCAGAAGAACATGCGGAACGCTCCCTGGCTCGCGATCTTCCCCGGCGCCGCGATCGCGGTGTCGGTGTTCGGGCTGAACCTCTTCGGCGACGCGGTCCGCGACGCGATGGACCCGCGCCTCCGGACCTGACGGCCCCGAACGGTCTCGGCTGGAGCCCCGGACGGGCGGGCGGCGTACTTCGCCGACACGTCCCGCCGGGCGCCAGGGCGCCGGCGGGCTATTCACTATCGAGGGCGTCGTGCGCGGGCGGGGGCCCAGTCTCGCTACCGACGGGCAGGACGGCGGAGAGACCGCGGGCCGACTAGGGCCGGATCGTCCGCTCGGCCGCTCGCAGGGTGTCGCTGACCTGCGCTCTGCCGTGGTCGAGCATCTCCTCGGCCTTGCGGATGGGCGCGGAGGCGCGGTCGAAGGCGCGCTCGGCCGTCTCCTCGACGGCGTGGAGCCGGTCGGCCGTCCGCACGCGGGCCAGCCGCGCCTGCTCGTCGAGGTAGGTCTGGATGTCGTCCCGGAAGAACCACACGATCAAGCCGCCCGTCACGAAACCCGCGAGGAAGCCTCTCACGTCGTCCCCCTTCCTGAGCGCCTTGGGCCATCGGCCTGGCGCCGATCACGGTAGCATAGGGCCGCCCGTCTGGGGAGCGACCGGAGGCGTCGTCCCGGACCCTCGGGCGGGCCGCGCCGGGCGCGGAGCCAGGCGAGGCCCGGCGGCCTCGCGCCGGGCGCGCAGGCGGGCGCGGCGCACGGCGTCGCCGACCCGGATCACGAGCAGCACGCCGAGCCACGCCGCATAGTAGTAGGGCCCTAGCACGCCGACCTTGGCGAGCCAGAGGTAGTGAAGCACGCCCAGGATCGCGATGAGATAGACGAGCCGGTGAAGGCGCCGCCACGACACCGCGCCGAGGCGCCGCACCATCCCGGCGGTCGACGTCGCCGCCAGGGGCACCAGCAGGAGAAGCGCCGTGAACCCCACGGTGATGTACGGGCGCTTCACGATGTCCGCCGCCATGGTGGGCCAGTCGAACAGGTGATCGACGACGAGCCACACCGAGAAGTGGAGCCCCGCGTACGCGAAGGCGAACAGGCCAAGAAGGCGGCGCAGGGTTACCGGCCACGACAGCCCGAACACGACCCGGAGCGGGGTCATCGTCAGGGAAAGCAGCAGGATTCGCAGGGTCCAGTCGCCGAGCGTGTCCGTGGCGACGTCGATCGGGTTCGTGACGAGCGGATCGGTGGCAAGACGCCAGGCGAGGGCCAGCAGCGGGGCGAGGCACGCCGCCCAGACCGCGACCTTCAGGGCGATCCGGTGCCGTCGAGTCACGTCGTGCCCGGCCCCGACCCGCTGCCGCCGCGCCCGGACGGATCGGCCCGGTCCAGCTCGGGCGACGACCGCCGCCAGAGACCCTGGGACGGCACCCGGAGCGCGCGGTTGAACTTGCTCGACGCGTTCTCCCAGGCGATCACCGCCGTCAGCTCCACGAGGGCGTCGTCGTCAAAGAAGCGACGGAGCCGGAGGAAGAGGTCATCGCCCACATCGCGGTCGCTGAGGGTCATGGCGTCGGCGTACTCCAGCGCCGCGCGCTCCGCGTCGCTGTAGGAGGGACTGGTCGCGTAGTCCGGGAGCGCCAGGATCTTCTCCTCCGGCACCCCCAACGCGCTGCCCACGGCAGCGTTGATGTCCTGTCAGAACTCACAGCGATTCAGGGCCGCCACGCGCCGGTTGACGAGGGCCTTGAGGGAGTCGTCGATCAGCCCCGAAGCGTCGACGCCCGTCCACATCCCCCGCACGCCGCGGAAGATCGAGGGCCGGCGAGCGTACAGGAGGTGGTTCAGGAGGGGGGCGCCCCAGTGCGCCGCCTGGGCGGCGAGCACCTTGGCGACGTACTCGTCCTTCGCCTCGGCCGGCGTCACGCCCTCGATGCGGGCCAATTCAGACCTCCGCCGGCGCCTAGTACTGCTTCCGGAGATCCATTCCCGCGTACAGCGACGCGACCTGGTCGTACCCGTTGAACATGAGCGTCTTCCGGCGGCGGAACTCGCCGATCCGCCGCTCGGTCGCCTGGCTCCACCGGGGATGGTCCACGTTGGGGTTGACGTTCGAGTAAAACCCGTACTCGTTCGGCGCCGCCCTGTTCCAGCTGGTCTTCGGCTCGTCCGAGACGAACCGGACCCGCACGAGCGACTTTGCGCTCTTGAACCCGTACTTCCACGGCACCACGACGCGGATGGGCGCGCCGTTCTGGTTCGGCAGGACGTGGCCGTACATCCCGACCGTGAGGAGGGTCAGGGGGTGGGCCGCCTCGTCGAGCCTGAGGCCCTCCACGTACGGCCAGTCGAGGGAGGAGCCGAAGAAGCTCGGCTTCGTGCCCGGCATCTGCTCGGGGTCGACCAGGGTCTGGAATTCCACGTACTTGGCGGCGCCCGTGGGCTCGACCCGCTTGAGAAGCACCGAGAGCGGGTATCCGATCCACGGGATGACCATCGACCAGCCCTCGACGCACCGGAGCGAGTACACCCGCTCCTCGAGGGGGGCCAGCCGCAGGATCTCGTCGATGTCGAACGTCTTGGGCTTGTGGCAGAGCCCGCCGACCTCGATCGACCAGGGTCGGGGCCGGAGCGTGTGGGCGTTGAGCGCCGGGTCGGCCTTGTCGGTACCGAACTCGTAGAAGTTGTTGTAGGTCGTGGCGCTCTCCCAGGGCGTCGGCGGATCAGCCACGCTCAGGCCCTGATTCCGCGCCGTGGTCAGCGCCTGGCCCTTCACCGCCGGCTTGAGGGCAGCCTCGGTCTGCGCCTCGCAGCCCGCCACGGTGGCCGCAGCCGCCGCGGCCGCGCCGACCATGAAGGCGCGGCGGTTCACGTAGAAGTCTCGCGGGGTGATCGCCGACGGGCGCGGATCGTTCGGTCCGGGAATTCGGATCAGCATGGCCTCTCCCTCATACTACGCCTGCCGCCTGCAAGCGCTTGTACTCGACCCGATCGAGACCGAGCCGGCCCAGGTAGATCTCCTCGTTGTCGGCTCCGGGCACGCACCTGCCCGCGTGCCGGATCTCCCCGGGCGTGCCGGTGAGGCGCGGCACGACGCCAGGCATCTGGACCGTCCCGATCCCCGGGACCGGCACGGCCACGATGTTCTCGCGCGCCTTGACCTGGGGATCGTCGAACAGGTCGCTCACGGAGTTCACCAGGGAGCACGGCACCTCGGCGGCGTCGAGGACTGCCAGCGCCTCGACCGCATCCCGCGCGCCGACCCACGACTGGACCAGCCCGTCGAGCTCGGCGCGCCGGGCGAGCCGCTCCCGCACTCCCGGAAACTGCGCGACCAGGTCGGGTGTTCCCAGCGCCCGGGCAAGCCGGGCGAACATGCGGTCGTTCGTGCAGGCCACCGCCACCCAGCGCCCGTCCCGGCTCCGGTAGTGGTTGTGCGGCGCTGCGCTCTCGGCGGCCGAGCCGATCCGCTCGCGGACGTATCCGAGCGCGCCGAACACGGGGATCGCGTCGTCCAGTATCCGGACGATCGGCTCGTAGAGCCCCAGGTCCACCACCTGCCCCTCTCCGGTACTCTCTCGCGCCCGGAGCGCGATCAGCGCGCCCAGGGCGCCCATGAGCCCCGCCAGGTAGTCGGGCACCGTGGGCGTCCCGGGGGTCACCGGGGGCCGGTCCGGGTACCCCGACAGATATGAGATGCCGCCAACCGCCGCCGCGATGCGCCCGAAGCCGGGCCGCTCACGGTGGGGTCCCGTCTGGCCGAATGCCGAGATCCGGACCATGACGAGCCCCGGATTCTCCGCCCGCAAGGCCTCGTACCCGAGCCCCCAGCGCTCGAGAGTCCCCGGCCGGAAGTTCTCGGTGACCACGTCCGCCCCTCGGCAGAGACGGCGGACCAGCGCCTGCCCCTCCGGCTCTCGGAGGTTACAGGTGATGGACTTCTTGTTCCGGGCGTCGGAGAGCCACCAGAGGGACACCCCGTCGGCCTGGCGTCCCAGCCGCCTGAGGTCGTCCCCCACCCCTGGCTGCTCCACCTTGACGACCTCGGCGCCGAACTCGCCAAGGATCGTCGCGCACATCGGCGCGGCGATGTACGTGGCAAGGTCCAGGACGACGAGGCCGTCGAGCGCGCCCACGGCCGGCCCTATCTGGCCGTCGACGCCGGCGCGCGGCGTGAGGCGCGACCGCAGTTCAGCTCCCGGCCGCCGAGGCGGCCCCGGACGAGGGCCCTGCCCCGGAGCGCGTCATCGCAGCGCATCGAGGACCTCGGCGACGACCTCGAAGCGCCCGAACGACGGCATCAGGTAAACGCCGGCGTACCGGCGTCGCACGTCAGCGAGGATCGCCTGGGCCGTGTCCACGCCGACGCGCAGCGCGTGGTCGCCAGCCTCGCGAAGGCGGGCCCGGACCGCGTCCGGAACGGTGATGCCCGGCACCTCGTTGTGGAGGAACTCGGCGTGCCGGAACGAGTGGAGCGGGAGGATCCCGACCACCAGAGGCACCGGAACGCGGCCCAGCCGGGCGAGGAAGGTCTCGAGCTGATCGAGGTCGTACACCGGCTGCGTCTGGGCCCACATCGCGCCCGCGGCCACCTTGGCGTGAAACCGGTCGATCTCCCGGGCCGCATCGGCCGCGCCCGGATCAAGCGCGACGCCGATGCCGAACGCGGTGGGCTCGCCGATCGAGTTGCCGGCCGCGTCCACGCCCCGGTTCATGCCGGCGACGATGCGGACGAGGCCGATCGCGTCGACGTCGAAGACGGCGGTGGCGTTGACGTAGTCCCCCGCCCGCGGAGGATCCCCGGTCATCGCCAGGATGTTCCGGACCCCCAGCGCGTGGGCGCCGAGGAGGTCCCCCTGGATCCCCATGAGATTCCGGTCGCGGCAGGTGAAGTGCATGCTGATGTCGAGGCCCGTCGCCTCGCGAACGAGCAGCGCGGTAGGCAGGACCGCCATCCGGACGCGCCCGAGCGAGCCGTCGTTGATGTCGACGACCTCGACACCGCGCTCGGCCAGCAGCTTCGCGCCCTGGACGAGCTTCTCGATGTTGTGGCCCCTTGGGGGGTCGAGCTCGACCGTCACCAGGAACTCGGCCGCGTGCAGCCGCGAGAGGAGCCGCGAGGGCTCCGCGGTCGCCCCGAACGCCGGCGCCTCCTCCCGCTCCGGGGCGGCCGGCACGGCCACGGCCACCGCCCGCCTCGGCCGACTGGCCCTCTCGGCGTGCCGGTCGACCACCTCCCGCATCGCGCGGATGTGGGCCGGGGTCGTCCCGCAGCAGCCGCCGACGATCCGCGCTCCGGCGTCCAGCATGCGCGACGCGTAGTCGGCCATGTACGCCGGCGAGGACAGGTAGATCAGGCGCTCACCGTGCCGGCTCGGAAGTCCGGCGTTCGGCCTGATCGATATCCAGGCCTGGGGCACGGCCTGGTGAAGGAGGACCCCCACGTCGTAGAGCACGCTCGACCCCACGCCGCAGTTCGCCCCCATAATCTGGACCGGCAGCGCGGCCAGCTCGCGCGCCACCTCGGCCGGGGCCTGGCCCCGGAACGTCACCCGCTCGTCGTTGAACGCCATCTGCGCGACGACGGGCAGATCGGCCGAGACGTCGCGGATCGCCATGACGGCGAGCCGGAGCTCGCGCAGGTCCGAGAAGGTCTCCGCGACGAATCCGTCGACGCCGCCCTCGAGCAAGGCCTCCGCCTGCTCCCGGAACGCGGCCCCCGCCTCGGCCTCTCCGAGCGTCCCCAGCGGGAGCAGGTACTTGCCGAGCGGTCCGATGGAGCCGAGCACGAGCACGTCCCGCCCCATCGTCTCGCGAACGTCGCGCGCCAGGCGCGCACCCGCCCGGTTGATCTCGCGAACCCGGCCATCGAGGCCGTGGACCGCGAGCTTGAACCGGTTGGCGCCGAACGTGTTCGTCTCCAGCAGGTCGGCGCCGGCGGCGACGTATTCGAGGTGGATCGACTGGACGGTCTTGGGCTCGTGGAGGTTCAGCACGTCGAAGCAGGCGTCCAGCGGCACGCCGCGGGCGTAGAGCATGGTGCCCATCGCGCCGTCGGCAAGGAGCGGTCCCTGCTGGAGGCGCTGGACAAGCGCCCCCGAGCCGGTCTCGCTAGCCATCGCGCTCGGCCGAGTCGGCACCTGGCCTACGCATCTCCCACCCGAGGCTCACCCAACGGAGCGGCCACGTCCCCCGGGGACCCGCCCTCCACGCACGCCTCCGTCAGGCGGGCCGTCCGCTCCCGCTCGCGAAGATGCCGGACGACCCGGCCGACGACCGCATCGATCGTCATGTGAGTCGTGTCGAGCGCCAGGTGGGCGCGACGGTAGCAGTCCTGGCGAACCCGGTAGAGGGCGGCCGCGTCCTCGGCCGAGCGTCCCGCCAGCATCGGTCGCCCGCCGACCCGGTTGGCCCGAGCGTAGGCCGCCTCGAAGTCGGCGGCGAGCCACACCACCGTTCCGAGCTGGAGCAGCCGGTCCATGACGCCCGGGCCGCAGGGGAAGCCGCCCCCGGTCGCGATCACGTGGTCGCGCTTGTCGGCCAGCGCCTCCAGGACCTCTCCCTCGAGCCGCCGGAAGTGGGGCTCCCCGTGCTCCGCAAAGATGTCGGGGATCGACCGACCCTCGCGCGCCGTGATCATGGCGTCCGTCTCGACGAAGCACCGTCCGAGACGACGGGCGAGCAGCCGCCCGACGGTCGACTTCCCGGCGCCCATGAAGCCCACCAGGATCACGTTGCGTGGAGCGGCCATCATCGCCCCCGGCATAGCCCCCGGCATAGCCCGATGATAGCACTGCGAGGGTGTCTGACCTTCGCCGTGCTAAGATCGCGCCACGTCGCCGAAAACTCCGCGCCCCGCCCACTCGAAGCCACGCGTGAAGAGCCTCCTCCGGCGGCTCGTGCGCCCGGGCTTGGCATGCCTGGCGATCGCGCTCGGTCTCCTCTGCCTCGTCGCGCCCCCGACCCTCGTTGAGCAGATCGAGTTGAGGGTGCTCGACTGGCACGCCCGCTTCCGCGGACCCCTGCCGCCTCCGGCGAAGATCAGCATCGTCGCCATCGACGAGACGAGCCTGGAGCTGGTAGGCCGGTGGCCCTGGCCCCGGACGCGGACGGCCGAGATCATCCGGCGGCTCGTCGAGGGGGGCGCGAAGGTGATCGCGCTCGACCTCATCCTCCGCGAGCCCGACGAGAACAGCCGGCTCGTGCTCGCGAAGGCGCTGGCCGACCGGTACCGGGCTCTCGGTCTCAACCGGGGCACGAGCCCGGCCAACGAGTTCGGCCGACTGCTCGAGGAAGCCTTGGCGCACGCCGACACGGACGAGGCGTTCGCCGAGGCGCTGGCGGAGACTCACCGAGTCGTCGTGCCGTACTTCTTCGTGTTTCCCCCCCATGAATCCCTGCCGCTCGACGACGTCGCCCGGCGTCTCCTCAACCGGAGCCGCGTCGTGGGCTTCGCCACCCCCGGGGCCGAGCAGGCGATCAGACCGCGCGAAGCGGCCGCCGTCCAGCTGCCGCTGCCGAGGTTCATGACCGCCTCCGCGGGAAACGGTCATGTCAACATCCACCCGGATCCCGACGGTGCGCTCCGCCAGGTCGAGCTGCTGATCCGGTTTGGCGACGGGCTCTACCCGAGTCTGACTCTCGAGACCGCGCGCCTGGCGCTCGGGCTCCCCCGCACCCGCATCCGCGTCACGGCCGGCCAGGGGATCCAGCTCGGATCGACGGTGGTGCCGACGGATGAGAGCGGCGTCCTTCTCCTTTCCTATTACGGTCCCGCGGGCACGTTCCCCCACATCCCGGCCGTGGACGTCCTCACGAACTCGTCGCCGCCGGCCGTCAAGGATCAGATCGTCCTCGTGGGCTTCACCGCGCACGGCCTCATGGACGTCCGTCCCACGCCCTTCGATGCCGTGATGCCAGGCGTCGAGAGCCACGCAACCGCGCTGGCCAACCTGCTGGAAGGCCGGGGGCTCCGCCAGCTCGCCGGACTGGCCATCGTCGAGACGCTCGCCGTGCTCCTGTTGGGGATGGCGGGGCCGCTCTTGCTCCCGCGCGTCGGCGCCATCTGGGGCACCGTCGTGGCGCTGGGCCTGGCAGCCGGAGCGACCGGGCTCGCTCATCTGGGCTTCCGCCACGGGATCTGGGTTCTGCTGCTGCCGCCCCTGGTCGCCCTCGCGGTGGGCCACGTGGGCAGCGTCACTTACCAGGTCTTGACCGAGGAGCGCGAGCGCCGCTGGATCAAGCAGGCATTCCGCCAGTACGTGCCCCCCGCCGTCGTCGAGCAGATCGGCCGCGATCCGTCCAAGCTCACCTTCGGCGGCGAGCGACGGATCCTGAGCGTCCTCTTCTCGGATATCCGGGGGTTCACGACCTTCTCCGAGCAGCATCCTCCGGAGGAGGTGGTCGGCGCCCTCCGCGAGTACTTGACGTCTCTCGTCGAGGTCGTTTTCCGCCACCGCGGAACTTTGGACAAGTTCATCGGCGATGCTACCATGGCGTTCTTCGGCGCACCCTTCGACAACCCGGACCACGCGCTCCAGGCATGTCGGGCCGCCGTCGAGATGTCTGATGTGGTCGCCCGTCTCAACGAGCAATGGAAGGCCGAGGGGCGGGAGCCGTTCGTCACGGGCTTCGGTATCGCGACGGGGGAGATGCTGGTGGGGAACTTCGGTTCGTCACAGCGCTTCACGTACACGGTCATCGGGGACCAGGTGAACCTGGGCGCTCGCCTGGAAAGCCTCAACAAGGATTACGAGACCGCCCGCCACATCATCATCAGCCAGGGCACCTACGAGCTGGTGCGGGACCACGTCGTGGTCCGTCCGCTGGGCAGCGTCACCGTCAAGGGGAAGCACCGGGCCGTGGACATCTTCGATCTGGTCGATCTCAAGAAGCCTGGCCAGGAGGCATCGGCATGAGGAAGGTCACGAGGGGGCTCACCCTGGCCGTCGCGGTGGGTGCGGCGCTGCTGACGTCAGCCGCACGGGCGGATGCCCAGGCGGCGGGCACGGCCGAGGTCATCCTCGCGCGGGCGCCGGTGGAGCGGATGGGGCGCGGGCAGGCGGCCGCGCAGCCGCTTCAGAAGGGCGCGAGGCTCGCCGAAGGCGACCGCGTGCGGACCGGCAAGGGCGGGGCGGCGGAGATCGTGCTCGGCGACGGCAGCCTCGTGCGCATCGGCGAGCTGTCCGACCTCGAGATCGACAAGCTCGACGTCGACGCGGTCAACCAGCCGGTGACGTCCCGGTTCAACCTGGCCGTGGGGCAGGCGCGCGCGTGGGTGGCCCGCCAGGTCGTCGCCAGGGTCGGAACCGGAACGGGCCGGTTCGCCGTGCAATCGCCCACCGCGGTCGCCGCGGTCCGCCAGACGGACTTCGCCCTCGTCCACGGCGACGTGAGCCGTGTGTACACCTTCGCCGGCGTGGTCGAGACCCGGAATACCTTGGCCGCCGTTCCCGGCTTTGTCGTCTGCGGCCGCAACCGGTACACCGAGGTCGAGCCTGGCAAGCAACCCAGGGACTGCCAGGTCATTCCCCTCCGCGAGAAGCGGAAGCTGCTGGCGCCGGACGCGCTGGCCGTGGAGGGCGTTTTCCTCGACCCCAACAACCTCGACAACGTGGCGCTGGGGGGGCTCATCCAGCAGCTCTCCAGCGAAAAGATGACCGGCACCTGGTCGTCCGTGGGCCCGGGCGGCAGCACGGGCCGGCCTGACGCCCCGCCGCAGTCCGCGGGCACCACCAACGTCGACGTGATCGTCAAGTGAGCGACCCGGTGACCGGATGGACCCCGGGCGTCCGCGCCCGGTGCGGACGGCTGGCGGCGGCCTTCCTCCTGACCGCGGCGGTGTCCCTCGCCGCCGCGCCGGCGGCGGCCGATCAGTGGACGGTGAGCAGCGGTCTTCACCTGGACGCCTGGTCCGCGGACGATTCCTCCGGACAGGGCACAGGCTACGAGCTCCTCGTGCCGGTGGGCATCTTCTTCGACACGCCGATCTGGGGGCTCTCCGCGCGCGGCAGCTTCGGGACAAGCCAGCATGACCTCGACGCGGCAGCCAGCGCGAGCATGACGGGGTTCACCGACACCACCGTCTCCGGCTACTACCGCTGGCGCGTGTCGGGGACGGAGATCCGGTTCGGTCTGGACCTCGACCTCCCCAGCGGAGTGTCCAGCCTGAAGACCCGTGACCTCCCGGCCGTCCAGGACGAGGACCTCGTCGCGCTCCAGCGCTTCGGCGAAGGCTTCGACGTCAACCCGACGGTCCTCGTGTACCGGAGCTTCGGCGGCTGGGGCCTGGGGGGCGGCGTCGGATACCTCTGGACGGGCGAGTACGATCCTACGGAGGACATCGCGGGTGACGACTTCGACCCCGGGGACGAGCTGACGGTCAGCGTTCTGGGCGACGTGTTCCTGGGGGACGTGTGGCGGCTCATCGGCCGCGTCGCCTATACCCACTTCAGCACGGACGAGCGGGCCGGGTTCGAGGTGTTCCGGGAGGGCGACGAGCTCGACGTCGGCGCCACCCTGGAGTGGCGTCCCGAGCCCTGGTGGGCGCTGGTGACGGTGCGCGACATCTACCGCTTCGAGGCGGAGCGCCTGAACGCGGCCGGCCGGCTCGACGAGGAGTCGCGGAACAGCCACGGGAACGAGATCCGAGGAGCGCTGGCGGTCGGGTACATCATCGACGACGCGTGGACGGTGCGGGGCGTGCTGGACGCGCGGTACGTGGCGGCCAACGACTACGCGACGGCTGACCCCCTCTACGATGGGGGACGCTTCAAGGTCGCCGTCGGGCCAGGTGTCACCTGGACGCTGAGCCGGACGTTCGCCCTCGACGCGGGCGTCCGCTGGTTCTATCTCGACGCCGAGCGCAGCCCCGTCTTCCCGAGCGGCGCGACGATCAACGGGGTGCACGCGGACCTGCGTGTGACCTACCGGTTCTGACCAGGAAGACGTCGAGAGCCGTCGGCGGGAACGGAAGCAACGAGAGGGTCATCATGGAGAACGCTGGGAACGCCGGGTGCCGGTGGCGCCCCTGGACCGTGGTCGCGGGCGTGCTGGTGGCGCTGGTGCTGGCGCAAGCCTGCAGCGACAGCAGCAACCGGACCGGCCCGACGAAGAGCACCTCCGTGGCGCTCAAGGTCCACCGCGCTCAGATTCCCGGCGGCTGCACCGGCAGCCTCGTCGTCGACGGTCCGAACAACTTCCATCTCGAGGTACCGATCCCGCCCAGCGGCGAGGTCAGCTTTCAGGCGCCGATCGGCGTCCCCCTCACCCTGACGGTCATCCTCGACTGCGGAGCACAGGGGACGTTCACCGGCAGCACCAGCTTCACCGCCGCGCCCGGCAACAACCAGGCCGCCGTCACCGTCGTCGCGACATCGGCCGGGGTCTCGTGCTCGCCCGGCACGGTCGAGCCCGGGCAGCCATCGAGCTGCGTCTGCGCCATCAAGAGCCCGGGGCCGCCCACCGTGACGTGGGCCGGGTCGGTCAGTCCGACCACCGGGGTCAGCACGACCTTCCGCAACTCGACGCCGGGCACCTACACCGTGACGTGCACGGTCAACAACACGGCCTCGGCCTCGACCAGCGTGACGGTCAGGGCGGAGCAAGGCGACCTCCGGGTCAGGAACAGCGCCGGTTCCGGATGCACGTTCTGCACCGTGGACGTGACGTTCTCACCGTCCGGTATCGCGCCGATCTCGAACCTGAACGGCGGCCAGACCGTGGAGCGCAACAACGTGCCGCCCGGAGACTACGTCGCCTCGGGCTGCTTCGGGACCGTCCCCTTCCAGATCCGGGCGGGCCAGACCACGTCCATCAACGTCGACGGCGCCAACTGCGGCTGATCCAGCGGGCGGCGAGGGCGCGCAAGCGCGATCCGCGCCTCGCCATCGCGGCCGCGGTGAGCCGACGCGCCCTCAGGCGCCGCGGAGACGGGGGTCGAGGGCGTCCCGGAGCCCGTCGCCCAGGAGATTGAACCCGAGCACCGCCAGCATGATGGCGAGCCCTGGGATCGTCGTGATGTGGGGGGTGATCAGGAGGAAGTCCCGCCCCGTCGCCACCATCAGCCCCCAGGACGGCGTGGGCGGCTGGACGCCCAGCCCGAGGAACGAGAGCGCCGCCTCGACCAGGATCGCGTCGGCCATGAACAGGCTGCCGTACACGATCATGGTCGGCAGGATGTTCGGCAGGATGTGGCGACCCACCAGCGCGGGCCCGCCAGCCCCGAGCGCCCGGGCGGCGCGAACGTACTCGGTCTCGGTGAGGGCGAGGACACCGGCGCGGACGATCCGGGTGACAGGTGGCGTGCCCCAGATGCCGACCGCGATCGTCGTGTTGAGCGCCCCGGGGCCGAGCGCCGAGACGACGGCGATCGCGAGCAGGAGGTAGGGAAACGCCAGCAGCACCTCGACGCCGCGCATGATCCCGGCGTCCACCCAGCCGCCGAGGAAGCCGGCCAGGCTGCCGAGGAGCAGCCCCAGGCCCAGCGCGAGGCCCACCGATACCAGGCCCACCACGAGGGCAACTCGGGCCCCGTAGATCACCCGCGAGAGGATGTCCCGCCCGAACTCATCCGCCCCCAGGACGTACTTCGCGCCCGGCCGGGCGCGCTTCTCGAAGAGGCTCTGCTTCGCGGGATCTTGCGGAGCGAGCCAGGGCGCGAGCACCGCCGCCGCCAGGATCACGGCGACGATGAGCAGGCCGATCACGGCCAGGCGGTTGCGCCGGAACCGGCGCCACGCGTCGCCGACCGGCGTGTCGGCGCGCTCGGCGACCGGCGTGAGCGCCTCGACAGCCGCCCCGGTCACCGGGCTACCCTGGCTCCGTGAGAGTTGATCGGACGGCCTGCGACCCGTGGGCTCATCCGAGCATCCAGTGGCCGCCGTCGACGCTGATCGTCTGGCCGGTGACGTAGCGGGCGTCGTCGGAGGCGAAGAAGACCACGACGCGGGCGATGTCCAGCGGCTCACCGATGCGCCGAAGCGCGATCGAGTCGAGCAGCCGTTGCTGGCCGGCCTCACCCATCGCCTGCCACTGTCGCTCGGACGCCGGGTTCGAGCGCACGAAGCCCGGCGCCACGCAGTTGACGCGAATCCCGAACTCGCCGAGCTCGCGCGCCGTCTGGCGGGTGAAGCCGATCAGGCCCGCCTTGGCGCTCGCGTAGGCCTGGATCCCGGTCAGGCTGTAGGAGCGACCCGCTCCCGACGAGATGTTCACGATACTGCCGCGGCCGCTGGCCTTCATCGGCGGGGCGACAGCCCGGGTGAGGTGGAACGCGCCGTCGAGGTTCACCGCGAAGATCGCGCGCCACGCCTCCTCCGAGACCTCCTCGACCGGGCGCATCGTCTGGCCGAGGACCCCGCCCGCACAGTTGACCAGCACGTCCACGCGGCCCTCCGCCGCGATCAGCTCCTCGACGAACGCGGACACCCGCCGCGCGTCGCTCACGTCCACGACCGCCGCGCGGCACGGCGCCTCGGCGCGCTCCCCGACCGATCGCCGGGTCTCGGCGAGCTCGCGCTCCAGCACGTCGCACGCCCACACGGACGCGCCCTCGCGCGCCAGCTCCACGGCAATCGCGCGGCCGATGCCGTGGGCCGCGCCGGTCACGATCGCCACCTTGCCGAGCAATCGTCGCTGTCCCATGTCCTCACCCCTGCCGGGAGACGCGGGGATCGAGCGCTCCGTACGAGAGGTCCACCATCAGGTTGATCACGACGAACGCCATCGCGAACATGAGCACCGCGCCCTGGAGAAGGATGTAGTCCCGGGCGAAGATCGCCTTGACCATGAGTCGGCCGAGGCCCGGCCACGCGAAAACGGTCTCCGTCAGGACGGCGCCACCCATCAGCTGCCCCGCCTGGAGGCCTACCAGCGTCAGGATCGGGATCGCGGCGTTGCGGAGAGCGTGCTTCACCACGACGAGACGCTCGCGCACGCCCTTCGCCCGCGCGGTCCGGACATAGTCCTCCCGCAGGACCTCGAGCACGCCCGAGCGCGTCATGCGCGCGATCTTGGCGATCGACGGGAGGGCAAGGGTCACCGCCGGCAAAACGAGGTGGGCCGGCGAGCCGACGCCGCCGACCGGGAACCAGGGCAGCCAGAACGCGAAGACGACGATCATGACCAGCCCCGTCCAGAACACCGGCATCGACAGCCCGAACAGCGAGGAGAGCCGCGACAGGGCGTCGAACAGGGAGTTGGGCCAGACTGCGGACACGATCCCCGTCGCAACCCCGACCAGGGCCGCCAGCGCGAGCGCGACCGCCGCGAGCTGGAGCGTCGCGGGCCAAGCGTCCGCCAGCTCGTCCACGACCGGCCGGTTCTGCTGGATGGACCGGCCCAGGTCTCCGGACGCGACCTGGCCCAGGTAGCGCACGTAGCGCACGGGCAGCGGCCGGTCGAGGCCCAGATGCTCGCGGAACCGGGCGATGTTCTCCTTCGTGGCCGCGTCGCCGAGCATGAGAGCGACGGGGTCGCCGGGGATGAGGTCCATGGTCAACATGACGACGAACAGGACCCCGAGCAGGACCGGGATGGTCAGCAGGAGGCGCCGGGCGACGAAGATCAGCATCGATCAGGCCGGAGCGGGCACGACCACGGGTCCTGTCCCCGGTTCTCCCGGCGCCACCCGCGGTCGCGCCCGCTCCGCGCCGTGCGCGACTACTTGTCGAGCCAGGTCTTCCAGAGGCCGAGGTTGTACTCGACCGGGTGGATGACGAAGCCCTTCACGGTCGACCGGGTGATGATGATCTCCTTGGTGTTGTAGACGGGCACCCAGAGCGTGTCCTTGGCGAGGATGTCCTGGACCTCGCCGTAGAGCTTCTCTCGCTCGGTCTGGTTCAGGCTCCGCCGGGCCGCCTCGAGCAGCTGGTCCACCTTCGGGTTGTTGTAGCCGCAACGATTCCATCCGGTCGGGACCACCTGCGACGAGTGATACTGGGCGAAGAGCGAGTAGTCCGCGTCGGCGTTGGTCGTGGCCCAGCCGAAGGTCCAGTTGTGCCGTCCCCAGTCCAGCTTCCGATACTCGTTGAAGACGGTCGCCCACTCCCGGAACTCGACCTTGGCGTCGACCCCGATCTCCTTCCACATCTGCTGGACGGCCTCGGTGATCTCGCCGTCCTTCGGGTAGCGCCCGCGCTGGGCGAGCCAGTTCAGCGTCAGCTTCTGCCCGCCCTTCTGGAGGATGCCGTCCGGGCCCGGGGTCCAGCCGGCCTGGGCGAGCAGCGTCTTGGCCTTGGCGCGATCGAACGGGAACAGCTGGTCGAACTGCATGTCCTTGTAGCCGAAGACGCCGGGCGAGATGACGGACTTCGGGGCGACGCCCAGGCCCTCGACGATGTTGTCGATGATCGCCTTCCGGTCGACGGCCTGGAGCAGGGCCTGGCGCACCCGCACGTCGTCGAGGGGCGGCAGGCTCGAGTTCAGGCCGATGTAGACGACCCGCAGGCCCGGCGTCTCGTGCACGGTGTACTTCGAGTCCTTCCGGAACGTCGGGAGCTGGGCCGGCGACGGGAACATGACCATGTCGGCGTCGCCGGTCTGGAGCGCGATCATCCGCGCGCCCTCCTCGGGCACCACCCTGAAGATCACGCGGTCGAGCAGCGCCTTCTCCCCCCAGTAGTCGGGATTCCGCTCGATGATGACGTGCGTGTTCGTCTTCCACTCGACGAACTTGAACGGACCGGTGCCGACGGGCGCGCGCAGGAACCCCTCGCCGAGCTTCTGGACGGCGGTCGGCGAGACGATCGACACGTACAGCATCGACATCGTCCGGAGGATCGGGCCGTAGGGCTCCTTGGTCACGATGTCGACGGTGAGGTCGTCCACGACCTCCGCCCCGCTGATCGGCCCGGCAAGGCTCGCCCAGCGCGCCGGCGGCTTGCTGTTGAACGCCCGCTCGAAGGTGAACTTGACGGCGGTGGCGTTGAAGGGCGTCCCGTCGTGGAACTTGACACCCGGGCGGAGCTTGAAGCGCACCTTCGTCGGCGACATCACCTCGTAGCTGGTGGCCAGCCGGGGCTGGATCGTCATCTTTTCATCGAGGTAGATGAGCGGTTCGAGGATGTTGTAGTAGACCCAGGCCCCGGGGGCCGTGGTCTCGGTGTGGGGGTCGAGCGACACCGGATCGGTCGGCCGGACGATCGTCAGCGTGCCGCCCCGCTTCTGGGCGTCGGCCGGCGCCGCCAGGGCCAGCACCGCCACCGCGAGCGTGCCGGCGAGGACGGCGCGGATCGGAAACGGCAGCCTGCTCCATCTAGCCATAGAGCTCTCTCCTTTTCTGGCTAAGCGCCGAACGCATCGATCACTCCGACCGCTTCCTCCAGCGCGTGCACGACCCGGTTGCGCTCCCGGATGAGCGCGGCGACGGCGAACCGGAACGAGTCGGATGCCGGATCGAGGCCGGACAGCCCGCGCCCCGGCTGGAGTCCGGCCAGGGGCGGGACCGGGATCGCGAGGTCATGGTGAAACCGGTCACCGGTCGTGTAGAAGAGTGGGATCAGGATCCGGGACAGGGCCACCATGGCGCGGTTCGCGGCCTCGAGGCGCGCGGGCACCGCCCCGGGGCCGGCGGCGGCAGCGACCGCCTCTCCGAACGCCCCCGCGCGCTCGGCCAGGCGCCGAGCGGCGTCGAGCGCCGGGCCGGCGTCCCATCGACCTCCGGCCGGGCCCACCTCCTCCACGGTGGCGAGGATGGCGCGCGCGAAGCGCGCGTAGTCCAGGGGGAGCACCGGGCCGCCGACGAGCCGCAGCGCCGCGGCGACGTACACCCGGGTGTCGAGCGCGAGGATCTCGGGGTCGATCTTGTCGATCGTGTCCTCGCGCGTGTGCCACCACCACGGGAAGCCCGCCGTCCCGAAGAGGCGCTCCATCCAGCGGGAGAGGTCGGTGTCCTGCTTCGGGATTCCCGAGAGCGACATCAGGGCGGAGGGGATGCCGATCCCCCAGAACGACTGGTCGCCCGCCCGCGGGAAGCGCCGGGCGCGCGCGGTCTGACCGGTCAGGTCGTGGACCACCTTCTCGACGAAGCTCTGCGCCTCCTCGGTCGCGTGGAGGACCGAGTAGTCGGTGGCGCCGCGCGCGCCCGTCGAGTCGATGTTGAGGTGCACGGCGCACTGCCGGTGGAGCTCCATCCAGGCGTGATCGGCGTACCACGTGGAGCCAGCGTACCGCCCGTGCGAATGGCCCGACCAGAAGGCGAGACGAAGCCCCCGCCGGAGCGCGTCCCGGCGCGCCGCCAGGAGCCGCGCGACCTCGAGCATGGTCGCATTTGCCGTCCCGTTGTCCATGGCGCCGTGGTGCCAGCCATCCACGTGCCCGGAGAAGAGAATGAATCGGTCCTCGACCGTTCCGTCAAGGTGCGCCGTGAGGTGCGGGATCGGGGCCCAGGCGGTGCGGACGCGCGTGACGAGCCGCACGCGCCCGCGCCCCTCGCGAATGAGCTGGCGGATACGCTCGCCATCCGTTCGGCGGACCGACAGGCAGGGGGTCCGCGGGATACGCCAGGCAGTCTCCGGCTCCGGCGTTCCCCAGATCGTGGTCACGATCATGTTGTGGAGATGGTCGCGGTTGACGAAGATCTGGCCGACCGTCCCGGCTTCCTGGGCGGCCCACGCCTTGCCCGGCGTCGCCAGGCTGTCGAGGAGCGCGATCTTGCCCGCGGCGCCCGCCCGCGCGAGGTCCTCGGCGCTCCCGTCCCCGACGTCGACCACCTCGGCATCGAGTCCATCGGTCGAGGGCGAGAACGCGTGGGTGAGCCCCTCGATCGCGGCGCCGTCCGGCAGGACCACGCGCCCTTCCAGCGGCAAGCTGATCAGGGCCTCGATCTCCCGTCGCTCGACGGCGTAGCCGTAGCTCTTGAGGGCCCGCTCGATGTGGTCGTAGGCCTGGGCCTCGCCCGGCGTTCCCGACTCGCGCTCCCACGCGGCGATGGCGCGCGTGTGGGCCATCAGGACGTCGGGGGACACGGCGTCCAGGAGCTCGGATTCACGGCGGTCCCGGTAGTGCCAGTGCGGCGTCAGGCGCTGACTGTCAGACAATGGGGTCTGCCTCCGGGCTCAGGGGACGTGTTGGGGCGTCAAGCCGCGATTCGGACCAGCTCGTCGAGGTTCTCCCAGCGCATCGCGCGGCGCCCGCTCTCGAGCTCACCGATGAGCGCGAGCAGCCGGCGGGTCAGCGGCACCTCGATCGCGTGCCGCTCGGCGCGCGCGATAGTCGCGCCCAGGTGCGCCTCCACCTCGGTCTTCCGCTTCCGGACGACGAGGTCCCGCCAGATCCCCGTCCTCGTCTTCGTGTGGCCCCGGTAGAAGGCGGAGACGGCACCCATCGCGCGCGCGACCGCCCCCGCGTCGCCGGCACGCCCCGCTCGGTACCAGGCCGGGTCGAACTCGTCGAAGGCCTCCAGGCTCACGCCCTCCGCCTCGGCGACCGCCATCCCCTCCGCCACCAGCGCCACCAGCGCCCGCTGGGTCTCGGGGGACCGCTCGACGACTTCGTACACGTGCGCGTCGACCAGCGCGGTCGCGACCAGCAGCGCGCTGTAGACGTGCTTCCCCCACTTGAAGCCCCAGATGTTCGCGGTGACCTGGGTCGGCGTGACCGCACCGAGGAGGCCCGCCAGGTCCTTGGCCCGAGCGGAGAGCTCCCCGTCCAGCTCACCGACCGCGAACATCCCGGCGCCGCCGTGCTGGATCCGCCCCGGCGCGATCCAGTCCGCCGCCCAGTTGACCAAGCAGCCGACGGTGCGCCTCGCCCCCACCCGCTCCGCGATGACGGCCTCGTTCAGCCCGTTCTGGAGCGACACCACGGTGCCGTGAGGCGCGAGTCGCGGCGCGATGGCGTCGAGGGCGAGCGGGGTGTGCTGGGCCTTGACGGCGAGCAGCACGAGATCGAGCGCGGCCGGCAGCGCATCGGGAGTGATCGCCCGGACCGTCACCGTCCACGCGCCGTCGGGCGTCACGACCGCGATCCCGCCCGCGTTCATGGCCGCCACGTGATCCGTCGCCTGGTCGACCAGGAGGACGTCGTGCCCGGCGCGCGCCAACGAGGCTCCGGTGACGCCACCGATGGCGCCCGCGCCGACGATGGTGACCGTCATGCGCCCCTCTCTATCACAGGGCCCCGGGGAGCGTCAACGCGACGGCGCCCGTCCGGCATATAATCGGGAAGTCCGCGGTCGACCACCCCAAATCCGTCACTCGAGACCAGGAGAGTCCGATGAAGCTCGTTCGCTACTCCGTGCGCGGCTCGTCCCCCCGTCTCGGCGCCCTCGTCGGCGACCGGATCCGCTGCCTGGGCGAGACGTATCATCGCTATCTCGCCGGCCGGGGCGTCGTGCGCGCGGGAGAGCTGGCCCACGCGCTGTTCCCACCGAGCGCGTGCCGGTTCCTCCGGGCGGGCGCCGCCGCGGAGGACGGGCTCCGCGCCATGGAGAACGCCGTCAAGGCGGGCAAGCTCGAATGGGTCACCCACCCCGCCGCCGAGGCGCATCTCCACGCGCCGATTCACGATCCGGAGAAGTTCATCTGCATCGGGCTCAACTACATCGACCACGCCGAGGAGACGAAGAATCCCATTCCCAAGGAGCCGCCTCTCTTCGCCAAGTTCGCGAACGCGATCGTGGACGCGGCTGCCCCGATCGTCCGGCCGAAGGGGTGCGAGAAGCTCGACTACGAGGTCGAGCTCGGGTTTGTGATGGGACGCGAGGCGCGGGACGTTCCCGCCGAGCGCGCCCTCGACTACATCTGGGGCTACGTGCTCGTGAACGACGTGAGCGCGCGGGACTTCCAGATGGTGACGAGCCAGTGGATGGCCGGCAAGGCCTGTGACGCCTTCGCGCCGATGGGCCCGTGGATCGCCGATCGCGCCGAGATCCCCGACCCGCACGTCCTCGACCTCCGTACCTGGGTCAACGGGACCAAGCTGCAGGACGGGAACTCGAAGAACCTCATCTACAACATCAACTACCTGGTCGCGTTCCTGTCAGCGAAGATGACCCTGCTCCCCGGCGACCTCGTCATCACCGGGACCCCGGCCGGCGTCGGGTTCACGCGAAAGCCCCAGGTCCTCCTCAAGGGCGGCGACCGCGTACGGATGGAGATCACCGGACTCGGGACCCTCGACAACCCCGTCGTCGAAGCCTGAGCCCTCGCGGGGGCGCCTGCCCCCCGCGACTCTGGCACGCCGGCTGCACCGAACCGGGCGACCATGGGCGCCGGCCTGTCCGGACAGGGGGCCGCTCCGTCGGCCCGTCTCCACGAGTGGCGTCGAACCATTCGCCATCGCTGGCGGTTTCCGCGGGGCGGCCCCGAGACGGGCGGTCCGGATCGGAGCGGGCGCCCCCTCCCTCACCGCGCCAGGAGCGGCAGTCGACTGCCAGGGCTGAGTCATGGCTAGGCTGGGGGCGGGGCGCACCGGCCGGTCTGCCGTTGAAACGGCCCGACCCGCCAGGGTCGTGGGCGCCGTCCTGCTGGCCGCCTTGGTGGCCCTGGTGGCGCTCCCGGGCTCCGCCTCCGCCACCTCGCTCCGGTTCTTCGGGAACGGCGAGGGCGGCATCGATCGCGTCAAGATCCGGATCGACCCCGCCACCCCGGCGGACGTCGGGGCCACCGACTTCACCCTGGAGTGGTGGATGCGGGCCCTCCCGGGCGAGAACGCGTCGGGTGACGTCGCCTGCGACGCCAACGACGGCTGGATCCTCGGCAACATCATCTTCGACCGCGACATCTTCGGGAACGGTGAGCATGGCGACTTCGGGGTGTCCCTCACGGACGGTCGCATCGCCTTCGGCGTGAGCGCCGACGGCGCCGGCAACACGATCTGCGGGGCGACGGACGTGGCGGACGGCGTGTGGCACCACGTCGCCGTGACCCGGCGGAAGTCCGATGGCTGGCTCCGCATCTACGTCGACGGGGTCCTCGACGCGGAGGGAGCCGGCAACGTCGGGGCCAACAAGGATGTGAGCTATCTGAACGGCCGCTCCACCGACCACGACAACGACCCGTTTCTCGTCATCGGGGCCGAGAAGCACGACGCCGGGCCGGAGTATCCGTCCTACCGCGGCTGGATCGACGAGGTACGCCTCTCCACGGTGCAGCGGTACACGAAGACCCGGTTCACCCGGCCCTTCGGCGCCTTCACGACCGATGCCAGCACCGCCGCGCTCTATCACCTGGACGAGGGAGCCGGCGAGTCGGTCGGCGACGCCTCGGGCGGCGGCAGCCACGGCGCCCGGGAGTACGGGGGCAGCCCCGCGGGACCCGAGTGGTCCAGCCAAGCGGCCCCGCTCGACAGCGCCCCGCGCGTGGCCCTCGAGCAGGTGATCGCCGGCCTCTCACGTCCGGTCGCGATCGCCAACGCGGGAGACGGTCGGCTCTTCGTCGTCGAGGCCGACGGCCGGATTCTCGCCTACCAGGCAACCGAGGACGGTCCCTTCGAGCTCCTGGGCACCTTCCTGGACATCCGGGACCGCGTGAAGTGCTGCGGAGAGCAGGGGCTCCTCGGCCTGGCTTTCCACCCGAGCTACGCGGCCAACCGGTACTTCTTCGTCTACTACACGGCCAAGACCGGCAACGGCGACGTCGTCATCGCGCGCTTCCGGGCGCCCGCACCCGACTCCAACGGCGCCGACGCCAACACCGAGGCCATCCTCCTGACCCTCGATCATTCGGCCCACTCGAACCACAACGGTGGAGGCCTGGCGTTCGGACCTGACGGTTACCTGTACGCCTCCGTGGGCGACGGAGGAGGTGCCGGGGACCCGCTGGGCAGCGGCCAGAATCTCGGAACGCTCCTCGGGAAGGTCCTCCGTCTGGACGTCGACGTTCCCGGGGACCCCGCGCCGCACTACGAGATCCCGCCCGACAACCCGTTCGTCGACAC
>DASZOL010000031.1:0-51554 GCA_035550795.1 Candidatus Methylomirabilota bacterium
TGCTCGAAGGCGTGAGGCTGTGGAGTTCGAGGGATCGGGAGCACCTCGAGGCGCTGGAGGGCGAGCTGGACCGCGCCCACGTGGTGGCGCCTCAGGAGATCCCTGGCGATATCGTGACGATGAACTCTGCAGTGCTCGTGAGAGACCTGGATACGGACGCAGAGATGGCCCTCACTCTCGTGTTCCCCTCGGACACCGGTCTTGAGCTGGGCAAGATCTCCATTCTGGCGCCGGTCGGCACAGCACTGCTCGGGTACCGCGTGGGCGACACGATCGAATGGAAGGTTCCCGGTCGGGTGAGGCGGCTCCGGATCGAGCGAATGCTCTACCAGCCGGAAGCGGCCGGAGACTTCCACAGGTAGCCGCTCTCGGTCGCCCCGGGGGCGCCGGACACCGGACGACACCAAACGGCAACCGCCGAGCCTGAAGCCGGCTCAATCACCGTCGGCAGGGACCGCCCCCCCAACATCGGGTCGTCGCCGAACCACGCGTCGAAGGCCCGAAGACTGCGCGGGCAGGCTCAGCGACCCAGCGCCTTCCTGAGCGCGTACGGCAGGATGCCGCCGTGGCGCAGATAGTCTCGCTCGTGCGGCGTCTCGATGCGGAGCCGCGCCGCGAACCGCAGCTCTCCACCCGCCTCGGACGCGGCGGTGACCTGCACCTCGCTGGCGTTGCCATCCTCCAGCCCTCGGATCGCGAATACCTCGCGGCCGTGGAGGCCGAGCGAGGCCGCCGTCTCACCGGCCCGGAACTGCAGCGGGAGCACCCCCATGCCGACGAGGTTCGCGCGGTGGATGCGCTCGTAGCTCTCGGCGATGACCGCCCGGACGCCCAGGAGCCTCGGTCCCTTGGCCGCCCAGTCCCGCGAGGAACCTGCGCCGTACTCCTTGCCGGCGACGACGATCAGCGGTACGCCCTCGGCGAGGTAGCGCTGGGAGGCCTCGAAGATCGTCATCTCCTCACCGCCGGGCAGGTGCACCGTCCAGGGGCCTTCGCGTTCGGGGACGAGGCGGTTGCGCAGGCGCACGTTCGCGAACGTGCCGCGCACCATCACCTCGTGGTTCCCGCGTCGCGACCCGTAGGAGTTGAAGTCCTTGCGTTCGACGCCGTGCTCCAGGAGGTAGCGGCCGGCGGGGCTGTCCGGCCGGATGGCGCCGGCCGGCGAGATGTGGTCGGTGGTGACGCTGTCCCCGAGCATGACGAGGCAGCGCGCGTCCAGAACCTCGCCGATCCCGCCGGAGTCGCGAGGCATGCCGTCGAAGTAGGGCGGGCGGCGCGCGTAAGTCGAGCGGGGCTCCCAGGCGAAGAGGTCGCCTGCCGCCACCGGCAGGGCGCGCCAGCGCTCATCGCCCGTGAAGACGTCGGCGTACGTGGTGCGGAACATCTCGCCCCGGACCACGCGGTCCACCGTCTCCGCCACCTCGGCGGCGCCCGGCCAGATGTCCCGCAGGAAGACGTCGCGCCCGTCGCCGTCCTGTCCGAGCGGTTCTCGGAGGAGATCGAGGTCCATGCGGCCGGCGATCGCGTAGGCGACGACCAGCGGCGGTGAGGCGAGGTAGTTCGCCTTGACCTCGGCGTGGATGCGGGCCTCGAAGTTGCGGTTCCCGGAGAGGACGGCGCAGACGACGAGGTCGCCCTCGGCGATCGCACGCGAGATCGGGTCGGGCAGGGGGCCAGAGTTGCCGATGCAGGTCGTGCAGCCGTAGCCGACCGTGTGGAAGCCGAGCGCCTCCAGATAGGGCGTGAGGCCTGCGCGCGCGTAGTAGTCGGTGACCACCTTCGAGCCCGGCGCCAGGCTCGACTTCACCCAGGGCCGGCGCCCGAGCCCGCGCTCGACCGCGTTCTTCGCCAGGAGGCCCGCCGCCAGCATGACCGAGGGGTTCGACGTGTTCGTGCAGCTCGTGATGGCGGCGATGACGACCGCGCCGTCGGTAAGCTCGACGGTCTCCCCGTCGAGCTGGACCCTGACGCTGCGAGTCGAGGCGGGGCGTCCCGCAGCCGGCGCCGGTTCCTCCGGGCGCGGCCGGGAGCCGGGGGCCACCGAGGCCGGCGGGTCGCTGGCCGGAAAGCTTCCGGCCACCTCCCGGTCTCGGGTCCCGTAGCCGGCGCCGAAGCTTCCCAGCGAGGCCAGGAACGAGCTCTTGGCGCGGCTGAGCGGCACGCGGTCCTGAGGCCGCCGCGGGCCGGCGAGGCTCGGCTCGACCGTCCCGAGGTCCAGCTCGATGACCTGCGAGTAGGCCGGCTGGGCCGCCGGCTCGTGGAAGAGCCGCTGCGCCTTGCAGTACGCTTCGACGAGCCGCACCTGGGCCTCGCTCCGGCCGGTCAGTCTGAGGTACCGCAGCGTCTCCTCGTCGACCGGGAAGAAGCCGCACGTTGCGCCGTACTCTGGCGCCATGTTGCCGATCGTGGCGCGATCGGCGAGCGGCAGGCGCGTGAGGCCCTCCCCGATGTACTCGACGAACTTCCCGACGACGCCCGCGGCCCGGAGGATCTGCGTCACCGCCAGCACGAGGTCCGTGGCCGTCACGCCCTCCCGGAGCTCGCCGCTCAGCTGGAACCCGACGACCTGAGGCACCAGCATCGAGATCGGTTCGCCGAGCATGGCGGCTTCCGCCTCGATCCCGCCGACGCCCCAGCCCAGGACCCCCAGCCCGTTCACCATCGGCGTGTGGGAGTCGGTGCCGACCAGGGTGTCGGGCAGCGCGAAGCGCCGCCCGTCGATCTCCCGGGTCTCCACGACTCGCGCGAGGTACTCCAGGTTCACCTGGTGGACGATGCCGGTGTTCGGCGGGACGACCTTGACGTTGCGGAAGGCGCGCTGACCCCAGCGCAGGAACGCGTACCGCTCGGCGTTGCGCTCGTACTCGAGCTCGGCGTTCCGGACCATGGCCAGGGGGCTGCCGAAGTCATCCACCTGGATGGAGTGGTCGATGACGAGCTCGGCGGGCAGCGAGGGGTTGATCCGCCCGGGGTCGCCGCCGAGGTCGCGCATCGCGTCGCGCATGGCGGCCAGATCGACAAGGGCCGGGACGCCCGTGAAGTCCTGGAGGAGGACACGGCTCGGGCGGAAGGCGATCTCCTCCGTCGGGTGGCCGGCCGGGTCCCAGCGAGTGATGGCCCGGACCTCGGTGACGCTGCCGTGGCCCAGGGCTTCGGCCCGCAGGACGTTCTCGAGCAGGATCCGCAGGGTGTACGGGAGGCGCGCGACCTCGACTTCCGACGCCACCGCGTCGAGCCGCGCGACGCTGAACGAGGACGCCCCGACGTCGAGTGTCGCCAGGGCGCCGAAGCTGTCGGCCATGGTCCTCCCTTCCGAGACCGGCGCGCTCAGCGCGTCGAGTTGTAGCTGATGCCCAGCATACAGAGGAGCACGAGCCCGGGACAGGCCCCCGGCCGCCGCTGCGAGGGTCGCGCGCGGTGCTGAGCTCCACGAGTGGCGCCAGCCGCGCCTCGGCACTCCGGCGAAGTCCTCACAGCAGCGTGCCGCGCAGGACGAGGCTCGCGGCGGTGAAATAGATGAGGATGCCGCTCACGTCCACGAGGGTGGCGACGAAGGGTGCGGAGGCGCTGGCCGGGTCGAGACCGAGCGCGCGCAGGACGAACGGCAGCAGCGCACCGGCGAGCGTCCCCCACAGGACGACGCCCAGGAGGCTCACGGCGACGGTGAGGCCCAAGAGCAGCGCGTGCTCGCCGTAGAGGCCGAAGAACGCGTGCCAGGCCAGGATCCGGGCGAGACCGATGACCCCCAGGACGGAGCCGAGCGCGAGGCCCGAGGCCGCTTCGCGCCACATGACGCGCCACCAGTCTTGGATCCGGATTTCGCCGACCGCCATGGCCCGGATCACCAGGGTCGCAGCCTGGGAGCCGGAGTTGCCCCCGCTGCTGATGATGAGCGGCACGAACAGCGCGAGGACCACGGCCCGCGCGATCTCTTCCTCGAAGCGGGCCATCGCGGTGGCCGTGAGCATCTCGCCCAGGAACAGGGCCGACAACCACACGCCGCGCTTCCTGATCATCTGCCCGAGCCGCGCTTGGAGGTAGGGCTCCTCCAGCGCCTGCATGCCGCCCAGCTTCTGGATGTCCTCGGTGGCTTCCTGGGTCACCACGTCGACGATGTCGTCGACGGTCACGATGCCCTTGAGGCGCTTCTCTTGATCGACGACGGGGATGGCCAGGAGGTCGTGCTCCGCCAGCAGCCGGCTGGCTTCCTCCTGGTCGGTCTCCTCCGTGACCGTGATGACGTCTTCGAGCATGACCTCCATCACCCGCTTGTCGGTGGGCGCGACGAACAGCTCGCGGACCGACACGACTCCGAGTAGATGCTGCTCAGCATCGAGGACATAGGCGTAGTAGAGTGTCGCGACCCGCTCGAGTGCCTGGCGCCGCAGATACCCGAGAGCCTCGTCCACACGCATGTCCGGCCGCAGGCGAGCAAACCGCGGGCTCATGAGCCCGCCCGCATCGTCCTCGGCGTAGGCGAGGAGGGCCAGGACCTCCCCGCGGGTCCTCTCGTCGAGCAGCGCCACGAGTCCGTCACGCGCCTCCGATGGGGCCGCCTGGAGGCAGTCCACCGCGTCGTCCGGGGGAAGGGCCCGCATCCACAGACGGCGCTCCTCCGGAGGCAGCGCCTGGAGGAGCGCCGCCTGATCTGCCGGGCGCAGGCGCCTGAAGAGCGCCTCGGCGGAGGCAGGAGGCAGCGTCGTGAACGCGCGGACCTGCTCGGTGACGCCCATGACGGCCCAGTCGTCCTTCAAGCTTGACAGGTGGTGGTCCTGGACAACCGACATCGCGGCTTCCTCACCCGCCGGCGTCGCCGGCAGTCCGGTCCGAGTGTCGTTCCGAGTTCGGTCCCGCCCGCCCCGGGGAGGCCTCGTCCTTGATCTCGCGGTGGAGCCGCCAGGCGCGGAGGAGTAGCGCGACGGCGAGCCAGCCGCCGACCGCGGCCAGCGGGACTGCGACGAGCCACGGCCACCAGGCGGCGAGGGCGGCGACGACGAGGAGCGCGATGCCGGCACTCGCCATCAGCTTCGCTTCCGCCGGCCCCAGCACGCGATGGCCGGTCACGGCGGCACCGACCGCCCTCCCCATTCCAAGAGCCCCCGCGGCCACACGGCCGGCACTGCCGTGCGATTCGTGACGGGCCGCTCCGGAGGCCGGCGGCGCGACGGGGCGAACCTGGTGCCGCGCGGTCAGCACGATCTCGGTCACGTGACGGAGATCCTCTACGTACATCTCTTCCATTGCCCGCGCGAATCCGGCGTCCTCCACGGCCACGTCCAGCTCCCAGTTGCCAATCCAGCTGGCGACGTTGAGGTTCGTGGAGCCGACCCGCGCCCATCGGCCGTCGGCCACTGCGCTCTTGGCGTGGAGCATCGGTCCATTCCACTCGAAGACCCGGATCCCGCTCTCGAGCAGAGGCCGGTAACTGGCCCGAGACAGGGCGCGCATGAGCCAGACGTCGCTCGCGCCCGGGACCAGCAGCCTGATGTCCACGCCGTCCCGGGCTGCTGCGCACAGTGCGCGCACATACGGCGTCCCGCCGACGAAGTAGGCGTCGGTGAGCCAGAGCGAGCGGCGCGCGCCCGCCGCGATCAGCTGGTCGAGGCGGTAGAGCTCGGCGGTGGTCGGGGCGCTGGCGATCACCCGCAGCATCACGTCTCCCGCGGGGGTGATCGACTCCCGCGTCGGCAGCTCTCCACTCGGAATGGGCGCGCCGCACAGCGCCCAGGTCTCGGCGAACGCCCGTTCGAGGTCGGCGACGGCTGGCCCGTGGACCTCCACGCCGGTGTCTCGCCACGGCTCGATCCCACGAGCCGGATCCCCCACCCAGCGCTGGCCCACGCACAGCCCCGTCACGAAGCCGACGCGCCCGTCGACGGCGATCATTTTCCGGTGGTCCCGGCTGAGCCAGCCGAACGGGCTGTCCAGTCGGGGCGGGTTGAAGCACCTCACCTCCACCCCGGCGAGGCGCAGCCCTCGCCAGAACCCCCGGGAGGCGTGCCCGAGCGCGCCGAGCCAGTCGTAGAGCAGCCGGACGGGGACCCCCTCGCGGGCCTTGGCGGCCAGGGCCTCGGCGAACCGATGCCCCGCCTGGTCCTCGTGGATGATGTAGCTCTCGAAGTGGATGGTCCGCCGCGCGGTGGCGATCGCCTCGAGCCATGCGGGGTAATTCTCGGCGGCGTCCTTGAGGATCCTGACGCTGTTCCCGGGGACCAGGGGGGCCCCCGACGCGCGCGAGAAGGCCTGATCGGCCAGGGTGCGCCCAAGCGTGAGTTCCGGCTCCGGCGCGAGATCGACGTGGGCGTCGGTCATGAGCCCGGACGACGAGAGTCGCAACCGAACGCCCGACTCCCCATGGCAGCCGATACCATATCGTGCACCCCGCCGAGTGTCACTCGGCACGCCGTCCGTGACGACGTCGCGTCGCCGCCCCATACGATGACGCCAACCGAGGCCCGGTTTGCGTCGACCGGGGAGAGTGCGCCATGATTCTCTGGGGTCAGCAGGGCGTTCCCGCCCGCAGGAGACACCTGCTCGTGCGACTGGGGCGAAAATCGCCATCGGCCGCTCCGGGAAGGCTCTGTAACAGGAGGATCCGCTGATGGGCGGTACGGCGACGCTGTTCCGGATCTTCGGGATCCCGGTGCGAGCCCACGTGAGCTGGCTGGCCATCCTCGGATTGCTCACGTGGAGCCTCGCGGTCGGCTATTTCCCCCACGTGTTGCCCGACGTCCCGCTCGCCGGCCATTGGGCCAGGGGGTTCCTGGCCGCGCTCCTGCTGTTCGCCTCGGTGCTCCTGCACGAGCTCTCCCACTCGGTGGCGGCGCGCCGCTACGGGATCCCGGTGTCGGGGATCACGCTGCACATTTTCGGAGGGGTGTCGCAGCTCGAGCGCGAGCCGGACCGGCCAGGGGCCGAGTTCGTCATCGCCATTGTCGGCCCGATAACGAGCTTAGCGATCGCGGCGCTCCTCGCCCTGGGGTCGACACTCTTCCACGTCCCACCGGGCGCACGGGCCATCATGGGGTACTTGACGGCCGTCAATGTCCTGGTGGGCGTCTTCAACCTCATCCCCGGGTTTCCGCTCGATGGGGGGCGACTCCTGCGCGCCGCGCTCTGGAAGAGGAAGGGGGATCTCCAGCAGGCGACGCGGATGGCGAGCCGAGTGGGCTCGGCGTTCGCGCTCATCCTGATGGGCATCGGGGCCCTTCGCGCCTTCGCGGGAGAGTTCATGGGCGGGCTGTGGCTCGTGCTGATCGGACTGTTCCTCCGCCAAGCCGCCGAAGGCAGTTATCAGCAGGCCGTACTGCGGCGGGCGCTCGCTCCGCTCGCCGTACGCGACGTCATGACCCGTGAGGTCGTCCACATCCCGGCCGACCTCGCCGTCGGCCGCGTGCTGGACGACTTCTTCTGGCGCCATCACGTGTCGAGCTTCCCGGTCCTCGACGATGGTCGAGTGGTCGGGATCTTGAGTCTCGATCAGCTCAGACAGGTGTCCCCCGAGCGGCTCGCGGACACTCGAAGCCGGGAGATCATGCTCCCGCTGGCCGAGGGGTTGATGGCGGCTCCCGGCGACTCACTGTGGCAGGCCTTCGAGAAGCTGGCTCGAAACGGACTCGGACGGCTCGCCGTGCTGGAAGGGGGCCGGCTGGTGGGCTATCTCAGCGTGAAAGACGTCATGCACGTCCTGGCGCTCTCCTCGGGCCCCAGGGGCCGGCGCGCGGGCCGGTGATCGTCCGGTGTCCTCTGCAAGATCGGTGTCTCTTCCCGGCGGGGTCCGTGGCGGTCCAGCACGCGGCCACCGCGGTCGATAGTTCGCCACGGGCGGGGGTCTGACGCGCACGCCTCCGCATTTGGGACCGAGAGGCCCCACCACCCGGCATCAGGCCGCCGAGTACGAGGCTGGTTGTGTCGTCCGGGAGGCGTGACGGGACTGCGCCCCGGGTTGCCCCGGCCTGCCTACCCTGGCGATCGCCGGGATAGTCCTGAAGGCGGTGCTGCTTCTCGGGATCACCGTCGGGCTCGGCTACGTCCTCGCTGGGCTGCCTCTTACTACGGGTAGAGCCCGCGCGCCTTGTAGGCTTCGGCGACCCGGCCGACGCCCTCCATCAGCGCCGCGGTCCGGAGATCGGTGCCTTCCTTGCTGGCCACCGCCCAGACCCGGCCGAAGGCTCGCGTCATGATCTCCTGCAGCCGGCTGGTGATCTCGCTTTCCCGCCAGAAGTAGTGCTGCAGTCCCTGGACCCACTCGAAGTAGGACACGACGACGCCACCGGCGTTGGCCAGGATGTCAGGGATCACCGTGACCCCGCGCTCCCGCAGGATCCCGTCCGCCTCGGGCGTTGAAGGGCCATTGGCTGCCTCGGCGACGATGGTGGCCTTCACGCGCTCGGCGTTGTCCTGGTGGAGCTGCGAGCCCACGGCGGCTGGCACGAGGATGTCGCAAGGCTGCTCGAGGATGTCGGCGTTGGAGATCGCGTCGCCATCCTGGAAGCCGGCGACGGTGCCACTCTCCGAGACGTGGGCCGCGAGCTGTCGGACGTCCAGGCCCCGGGGTTTCCAGATGCCGCCGTTGACGTCGGCGACGCCGGCGATGGTGCAGCCTTCGCGCCACAGCAGGCGCGCGACGACGCTGCCGACGTTGCCGAACCCCTGAACGATGACACGCTGGCCCTTGAGTTCCTGGCCCAGGTGCCGCGCCGCTTCGTAGAGCGCGTAGACGATGCCGCGGCCGGTGGCCTCGCGACGGCCCTGCGACCCGCCGACGAGGAGCGGCTTGCCGGTGACCACGCCGGGCACGCTCCGGCCCTGAGTCATCGAGTAGGTGTCCATCATCCAGGCCATCGTCTGCTCGTCCGTGCCGAGATCCGGCGCCGGGATGTCGATATCCGGCCCGATCAGGAGCATGATCTCGGCGGTGTACCGACGGGTGACGTTCTCCCGCTCGCGCGCCGAGAGCGCCAGCGGATCACAGCGGACGCCGCCCTTGGCGCCTCCGTACGGCAGCCCCATCAGCGCGCACTTCCAGCTCATGAGCATGGCCAGCGCGCTGACCTCCCCGAGGTTCACGTCGAGGGCGTAGCGCACGCCGCCCTTGGTAGGGCCGAGCACCGTGGTGTGGTGGACCCGGTAGCCATGGAACACCCGGGTGGTCCCGTCGTCCATGCGCGCAGGAACCGACACGACCAGGGCCCGGCGCGGGTACCGCAACCGTTCGTGGACGTCGGGGTCGAGGTTGAGCCACTGCGCGACCCGGTCAAGCTGGCTGAGCGCCGTCCGATACAGGTGCGAGTCGAACTCAGAGTCGTGGCTCATTAGATGCGGTCCTCCCAACCATCAGGGTTCGCTTTCATTGACCGGCCGCCGACAAGGCCACGAGCTGCTCACGGTCCTCGAATGCATCCGGTTCAGCGCGGCCGGCCGCTGCGCCAGAGGTCCTGGCCATGCTGGGCAACTCGGTATAGGACGCGGGCTCTCTTTCCGCCTTGGCCGAGTCTGGCGCACACCCATCAGGGCGATCGAGCACGAGCGACTCGAACCTGGCGAGGATCCGCAAGAACGCCTGCCGGTCGCGCGCCCTGCGCTCCCGGATCGCGAGCAGCAGCACGGTCAGGTCCGGGTGGTCGCGTTCCAGCGCATACGCGCTGTCGAGGTACTCTTCGAGGGAGGTCGTCAGATCCTCGCGGTCGATGAGGAGGCGCTCCCAGTTGCTCTGACCGTCCCGCGGAGTCGGGACGACCGACGGGACTCGTCCCCCCATGCGCTGGAGCGTGTGCGCCAACAGGTCCCGATAGCTTTCGGCGCGCGCCGCGAGCGCGAGGAGCGCGCCACTCTCATCCGGACAGCCGTTCAGGCATTCCGCGTGCTGCGCGAGCTGCCGCGCCAGGCGGGCCTCGGTGACGCAATGGGCCGCCAGGATCTCGCGGCTTCCCCGGCGACGGGTCGGCGCGAAGAGTCCCGAGAGCCGCCGCCACAGGCCGCGAGCTGATTCTGGCTTCCGACCCTGCCGGTCCACCCCCGCGAGGCGCCCGCCGGCCGAACTCGAGGCGGAGTGGCTACGAAAACCCATGCTGGCCCCCTGCCTCGCGCCCTGATGGCCGGCGATGTCGCTCCTGCCTTGGACCCGGTTGCCGGCTATCCGAGCGCGTCTTCTCGTTGCGATGTCCTGCCGCGGGGGGTGCCCGCACCAGTGCCCTCCTGCAAGAGCAAGAGGGGTGCCCACCCAGCACAGGCGCCTTCACAACGCGGAATCGAGGGGTTGAGATGCGGGGGCTTCGGATGGAGGAGCCCCGGGTGGGGGATGCGTTCCCCATCGGGGAATCGATTCCCGAGTCACCTGGACGAACCGCGTTCCCGGGGGTCACTCGCTGGCGCGCTATATCCGTCGTCCGCCCCGGCGCGACACACCGGGGCGGTCCTGAGCGGCGCCGCGTGCCGGAATGGAAGCCCTGACCGACCAACGGAGAGCGACCGCAACTGGGTGGACCGGGAGCGGCCGCCCTCCGGCGACGGCCGTCTACTTCCTCATCTCAAAGGCAACTTTGGCCGTCTCGCGAGCCTTCACTTCCACCTCCCGGGACTGACTCCCCAGGACCGGGTGCCAGACCTCGAGCGTGTGCTTGCCGGGAGGCACGTTCTCGATCCGGACCACCCCGGCGTCGTTGGTGACGGCGAAGAAGGGGTGCGGCTTCACGGCGATCCAGCCCTGCATCCAGCTGTGCACGTCGCACTGCACGCGGATGATCTCGGGCTCTGTGAAGGTCTCCGTCATCACCTTCTTGAACCTCGGCTGTGCCCTGTTGATCGGGGGGTTCACTGTCGAGAACGTGTGGATGTTGTGCAAGATGCCGTCCGAGTTCAGGATATCGATCTCACCCGGCATCATGCCCAGTACGTGGGGGTGGAACTCGCATCCCTTCTGGTCCAGGACGGGCTTCGATGGCGGCGTGTCGGTCGCCGCGGTCTTCACGCCGTCCACCGAGACCAGGGCATCTCGAAGTCCGTGATCGGTGCCGACAGCCACCCGCGCGACCATCTTCTGCTCGCCACACTGCTCGACATCCTTGTTGATCGCCACGGTTTCCGCCATCGGCTCGCCCCTGTACTTGACCTCCACCTCGATAGTTCCTCCGTTCTGCACCGGGGAACGGGCCGGGGCGTTGGCGCCGACGGCCGGCGAGTCACCGCGGGGGCGATCGGCGTCACCACAGCCGGCGAGGACGAGCAATCCGGCAACGAGCAGTCCGAGCAACGTCCGCATTGAAACCTTCCTCCCGTAAACCTCCGCTGGGAACCCGCGGGCAGGCGCCGCAGCAGAAAGCCTGTTGCAGTTGCGACCTCTCGGCGCGGATCTGACCCCGCGCCAGCTGGTTGGGGGAGGAGCAAGCGGCGTGCCCACAGGCTGGCGTATGCCCTGTGGCGAGGTCGATAGAGCTGAGTGGCGATCTGGTGAGTGATGGATTCCCCACCCGGGAATGAGCTCCTGTCCTCGCGCCGGGCGGCCGTCACAGACCTCGGCGGCACGGGCCCGACCTCTGTCGTGGCGGTCGCCGATAGCGGGTCGTCGTCTTGCGTGGCGGCTGCCGCCTCGCTATCCTCCATAAAGCCCCCCGGGAGACGGGCATGAACATCGGCGAGATTGCCACCGGCGTCGACCCGCCGTTCGACGTCAACGCCGTCATCGAGATCCCCAGGGGGCGAGCCGGTGAAGGGCGAGCTGGACAAGGCGTCAGGGGCCATGTTGGACCAGTTCGCCGCGCGACCGACGTCCCAAGTGATGGCCATGAAGTGACAGCCGGCGCAGGACACCGGCGTTGTCGGTCTGCCGAGCACGATGGCGAAGGACCGAAGGTCATGCTGCGCGCCGTTATGGACGCGCTTCCAGCGCAGCAAGCCACGGGCTTGCCCCACGCGAGCAAGGTCAGGCCGACTGACACCTCGGGGAGGACCGTGCCAGTGATGCCTGCCTGCGGCCACGACATGGGTGTGACCTGGCTGATAGGCGCGAAGTCTCCTGGATGCGTGGAAGGGGACGCTGAGGGCCGTCTTTCAACCAGCAGAGGAAACGCGGGCGCGCAGGCGATGAGCCCGAAGGCTCGCGAGATCCCGACCAATCACAACCCGCGTTTCGCGCCGGTGATCCACCCGACGGGCGTGGAGGCGCTTGCCGTTGCCGCTCAGGCCTGGTTATCGAGGTAGGGACGATTGGTCGTCACCGATCCCAACCTCGTTGATGCGCTGCTGCTGGCGTTCGATCTTGGTGGCACCTTTGTCTTCGCGCTCAGCGGTGCGACGGCCGGGGTCAACCACAGGCTCGATCTCTTCGGGGTTCTGGTCTTGGCTTTCGCCGCAGGCAATTCGGGTGGCATCGCGCGCGATGTGATGATTGGAGCGCTTCTACCCGTGGCCATCAGCGACTGGCGATATATCGCTGTCTCAATCCTTGCCGGGCTCATTACCTTCTATTGGTATCGAATCATAAACCGACTGCGCAGTCCTGTGCTGGTATTCGATGCCGCGGGATTGGCGCTGTTTGCGGTGTCCGGTGCGAGCAAGGCGCTGGCCTTTCAGGCTGGGCCAGTTGCTGCGATGTTGCTTGGCATGCTGACCGGAATCGGCGGCGGCATCGTGCGCGATGTCCTCGTGAGGGAAATCCCCACCGTGCTGCGGACGGAGCTCTACGCAGTGGCGGCCCTCATTGGCGCGGCCGTAGTGGTAATCGGAAGGATGCTGCATGGCCCATCCTTCGGGGCCGCTGTGGCAGGTGCGGCCCTCTGCTTTGGGCTCCGGTTCATGGCCATGCGACGAGGCTGGCAACTTCCGATTGCGCACTCGCCAAGGCAACCGGATGAGTAGATGATGGCACGGCGCGATCGCCGAAACGCAATATTGTGAACGCCACTCGTATGAGAGGCTGAGGCTGAGTCCGTGATCTTTGCTGCTGACGTGGGCGGCACTAATGCACGGCTTGGGCTGTTCGAGCGCTCGGGCGCGCGACTGGACGCGCTCGCGACGAAGACGTACCCAAGTCGGCAGCATACCAGCCTGGAAGAGATCGTTGAGCGTTTCATGGCAGAGCACCCGTCAACGCCGAAGCGCGCGTGTGTTGCGATCGCTGGACCGGTCAATGGGGGACGTGCCATCGCGACGAATCTGGCCTGGAACGTTGACGCGCGGCGACTCGGACGAGCCGTCGGGTTGAGGGATGTCGACCTGATCAATGATCTCGAAGCGGTCGCCCATGGTCTTGGCGATCTCGCCCATGCCGATGTCGCGGTGCTCCACCCTGGAGCGCCTGGAACGGAAGGTAACCGCGCGGTCATCGCCGCTGGCACGGGGCTCGGTGAGGCGGGCGCGTACTGGGATGGACGCCGACACCATCCATTTGCCGGGGAAGGCGGACATACGGATTTCGGACCCCGAACGCCCGGCGAGATCGAGCTTCTCACGCGCCTGATGGCCAGGTTCGACCGGGTCAGCTATGAGCGTCTGCTGTCCGGATCAGGCCTTCGTGAGATCTATGAGTTCCTGCGGGACCGACGCCATGCCGAGGAGCCCGGCTGGCTGAGGCAGCAGTTCGCCGACGATCCGGCCCCAGTGGTCATCGTCCGCAACGCCCTCGAAGGGCGGAGCGAGATCTGTCTCGAGGCGGTCGATCACTTCGTGTCTATCTATGGCGCCGAAGCTGGAAACCTCGCTCTGAAAGTCATGGCTCGAGGCGGCGTGTGGATCGCCGGGGGCATCGCTCCTAGGATCGTGCCGCGGATGCGCACGCCCGCGTTCCTCGAGGCCTTCTTTGCAAAAGGTCGGATGCGAAGAGTTCTCGAAGGCATGGCGGTGCGCGTCATCCTGAACGACAAGGTCGGCCTGATCGGTGCCGCGCGGTATGCGATCCGCTAGATCCGCCAAGTCCGGCCTGACAGCTGGCACACACTCGGAGATCGCGTCTAAGTTGCGCCGCACAACTGTCTAACGCCCTGTTCGATCGTCGATCGACGGTACAAAGAGAGAGGGTGCGCGTCGAACTGTACGCGGACGGAGGCCCGGCGGACAGCCCGAGCATCACCCTGTGGAGCCGGTCCGGAAGCTCGACGAGTCCGGTATCGACTACGAGTACGCCGTGAGCATGTCTGCTGGCCGGCCGCTCGCGAACTACCCGCCGGGGCTCCTCCCGCTCGGCCCCCGACGAAGCCGGTGGACAGCGTGTCGGCACAGTAGACCCGGTCGTACGTATGGCAAATCCCAGTCTGAAGCCGTAGACTCAGCTCACTGCTCTGATCGAACCCCGCAGCAGGGAGGGTTCGCCCATGGACCTCGCGTTGCTCATCGCGCGACTCATTCTCGGCCTCGGGTTGGCCGCCCACGGTACCCAGAAACTGTTCGGGTGGCTCGGCGGCTACGGGGTCAAGGGCACCGGCGGGTTCTTCGAGAGCCTCGGCTTCCGTCCGGGGCCGCTGTTCGCGGTTGCGGCCGGGCTCGGCGAACTCGGCGGCGGGCTCCTGACCGTGGTCGGCCTCCTCGGCCCCGTGGGTCCCTCGCTGATGGTCCTGGTGATGGCGGTGGCGATTCTCAGCGTGCATTGGAGACAGGGCTTCTTCGCCGACAACAAGGGGATGGAACTCCCGTTGATGTACGCAACCGGGGCCTTCGTGCTCGCCTTCACGGGACCGGGTGCCTACTCGCTTGACCGTTTCCTGGGCCTCTCGGCGTTGTCCGGTACGAGGGCCGCCTGGATGGCAATCGCCCTCGCGCTCCTGCTGGCTTTGATCAATGTCGGATTGCGCCGGCCTGCCGCAGTTGCGCGGAGCGCCCCGCGCGCGTAGTTCGGGGCGGACACCCACCGGCTCACCAGTCTGGGCCTCGGCCCTACTCCCGCATGTGCTCCGAACTCAGGTGAGGGGAGGTCACGCGCCGTCGAAGAGCCGGACCGAGCGATGAACACGCCGACGTGGCCGCCGGCAAGCGGCCCTGATCGACGGATGCTGGCGCCATGACCAGCACCGCGAACGACGTGTGGCTGATCCGGCACGGCGAGACCGAGTGGAGCCGGAGCGGCAGGCACACGGGGCTGACGGATCTCCCGCTGACCGATGCTGGTCGTCGAGCGGCGCGGGCGCTCATGCCGGTGCTCGCGCGCGAGTCGTTCGTGCTCGTGTTGACGAGCCCTCTCACGCGAGCCCAGGAGACGTGCGGGCTCGCGGGGCTTGGAGATCACACCCAGGTGGACGCCGACCTCGTCGAATGGAACTACGGTGAGTACGAGGGCCTGACGACGGCCGAGATCCACGAGCGCGCACCGGGGTGGCTCATCTTCACGGACGGTGCGCCGGGCGGGGAGCGTCCGGAGGACGTGGGGGGCCGCGCCGACCGCGTGATCGCCCGGGCTCGCGCAGAGTCCGGCCAACTCGCGATATTCGCCCACGGTCACCTGCTCCGGGTGCTCGCCGCACGGTGGCTGGGGTGGCCGGTCGCCGCCGGCCGCCACTTGCTCCTCGATACCGGCACCGTGAACATCTTGAGCGCGTACTGGCAGACCCCTGCCATCAAGCGCTGGAACGCTCCGGCGGGGCCATGACCTTCGGCCGTCACATCGGCGCCACGTGGTCCCTCTGCGGCGCGGAGCTTCACGGGCGACCGGCTCGTCGCGACGACGGACGGCCAGAGCAGTCGGCCACCCGCGTCGGCGGGACCGTCCCCCGGCCGGGGACCGGCGCCCCGAGTACTGCGGCGCCCGACGATCCGAACGTGCGCCGGAGCCATTGCTCGGAGAGCGTCTCGTCGGCGGCGGTCTGATGCCGATCGCGGCACACCGCCGCGAGACCGCGCCATAGTGATGATAGGAGAACGCGTCGACCCCAGGCCCGGAGACGGCGAGCAGGTCGCGCGTCGTCAGAACGGGAGCGCCGCCGTACGACAAGGCCCAGTTTCCGGTCGCTTCACCGACGGAGCCCTGGTCGAGGATGTGCATGTCCGGTTCGGCCTCCTTGGCGAACGCCCGGAACAGCTTGAGGTCTCGACCATACGCGGCGGCGCTGTCGTCCGAGGACGCGCCCCCATCTGGACGACAGTCGGTTCGTCATGAACTCCGCCGCCACAATGTATCCGCCGACCGGGTGTGTGTGAGTCTCTCGCTGGCTGGATCTTCAGGAGCGTTGGCGCACACCGCCGCCGCGCCGGGGAGCATCGGGACAGCGAGGGAAACGCCGGCCCGAGCCGCCAGTCGGCGAAGATCTCGAGGGCCATCGCGCGCACGGCGCCGACGGACGGACCGGCGGCGGCCAGACATCGCGCGAGCAGCCAGCCTTCGAAGGCGTCGGGCCCGGGATCGGGGGTGACGGCGGCCTCGAGAAGCTCGCGCTCGATCCCGAGCCCGATGGCGTCGGGCGTGGTGTGTCGCTTCCGGTGGCGCCGGCGCCCGGCCGATGCCCGAGGCCGTCTGCACCGGAGGCCCGCCGAGGTCGCGCGAGGACGGCCCGCTGAGGTCGGAGAGGATTGCCGCCGTCGTCGCGCGGCTCCGGTAGGATCGCGTGGTTGACAAGGCTACCGATCCGACGCAGTATTTCGTCCGTCGGCTGGCGCGGCCGAGGATCGCCGGCCGGGAGCAGATCTCCGTGGGTGGTATCGGAGCAAGTTCCTCTTTCCGTTCGGTCTAACCCTCGTTCAGTGATGAACCTTGCACGGTGACCGACAGCGGTTCGAGCGAGACTCAACGGACGTACCCGCCAGACGGCCAGCGCCGCGCGCGCGTCCATCGGTTCGCGCACGTCCGTCAGCCGGGAGGGGACGGGTTGGATGAGCCTTAACGTGAGCTACACGCCGAAACAGTTCAACCTGAGCGGTCTCACCGGCATCTCGGACAAGACCCTCGAGATGCACTTCAAGCTCTACGAAGGATACGTCAAGGAGACGAACCGACTCTCGGCGCGGATCGCGGAGTTCCTGAAGGACGGCCAAGTGGATCAGGAGGAGATGCCCGCGTACTCCGAACTCACGCGGCGGCTCGGATTCGAGTACAACGGGATGGTGTTGCACGAGTACTACTTCGAGAACATGACCCGAGCGGGCTCGGGAGATCCAGCTCGCCGGTCGCGGCTGGTCCAAGCCGCCGAGCTGAGCCTCGGGAGCTACGCGACCTGGAAAACGGACTTCGTGAGCGTCGGCAAGATGCGCGGCGTCGGCTGGGCGATCTGCTTCCAGGATCCCGCCAGCGGGCGGCTGTCCAATCACTGGATCACGCTCCATGAGGTCGGCAACGTGGCCGGGTTCGCACCGGTGCTCGTCATGGACGTGTGGGAGCACGCTTTCATCCTTGACTACGCTCCGGCCGAGCGCCCTCGGTATATCGAGGCATTCTTCGCCAACATTGCCTGGGACGTCGTCGAGCGGCGCCTCCTCGTGCCCGCTCCGACGCCGTCAGCTGTCGCGGACTGAGGGCCTCCCGGCGACAGCGGCGGCAATCCTCCGCATCACGCCCGTGCCCGCGCGAGGGGGAGCATGACGCTATTGCCTTCGTCAGCGCGCAAGCCACTCGCCCGGGTGAGGCCCCACGACTCGCGGCGCGACGGGCTCTGGGCGGTCGTGCTCGCGGGAGGTGAGGGTGTGCGACTTCGGCCTCTCACGCGGCTCGTTCACGGGGACGACCGCCCCAAGCAGTACGCCTGTTTCGTCGATGGTCGCACGCTCCTCCGGTGCACGCTGGACCGCACAGGGCGGGCCATCCCGCCCGAACGCACCGTCGTGATCGCCCAGCAGCGCCATACGCGCTATCTCGCGGAGGAGTTCGCAGGCTCGCGCCTTCCGCACGTCTTGCGGCAGCCGGAGGATCGAGGCACGGCGGCGGGCATCCTGCTTCCGGTCCACTGGATTTCCTGGCGAGATCCCGGGGCGGTCGTTGTCGTCTTCCCGTCGGATCACTTCGTCATCGGTGAGGATGCGTTCATGCGGCACGTGGTGGCTGCCGCGGCGTGGGCCCGGCTCCGACGGGACCGCCTCGTCCTGATCGGTGCTACCCCGACGGCCCCCGAGGTCCAGTACGGGTGGATCGAGCGTGGCAAGTCACTCGACTGGATCGAGGACGCGCCCGTCTGCGAGGTCGCTCGGTTCTGGGAGAAGCCTGGTGAGGATACGGCCAGGACGTGCTGGATGGGCGGCGGGTTGTGGAACACCCTCGTGCTGGTGGGGACTGCCGAAGCGTTCATGGACGTGGGCTGGCGGGCACTTCCGGTGCTGAGCGAACGCCTGGCGCGGATCGAACCGTTCGCCGACACGGAGGACGAGCCGTGGGCGCTCACCCAGGCGTATCTCCTGGCGCCCGATGCGAACTTCTCGCGTGCCGTCCTCGAACCCTGCCCACCCGATCTGGCGGTCTCAGAACTCCCGGCCGATGTGACGTGGTCGGACTGGGGGACCCCGGACCGGGTCGTGCAGAGCTTGCGTGGCGCGGGACTTCAGCCTGCGTGGATGGCGTGCCTCCGGAGTGTGGCACCACCGGCGGCGTCCTGAGATCATGGTGAGTCAAGTCCCCGCGCGCTTACGGATCGCACGGCATTCCGGTTCGGGTGCACATGAACGGCTCGCCCCCCGTGGTCCTCGTCGAGTACGATCCCAGGACGGCGCGGCGCGTCCGTGACGCAGGTGTCGCGGCGTTGAAACCAAGGATCACGGCGGTCGAACCACAACAGGGCATCCCCGCGGGCAGAAGAGGAGGTCAGGCATGACGCTGAACATCGGTCTCGGAGCGGAGCAGCGCGAGGGCGTCGTGGAACTGCTGAGCGCGTTGCTGGCCGACGAATACGTCCTGTATACGAAGACGCGCAACTACCACTGGAACGTCGTGGGCCCCCAGTTCAACGAGCTGCACAAGTTCTTTCAGGACCAATATGAGGCGCTGGACGACGTGGTCGACGAGGTAGCCGAGCGGGCACGGACGCTCGGCGGACATGCGATCGGCACATTGGCGGAGTTCGTCCAGCTGACGCGGCTCGAAGAGCACCCGGCGAAGTACCCGGAAGCTCGCGAGATGCTCGCGAACCTTCTCGGAGACCACGAAGCGGTCATTCGCACGTTGCGGCGAGATCTCGAGACGGCCGCAGAGCCGCATCGCGATATGGGCACGAACGACTTCTTGACGGGTCTGATGGAGCGGCACGAGAAGATGGCGTGGATGCTGCGCGCCTTTCTGGAGGGCCGGTCGAGCTAGCGGCGAGAGCCGTGACGACTCGCGGTCATGGTGGCGGACCTCTCTCCGGCACCTGGCGACTGCGTTCCTGCCCGCGCCGCCGAGGCAGCACGTGAACGCGCGCCTTGTTCGCCGTGGGACACCCGATCCAGGTGACTGGGCGATGAAGCGCGGGACACCCCTCGAGGGGCGGGCAGATGCGTCCGCCGGAACGTCCGCGAGGCGGAAGAGCGTGAGGCGCTTCGTGGCGCGGCAGCGCTCTCGAACACCACGCGCGATCGCCGCCGCCTATGTCGTGGCCGGCGGCGCCTGGATCGTCCTCTCGGAGATCCTGCTCGGCGCAGTGGCCGGCGACGGCGCGGCGCGCGGGTATCTGGGAATCCTCACCGGCGGGCTGTTCGTCGTGGCCAGTGGGGGTCTCCTGTATGGGCTCCTTCGGCGCGACGCCGCGGCCGGGGCGGAAACCGCGGAGACCGTAGAGACGCTCTTCGAGGCCACGGTCCAGGCGATCGTGATGTCGCGGCGGGACGGCCGCATCGAGCAGGTGAACGGGCGTGCCGAGGCGATGTTCGGCTACCAGCGGGCCGAGCTGGTCGGCCAGTCGGTCGAGCTCGTGCTTCCCTCCGAGCGTCTGCCTGGCGCCGCGGGCGAGGCGCTTGGCTCCGGCGGTGCGCGCTCCAGGGGTCTCGGTCGCCGCAAGGACGGGGGCCGGTTCCCGGTCGAGCTCAGCCGGAGGGTCGTCCGGATCCGCGACGCCGAGCGCGTCGTGACCTTCGTCACGGACGTCAGCGGGCGCGCCCGGGGCGAAGAGGCCGTCGCGCGACTGGCGGCGATCGTGGAGTCCTCGCAGGACGCCATCATCAGCCAGACGCTGGACGGGGTGGTTCTCACCTGGAATGCGGGGGCGGAACGCCTCTACGGCTATGCCGCCTCGGAGGTCGTCGGGCGGTCAATCGCGCTCCTGATCCCTCCCGAGCTCCCCGACGAGTTGGGCCGCATTGTCGAAGCGGTGCGGCGAGAGGAGCGCACCGAGCACTACGAGACGGTCCGCGTCAGAAGGGACGGCCGGCGAATCCAGGTGTCCCTCACGATCTCGCCGATCCGAGATGCCGAGGGCCGTGTGGTCGGGGCCTCCAACATCGCGCGCGACGTCACGGAGCGGACGACCCTCGAGCGCGCGGCGCGCCGGGCGGAGACCCTGGCCGCGCTCGGGACCCTGTCGGCCGGCATCGCCCACGAGATCAACAACCCGGTCGGGATCCTGTCCTCTCGCCTCGAGCTGATGGAAGGCCGTCCCAGCCTCACGCCCGAGTTGCGCGAGGATCTTCAGATGCTCCGCCGGAACGTCGAGCGGGTGGGACGCATCATCCGGAGCCTCCTGTCCGCGGCCCGCCAGTCGCCGATGGAGCGCCGACCCGTGGACCTCAACGCGGTCGTCGAGGAGAGCCTGATGCTCGTCGGCAAGCAGATGAGCAGGGACCGGATCCAGATCGTCACCGCCCTCGACCCGGCCCTGCCGAAGGTTCGAGGCCAGCCACACGCGCTCCAGCAGGTGCTAATCAACCTCCTCGTGAACGCGCGGGACGCGATGCCGGAGGGTGGGACCGTCCGGATCGAGACGTCGCCGGTCACCGGCCAGGAGGAAGGCGTCCGCCTCGCCGTGGCCGACACCGGACCCGGGATCCCGGCCGACGTCCTCCCGAGGATCTCCGAGCCCTTCTACACGACCAAGACCGCGGGCACCGGCCTGGGGCTGCCGCTCAGCTACACCATCGTTCGCGAGCATGGGGGTCGGATCGACGTGGATTCGGCGGCCGGTCGCGGGACGACGTTTATCATCACCCTGCCCGAGGATCACCCGGCTCCCTGATCCCAAGCCCGTCGCGCCCACGGCCACCGAACGCCCGACCGGGCCCCATTTCAAGTGCTCCTGACGCTGGCGACGTGCCGGAGGTTTGGTCCATGCGCCCTGCACTCGCCGGCGCCGCCGGTGGCACGACGTCTGCAACTCCCTCGGGGCAAGGGAAGGCATCGAGAACCGTGGCGGCACGAATCCTCGTCGTCGATGACGACCTCGACATGGTCGCGACGTGTGCGCAGGTCTTGGCGCAGCATGGCTACGTCTGCCTGACGGCCTCGGCCGGGTCTGAAGCGATCGCCGTGATGGACGCCGAACGGCCGGACCTCGTCGTCACCGATCTCCACATGCCCGGGGTCGACGGTCTGGCAGTCGCCCGCCATGCCCGTACCCGAATCCCTCCGATCCCCGTCGTTCTCATGACCACCTGGCCCGCTCCCACCACGGTGCGGGAGGGGCTCTTGGCCGGAGCTGCCGCCCATCTCGGCAAGCCATTCGCGAACGCGCATCTGGTGGGGACCGTGCGGCACGTCCTCGGTGAGGCTGGATCCGGACACCTGACCGGGTTTCGGCGCAGCGGCCGCGCGGTATCGTGACACCGACCCGGCCGGCCGTCGACGGCCGCCGTCGGCGGGACACGTCGCGTGTCCGTCCAGACCGGGGAATGGCGACGGCCGATGCGAGCGAACACTCCCCGCCTCGAGGCCACTCCCTCCGGGTGAGACCTCGGCTCGAAGAACTCGGCGGCTCAGCGCGGGCCGGGAATCCCGCCAGATCGGCGATCAGAAAGGTGCCTCGATGGCCCCTTCCATCGCGGCCGCGCCCCGGGGCGCCCGCGCTGATCAGCGCTCGTCGCCGACCACGAGGACCGGGCCTCCCGCCTGTGCCGCGACGGCGTTCGACACCGATCCCAGGAGCGCCGCACGCACCCGTCCCCGCCCGCGAGTCCCGACGACGATGAGGTCGTAGCCGCCCTGGCGGGCCGCCGAGACGATGCGCGGCCACGGGACGCCGTCGATCCAGTCGGTGTCGGGTTCGGGGCCGCCGGCGGCCAGCACCGCGCGTCGGGCGCGCTCTACGACACGCCTGGCCCCATCGAGAGCCTGGCTCAGCGCCTTCGTGTGGGTCGGCCCGCGGGAGCCCGATGGTGCGGCGTAGACGGTGAGCAGGGTGAGCCGGGCGTCGAGCGCGCGGGCGAGGCGGCCCGCCATGCGCGCCGCCCGGATCCCGTGCGCGCTGCCGTCGACGGCGGCGAGGATCCGTTCAAACGGCCGTGAGGACTCGGCTCGATCCATGATGGCCTCCCCTGGCACTGCTTCGCCGTTTCGCCCAGCCTCTCGCGTCGGTTCGTGGCGACGGTGCTCTCGCTCCGGTGCGGCCGTCCTTGACTCCGCGACCTGGTCGTCCGCTTGGACTGTCGAGTCCGGTTCCCGTCCCCAGGCCGCGCATCCGCGAGAGCCCTCTCTCACCGTGATTGCTCCTCTTGCTCCCGGAGTACAGCAATGCCGGTGCCAACGCTGGCTCGTCCACGGCGCAGCGAATTCCGACGGGCGGATGGGTGGTTGGGGAGGGCCCTCTTCCTCGATGGGGTGTGTGATCCCCACGGGCGACCCTGCGGATAGGCACCGGCCGGCACCTTCCCACCTCGATCATCTGCCAGTCAGCCGTTGGGTGGGTGGCGCTCGGTGCATGAGCCAGTCGGCCCGTGTTCCGGCTGGGCCTTCGAGACCCGCTCCAGCGGACGGAGTCGTGCAGTCGAGTTGGCACGCCGTTCGAAAGGGACTTGCCGTGTAGGCTCCCGGTGAGGAGCCTCAGGAAGGAGGCCAGCTGCTCATGAACGCGACCGCTCCGACGGCCGACGCACGCGAGGTGATCGTCCACGGCTCTGTGGCGGCCTTGGCGCAGGAGGTCCGGATTGGCCAGCATCGCCTCGTGGCCGACGAACCGACGGCCGCCGGGGGAGGCGACACGGGCCCGACGCCCTACGATCTGTTGCTCGCGGCGCTCGGCTCCTGAACGTCGATGACGATCGCGCTGTATGCGCGACGCAAGGGGTGGCCTCTCCGGGAGGTCACGGTTCGGCTACGGCACTCGAGGATCCACGCGGCCGACTGCACGGAGTGCGTGACCAAGGAAGGGCGGATCGACCGGATCGAGCGAGACCTGGAGCTCATCGGGGACCTGACGGCAGAGGAGCGGTCCCGGCTCGTCGAGATCGCCGAGCGATGCCCTGTCCATCGAACGCTCACCTCCGAGATCAACATCAGGACGCGGACGGGGTGAGGAACGTCGGCCCGCGCTCTGCCCGGTCCCACGATCGCCGGGCGAAGGACGCGCCGCTCGGAAGGATGCGGTGCTCGCGAGGAAGTCGTGACGCGGCGACCTACTGACCCTCGCACCTCAGGTCGCCGGTCGAGACGGATCTGGCGAGCGGCCGGGATTTGTGGCCGGAAGAGCGTTTGCACCCGAGCATCCCCTTTGGGGGACGCTTGTCAGCGTCAAGCGGGGCGGGAATCACCTGTTTTTGCGCTATGCATTTGCGCCTTCAGGATGATCGATCGCGGTGCGTCCCCCACTTGGGGCACGCCGACGAGCAGCGGCGACGGCTGCGCTGTCGTTCACTCCGGGGCGGCGTGAATGAGGCCCTTGGCCAGGAGGCTGCCGCCCAGGGCCAGGAAGTAGAGGTAGCCGCGGTGGACGCCGAAGCGCTCGATTACCCCGTCGAGTGACACTCGCGGTCCGAGGCGCACCAGCTCGCGGAGACGTCGCGCGGCGCCGACATCGCCTGGCGGGAACACATCGATACGCCCGAGCCCACGCAGGAGCACCAGTGCGGCGGTCCAGGGGCCGATACCGGGCAGCTCGGTCAATGTTCGAAGGGCATCCTCGGTGCTCATGCGCGAGAGCCTCGCTTCGGCCAGCTCGCCCGATTCGATCGCGCGGGCGAGGTAGCGCAGCGACGCGGCTTTCTGAGGGCTCAAGCCACACTCGCGCAGCGCCTCCAGCCGAGCCTGGGCGATCGTGGACGCTGTCGGGAACGCATGGAATCGGCGGGCGCCCTGTTCGAGATGCCGGCCGAAGCGCTCGACGAACCGCCCCACGACGGCCACGCCGGCCTCCAGGCTCACCTGCTGGAAGGGCACCACGTTCGCGAAGGCCTCGAACAGTTCGGGGAAACGGGGCGGCCGCATGCCGCGGAGGGAGCGGGCGGTGGAGCGAACGGTGCGATCCCGCTCTGCGACGCGTCGGAGGGGCTCCGGGTCCACGTCGAGGCCTAGGATCCTGCGCAGGGTCTGGGCGAGCCCGGAATGCGTCGTGCGGGCGGGCTTGTCCCATCGGATGGCGAACCGAACGTCGGGGGCGTCGACCGTCCCACGGTTCTCGACCGTGACCAGCGCGAGATTGTCGGCGCTCGCCAGTACCCTCAGATAGCGCCCCGACTCCCAGAGGTCGACGCGATTCGTCGGCAGGCGCTGCAGCACACGCACGGTCGCCTCGAGATGGAACGGCGCCCGGGTGGACAGCCGTCCGTCCGCGACCTCCTCGTCCGGATAGGTGACCAGCGAACCCGTCAGCCGGGCGAAGGGCGTCAGGCGATGTGAGGTCGATCGCCGGGCGCTGGTGATGTGCTCGACCTGGGCTCCACGAGCGATGAGCGCGTCGGCAATGAGCGAGCGGTGGCAACGCCAGGGCACGGCCTCGGCACACATGAGGGCGACCTTCCCCGTTGCGGTCAGGACGCGAAGGTCCGCGAGCCCGGTCCGGAAGCCCGCGGTGAGCATGTGGTCGGCGAACCCCCGGAAGCCCGCATTGCGCCACCCGGCATTGGGTGACTTCTTGCGGGCCCGGCGCCGGCCCCCGAGTTCCGAAAGATGCACGTAGCGAAGACCGCGCGGGCGAAGAGCCGCGCGAAGCGAGTCGCGGTTGAACTGGGGATTGCGGCACGATCGAGGGATGGCGCGGACGTCGACCAGCACGGAGACATCGAACGCGCGGAGCAGCGTGACCAGCTCCTCGAGCGTTCGGGTCGAGTGGCCGATCGTGTAGACGTGCGTGCCTCTCCAGCCGCTCGTGCGACTCATCAGGCGAGACAGGCTGGTACTGAGCGGATCACGCCGCACCCGGCGCGCAGCATCGTCCGGACGCGAGGCCGCTCAGCGGGTGCGCAGGGGAACCCTGGTGCCCGGTATGGCCTGATCACCTGGGCCGCCCTTCCTGAGCTCGGGCAGGAGTCGCCCGGCGAACATGATGAAGTCGGCGATCCCGAAGATGTCGGTGTAGGTGTGGTGCTGCCAGCGGAGCGCGATGAGAGGGTCGCGGGTCTTCCGCACCTCGAAGTCGATGCCGTACCGCTCCAGGAGCGCCCTCGCCTCGTCAGCCTCCCTGGAGTCGTTCGCATAGAGAATCGGTATCGGGAGCGGTGGCTGCCAGCTTGCCCCCCCTGCGGGGGAGGCGGCCTGGCCGGGGCCGGTCCCGAAGTTCGGGGTCGGCCCCGAGGTCTGATGAAGCCCGGACGCACCAGTCATGCTCAAGGGGAGTCTCCACCTCCGCGCGACTGCATTTGAATGTTCTCTCGGAGGGGCCTGGCTCGTCCACGCATCGAAGGGCACGGAGCCCGCGATCTCGCCGCGACTGGACCTGCCAAGGACCACATCACCCAGTGCGCAGCTCCTCGTCCGATACACACGTCCTGCCTGGTGCACCCGGCGTGCCAGAGACGATCCGAGGTCCGGCTCACGGTGCCACTCGACGAGGTGTCCGTTCGCTTCCTCACTGCGGTGGAATCTCCTCACGTGTCGGCGACCGGGGGCCGCTGAGGCACGTGATCTCGGGGTGAAGAGGCCGACCACTTGACGGCATTGGCTAGCCGTGATTGGCTCGACACTTGCTCCTCCCCGTCGTCGGGCCTCGTGTCGAGGCAAGGAGGGCGGGATGGGCAATCTGGCGGATCCTTCGGGACGGTGCGCCTTGATCCTGGCGGGCGGTGAGGGACTACGGCTCCGCAGCCTCACTCGCCGACTCGCAGGGGACGAGCGCCCGAAGCAGTTCTGCGCCGTCGTGGGGACCGAGACGCTGCTGGACCAGACACGCCGGCGCGTGGCGCTGACGGTCTCCCACGAACGCACCACCGTGGTGCTCACGCGGGCTCACCAGCCCTTCTACGCCCCACTGGTCGGCTCGACGCCATCGACACGCCTCGTCGTGCAGGCGAAGAACGTGGGAACGGCCCCGGCCATTCTCTACGGGCTGCTCCGTACGGCGGCGACGCTCGAGCCCACAGCACCGGTCGCCGTGTTCCCCTCGGACCATCATGTCTCGGATGACCAGGTGTTCATGGCCCACGTCGACTCCGCCTTCGACGCGATCGCGACCCGGCCGGACCTTGTCGTCCTGCTGGGGATCGCCGCGGACGCGGCGGAGACGGAGTACGGGTGGATCGAACCGGGAGAGCCTCTCCCGGGCGGGCTGGCTACCCTTTTTCGGGTTCGACGCTTCTGGGAGAAGCCGTCGCTCGCCGTGGCGCAGGCGCTGCTGGCCAAGGAGTGCCTCTGGAACAGCTTCGTCATGGTGGCGCACATCCCCGTCCTGGTGACTATGATGTGCGATGCGATCCCTGGCCTGGGCGACGCATTCGAGCCCCTGCCGGCGGTGCTCGGCACCCCGGCGGAGGAGCGCGTCGCCCAGGAGGTGTACGCGCGCATCCCCGCGCGGGACTTCTCCCGGGAGGTGTTGGCGCCACGCCCGCCGAATCTCGCGGTGCTGCCGGTGCGGGGGGTGGAATGGACCGACCTCGGTGATCCGCGCCGCGCGGTCACAGTCCTCGCGCGGGCCCCGCTCGGACGTGAGCGGCTCGGCCACGTGCTGGCCGGCCTCGCATAGCGCCTGGGCGCCCGGCCGTGCGCCCGGCGTCAGCCGCGGCCCGCCGTGTGGTCGGCGCCGGGACGTGTTACGGTACGTCCGTCGGGACGAAGGCGTGACCCGGACCGGACGGAGCCTCCCGAATACGCGCCGTGTCGAGCGATCGAGGGCCGAGGTCGGGACGAGGCAGGCTGAGACATGAGTCAGACTCCCCGGGTGCTGATCGTCGACGACGAGCCGGACGTCGTCGCGAACTGGCGGGAGGTGCTCGCCCAGGACGGCTATCCGTGCGTGACCGCCATCGACGGCGAGCACGGGCTCCGGCTGCTCGAAAGCGAGCGTCCGGACATCGTTCTCACCGACCTCTGGATGCCGCGGATCGACGGCATGGCGATCCTGACGCGCGCCGTGGAGCTCGACCCCGACGCCGTGGTCATCATGATCACGGGGCACGGCACGGTGCCGTCGGCCGTCGAGGCGATGCGGGCCGGGGCCTTCGACTACCTCCTCAAGCCGCTGCCGTCGAACGAGACCCTTCGTCTCGTCGTGCGGCGTGGCGCGGACCGGCGGCGACTCGTCGAGGAGAACCGCCGGCTCCGGGAGCCGCTCGCCGCGCGCGTCGGGTTCGAGACCCTGGTCGGCAAGAGCGCGGCGATGGTCGCCGTCCTCGAGCTCGTCCAGAAGGCCGCGCGGTCGGAATCGAACATCCTGATCCAGGGCGAGTCCGGGACCGGCAAGGAGCTGATCGCGCGCGCGATCCACGCCAACAGCACCCGCGCCGCCGAGGTGTTCGTGCCCCTCGACTGCGCGGCCCTCCAGGACACGCTCCTCGAGTCCGAGCTCTTCGGGCACGAGCGTGGCGCCTTCACCGGCGCCGACCGCGTCAAGCCGGGGATGGTGGAAGTCGCGGATCGCGGGACGCTCTTCCTCGACGAGATCGGGGAGCTGCCCCTGGCCCTCCAGGCGAAGCTCCTCCGGGCGCTGCAGGAGCGGCAGATCCGCCGGGTGGGCGGCACGAAGTTCCTGAATGTCGACATCCGGCTCGTGTCCGCGACGAACCGCGATGCCGCCGAGCTCGTGCGGAAGGGGGAGTTCCGCGAGGACCTCTTCTACCGGATCAACGTGATCACCATCGCGCTGCCGCCGCTCCGGGACCGGGCGGGGGACGTGCCGCTGCTCGCCTACCACTTCTTGCGTCGCCATGGGCGAAACCGCGAGCATCCGCTGGACGAGATCGATCCCGACGCCGTGGCCCTGCTCGAGTCGTACCCGTGGCCGGGCAATGTCCGGGAGCTCCAGAACGTCATCGAGCGGGCGTGCGCGCTCGCCGATGGCCCGACCCTGCGCGCCCGAGACCTCCCGGAGCACGTCCGCGGGCGAGGGCGCTCGGCCCCAGCCGTGACGCGCGGCGACCTGACCTTCCGCGACGCCCGCGAGAGCTGGATCCGGACCTTTGCGCCGGACTACCTCACCGATCTCCTGAAGCGCAACGCCGGGAACGTGTCCCAGGCCGCGAAGGCGGCCGGTCTGGACCGGAAGACGCTCCACAGCCTCCTGGCCAAGTACGGCGTCAAGGCATAGGAGAGGCAAAGACCGCCTGTCTCGGATCCGGGCCGCTCCGTCGCGGGCCGGCGGTGGGTCGACAGTCCGGCGCGAGGGCATCGAACGCATGACCGAGGCGATGAGGCTCCCGAATCCCACGAACCTCCGCTTCGTGGAGGATCTGTACGGAGAGTTCCGTCGGGACCCCGCCTCGGTCGGGGCGGACTGGCGCGGGTACTTCGAGCGGCTCGACGGCACGAACGGCGCCGCGGCCGGCTGGCGCCGCGGCCCGTCGTTTCGCCCGGGGAGTCTCTTCGATCCCGCGGGGACCGACGGGCCGCGCGCCGCGCCCGCCGACACGTCCAGCGTCCAGATCCTGCAGGATCGGGCCGTGCGGCTGGTCCGCGCGTATCTCGTCCGGGGCCACCGGGCGGCCCGGATCGATCCGCTGGAGCGGCCGCGCCAGCTCCAGCCCGAGCTGGCCCCGGCTTTCCACGGCTTGACCGCTTCGGACCTCGACCGGCCCGTGTCGACGCACGAGATGCCGGGTCCGGCGATGCGCCCGCTTCGGGAAGTCCTGGACGTCCTGCAGGCGGCGTACTCTGGCTCGATCGGCGTCCAGTTCATGCACATCGACGACCGCGAGCGCCGAGCGTGGCTGCGCACGCGCCTGGAAGACCCGCACCACGCGACCCCCCTCACGCGGGAGGAGCAGCTTCGGATCCTCACGCGGCTGACGGACGCCGTCATCCTCGAGGAGTTCATCCAGCACAAGTACCCGGGCGCCAAGAGCTTCTCGCTCGAGGGGGCCGAGAGCCTGATCCCGCTCCTAGACCTCGCGATCGAGACGGCCGCGGGCCACGGGGTGGACGAGATCGTGCTGGCGATGGCTCACCGGGGCCGGCTGAACGTCCTGGTGAACATCGTCGGCAAGCGGCCGCGCGAGATCTTCGGCGAGTTCGAGGACCGCGAGGATCCACTCCGCGCCGGGCGCGGCGACGTGAAGTACCACCTGGGCCACAGCACGGACTGGGCCACGGCCGGGGGCCAGCGGGTGCACCTGTCCCTCTGCTTCAATCCGAGCCACCTGGAGTTCGTCAACCCGGTCGCGCTCGGCCGCGTGCGGGCGAAGCAGGACCAGGCGGGCGACCGGGACCGCGTGCGCGGCATGGCGCTCCTCATCCACGGCGACGCCTCGTTCGCCGCCGAGGGCGTGATCCAGGAGTCGCTCAACCTGAGCCAGCTCGAGGGGTACCGGACGGGGGGGACGCTCCACGTCATCGTCAACAACCAGCTCGGCTTCACGACGCCGCCGGAGGAGGCGCGGTCGTCCCCGTATGCGAGCGACGTGGCCAAGATGCTCCAGGTCCCGATCTTCCACGTCAACGGCGAGGATCCGGACGCCGTGGCGCGGGTGGTGCGGCTCGCGATGGAGTTCCGGCGCACCTTCCGGAGCGACGTGGTCATCGACATGTACTGCTACCGCCGACGCGGCCACAACGAGGGGGACGAGCCCGCCTTCACCCAGCCGCTCATGTACCGGGTGATCGAGCAGCGCCCACCGGTCCGGGAGGGTACCTCGCCCACCTGCTGACGCTCAACGGGCTCACCCGGGAGGAGGCCGACCGGATCGCCGTCGAGCGGCGGGGCGAGCTCGAGCGGGAGCTCGCCGAGGCGCGCAGTCCGCGCTATGCGCCCGTGCGCGAGACGCCGGGCGGGGTCTGGACGGGCTACCACGGGGGACCCGGCGGCGACGCGGAGGAGGTCGCGACCGGGGTCGTGCGGGAGCGGCTCGCCGAGCTGATCGAGGCGCTGACGCGCCTGCCCGAGGGGTTCCGCCCGCACCCGACGATCGCCCGGGGGCTCGCCCGCCGCCGCGCGATGGCGACGGGCGCCCGGCCGATCGACTGGTCCACCGCCGAGGCGCTCGCGCTCGCCACGCTCGCGGCGGACGGGCACCGGGTGCGACTCTCCGGCCAGGACACGGTGCGCGGCACCTTCAGCCAGCGCCATGCCGCGCTCCACGACGTGGAAGACGGCCGCGCGTACGTTCCGCTCCAGCACCTCACACCCGGCCAGGCGCCGGTCGAGATCCACAACAGCCCCCTCTCCGAGGCGGGCGTCCTGGGCTTCGAGTACGGCTACAGCCTCGACTGTCCGGACGGGCTCGTCCTCTGGGAGGCCCAGTTCGGCGACTTCGTCAACGCGGCCCAGGTCATCGTGGACCAGTTCCTGGTGAGCGCCGAGGAGAAGTGGCGCCGGCTGAGCGGCCTCGTGCTGCTCTTGCCCCAAGGGTTCGAGGGCCAGGGGCCGGAGCACTCGAGCGCCCGGCTCGAGCGCTTCCTCGAGCTGGCCGTGCACGACAACATCCAGATCGTGTCCCCCACCACGCCCGCCCAGTACTTCCACGTGCTGCGGCGCCAGGCGCTCCGCCGGTGGCGCAAGCCGCTCGTCGTCATGACGCCGAAGAGCTTGCTGCGCCATCCGGGGGTCGGCTCGTCGCTGGCGGAGCTCGCGCAGGGGGGATTCCAGCGCCTCCTCGCCGATGCGGCGGTCGCGCCGGGGCAGGCCCGGCGCGTCCTGCTCACGAGCGGCAAGGTCTACTACGAGCTCCTCGCGACGCGCGAGGCGCTCTCGCGGGACGACGTGGCGATCCTCCGGCTCGAGCAGCTCTACCCCTTGCGGGACGAGCAGCTGCGCGAGGCCCTCGCGCCCTATCCGCCGGCGGCGCCGGCCGTGTGGGTGCAGGAGGAGCCCGCGAACATGGGGGCGTGGCGCTACCTCCTCGCGCGCTTCGGCGACCGCCTGTTCGGCACCCGGGCCTTCTCGGGAGTCTGCCGGCCGGCCTCCGCCAGCCCCGCCACGGGCTGGGGGGCCCTCCACCGGCTCGAGCAGCAGAAGCTGCTCAAGGTGGCGTTCGATGCCCGTTGAGCTCAAGATCCCGGCGCTCGGCGAGTCGGTCACGGAGGCCCAGATCGGGGACTGGCTGAAGGCGGCCGGGGACCCCGTGCGCCAGGACGAGCCGGTGGTGTTGCTCGAGACCGACAAGGCCGCGCTGGAGCTCCCGGCGCCGGTCTCCGGCGTCCTGACGCGGATCCTCAAGCAGAAGGGTGAGTCGGTCAGGGTCGGCGAGGTGATCGCGCACCTGGAGGCGGCCGCCGCCCCGGCGTTGCGGGCCGCCCCCGCGGCGCCGGCCGCCCCGTCGGCGCCGGAGGCCCTGCCTCCCGACCGTGAGGTGGCGGCGCCCCCGGCGGCGCGCTCGGCGAGCGCCCCGCGGGTGATGCCGGCCGCGGAGCGGCTGCTGGCCGAGCATGGCGTCGAAGCCGCGCAGGTGACCCCGACCGGCCCCGGCGGGCGACTCCTCAAGGAGGACGTTCTCCGCCACCTCGAGGAGGCACCGCGCCCGGAGGCGACGCCCGCGTCGATCGCGCCGGCCGCACTCGCTCCTCCCGTCGCGATGGAAGAGGCCGCACCGACGCCGGCGGCCGCACCCGCCGGGGCGGCGGGGGCGCGTGAGGAAGAGGCGGTGCCCATGAGCCGGCTGCGGCGCCGGGTCGCCGAGCGGCTGGTCCAGGCCCAGCAGAGTGCCGCGCTCCTCACGACCTTCAACGAGATCGACATGTCGGCGGTGCGCGCCCTCAGGCAGGCGCACCAGGAGGCCTTCCAGCAGCGGCACCAGGTGAAGCTCGGGATCATGTCCTTCTTCGTCAAGGCGGTCATCGAGGCCCTCAAGCAAATCCCCGAGCTCAACGCCGAGGTCCGCGGCACCGACATCGTCTACCGCAACTACTACGACATCGGCATCGCCGTGGGCGGCGGCCGCGGGCTGGTCGTGCCCGTCCTCCGCAACGCCGAGCGCCTGAGCTTCGCCGCCATCGAAACCGCGATCGCCGACTTCGCCCGGCGGGCGCAGGCGAACCGCCTCACCCTGGACGAGCTCCAGGGGGGCACCTTCACCATCTCCAACGGCGGCGTCTACGGGTCGCTCCTGTCCACGCCGATCGTGAACCCGCCGCAGAGCGGCGTCCTCGGGCTCCACGCGATCCAGGACCGCCCGGTGGCGCGAGACGGCCAGGTCGTCGTCCGTCCGATGATGTACGTGGCCCTCACCTACGACCACCGGATCGTGGATGGGCGCGAGGCGGTGACCTTCCTCCGGCACGTCAAGACGGGCGTCGAGGAGCCCGCCCGGATCCTGCTCGAGCTGTAGGGATGCCGGCCCCACACGAGCACGACCTGGTCGTCATCGGGGCGGGCCCCGGCGGGTACGTCGCCGCCATCCGGGCCGCGCAGCTCGGGATGCGCGTGGCCTGCGTCGAGCGGGAGCCGGCCCTCGGCGGGACGTGCCTTCGCGTGGGGTGCATCCCCAGCAAGGCGCTCCTCGAGTCGAGCGAGCTCTTCGCGGCCGCCGGCGAGCGGTTCGCCGCCCACGGGGTCCGGCTGGGCGACGTGACGCTGGACCTCGCGGCGATGCTGCGCCGCAAGGACGAGACGGTCCAGGGTCTCACGAAGGGCGTCGACGGCCTCTTCCGGAAGCACCGTGTCGTCCGCTACACCGGCCACGGGCGGATCACGGGTCCGGGGGAGGTCGTCGTCGAGCACGGCGCCGCGGGCGCCCGGATCCGGGCGCGCCGCATCCTGATCGCGACCGGGAGCACCTCGTCGAGCCTGCCGGGCGTCACCCTGGACGGCGACCGGATCGGGACGAGCACGGACGCGCTGAGCTATCCGGACGTGCCCGGACACCTCATCGTCATCGGCGCCGGCTACATCGGCCTCGAGCTGGGGTCGGTCTGGCGCCGGCTCGGCGCCCGGGTGACGGTCGTGGAGTACCTGGATCGCATCCTGCCGGGGATGGACGCGGAGATCGCGGCCGAGGCGAAACGGGTCTTCGAGGCGCAGGGGCTCGCGTTCCGGCTGGGGTGCCGCGTGACCGGGGCGCGCGCCGAGGCTGGCGGCTGCGTCGTCGAATGCGAGGGGGTCGAGCCGATCCGGGGAGACCGCGTCCTGGTCGCGGTGGGCCGGTCGCCCGTGACGACGGACCTCGGGCTCAAGGCGGTCGGCATCGCGCCCGACGCACAGGGCCGCATCGCCGTCGACGGGCGCTTCGCCACGAAGGCCGACGGCATCTACGCCATCGGCGACGTGGTCAAGGGCCCGATGCTGGCCCACAAGGCGTCGGACGAGGGGATCGCCTGCGTCGAGCAGCTTGCCGGCGGCCACGGGCGGGTCGACTACGGCGTCATCCCGAGCGTCGTCTACACGGCCCCCGAGATCGCCGCGGTCGGGAAGACCGAGGCAGAGCTCCAGGCGGCCGGGATCGACTATCGAACGGGCGTCTTCCTGTTCCGGGCCAACGGCCGCGCCCGGGCTCTGGGGCAGACGGAAGGCCGCGTCAAGGTGCTCGCCCACGCGAAGACCGACCGCGTGCTCGGCGTCCACATCCTCGGCCCCCGCGCCGGCGACCTCATCGCCGAGGCGGCCGCCGCGATGGCCTTCGGAGCGAGCAGCGAGGACATCGCCCGCACGTGCCACGCCCACCCCACGCTGGCCGAGGCCCTCCGGGAAGCCGCCCTGGCCGTGGATGGGCGCCAGCTCCACTGAGGGGGCTCGGCGAGGATCCTCAGGCCGACTCTCACCCGGCACGCGCGGCGCTCGACGCGTGCCGTCACTCGAGCGGGCTGTCCGCTACCGCCTCGCGTGCGAGGGACGTGGGCTGCCCCAATGGTTCGTGCCCGCCGTGGCTTCGTCCTCCGCATCCCCTGGTGTCCATCTCCCACCTCACTGCGGTGTGGTTTCCTCACGCGTCGGTGCCGTCCTATCACGGAGGCGTGCGGATCCAATGAGGACGAGGCCGGATCGTTCGGGCGCAGGCCCGACTCAGATCTGGCTCGCGGCTTGCTTTGTACCTCACGTGTTGAGGCAAGAAGGAAGGACGTGACTCCGGACCTTCGGACACGGAGAGGAGAGACCTCATGAAGCGCTTCGGTCCTGCAGTCCTGACGCTGGCGATCTTCCTGCTGGCCGGCTGTGCCATGGCGGGCGGGCCCGCGATGACCGCCCCTCCCGGCGGTCCGTACCAGAAGGTCAGCGCGCTCGTGCCCCTACCAGACTTCATCCCCGGGCTCGGCACGCTCTACGTGGACCCCCAGACGCTCCCGGCGGGACCGTTTCTCGCCTACGACCGGCAGGGGACCCTCGTGAGCTCGGTCTACATGATCCCGATGAAGGACATCACCGCGCACAAGCAGTTCGCGAACCTGGCCGCGGCGAACGCGAAGGTCGATCACGTGGACATGTACTACAACGCGGGCCATCCCGGTGTCGCGGAGCCGCACTACCACGTGGTGATCTGGTACGTCTCCGCCGAGAAAGCCGCGGCCCTGAAGTAGGCTCATGCTGACTCGACGAGCGTTCCTCACGGCCGGCGGGCTCGCGCTCGCCGGCCTCCGGCCCTCCTGCCCGGCGCAGGCCCGAGGCGTGGTGGAGATCCGGATGCGGAGCGACCGCCTCGGCACCGACGTCTGGTTCGATCCGATCGGCGTGGCCATCGAGCCGGGCCAGACCGTTCGGTGGGTCATGGCCTCGCCCGGCAACCCTCATACGACGACGGCGTATCATCCGAGGAACGGCGGCCACTCGCTGCGCATTCCCGAAGGAGCCGAGCCGTGGGACTCGGGCTTCCTGGTCAATCCTGGCGACCGCTTCGAGGTGACCTTGACGGCCGAGGGTGTCTACGACTACTTCTGCCTGCCGCACGAGCACGCGGGCATGGTGGGTCGCATCGTCGTGGGGCGGCCGGGCGGTCCGGGCTTTCTGCCGTTCGATTACTTCATCGACCGTCCCGAGGCCCAGGCGTGGCTGCCGGTGCCGGAGGCGGCGCGGGCGGCGTTCCCGCGCGTCGACACGATCGTGGCGCTCGGGGCCGTGAGCCGTCGCTGAGGAGGCGGCCGTCCATGGCTCGGCATCGGATCGTCCCCGCACGACACGCGTGAGGAGGTGTGCCATGACTGAGAGTATCCGAGTGGCGTCCGCCGCCGAGATCCCGCCGGGGTCGGCGAGGCTGGTCGACGCGAAGGGGCACCGCATCGCGATCTTCAACGTGGGCGGCCGCTTCCACGCGATCGACGACACGTGCTCGCATCAAGGGGGTCCGCTGTCCGAAGGTACGCTGGAGGGGCGGGTAGTGACCTGCCCGTGGCACGGCGCCCGCTTCGACGTGACGACCGGCGCCGTGCTGGGTGGGCCCGCCCGGCGGGGTGTGGCCGCATACCCCGTCCGGCTCTCCGGATCGGATGTCCTCGTCGAGATCCCGGCGGCGGCGGTCGAGCCACTCACCGCGGAAGATCGCGGGAACACGGTCCATCTGGCCGGGACTCGACCCGAGGCGCCGGACGTGGTGTCGTTCCTCTTCCGGAGCGAGGCGCCGCTGCCCTGGCAAGCCGGACAGTTCCTCCGCTACCGCCTTCCCCACGGCGAACCGGACGATCGCGGGATCACGCGCTACTTCACGATCGCGTCGGCCCCGTTCGAAGGCCACATCATGCTGACGACGCGCTTTGCGGGAGACCGAAGCAGCACCTTCAAGCGGGCCCTCCGTGAGCTCCGCATCGGCGCGGCCGTCGAGGTGAACCGCCCCGCGGGCGACTTCATTCTGACCGATCCGGACCGCTCGCACGTGCTGATCGCCGGGGGCATTGGGATCACCCCCTTCCGGGCGATGCTCCTGGACCTCGACCATCGCGGGCGTCCGGTGAATGCGACGCTGCTCTACGCCCACCGGACCACCACCGACGTCGTGTATCGGGGCGAGATCGACGCACTGCGCCGCCGCCATCCCCGCCTGGTGGTCCGCCACGTCGTGTCCCCGGAGCGCATCAGCCAGGACGTGATCCAGGCGGTGGCCCCCGATCCCATGAGCCCCGTCTTCTACGTCTCGGGACCCGAGCCCTTCGTCCAGGCCGCCGAAGGCATGCTGGCCGGGCTCGGCGTGCCCGACGCCAACGTCAAGCGCGACTACTTCCCCGGCTATGAGTGGGCGTAGACCGTTCGACGAGGGCGCCGGCCGTTCGGCTTGGCAACGCGCGCGTGCAACGGCTGGTCAAGAAAGGGGTGCGGCGGCGCGCATCCGCACGCCGCTCCGCGGGGTGAAGGACGCCGGGCGCGTGGATACCGACTCGGAGGAGATGCGCAAATGAAGGTATTCCTCGATACCGCCAACGTCCAGGAGCTGCAGGAAGTGGCCGCGCTGGGGCTGCTGGACGGCGTGACCACGAATCCCACACTTGCCGCCAAGGAGCGGCGGCCGTTCCGCGAGCTCGTGGACGAGATCTGCCGGATCGTGGAGGGCGTCGTGAACCTGGAAGTTGTCGCCACTGATGCGGCCGGCATGATCGGCGAGGGCCGCGAGCTCGCCAAGATCGCGCCCAACGTCGTCGTCAAGCTGCCCACCACGCGGGACGGGCTCAAAGCGTGCCGCGCGCTGGTCGGCGAGGGCATCGGTACCAACCTGACCCTCTGCTTCTCGCCGGCCCAGGCCCTGCTCGTCGCGAAGGCCGGCGCCCGGTACGTCAGCCCGTTCCTGGGACGCCTCGACGACATCGCCCACGTCGGGATGGACCTGGTCCGGACGATCCGGACGATCTACGACAATTACGCCTTCCCGACGCAGATCCTCGCGGCGTCTCTGCGGAACCCGCTGCACGTGGTCGATGCCGCCGTCGCCGGGGCCGACGTCGCCACGATGCCCTACTCGGTGTTCCAGATGCTGATCAAGCACCCGCTGACCGACATCGGGCTCAAGCGGTTTGTGGAGGACTTCCAGAAGGCCGGCTTGAAACTGTGAACTCCGGGAGCCGGGGGCCTTCGCAGGAAACAAGAATGGATATCCAGGGATGGACCTCCTACCCCGGTTGGTGTCCGGGCGAAGGTACCCCGGCTCCTGTAGGATCGGAAGCGCAGGCGCCCGAGCCAACGTCTGCGATGGCGAGCGTCTCCGGGGCCTTGCCGAACGCGGCTGCCGCGGGGTGCTCATCTGGGGCGCGGTTGGTTGCCTCACCGGCTCAATTGGCCGTTCTACACTCGTTCCAGAAGGCGTGTCGCCTGCGGGGACACAGGGGGAGGTGCTGACGTGTGTTACAACTGCGGTTGCAAGATGCCGGACAACGACATGGGAGATCCCAAGAACATCACGAACAAGACCTTCAAGGAGGCGGCCGAGGCCGCCGGCCAGTCGGTGGAGGAGGCGAAGCGGAACACCCTCGAGCTGCTTGAGAGATCGCTGGGTCGGACCAAGCCTGCGTAGCCAAACGGTCGCTCGTAGGCGTCCCGTCTCGATCCAGACGCGGGCTCTCGTTCTCCCACGCTGTCCTGTTCGGCGTTCGTTGGCGCAGCTTGGTGACTGTCGGGCTCGCAGGGATCGCGCAGCTCCCTGCGGGCCCACCCCAACCGTCCGGACAGTCGATTCTCCTGAGCTTCCTCCGTGTGGGCCGCAGGAAACTCATGCGTCTCGCTGGTCGTGCGGCGGGCGCGGACCAGTACCACGCCGTTGGGCGAGCCGCGTCGATCGAGTCATTCTCGCGTCCTTGGGATGCGTCGAGGCCTGACGGATCCACGAACGCTCGTGCGCTCTCCGATGTTGAAGTAATACGCGGCAGAGGTCCCATCCTGGCCGGGTGTTGCGGACACGTTCGGGGTACGTCACGCTCCGCAGAGGCAGCGGCACGTCACCATGGCTGTCTCCTGGCGCAGGATCATCGCCCGGGAGCGTAGTCCCTCTTCATGGAACGCGCTCGGGCCTTCGAAAGGGTGACCCGCAGATAGCGCGCGTATCCCTGCGGGCTCATCCAGCCCTTTGGACATTCGATACGCTTGACCCTGCCCACGGGGAGCAGCATGAACTGATGCGTCCGGCTCGTCTCGCGACGAACGCGCACGCGCACCTTGGCGCCGGAGACCGCACGCACCCGACCGATTCGGCCGTCAGGGAGACGCACACAGTCGGCAACCCGGACTGAGCGGGCCATCGTTCCCTCAGTGTGCCAGTGCGCTACCTTCGGCTGGGTCGCGTTGCCGTCTTCGGCATCCTCGTCATCGTGGTGGACGCTGCGTGATTGAGGTCTACTTCACGAGCAGCACGGAGACCGGCGCCCTCTCGAGGATCCCCTCGGCGACACTCCCCAGGAGCAACCGCTCCACGCCTCCGACGCCCCGAGCCCCCAGGACGACGAGGTCCGCCCGAGTGGCCGACACGGCTCTCAGGAGCTCGGTGAGCGGGACACCGCGTTCGACCTCGGCCTTTACCGACCACCCGGCCCGCGCCAGCCGGCGCGCCGCCGCCCGGACCTCGCGCCGGGCGGACCGGCGACGACGGGTCTCGAGCGCGGCCAGCTCGCGGCGCAGGACCGCGCGGACCGAGCCGGGCAGACGGCTGACCGAGGTCGAGCGGACGGGCTCGACGACGGCGAGCAGCAGCACCCGCCCCGCCCGAATCGGCTGAAGGCGGCTGACGAACGCCACCGCGCGCCGTGAGCTGGCCGAACCGTCGAAGGCGACCAGCACGTGGCGCGCTTCGCTGGGACGGCCCTTGGCGACGAGCACGGCGCCCGGTGCACGACGGACCACCGCCCGACTCACGCTGCCCAGGACGAGCCGACGGAGGCCGCCGAGCTTGCGCGAGCCGAGTACGATGGCTCGGGCGCGTCGCTTCCGCGCCTGAGCCAGGATCGCCTCCGCCGGCGCCGCCTTCACCACCGCCACCTGGGCATCCGGCCAGCGTCCCTTCAGCGCGCGCTGCGCCCGGCGGGCCTCTTGGAGCAGCGACCGGGAGAGCGCCGTCCGGACGGACCGCCGCCAGCTGGCCGTGCGGGGAACCCGCGACGCGACGACCCCATAGACCCGTGTCCCGTCCGGCCACGGGAACCTCGCCGTCGCGGCGACGGCGGCTCGGGCCTGGGGGGAACCGTCGGTCGCCACCAGCACGTTAAAGGAACGCGTCCCCATGGCTCCCTCCCACCGAGGTCGTGCCCGCTGGAGTGTTCATTGGAGCAGCCGTACCTCCCCGCTCGCGACGGTGTGGATAAGTCCGTCGGCGCCCTCGACCTGAAGGTATCCATCGACGTTGGCGCCGAGCGCCCGACCGTCGACGGCAATGGAGTCCCCGCGGATCGAGACACGGCGCCCCGTGACGATGTCCAGGTCTCTCCAGGCACCGTGGCACGCTGCCGGGCCATGGCGCAAGTAGATGGCGTACCACGCATCCAACGCGTTCAGGAACCCGGCGGCGAACGCGTTCCGGTCGACCGGCCGCCCGAGCCGCTCGGCCAGCGACGTCGCTCGGCGCCCCGCCTCGCCCAGCGCCAGGAGGAGCGCGGCCGCTGTCACATTGAGGTTGACGCCCACGCCGAGGACCACGTGATTCAGTCGGTCGCCGCGGGTGACCAGCTCGGCGCGGACTCCCGCGACCTTTCCATCCCTCACGAGGACGTCGTTTGGCCACTTGATTGCCGGCTGGAGCCCCAGGTCGCGAATCGCGTCCGCCACGGCGAGCGACGCGATGACGGCGAAACCCGGCGCCGCGGCCGGCCGGATGGCGGGCCTCAGCAGGACCGACGCGTAGAGATTGACGCCGCGTGGAGAGAACCAGCACTTGTCCCGGCGCCCGCGCCCCGCGGTCTGGCTCTCCGCCAGGACCACCGTGCCGTCGGAGGCCCCGGCCACCGCGAGCTCCGAGAGCGCCTGGTTCGTGGAGGCGACCTCGTCGTAGAGGCACATCCGACGCCCGACAGTCCGGCTCCGAAGCGCTCGCCGGATGGCCTCGATCGTGAGTGGACTGTCGGCGACCCAAGCCTCACCCCACATCGCGCTGCTCTGGTCCCATGCTCTGCGGTCCCACCGTCAAGACCGCGGGGCGGGGCGCGGCCTGGATGACATGGTGCGCGACGGAGCCAAGTGTCCAGCGGAGAAGACCCGACCACCCTTGAGTCCCCATGACAATGAGGTCCGCGCCTCGATCGCGGGCCGCGTGGAGGATCTGGTCGCTCACCACCCCGCGCCGGATGATGACCTGGACCCGCTCGCGCGGCAGGGAGCCGTTGCGGAGGAAGCGCTCCGCCTCGGCCTGCCCCTGCTCGTGGAGCAGCTCCGCCATCCGGCCGAGGGCGTCCGGTGAGAGGTCCCTATCGGATACGGGCAGCATCGTGACGTGGACGAGATCGACGTCCGTGCCCGCCGCCTCGGCCAGCGAGAGCGCCCATGGCCAGGCGGCCTGGGCTGACGGTGAGAAGTCCGTCGCGAAGCAGATCCGCGCGATACGGGCGCGGCTCGGTGGAGGTTCCATCGCTGCGGGAACGGTCACGACCGGACACGGCGCGAGCCGGACCACCCGGTCCGCGACGCTCCCGAGCAGCACGCGGCCCAGGCCGCTGTGGCCATGAGTCCCCATCACGATGAGGTCTGTGTTCTCTTCGCGGGCGACCTCGAGAATCTGTGAGGAGGGGGCTCCACGCTCGATGTGTACCCGAATCTTCACCCGAGGATCCCTCGGTCCTTCCAGCAGCGTGTCGAGCTGCGCGCGAGCCTTCCGCTCCTCGACTTCCCGGAGCTCCTCGACGAGCTTCCATGGGAGATACGCGGTGAACGGCACCGGGGTGACCGGGACGACGTGGAGGACGAGCACCTCGGCACCGAAGAGCCTGCCGAGTTCCTGCGCGTACTCCCAGGCGGGCCGGGAGGCGGTGGAAAGGTCCGTCGCGTGGAGCACGCGCCGGACTGCCTTCGTCACGGCTTCCCCACCGACGTGGCCGCCTTCACGGCCGTTCGGACCATGAGGACGGGGATGGGCGCCTCGCGCAGCACCGCCTCGGCGACCGACCCCAGCAGCAGCCGGTTCAATCCGGTTCGCCCCTCGGTCGCCATGGCGATGAGGTCGGCGTCCAGCACGCGGGCGGCCGCGAGGATGGCTCCAGGAGCGGACCCGGATCCGAAGCGGATGCCGGTCCGGACACGGATCCCCTTGTCCGCGAGCTCCTTCGCCAGGGAGTCCAGGTACTCTTCGGCTTCGGCCCGGGTGGGGAAGACGAACTCGCCGCGACGGTCCGCGATCACATGCAGCAGGAGCACTTCGGCATCGAGCGGGCCCGCGACTTTCGCGGCGAACGGCAGGATGGCCTCGGCGGCCTTGAATCCGTCCAAGGGGACCAGGATGCGCTCGTACATGGGACCCTCCTTTCGCGCGTGCCGTTTCGAACGGCATCCTGATGCGTTGCATGCGAGATGCCCGGAGGTGGCTTATGAGAACGACTGTGTTCTCAGGCACTTGGCGCGCAGGAACGAGTGGTCGAAGACGGCCAGGTGGGGTGAGGATTCCCCATGCGGGAAAGCACTCCCGCGTGCCCCGAACATCGCGTGTCACCGCTCCCGACACGACGGCGCTCCTCATCGACTTCCTCGCGGACGCGCCCGCACTGGCCCACATCCATCACGAGGTCTACGTCGACGCGCAGTTCGACGAACCTGTCGCCCCGGGCGGCTCGTGGCGCCCTGCGCGGCGTCGCCGTGTCGGGGTTCGCCGGGGACGTGAAAGCGGTGACCTACCACGCTACCGAGATCTGCGGACCGAACATGGCTACGAGGTAACCAACCATCGTGTACGACATCTGATCGCGGCGTCGTGGAGGGCTCTTGCCTGGTTCCGCTGACCGCCCTTCGGCCAATCACGGAATACCTTCAGCTCGCAGACCATGCGTCACCCGCCAGCGCCTTCACGCGGCTGCGGTCCCGCGAGGCCTCAAGCGCACGTCCCCGCGCCTGAGCGAGGCGAAGACGCCCGCCGCGCACAGGACGGCGAACACGCCGAACGCGACGCGGGCGCTCTTCAAGAAGAGCGGGTAAAGCCGGGGCGTGAGCTGCGTGTCGCCCATGATGAGCGAGAACAGGAGCAGGATCAGCGCCATGCTGAGCATCTGTCCGAGGAGTCGCATGGTCCCGAGGATGCCTGAGGCGGTCCCATAGACACGCGGCTCGACGGCACCCATGACGGCGTTCGTGTTAGGTGAGGAAAAGGACGCGAAGCCGAAGCCGAGCAACGCGAGCAGTGCGAGGAGGAAGCCCAGCCCGGTCGTCTCGTCGAGCGCGGTCAGCCCCAGGAGAGCGAACACGATGACGCCCATCCCGGCGGAAGCGATGATCCGAGGCTCCACGCGCTCCGAGAGCCAGCCGGCGAGTGGCGAGACGAGCGATTGCACGATAGGTTGCACGACGAGGATCGTGCCGGCCGTCTCGACCGCGAGGCCGCGGACCACCTGCAAGTAGAGGCTGAGCAGGAAGGGCACGCCGAACGTGGCGCTGTAATTGATGAGCGCCGCCAGGTTGGAGTAGAGGAACACCGGGTTCGCACGAAAGAGCCGAAGGTCGAGAAGGGGGCTCCTCGCCCTCGCCTCCCAGGCGAGGAAGACACCGAGGCCGAGGACGCCCGCCGCAGCGAGAGCGACGCCAGCCAAGTCAGCGACGCGTGCGAGCCCCACCATGAGCGCAACCAGCGCCCCGCCGTAAAGGAGCGCACCGGTGAGATCGAACTCCTCCCCCTCCGCTTCCGCCCACTCCCCTTTGAGGTACACCGCCACGAGCCCGGCCGCGGCTGCGGCGAAGGGGGCGGTGAACACAAAGATCCCGCGCCAGCCGATCCACGCGGTCAGCACGGCCCCCAGGAAGGGACCGAGTGAGAGGCCCAGGTACACACAGGCCACCGCGATCCCGAGGGCACGGCCGAGGCGAGCCGGTGGGTAGACCGATGTCAGGATCGCGGTGCCGGTCCCGAAGACCAGGGCGCCGCCCGCGCCCTGCAGGAGGCGAAATGCGATCAGCAGCCTTCCCGAAGGGGCCGCAGCACAGAGGAGGGTGGCGACTGCGAAGACCGCGAGCCCCGCGACGAAGACGCGTCGTCGCCCGACAATATCGGCGAGTCGCCCGAATGGCAGCAGCAACGCCGCCGCTGCCAGGATGAAAGCGCTCGTGACCCAGCCGAGCGAGGCTGCATCGAGCTGGAACTCCGATGCGATTGCCGGGAGCGCGATCGTCACAGCGGAGCCCATGAAGGGCGTCAGGAAGCCGCCGGTCGCCGCCGCGACAAGGGCGACGCGCTGGCCGGCTGCGTCAGTGGGCGTAGCGCGATTCGTCAGCACCCGGAGCGGTCTCACGCGGGAATATCAGGATGCTCGACTACCCGGCGTGCAGGCTCGCGGCGTAGCGGTCGGGATGCTGCGCGAACGCCCGCGCACAGGCCAACGAGCAGAACAGGTACGTCCCACCCCCGAAGGGTAGGCGCGCGGGCGCTTGCTTCGCGCCCACCCGCATCTGGCAGACGGGGTCGACGCGCACCGTCGGGCGACGCCGATGGGCGGGCAACACCTGGAAGATCGGGACGGGTGCCGCGATGTTCTTGAGCCGCACGGGCCCCAGCGGCCGGAACTGCACGTTGGGCAGGTCGCCGGCCGATTGTGCGATCCGTTCGGTACAGAGGATCTGGTCGGGTCTCGCATGGCCGGCGAGCCGTGCGGTGAGGTTGAGCGGCGTGCCGAAGTAGCTGCCGTCGAGCTGGACGACCGACCCTCCGTGCACGCCGATCCGAAGCAACGGGAACAGGGCTTCCCGCTCGGCGGCGTCCCGCAGCGCGATGGCAGTTCGCACCGCGGGCGCCGTGCCCTCGGCCACGATCAGGACGGCATCGCCCACGCGCTCCACCAGGCGGGTCCCCGACTCGAGCGTCGTCCGGACCAACTCGACGAATCGCGTGACGACGTGCGCCGCGTGGAGGTTCCCGTGTGTCTCGGTGAGCGCGGTGAAGCCCGCGAGGTCGGCGATCAGGAACGTCACGTCGACCTCGGCTGCTGCGCCCACCGACTCCCCCTCGTGCACGTGGATCAGCGCTCGTCGCCGACCACGAGGACGGGGCCGCGAGCCCCCGCGGCGACCGCGTTCGACACCGATCCCAGGAGCGCCGCACGCACCCGTCCCCGCCCGCGAGTCCCGACCACGATGAGGTCGTAGCCGCCCTGGCGGGCGGCCGCAATGATGCGCGTCTCCGGGACGCCCCCGAGCCAGTCGGTGTCAGGTTCGGGCCCCCCGGCCTCCAGCACCGCGCGCCGCGCTCGCTCCACCACACGCCGGGCCCCATTGAGCCCCTGGATCAGACCCTTCGTGTAGTGTGGTCCCCCGCGGGAGCCCGACGGCGCGGCGTAGACGGTGAGCAGGGTGAGCCGGGCGTCCAGCGCGCGGGCCAGACGGCCTGCCGTGCGGGCGGCCCGGATCCCGTGCGCGCTGCCATCGACGGCGGCGAGGATCCGCTTGAACAGCGGCGTAGAATCGGTTCGCTTCATGGTCTCCTCCGCTGATGCCGTGTCGTGACGTCGCGCGACGCCTCGAGCAAACGCCGGGCGACGAAGTACTTCTTCGGGTATCGGCCGCGCTGCCTCCGCCGCCGGGTCGTCCGCTTGAGCTGTCGCTTCAGACTCTCGAAGCTGCCCTCGAAGGCCTGCCGGTACGTTCGAGCCTGGGACTCGACACGGATCGTGGGCCGGCCGGGCAGGCGCACGGTGAGCGCGCAGCGGATGCCCACCCCACCCCTCGGACCGTCCTCGTCGGTAAAGGTCACCCGCGCGCCGACCGGCCTGATCTGGCGCCGGCCCAGGACCCCGCTCACGCGCCTGGCGATATCGGTGCGCAGCCGCGGATAGACCCCGAGTCCTCGCATCTCGATGCTCATGGCGTGACCTCACGTCGAACGTTCTTGATGACGGCGACCGCTCCGCGATCGAAGCGGCCGCCCGAGATCCTTCGGTCGCCCTCTACTCGGTCTTGATTGGGATCATGGTGCCCTTCGCCTCCGGACCCTTCGGCAGAGTGACCGTCAGGAGCCCGTTCTTGAAAGTGGCAGTCGCCTTGCTGCTGTCCACCGCCTCCGGCAGGCAGACCGCGCGGGCGAACGCGCCGTAGGAGCGCTCGGCATGGTAGTAGCGCTCCTCCTTCTCTTCCTTCTCCTGCTTCTTCTCGCCTGTGAGCGTCAGGATGACGTTGTCCTGAACGGAGACGTGGATGCCGCTTGCGTCCATCCCCGGGACCTCGGCAGTCACCACGACCGCCTCCGCGGTCTCGGCGACGTCGACCGTCGGGCTCCATTCCCCGAGGGCTGGCGCCCTGAAGACGTCTCCGTCCCAGAAGCGATCGAAAAGCCGGTCCATCTCCTTCTTCATGGTCGCGAGACCTGGCCAGGGGGTCAGCGCTCGCATTGGCAAGATCCTCCTCTCGATCTGATTGCTTGCGTCAACGGCAGACGGTGCAACCGCAGTGCCAGCGCGAGGGGCCGACGGATTCGAGGCGTACGACGTGGCGATCGGCGGCTGGGTGGGAGCTTCCACCCCTGATGGGGTGTGTCTTCCGCACGGCTGAGCTCGTCCAGGTCGATGCCAGATCGATGGTGGATACAGCACACCATGGATGCCAGCCGGTCCGCCGCTCGGGGGTACTTGCAGCCACGCCACAGCGATTGAGGTCCGCTCACGTCGTGATAGGCGTGGGTCACGTACTCCTGAAGCATGCGCTGCGTGTTGAAGAAGGAGGCGTTGAGCGCAATGGTCGTGCGCATGAGCGTCGCCCAGGCGTCGGGAGCGTCGTGAGGATCGTCTCTTCGAGCGTCCGGTGGAGAGCATGACGGCGTGGGAGCGGCCTCCCTGGTCTCGTGTGACGGCCACCGATCAGCCTCGGAGCTGCCCCGAACGTGGACCACTGCTCTCGGAGCACCCCGGTCGCAGACGATTCACACCGGGTAACCCGCTCCCAGAATCGGTTTAACCATCCACGACGAGCCAAGCGAATCCTAAGCCAAGTCTTCAGGACCTCGTTCCTTCACGACGTCTGTCAGGAGCCACTCGGCGGGGGGCTCCGGCGAGGCGTCGGCGAATGCCACGGCATCGTTCACCACGTTGTTGGCGCTCGCTTCAATGCTCTTGATCTCGGTCTCCGTTAGTACGCCGTCTCTCGCGCAGCGGTCGATGAAGAGGAGGATGGGATCACGCTGCCGCTCTTGGTCCACCTCCTCCCGCGTTCGGTAGACCGCCGCGGAAGGATCCCGCATCGAATGCCCGCGGAACCGATAGGTCAGCGCCTCGATGAGGGTGGGGACCTTCTCCTGACGCGCCCGTTCCACGGCACGCCCCACGCACTCCCGGATGGCGAGCACGTCCATGCCGTCAACGGCCTCTCCGTGGATACCGTAGGTCTCGGCGAAGCGCCAGATCTCCGGCTGGGCCAGCGCCCGGTGTATCGGCGTTCCCATGGCGTAACGGTTGTTCTCGCAGATGTAGATCACGGGAAGCCTCCAGAGAGCCGCCAGGTTCAGCGACTCGTGGAAGTCGCCCTGCGGGACCGCGCCGTCCCCGAAGTAGCAGAGCACCACCTGGTCGCCTCCCCGGTACCTGATGGCGAAGGCGACGCCTGCGCCTAAGGGCAGATGCGCCCCCACGATCGCGTGGCCCCCCGGGAAGTTGACGCTTCTGTCGAACAGATGCATCGAGCCGCCCTTGCCCTTGCTGAGGCCGTCCCGTCGACCGAACAGCTCGGCCATGACGCGCCGCGGGTCGGACCCCTTGGCCAGGCAGTGGCCGTGCTCACGGTAGGAGGAGATCACGTAGTCGTCGGGACGGAGTGTGACGGTGGCGCCGACGGCCACCGCCTCCTGACCGATGTAGAGGTGTAGGAACCCGCCGATCTTCCCGAGCGCGTACATCTCGGCCGCCTTCTCTTCGAATCGCCGAATGAGCACCATCTGGGAGAGCATGTCCGGGCGAGGTCGACATCGATTCGTGCCGAATCGATCGCCGGATTCGTTTGAGCGATGGGAACACCTTCGGGAGAACGCGTCATTGCCTCTGATGGAGAGAGCGCGGTCGTCGTTCGCCGCGGACCGGCCCCGGCGCGAAAGGATCCGGGTCTGAAGCGGTCACGCCTACGGCCGTTGCGTGTCGAGCCACGCCTGCACCACCAACATCGGCGAGCTCATCCCGAGGAACCGACCCGAGCCTACCATGGAACTCGCCCGCCAGCGGGAGGCGATGGGTTCTACGACGGCTCGTCAGCCGACCCAAGCGGTCAGCGCCTCGCCCACGGAGGAACCCATCATGAAGCGAGGCGAGGCAGACATGGTCACCCGGAAGCACGCGCCCTGGCGTGGACCAGGTCTCGAGAGCGGTTCGATGGCCAACCTCAGGTGAGGAGCGGCCGGTGTCGGTCTCGAGCGGGAGGGTAGGGGCCCGACAGCCTCCTTGAGGCGTGGGTCTCGTGCGCAGTGTCCGATCAACGGCGGAGGCCGGTGGCCGAGACGCGCTCGTCTCACAGCGGCGGTGATGAGCCCAGGCCGTTCCGCACGGTCGCCGGCCCGAAACGTGACCGCGTCACGTAGTCTTGCCGGCGCCCTTCGGGCCGAGGAATCGGACGGCTCTCCGGCGCGGAGATCACTTCCCGAGCTGCGCCTTCACGTACTCGCCGAGGAGGATCGCCGCCGGGTAGAGCACCTGCTCTTCGGTCTCGGCGTGAAGGCGGAGCTTCTCGGCGAAGCGCTCGGCATCCGGGCGCTTCTCGGCCTGTCCGGCCTCGGCAAGCTTCTCGAGGGCAGCCACGACCAGCCGGTGCTCCGCGAGCATCTGGGGCATCTCGCTCTTCAGACGGTCGGTCATCGCGAGCACGGGCCCCATCGCGGGTGTCACCGTCGCCTGCGCGACGGTGACCAGCAGACCGAGGGGCGGTAGCGCGTACTCCTCCTCCTTGACGAAGTGCGGGTGGAGCAGGGCCGCCACGTTGCGGGCAGCTTCGCCGACCCGGCCCGGCGACCTGGTGAGCGCAACCAGCTCGGCGTGAAGCTCCTCGTGCTCGACCTTCAGCGACGGGGGAATCCTGATGTCCATGGTCATCGGCCCTCCGGTTCGCCCCTGCGCGGCGACGCCGGTCGCGGGGGCGAGGATCAGTACGAGCGAACGAAGCACGTCTCCCGTGACATGGCGTACTCTCTCTCCCCGCGCCGCTGTCGTCGATCCCGACGGGCAGGCGGAGGCGGTGCATTCGCTGAAAGCCCGCCGCTCCACCACGCGATGTGCGCGGAGCTCAGCGCGATGCTTGCTTCCGGCTCGGCAAGCGCCTCGCGCGGCATGTGGGCGCCGCAGCACCCGGACTGAGAAGCAGGGCAGGCGGTTGCCGGATCGTACCACGGAGATCCCCGCCGGGGGAGCCGACCGGATCCTCCTTCCGCGCAACACCGACCGCCTACCCAGGGCGAGCGCGGCCGGACACGGGGCGGCGCATGCGGTCCATTAGTGGCTGATCGATGCGCCGCGCCCCCCCGAGAAGCTCGTCCCCGTCGCACGGTCGCTGGGGAGCCCGACACCTCTGGACTCGAACCGAGGCGCCCGAGGCTCGCAGTCCTCCGGTGGCTGGCCGGAGGCGGTCCGCGAGGCTCGTCAGGCCGCCGTTCCACCGATTCTCTCGCGTCACGCAGGCGCATCGCGTTGACATGCCGGGTGAAAGAGACTCTAGTAGGAATGTCTCCTGTCGCGCCAGCACCCCGGGACTTCCGTGACCGATCGGCAAGGGATCGTGAATGAGACGGAGCGACCTCGACCATTCCGAGGCCGGGCATCACGCTTTTCATGCTGCCGGCAGGCCTCCCGGGCTCCGCCATGTTTCGGAGCACATCCACGGCGTCGGGCCGGGCCACGAGGGCCACGACAAGCACGCCGGGCACAGCGTGGCGATGTTCCGCCGCAAGTTCTGGGTGGCGCTCCTCCTCACGGTGCCCACGCTGATCTGGGGGGAGATGGTCCCGGACGCGCTCGGCTTCACGCCGCCCGCGGTGCCCGGGGCGCGCTGGATCCCGATCGTCTTCGGGACCGCCGTGTACCTTTACGGCGGCTGGGTGTTCCTCCAGGGCGCGTGGCGCGAGCTCGTGGACCGGCGACCGGGGATGATGACCCTCATCTCGCTGGCCATCACGGTCGCCTTCGTGTTCAGCGTCGCCGTCACGGTCGGCCTGGGCGGCATGTCGCTCTCGTGGGAGCTGGCGTCGCTCGTCACGATCATGCTGCTCGGACACTGGATGGAGATGCGCTCCATCTCGCAGGCCGAAGGGGCGCTCAAGGAGCTGGCGAAGCTCCTCCCGAGCACGGCGACGCGGCTCGTGGATGGCCGCGCCGAGGAGGTGCCGCTCGCGGCGCTGCGCGAGGGAGACCTGGTGCTCGTCCGGCCGGGGGCGGCCATCCCGGCCGACGGCGTGGTGCGCGAAGGGCGCAGCGCGGTCAACGAGTCCATGATCACTGGCGAGTCGCGACTGATCGAGAAGCGCGAGGGCGCGGAGGTCATCGCCGGGACCGTCAACGGCGACGGCTCGCTCCGGGTGACAGTCACGCGGACGGGGACCGCACGGCGCTCGCCGGCATCATGCGCCTCGTCGAGCAGGCGCAGACGTCCCGCTCGCGGACGCAAGTGCTCGCCGACCGCGCGGCCTTCCTCCTCACCATCGTCGCCGTCGCCGCGGCCGTGGGCACCGCGGCGGCGTGGGTCGCCCTCGACGCGCCGGGCGCGTTCACCGTCGAGCGCGTGGTCACGGTGCTCGTGATCGCGTGTCCCCACGCGCTCGGGCTCGCGGTGCCGCTCGTCGTCGCGATCTCGACGACCATCGGCGCCCGGAGCGGTCTCCTCGTCCGCGATCGACGCGGGCTCGAGGAGGCGCGGAACTTGAACGCGGTCGTCTTCGACAAGACGGGCACCCTCACGCTGGGCGAGCACCGGGTGGTCGGCATGCAGACCGATGGCGCCCTCTCGGACGACGAGGTCCTCCGACTGGCGGCGGCGGTCGAGCAGGACGCCGAGCACCCGGTGGCGCGGGCGATCGTCAAGAGCGCCGCGGACCGCGGCATCCGACCGCCGCCGGCGAGCGACTTCCAGGCGATCCCGGGGCACGGCGTGCAGGCCCGGGTCGAGGGCCGGCAGCTCGCCGGGGGAGGCCCGAACCTGCTGAAGCGGTACGGCGTCGAGCCGCCGCCCGCGCTCCGCGTCTTCGCCGAGAAGGCCGCCGAGCGCGGCCAGGGGGTCGTCTACCTCGTCGAAGACCGGCGCACGCTCGCCGCGTTCGCCGTGGCCGACGCGGTGCGCCCGGAGTCGGCCGACGCCGTGCGCCGCCTCCACGGCGACGGCCTCGAGGTGGTGATGCTCACGGGGGACGCGCGGCCGGTCGCCGAGGCGGTCGCGCGCGAGCTCGGGATCGACACGGTCTTCGCGCAGGTGCTCCCCGGGGAGAAGGCCGAGAAGATCAAGGCGCTGCAGGCGCAAGGCAGACGCGTGGCCATGGTCGGCGACGGCGTGAACGACGCGCCGGCCTTACTGACGTCCGACGTCGGGGTCGCCATCGGGGCCGGCACCGACGTGGCGGTGGAGGCCGGCGACATCGTGCTCGTGCGGAGCGATCCCCGTGACGTGCCGCGGATCATCACCCTCAGCAAGGCCACCTACCGGAAGATGATCCAGAACCTCTGGTGGGCCGCAGGCTACAACATCGTCGCGATCCCGCTCGCCGCCGGGGTGCTCCAGCCGTGGGGGATCGTCCTCAGCCCGGCGATCGGCGCGATCCTCATGTCGCTGAGCACGATCATCGTGGCGCTGAACGCCCAGCTCCTGCGACGCGTCGCGTTGTGAGAGTCCCGGTTCCAGCGTCGCGGGCTGGGTTCGCTTGGGAGACTCCGGGGGGAGGTCCTGGCCATGAATGAGACGGCTCCGACGTCAGACGTGCGCGAGGTTGTCGTCCGCGGCTCGGCCACGGGCTTCGTGCAGGACATCCGCATCGGCCCCCACCGGCTGGCGGCCGACGAGCCGCTGGCGGCCGGCGGAACGGACACCGGCCCGACCCCGTACGATCTGTTGCTCGCGGCGCTCGGCGCCTGAACGTCGATGACGGTCGCGCTGTACGCGCGACGCAAAGGCTGGCCGCTTCAAGAGGTCACCGTTCGGCTCCGGCACTCGAAGATCCACGCCGCCGACTGCGCCGAGTGTGACACGAAGGAGGGACGGATCGACCGGATCGAG
>DASZOL010000032.1:0-21178 GCA_035550795.1 Candidatus Methylomirabilota bacterium
CCCGGCGGGCGTTGCCGGTCGGGCGCCGCCCGGCACCGCCTGGAACTCGGGCTTCGGCGTCGTGCCCGTGATCGTGGCGCGCAGGTCGATCAGCTCGACGTCGGCGCCGCGGTCGGCGTGGGCGTAGAGGCGGTCGTGGAGATCGTGGAACGCCGCCCGCAGGCGGTCGGTGGTCGCGTCCTCGAGCCAGGCGGGGTCGATCGGCACCTCGATCTGGAACGCCTGGCCCACGTAGCGGAGGTCGGCGCCGTAGGCCACGACGCTCGCCGCGACGGCCGGCGCCTCCTCAGCGAGCCAGCGCCGGGCCCGCGCGGCCAGCTCCGCGCACTCGGCGGCCAGCAGCTTGCCCGAGGTGGCCGACAGCCGGCGGTGGAGCGTCCGGACGTAGTCGCTCTTGACGTCGGCGGTCATCGCCCCCTGGGCGCAGAGCGTACCCGGCGACGGCGGCACGACGACGCGCGGGATGTGGAACTCCTCCGCGAGGAAGCACGCCTCGACCGGGCCGGCCCCGCCGAAGGCCACCAGGCAGAAGTCGCGAGGGTCGAGCCCGTGACGCGCGAGCACGTTCGAGAACGCCGCGTACATGTTCGCGGTCGCGACCTCGACCACCGCCTCGGCGGTCGCGTCCAGATCCAGGCCGAGCGCCTCCCCGAGCGGGCGCAGCGCGGCCGCCGCCCGATCGGGGTGGAGGCGGAGTCGCCCCCCGACGAAGTTGTCGGGGTTGAGGAACCCGCAGGAGAGGAAGGCGTCCGAGAGCGTGGGCTCGCCTCCGCCCCGGCCGTAGCACGCGGGGCCGGGGTCGGCGCCCGCGCTCCGCGGCCCGACCTTGAGCACGCCGACGGAGTCCAGCCAGGCGACCGAGCCCCCGCCCGCCCCGATCGACGAGACGCCGACGACCGGCATGACGATCGGAAAGTCGCCGACCCTCTCGTCGGTCGAGTAGACGGGCTGGCCGTCCCGCACCAGCGCGATGTCGGCGCTCGTGCCGCCCATGTCGAACGTGATCAGGTTCCGGTACCCGGCCCGGACGCAGACGGATGCGGCCCCGATGACGCCGGACGCGGGGCCCGACAGCATCGTCTCGGCCGTCGCCTGGCGGGCGTCCCGAGCCGTCGTCACGCCCCCGTTGGACTTCGTGATGTAGAGGGGCACGCGCACGCCGGCCCGGGCCAGCTCCCGCTCCAGGTGCCCGAGGTAGCGCTCCACCCGGGGCCGCACGTATGCGCTCAGGATCGCCACCATGGTCCGCTCGTATTCGCGGATCTGGGGCCACACCTCGTGCGAGCAGGTCACGGAGAGGCCCGGGAACCGCTCGGCCAGGATCTTCCGGGCCTCGGCCTCGTGCGCCGGCGCCCGGTACGCGTTGATGAACGCGACGACGAGGGCCTCGGCGCCTTCGCCTTCGACCAGGCGGGTCGCCTCCCGGACGAGCTCGTCGGCGTCCAGCGCCGTGTCGACGGTGCCGTCGGCCAGGATCCGCTCGCTCACCTCGCCGACGCGGTACCGCGGGATGAGCGGTGCGGGCCGCGTGGCCGTGAAGTTGACGGGACTCGCCAGGCGGAGGCGCTGGATCTCGAGCACGTCGGCGAACCCGGCGGTCACCAGGAGCCCCAGCGCGGCCCCGTTCCGCTGGATCACGGTGTTGATGGCGATCGTCGTCCCGTGGACCAGGTACTCGATCGATACGGGGTCGAGGGCCCGCTCGGTCAGGAGGGCGTGAAGCCCCTCGAGGACGCCGCGCCCGGGATCGCCGGGGACGGTCGGCGACTTGAAGCCGGAGAGCTCGCCGGTGGCCGCGTCGAGGAGGCTGAAGTCGGTGAAGGTGCCGCCGATGTCGATGCCTAGCCGATAGCGTCCCACGTGGTCCCCTGCCGGCCGCGACCCCTCGGACGCTCGCCGCCTGGCGCTTCACGTGCGGGCCCGGGTGGGTGATGGAGCCGGTCCATTATTCGAGCGCGGGCGTGTACTCTGTTGCTGGGGTCACCTGACACGCTAGCGAGGCCGGTGGAGGCTGTCAAGCGGCGTTCGCCGGATCGGGGGGATCGGGATGCGTCTTTCGGGCAAGCGCGCGCTCATCACCGGCGGCGGGACGGGCATCGGGCGGGGCACGGCGGAGCTGTTCGCGCGCGAGGGCGCGCAGGTCATGGTATCGGGTCGCCGCCGGGCCGAGCTCGAGGAGACGGTGCGCCTCGTCGAGAAGGCGGGCGGCACGGCCGCCCTGGTCACGGGCGACGTTGCCAAGCCGGAGGACGCCGAGCGCATGGCCCGCGAGACCGCCGCCGCGTTCGGCGGCGTGGACATCGTCGTCAACAACGCCGGCATCCTCGTCCGCAACGCCACGGTCACCAGCGTGTCCATCGAGGACTGGCGCCGCGTCATCGACGTCGACCTCCACGGCGTGTTTCTGGTCTCGCGCTTCGCGCTGATGGCCATGGTGCCGGCGGGGCGCGGCGGGGCGATCGTTCACGTCTCCTCGGTGGCGGGGATCATGGGAGATCCGAAGCTGGCCCCCTACAACGCGGCCAAGGGCGGGGTCAACCTCCTCACGAAGAACATGGCCCTCGACTTCGCTCCCCACGGCATCCGGGTCAACGCCGTCTGTCCGGGCCGCATCGCGACGCCCATGCCGAGGAGCCGCCTCAAGCCGGGCGAGGACTGGGAGGCGGTGCTCGCGGCGTGGGGCAAGAACATCCCGCTGGGCCGGGTGGGCCGCCCCGACGACATCGCCCAGGCCATCCTCTTCCTGGCCTCGGACGAGGCCTCCTGGATCACCGGCACCACCCTCGTCGTGGACGGGGGCGCCACCATCTGCCACCCGCCCATCGGCTGAGCCTCCGAGCGCACTGGCCCTCGCCCCGGCCCGGCGCCGAGGGCGATGCCGCGCGCGCTCAGGCGGACCGGGGGCGGCCTATCCGAGGCCGCCCATCCTGCACACGAGCCTCCACTCGGCCTCCGTGACCGGCTGGACGGACAGGCGCGAGAACTTGACCAGCGCCATGCCGGCGAGGCGCCGCTCGGCCTTCACCTGATCGAGGCTGACCGGCGCCGGAAGGGACTTGACCGCGGCGACGTCGACGGCGCTCCAGGCCGGGTCGGTCGAGTCGGGGTGCACTTCCTTGATGACCTCGACGATGCCGACGATCGCGCGGTCCTTCCCCGTGTGGTAGAAGAATCCGCGGTCGCCCTTCCTCATGGCGCGCATGTGGTTGCGTGCCGCGAAGTTTCGGATGCCGGTCCACTCTGCCCCGGCCTTGCCCTTCTCGACCTGCTGCTCCCAGGACCAGTCGCTCGGCTCGGACTTCAGCAGCCAGTACGCCATGACGCGCCTCCGCCCGCGCCCGCCGGCGCGGGTGCTCAGTCGATCCTGGCCGCCCCCCGCATCCGGTGGACCCGCGGGACCACGTCCTCCACGAAGGCGCGGATCACGTCCGCCACGTCCTGTCCGGGGACGGCGTGCGGCCGCACGGTCAGGTGCGTGATCCGGGGGGCCAGCCCGCGCGCGAGCTGCTCGGCGCAGCGCGCGGCGTTGCCCGCCAGCACCATCGACTCGACGACCTCGCGGGGCATCAGGGGCGCCGCCTCGGCCTCCGCCTCCGCCTTCGCCCCGCCCGGCCGCCTGGCGATCTCCACGAACGCCTCGGGCAGCCGGAGGCCGATCGCCTCGAGGTAGTCCCAGTGGGGGTACTGCGCGAGCACGCGGGAGGCCACCCGCCGGCGCATGACGGCGAAGGCGGCCTCGTCGTCCTCCGCGATGCACGCCTCGACGCGCAGGCCGACGTCCACCGCGCCGGGCGGTCGATTGGCCCGGGCCATGCCCTCCTCCAGCTGCTTCACGTAGAAGTCGAAGGCGGCCGGGTTCAGCGTGTTGGCGATCAGCACGCCGTCGGCCACCTCGCCGGCCAGCCGGGTGACCTGGGCGCCGTGCGTGGCGAAGTAGATCGGCACACGCTCCTGCACCGGCTTGATCGACAGCTTCGCCGCGCCCAGCGAGATCACCTTCCCCTGCGCCGCGTACTCGCCGCCGCCGAGGAGGCGGCGGATCATCTCGACCGCCTCGCGCATCGCCGCCACCGGCAGCCGGTGCTCGATGCCGAGCTGCCTGAGGCCATGGCCCCCGACGCCGAGCCCCAGGACCGCGCGGCCGCCCGTCATCTCGTCCAGCGTGGCGACGGCGCTCGCGATCGCCGACGGGTGGCGCGAGTAGGGATCGACGACCCCGGGCCCCAGCCGGATCGTGCTGGTCCGGGCGGCGATGGCCGCGAGCCCGACGAAGCAGTCGTGCGCGAAGCGGAGATCCGTGTACCAGAGACAGCGATACCCGAGGTTCTCGCTGACGCGCGCCAGCTCCACGAGCCGGCCCGTGGAGTACTCGGCGTTCAGCAGGACGCTCAGCACCGGGGGCGACGGCATTCCCTGCCTCGCGCGGCCGGCCCGCAGGTTACCCTCCGCCTACTCGCCCTCCGTCGCCGGCCCCTTTGCCTCGGGCGCGCCGCCGATCACCCAGTTCTCCTTGGCGATGTTCTCGAAGATGACGTGGACGCCGGCGCGTTTCGATCCCCCGATGCGGACCAGCGCGTCGGTGATGGCTTCGGCGATGGCGCGCTTCTTCTCGACCGAGCGGCCCTCATAGAACGCGACGCGAACCACTGGCATGGGCATGGTCCTCTCATTCCCGGTCCCCCGCGGTGCATCCGCGCGACCGAGGGGCAAGGCTATGCTCCGCCTCCCGGCGCCTTCAACAATAGATTTCCTGAGGCCGACGGACCTAGCCGGGCTTTTGGCCCGCGTCGCCTGCTCGCGGCTCCGGCGCGTCGCGGAGACGCGCACACCGTCCCACCCGCGATCCCCCGGGCCCGACAGTGCCGAAAGCCCTGCTAGGCCAATCCCCGTCGCCAAAACTATCGTTGAACGGCCGGGACGGTCCTCATACCATCGTGTCACGAGCGGGAACAGGCGGGGGCCGGGAGCGGACGCGCCCCCCCTGCGCGCTCGTGGGCGAAGAGACCGCCCGACACGCAGGCCCGTCAACCCGCCCGGGGAGGCCGTCGAGCATGCTGACCAGGAGAGGGTTCCTCAAGGCCACGAGCGCCGGTGCGGCGAGCGTCCTCTGGGTGCCGCGCTCGAGCCCCGCGCAGACCGCGCCCGCAGGCGTCAAGCGCGGCGGCGCGCTGACGGCGGCGATCTTCGCCGACCCCTTGACCTTCGACCCGCACTTCACCGGCAACCTGCAGGGCCGCGCCGCCACGCGCGCGATCCACGACACGCTGCTGCGCGTGAACGCACAGGGGCGGCTCGCCCCGGGGCTCGTCGAATCGTGGGAGCAGACGGACGACAAGACGTTCGTGCTTCGGCTGCGGGCCAACCTCCGGTTCCAGGACGGCACGCCGCTCGACGCCGCGGCGGTCAGGTTCAACGTCGACCGCATCCGCGATCCGAAGACCACCGCCGCCGGAGGCATCCGCGCCGGCGAGATCAGCACGCTGGACACGATCGACGTCGTGGACGCGCGCACGTTCAAGCTGACGCTGAAGTCGCCGTTCGCCGCGTTCCTGTTCCCGTTCACCGACGTCACGGGCTGCATCGGGTCGCCGACCGCGTTCCAGAAGTGGGGCGCCGACTACGGCCTGCATCCCGTCGGCGCGGGTCCGTTCCGGATGACGGACTACGCCAAGGACAGCCGCACCGTGCTGGAGAAGAACGGTGACTACTGGGACAAGGGCAAGCCGTATCTCGACCAGGTGACCCTGCGCCCGATCCCGACCGACAGCACGCGGCTGGCCGAGCTGCGCGCGGGCGGCGTGCAGTTCGCCGAGGCGCTGCCGCTGCAGGACGTGGGACGCCTGCGCCAGTCCAAGGAGATCGTGGTCTCCGAGAAGGTCGGGTTTCGCTGGGAGTACTTCGGCTTCAACCTCGGCGAGGCGTACCCCGGCAAGTCCCAGAAGTTCCGGCAGGCCTTCCAGTGGGCGATCGACCGCGAGGCGCTCCACCAGGTGGCGTACTTCGGCACCGGCTCTGTCGGCTACGACGGCATCATGCCGGGCAGCCCCTTCCACGACCCGAGCTACAAGCCGTTCAAGCACGACCTGAACATGGCGAAGAAGCTGATCGGCGAATCGGGCATCGCCACGCCCGTCACGATCCAGGCGCCGCTCCAGCCCGACCCGGTCAAGCAGCGAGCGGGCCAGCTGTTCCAGGCCACGGCGGCGGAGCTCGGGGTCAAGGTCAGCATCGAGCAGATCGACTCGGCCGGCTACCGCAACCAGCTGCGGGCCGGCAAGATGGCCATCGATCTCTTCGGCTGGTGGGGCTACCGGCCCGATCCCGACCAGTACCTTGGGATCCTGCTCCACTCCGCGGGCTCCTACGCCAAGTACCACTCCTACAGCAACCCGAAGATGGACGCCTTGATCCTGGCCGAGCGCGCCGCGCGCAGCGAGGCCGAGCGCCGCACCGCCTTCCGCCAGCTCGCGGACCTGATGAACGAGGACGCGGTCTACGTGCCCTGGCACTACAGCTCCGACTTCAAGGGGCTCCATCCGAAGGTGAAGGGCTTCGTCCACGCGCAGGACGCCATCACGCACTTCGACGAGATGTGGCTGGAGAGCTGATCGCCGCGCCCCGGACACCGGCCGGCGGCGCCGGACGCGAGACCCGATGATCACCCTGGTGACCTTGCACATCGTCAACGAGGCGAACCGGGAGCAAGCTCTCTGGCTCCTGAAGCGCAACACCGAGCTGGCGCGCCAGGCCAAGGGATTCGTCTCCCGGGACATCCTGTTCTCGAAGAAGGACCCGTCGAAGGGCTACAGCATCACGACCTGGGAGTCCGAGGCCGACATGGATCGGTTCCTGAAGAGCCCCGACCGCCCGCCGCTGGAATACGAGGGTGAGGAGACGCGCGTGTACCTGAAGACGCCGGGGGGGCGCGTCCTGCTGTTCACCCGCACGGACAGCGACCGGTACGAGCTGATCCCCGTCCCGTAGGCGCGCCCCGGACCCGGCGTGGCGACGTACATCGCCCAGCGCCTGCTTGCCACGATCCCCGTCATCGCCCTGACCAGCGTCATCGTCTTCCTGCTGATGCGCCTGCTGCCCGGCGACCCGGTCCTGATGATCATCTACCAGGCCGGCGCGGACGTGAGCAACGAGGCCGTCCAGCAGATGCGGCGGCAGTACGGCCTCGACCAGCCGATCTACCTCCAGTACCTCGCCTGGATCGGCAAGCTCCTGTCGGGCGACCTCGGCCGCTCCATCATCAGCCGCCAGCCGGCGTGGGACATGCTCCTGCCGCGCATCCTGCCGACCGCGCAGATCGGGCTCACCGCCTGGCTGCTGGCGATGCTGACCGCGGTGCCCCTGGGCATCGTCAGCGCGACCGGGCAGCGCACGTGGAAGGACTGGCTGGGGACGATCGGCTCGCTCGTCGGCGCCGCGATGCCGTACTTCCTGACCGGGGGGCTGCTGATCTATCTCGTCGCCATGCGGTGGCGGCTCCTGCCCGCCTCGGGCTACGTCTCGCCGTTCGTCGACCCCCTCCACAGCGTCAAGACCACGATCCTGCCCGCGCTGACGCTCGCGATCTGGCTGGCCTCGACGATCACGCGCCAGACACGCGCGAGCTTCATCGACGTCCTCCAGCACACTTACATCCGGACGGCCCGCGCCAAGGGCCTCGGTGAGCGCGGGGTCATCCTGGGCCATGCGTTCAAGAACGCCATGCTGCCGGTGGTGACGATCCTCGGCATCCAGCTCGGCGCGCTGTTCAGCGGCGCCGTCATCACCGAGACGATCTTCGCCGTTCCGGGGGTGGGACGGCTGATGGTCGACTCGATCCTCAGCCGGGACTACCCGATCGTCCAGGCGGTCGTGCTGTTCATCACGGCGGCGGTCGTGCTGGCCAACCTGCTCGTCGACGTCACCTACGGCGCGATCGACCCCCGCATCCGCAAGACGTGAGACGGCGCATGGCGCGGACGGAGCCGGCGAGACCGGCGGAGCGCCCGGGCCGGCGGCCCCGGCCGCGGCGCCTCGCCGCCGCGGTCGGCCGCCTCGCGCGCCACCGTCTGGCGCTCACCGGGTTGATCCTGGTGGTCGTGGAGATCGCGATCGCCCTGCTCGCGCCGTGGCTCGCGCCGTCGGACCCCAGCGCCATCGACTACCGCGCGATGCTGGCCGGCCCCAGCCACGCGCACCTTCTCGGCACCGACGACCTCGGGCGCGACCTCCTGAGCCGGCTCATGCACGGGGCGCGCGTGTCGCTCGGCGTCGGGGTCACGTCCGTGCTGCTGGCCGTGGGCGCCGGCGTGCCCCTGGGCCTGGTCACCGGCTACCTGGGCGGCAAGGTGGACGAGGGGCTGATGCGCCTGCTCGACAGCGTCATGGCCCTTCCCGCGCTGGTGCTGGCGCTGACCATCGCGGCGGTGCTGGGCCTGGGCCTGATCAACGGCATGATCGCCATCGCGATCGTGCTGGTGCCGATCTTCACGCGCCTCGTGCGCGGCCAGGTGCTGTCGGTCAAGCACAACGACTACGTGCAGGCCGCACACGCCCTCGGGCTGCCCACCCGGGTGGTCCTCGCGCGGCACATCCTGCCCAACGTCGTCAACCCGGTGATCGTGCAGGCGTCGCTGGGCGTCGGCTTCGCCATCATCATCGAGTCGAGCCTCAGCTTCATCGGCCTGGGCGCGCAGCCGCCCACCCCCGCCTGGGGCTCGATGGTGCAGACCGGCTTTCAGTATCTCGAGATCGCGCCCTGGTTCGTGCTGGCGCCGGCCACCATGATCTTCCTGGCCGTGCTGGGCTTCAACATGCTGGGCGACGGACTGCGGGACCTGCTCGACCCGATGGCGCGGTCGCGGCTCTAGGCCTCAGCGCTCCGACACCAGCGCCAGGGGCGCCGCGCGGCGCGGCTGCGCGTCCGGCGCGCCGGCCCTGGCCGGCGGGAACTGCGCCAGCACCCACTCGCGGAACACGCGCACCTCGTCGCCGTCGGATCGCTCCGAGGTCACGAGGTAGAACGCGCGGGGCGTGCGGACGGCGGCCGCCAGCGGGCGCACGAGCTTGCCCTTGCGCAGCAGGTCGTCGCAGAGGAGCGCCCAGCCGAGCGCGATGCCCTGGCCCTCGCAGGCCGCCTGCATCAGCAGCGGATGACTGTTGATCTTGAGGTTCCGGCTGCTGCTGTAGCCCCCGATCCCCTGCTCGGCGAACCACAGCGGCCAGTCCATCAGGCCGGGGCGGTCGTCGTCGATCGACAGCAGCGTCTCCTGTCGTAGCTGGTCGACACGCGTCAGCGGCGGACGCCGTCGCAGGTAGTCGGGGCTGCACACCGGGAACACCTCGCCCTGGCGCAGGAGCGTCGAGCGGAAGCCCGGCCAGTGCCCCGTCCCGTACGCGATGCCCGCGTCCACCTGGTGCGCGATCTTGTCGAAGCCGCGATCGGTCGCCGCGACGTGCAGGTCGATGTGCGGGTAGAGAGCGCGGAATCGCGGCAGGCGCGGCACCAGCCAGAAGGTGGCCACCGCGAAGGTGACGCCGATGGCGACGCGGGTGGAATGGACGGCCGCGCGCAGCTCCTCCGTCGTGATGGCCACGTGCTCGAACGCCATGGACACGGCACGATGCAGCCGGCCGCCTTCGCGCGTCGGCTCCAGGCCGCGGTGCAGTCGCTTGAACAGGGTGATGCCGAGCTCGCGCTCCAGGGCGCGCACCTGCTGGCTGACCGCGGCCTGCGTGACCTGCAGCTCCCGCGCGGCCAGCGTGAAGCTCTTGTGCCGCGCCGCCGATTCGAACATCAGCAGCGAGGACAGCCTCGGCACGCGGTGCAGGTATCCGGTCATGGCTGTGGGCGCAGAGCCTCGGCCTTCGCGCTCCGATGGTGCGCGGCCGGCGCGGGGCGTGTCAAGGGCGCGCCCCGCGGCCGGGCCCTTCGCGGCGCGTGGCCCGATGTCCGTAGCCATGCTCGCGGGGTCCGGCGGAGATCAGGCCCCCTGCGGTCCGGACAGCACCGTGCCGGGGCCGCGGGCGCCTTGCGGCCCGGCGCATCGGCGCCGTCTCACGCGGGCGCTATGGTACCCGCTTGCCGAGCTCCGGATCCGGGTTGTCCGCTCCGAGGGGATCGAGCATCGGGGCCGGCTGGCCCGGCGACCACGACGTCCAGCGTCCTCGAGCGAAGACGCAGTCATGAAAGTTCCGCTCGAACACGTCGGCCTCGGATCCCGATGCGGACGCTCGCACCGCACCGAAGCGGTCGACGTCGTATCGGCTGATGGCCGGCAGCGCCTCGCTGCAGGCCTTCCCCCTGTCTCGCAACTCGGCCAGGCGCTCCGGCGGCGCGGACTGCATCGACGCGCAGGCCGCGACGAGGCCGAGCACCCCGAGGAGGATCGCACCCCGCAGGAGGGATCGCCGGCTCACCGGGCCGCTCGCGCCGTCCATCAATTTGAGCATATCCCGGCCTCGCGTCGCGACCAAGGCGCCTCCGCGTGGGAGCGTCGATCGGGCGGCGTGGTCCGCGAGGCGTGGTCCCCTTGCCGCCTCCCCCGGGAGACGGGCCGTCCCGCCCCGGAGATCGTCGGACCGGCCAGCCCAAGGCAAGGCGGGTCACCGCTGACAAGATGGCACCCGGATTCTCAGGAAATCCTCAGGTTGGCGACCTACGATACCAGCGGGTTGGGGCTCCCGGAGGTGCCGGCCGGGCCCGTGGCTCGCGCCGTCTCCGCCGGGCGTGCAGCGCATCGACGGGCGGGGCGGAACCCCGGAAGGAGGTTGGCCATGAAGAGTCTTCAACGCGCACGACACTCACGACGGGTGAGCTGGCGCCTCCCGAGCGTGTTCCTCGGGGCGATGGCCGCGCCGCTCCTGGCGGTCGCGGTCCCGCCGGGCCTCGCAGTGGAGCTCGACGAGGCATTCCTGCGCATCGAGATCAACGCCACGGACGGCGACGTCGGCTTCCACGGCAAGCTCGACGGCGAGGCCTGGCGCGAAATGGAGATCAAGAGCCCGCAGGGGCGGAACATCTACGAGGTGGAAGGCGGAGGAGCCGTGCGGAGACAAGGGCTCACGGAGAACTTCTTCGAGAGCGACGAACCCACGTGCGAGGAGCAGCCGCTCCGGGCGTTCCTCCGGCGGTTCCCGGAGGGAACCTACAGGTTCAAGGGCAGGACGATCGACGACAAGAACTTGAAGGGTGAGGCGGACCTCTCCCATGCCCTGCCCGCGGCTCCCGACGTCTCCGGGTTCGACGGGTCCGAGTTCGCCCCTGGCGACCTGGTCGTCATCGTGTGGGCTCCGGGAACGGACCTCGGAAAGTGTCACGACCAGGAGCTCGTCGACGAGGGCGTCATCCCGGATCCGGGGACTGTGCCGGTGGACGGCTGGGAGCTCGCCGTCGAGCCGGACGAGGATCAGCGCGAAGCGCTGGGCCTGCCGCTTCGCGTGTTCAGCATCCAGCTCCTGTCCGGTCAGCTGAGCGCGACGGTTCCCCCCGAGTACCTGCAGCAGCACGTGGACGCGGGCATCACGACGTTCAAGTTCGAGGTCGGCGCCAAGGCCGGCGAGAACCAGACCTTCTCGGAGGGAACCTTCACCGTCCAGTGAGACCGCGGGTTACCCAGGATGGGAAGAGCGGTGCCTCCGGGGTGAATCGAACACTCCCAACAGTCCGGAAGAACGCTATTCTCGCTTTTCCACCCAACTCGAGACGCCTCCCCGACACCGGTACTGCGAGTTGCTGTCGAGGCTACCGCTCCGTATCCAGCCGCGGCGTGAAGCGCCGTCAGCTGCATGCCGACGTTCGAGGGCTCGTCAGGGGCGCGACCGCCAGCAGCCGGGTCGACGGCGGCCGTGGGCCACCGCGACGACCTCGATGGCATCGCTGCCAAGGATGTAACCGAGGCTGAAGGGGTATCGCGGCACTACGTATCGCCGCGCACGACTACCAAAACGCGGCCACGTTCGCGGGCTGGCTGGCCGCAACCGCATCGACAGCCCGCCGAAGTTCCTCCCGAAAGCCGTCCGCGGCCTTCGAGCTCCTCGCGGCATACCAGTCATACGTGGACTCCGCCTGCTGCGCATCCGCAGGATGGAACCTGCCCGCCGCCCGGGCCGTTCAGCGCTGGTACAGCCGCGCTCTCCGACCCGGTCGCCGGTGCCCAGAGGAGCCTCGTCCATGCGGCTTTGCTCGGGGTGCTCAAGGGCAACAATCCGGGGTGCCGAGAGCTCTCACGTCAGATTATTCGCGGACTCGCGGTACCACAATCAGTCGACGTTCCTGAGCATCCGGCGCGCTACGAGCATAGCCGACTCTTCGTGATGCGTGGGTGCGCCGCAGGCCCATGGCGATCATTTCGCCGATTGGGGCTAGGCGTGGGGGGATGAGGGTGCCCCGGCTAAGTCGGTCGATCGGGCCGCTCGGTCAAGATGACCAGTCGCCCAAAGATCCCCCCGTCGGCGGTCGTGACCCACGGCTCTTGGCCCATCGCACGGAAGCCTTGAATGCTTGCCACCAGGTCCGAGCGCTCGGTCCGGCCGAGGCGCGGCAGGCGCCACTCGAGGAGGCGCGCCCAGACGAAGAAACCGCCACACGAACAGCCCTCGATCACAATCCAGTCCAGACGAGGACCCCAGTCGGTCACGGTCGCGGGAGCGCCGCAGAGTGGACACGCCACCTCGGGTCCCATCTCGTCTCCTTTCGCGAGCCGTGTGCGCGTGGAGAGCTTTCACCCGATCGACCGCCTGTCGCATCACGCGTATACTCCCTTTAAGCTCAATCGTTCAAGTACGTACCCGGAGGTGTGATACCACCACAATGGCACGTAAGAAGTTGCCGAAGGACATCGATGATATCCAGGACATCATGGGCAGCATCTGCGACAAGTGGGCCCTCTTGATCCTCCATCAGCTGTCCCTGGGGACGAGGCGGCACGGTGAGCTCCATCGAGCTATCCACGGGATCTCCCATAAGATGCTGACCCAGACGCTCCGCAAGCTCGAACGGGACCGCATCGTCCGACGCACGGTCCATCCGGTAGTGCCCCCGCGCGTGGACTATGCCCTCACCCGGCTCGGGAGCACGCTGACGGCCCCCTTGCACGCGCTCTATCGATGGACCGAGCGGCACCGGCAGGAGATCCACCGCGCGCGGTGCGCGGTGGAAATCCAGACGATTCCACCGTCGTGAACCGCGGGGTCTACTTACTCCGTCCACCTCGTTACCGTTGAACTTCCGGCCAGCCTGACTCATCATGGCCGCCATGCTGACCCTTATGCTCAGTAGTTTCCTCGTGCCCAGGACCCGACCGGTCCCTGATGCTCGAAACCCTTGCGCTGGGTCACCAACTCGCCGTCCTCCAGCGCTCCGCGCCGCGGCCACGCCTGCGAACCTCCGATCGGCTGTTCTGGATCCTCCTGTACCGACTGTGGAGCGGCTGGGCTGACACCCTCGCCGTGGTCAAGCCCGAGACCGTCATCCGGTGGCATCGGACCGGCTTCACGCGGTATTGAACCTGGAAAAGGAACCGGGCCAGGCCGCCCGGCCGTCTCCCCTGAGGTCCGAGGCGCAGAAGCTGGCGTTCAGATCTCCCAGGCCGCGGTGTCCAGGTACCTGGTTCGCCAGCGACGGCCACCGGCGCAAGACCTGGCGCACGTTTCTCGGCAATCACCTCCGGAGCCTGCTCGCCGTCGACTTCTTCACGGCGGGAACGGTCTACTACTGCGAAGAGTACGCCGTGCTGGACGAGGGGGGCGGGTGCATCCGTTCGCCCGGGCGCTCGGCGTGCGCACCGGCGACGGGCACCGAGAGCGACGCGCCCCCGAGACGCTGGGCGCGCGGGTGGGGCGGCGCCCGCTTCCGGTCGGCCTCGTCGTCGTGAGCCGCTACCGCGCCAAGTCCCGCTGGCGGCCCCGTGCGCTCTCAGCGGGCGACGGCGCGCTCGCGCTGCTGGCCAACGCCCTTGCGGTCCGGCACGCCCCGGCACGTGTTCGGTCCAGGCCGTCGTCGCGCAGGCGCCAGTCCTTCTCGGGGTGCGCGGCGAGGCGCGGGAGACGGCCCGCGCCCTGTCCGGAGCACCTCGGCGATCGGGCGTCCACGTAACGGTCCCATGCGTGTCCCGCTATCCGACGGGGCTCCCCCGCGAGCGGCGCGGCGCTCCATCGCTAAGTATCGGGAAGGATGGTGCCCCCGGGGTGAATCGAACACCCGGCCCAGGGTTTAGGAAGTCACGCCCGATGTGAAAGGGTGATCGCGACGTGGCTGCGCCGCGGCATAGGATCCGCTGCGAACTGCACGACGTCGCCGCCCGGTGGCCACGTTGATCCCGGCAACCCGCTCCTAAGCCCGAGGGCCAGGCCCAGTGCCCGAGCGCGTCGGTCGCCTCTTCGCATCCGCCGACCTCGTGAAGCAGGAGCACGTACGCGTCGAGGATGGTTTGCACCTGACGGTCGCGATAGTAGCGCAGCACGCGGTCCGTATAGTGGTCTCGCTTCGCCTGCCGTCGGGCCGGATGGCTATTGATGACGGCCGGCGACCTTGCCTCGCTCCTCCCCGATCCTGTCGTACACGATCGCTCCCTCTCCTCGCGATCTAGATGTGCGCGGCCGGTTCGAGTATCGTGCCGGACGGACGGAGACAAGCGGTCGAGCGTCGCCCTCGAGCGCCGCCGTTGGCGACGGCCGACCGCGCTTGCCGTGCGGCGGCCGCACTCGTATCGTGTGGGCGAGCCCGGCCTCGGCCGACGACGAGCCGAGGTCCCGCCCACATGTGGGCCACGCCGACGTGGCGAACGGGAGCGACATGAGCGCATCGCAGGCAACACCGCGCGCCGACGTCCTGGCCTTGCGTAGCGGAGAGCAGCGGCTCTTCTTCCAGGCCGGCGGCGAGTGGTGCTACCTCTGGACGCCGCCAACCTTCCGGACGGGCACCCCGGTCCCCGTCGTCATCCATCACCACGGATACACGGGCTACGTGCGCGACGGCGCGGCCGACTGGCTGGACGACGAGTCGAAGACCACCTATCTTAGGGCCGTGATGGAGGGTGGGCGCTGCGCCGTCGCGGGGTCGCACGCCTGCGGCAACCACTGGGGCAACGCCCAGGCCCAGGCCGCCAACGCGGCGCTGGTCGAGCGACTGGTCGCCCAGCCCTCGATCGATGGGAGCCGGATCGGCCTGATGGGCGGCGGGCTCGGCGGGCTGCTCCTATGGAACTCGGTGCTCGGCGCCCTGGCGGGGCGGGTCAAGGCTGCCCTGGTCATGCAGGCGAACAGCAGCCTCGAGCGCACGATCCGCGAGCAGCGGTTCAAGGCCCACGTGCTGGAGGGGCACGGACTGCCGGACACCACGGGCGACGACGAGGCCGTCGAGAGGCTCCGGGCCCACGATCCCCTGGCCCGGCTGCGGGCGCTGAAGCCGGGCGCCCCGCTCCCGCGCACCGCCATCTTCCACGGCGCCCTCGACGACGCGGTGCCACCCGCCTCGCAGGTCGTCCCCCTGGCGGAGGCGCTGGCGCGGGCCGGCGCCGACGTGACCCTCGAGCTGTTCCCGGGCGTCGGTCACGCGGTGTATGCGATGGGAGAGCCGATCCGGCAGCGCCTCCGCGCGTTCTTCGCGTCGGCCTTGTGAGTACGAAGCATCCGCCGCGGCGGGCCCCGGGCCCCGGCCCCGGCACACGGGAGGAACAGATGAGACGACAGATCTTCCGGCGCACGTCCCGCGCGGCAACGACATGGCTCCTGGCCGCCGCCGTCCTGGTGGCGGGCTACGGGCTCGCCGTCGGTCAGGGGAACCTGGTCGTGGTGCTCCCAGGCGGGACCCTGGAGAAGGTCCTCCGCAAGAGCTGGGTCGAGCCGTTCGAGAAGAAACACAACGCCAAGGCGACGGTGGTCACGGGCCTCACCATGGAGAACCTGGCGAAGCTCCGCGCCCAGAAGGGCAATCCGCAGATCGACGTCGTGATTTTCGACCCCCCGGGCGCCCTCCCCGCGGCCAACGAGGGCCTGCTGGAGAAGCTCGATCCCGAGCGGATCCCCAACCTCAAGGAGCAGTACCCGTTCGACATCCAGAAGCACGGCCTCTTCGCGACGCAGTGGCTGTCGAACCAGGTGCTCGCCTACAACACGAACCACATCAAGGAGCCGCCGAAGTCCTGGGCCGACCTCTGGAAGCCGGAGTACAAGGGCAAGGTCATTCTGCCCGACATCAGCACCTCGCACGGCGTGTTCTTCATCAGCATCGTCTCGAAGATGGAGACCGGCAACGAGCTGTATAACACCGACGCGGCCTTCGCCCGGCTCAAGGCGCTGCGGCCCAACGTGCTCACGTTCTGGACCAGCCACGACCAGGTCGCCCAGCTCCTGAACTCGGGCGAGGCGTGGCTCGCGCCGTGGACGTCCGACCGCGCGCTCTCCCAGGCCGCCGCCAAGGCGCCGATCGCGCTCACCGTGCCGAAGGAAGGCGCGATCTACTTCACCTCCCACATCGGCATCGCCAAGGGCACCAAGCGCAAGGACCTCGCCGAGAAGTACGTGAACAACGCCATCTCGGCGGAGGCCCAGCTCATGAACGCGCAGGAGGCGTTCCTGGGGCCCGCGAACTCCAAGGTCAAGCTCACCGGGATGCTCGCCGAGAACCTGGCCTACGGCGAGCAGCTCAAGAAGCTGGTCGCGCCGGACTGGAGCAAGATGGACCAGCTGCGGAACGACTGGACGGAGCGCTGGAACCGGGAAATCCGGTAGGCGTCATCCGGAGCGACGGGCGCCGCGGGGACCCTGGGCGTCCCCGCCGGCCCTTCCCCTGCAGGCGTCCGGCACGCGTGGGCGACGCGTCTTCGGACCGTCCAGCGACCCCGCGCCGGTGAACGAGCTCGAGCTGCACGGCGTCCGGAAGAGCTTCGGCCGGACGGTGGCGGTGGCCGGCATCGATCTCGCCGTCCAGCACGCCGAGCTGGTCGGACTCCTCGGGCCGTCCGGCTGCGGCAAGACCACCACGCTCCGGATCGTGGCGGGATTCGAGCGTCCCGACCAGGGCGAGGTCGTCATCAAGGGCCGCTCCGTCACGACCCTCCCCCCGCACCGCCGCGACATCGGGATCGTCTTCCAGCACTACGCCCTGTTCCCCCACATGACCGTGCTGCAGAACGTGGCATACGGCCTCCGGGTCCGCCAGCTGGCGCGGGACGAGATGGCAGCCCGGGTCGCGGCCGCGCTCGATCTGGTCCAACTGCGAGAGCTCGGCCACCGCTACCCCCGCCAACTCAGCGGCGGACAGCAGCAGCGGGTCGCCCTGGCGCGGGCGGTTGTGATCCGCCCGACGGTCCTCTTGCTCGACGAGCCGCTGAGCAACCTGGACGCCCGGCTCCGCCAGGAGATGCGGAGCGAGTTCCGCCGCCTCCAGCGGCGGCTCGAGATCGCGACCATCTTCGTGACCCACGATCAGGAGGAAGCGCTGTCGATGGCCGACCGGATCGTGGTGATGAACGCGGGCCACGTCGAGCAGATCGGCACGGCGGAGGAGATCTACACCCGGCCTCGCACCCGGTTCGTCGCCGAGTTCATCGGCACGTGCAACTTCCTGCCGGGCCAGGTGGTGGCGGGCGGCCCCGACCACTTCCGGCTCCGGGTGCAGGGGCTGGAGGTGACGGTGGCTACCGGCCCGGGCGCGCCCGCGGCCGGGACGCGAGGCACCCTGTCCATTCGCCCTGAGGTCATCCGCCTGCTCGGCGCGGGCGAGACCCCGCCGGCGGGAGCGAACGTCACGGACGGCCGGGTGCGCGAGATCACGTACCTGGGCGCCTTCCGCCAGTACCGGGTGGCGCTCTCCAGCGGACACGAGCTGGTCGTGTACCAGCAGAGCGGTGGGACTCCGCCCGCGGCCGAGGGGGCGCCCGTCAGTGTGGCCTGGGACCCGGCGGCCGCGTCGTTCCAGGCGGAAGGATCCCCTCCGTGAGTCCCCCTCGGCGGCGCTGGCTCCCCGCGCTGCTCGTGGGGCCGACCCTGCTGCTGCTCCTCGTGGCGTTCGTGGCGCCGCTCGGAATCCTGCTCGTGTACAGCTTCTACGAGTCGCGCCCCGGTGGCGTGATGATCCCGGCCTTCACGCTGGCGCAGTACCGGCGATTCCTGGGCGACCCGTTCTACCTGTACGTGCTCTGGCGCACGGTGCTTCTTGGCCTGTGGGTGACCGCGTGGTGCATCGTGCTCGGGTATCCCCTCGCCTACGTCCTGGCCCGCACCCGCTCGCGGACCGTCCGAAGCGTCCTGGTGACGCTCCTCCTAGTGCCGCTGATGACCAGCGTGGTGGTCCGATCCTACGGCTGGATGATCCTCCTCGCCAACAACGGGCTTATCAACAAGGCCCTCCTGGCGCTCGGCCTCACCAGCGCCCCGGTGCAGCTGCTCTTCAACACCACCGGGGTCGTCATCGCCCTGGTCGCCATCCTGCTCCCGTACATGGTCCTCACCCTCGTGCCCGTGATCCAGAACATCGCCCCGGCCCTGGAGGAGGCCTCCCAGAGCCTCGGCGCCAGCCCGACCCGCATGTTCCGGGACGTGGTCGTCCCGCTCTCCCTCCCTGGCGTCGCCGCCGGGTCCATTCTGGTGTTCGTCCTGACTATCGCAGCCTACGCAACGCCCCGCCTGGTCGGGGGGAGCCGGCTGCTGGTCATGCCGATCTTCGTCTACGACCAGACGATGGCGCTACTCAACTGGCCGTTCGCCTCCGCCACCTCCTTCATCCTGTTGGCGCTGGTCCTCGGGCTGATGGCGCTCCAGGGGCGCCTGGTCGAGCGCCGGTCGACCTGGGAGCACGGGGCGTGAGGCGCCCGATGCTCCTCGGCTTCAACGCCCTGGTCTATCTCCTGATGCTCGCGCCGATCCTGGTAGTCATCCCGGTGTCGTTCAGCGAGAAGGAGTACCTGGTGTTCCCGCCACAGGGCTTCTCGCTGCGCTGGTACGTGAACTTCTTTGCCACGCGCGAGCTGGCGGACTCCCTGTGGCTGAGCCTGCACCTGGCGGCCTGGACGACCGCCCTCTCGACGGTGCTGGGGACCGCGGCGGCACTCGGCCTGGTGCGATACCGCTATGCGGGCCGGAGCCTGGTGCGGGAGCTGTTCCTGGCCCCGATCGTCATGCCGCGCCTGGTGCTGGGGATCGCCTTCCTCATGTTCCTGAGCCGGACGGTCCTCTCGGGAAGCTTCGGTGGACTCCTGATCGCCCACGCCGTGGTGGCGTTCCCGTACGTGATCCGGACGGTCAGCGCCAGCCTCGTCGGGCTCGACCGGGCGTTGGAGGAGGCGGGCGCCAGCCTGGGGGCAACGCCTTTCACCGTGTTCCGCACAATCACGCTGCCGCTCCTGAAGCCGGGGATCATGGCGGGCGCCGTCTTCGCGTACGTGACGTCGTTCGACGAGCTCGTCATGACGCTCTTCCTGGCGGGCCCCGGGCTCACCACCCTGCCCGTCCAGATCTTCACGTACCTCGAATACACATCGGATCCGACCATCGCCGCGATCTCCGTGGTTCTGGTGGCCATCACGGTGGTCGCCGTGCTCGTCACCGAGCGGATCGTCGGCTTCAGCCGGTTCGTCTGATCGCAGGGCGCGGCGGCGGGCGGTGGCGTTCCCGGCCCCGGGTTCCCGTCGAACATCGCCGGCCCGACTACCGGCCGGCGCCGTGGCGGGGGGACCACGCCGTCCCAGAAACAGAGCCTGTTGGAGTCCCGGGACTCCAGGCGGCCTTCCGGAACCCTCGAGCCTGACCAGATCCTCACTTCGCGAGGTCAGAAGTAGCCCCAATGGAGCCCACAGCAACCACGATGCCACGTCTTATTCTGCGAGGGAATGTGGTGCCCCCGCGTGAATCGAACACCCGGCCCAGGCTTTAGGAATCCGTCCTGGGCCCGTAGTGCTCGATCCGCGGAGGTCTCACCCGGTCATCCATTGTCGTACGATTCCCGGTACTTGATCGCCCTCGAGGTGGATGCCCATCCGGTTCGTCACGTAGCCGTAGCCGATGCCCACCTGCAGGTCGGCGTAGCCCATCGAGCCGCCCGCTCCCGGCGCCCCGAACGCGCCGGGATGGCCGAAACGGTGATGCGACCCTTGCCGTTCTGCGCGAACCCGGGCCAATAGGTCGAGACGCGTTCGTCGTAATCGACCCAGCCGCGCGAGTGCGCGAGCGCCATGACCATCGCCGACAGACCTTTGGTGGTCGAGTGGACGGCGGCCATCGTGTCGTCGCGCCACCGCTCGCCGCTCGCCCGGTCCCGCAGGCCGCCCCACACGTCGACGACCTTCTCGCCGTCCTGGTAGATGCAGCACGCGCCCCCGAGCTCGCCCCGGCGCGTGAAGTTCTCGATGAACGCCTCCCGCACGGGCTCGAATCCCCTGCTCACAGAGCCGTCGATGAGGAGCCCCTTGGGTGCGTTCATCTCGTCACCCTCCCGTCGGGCGCGTCGGGGACGTGCGAGCGGTACTTCTCCTGGGTACGGCTGGACCCTCCACCCGAGCTCCCGCGCGACTCCTCCGACAGCGGCGTGCGAGCGAGTGTACCATCGGCAGAGAGCTTGAAGGGAGTACACGATGGGACGCGCGCTGAAGGTAATCCGCGGCACCGTTGCCGCGGCGGCAGGCATCTACAGCGGCTACGTCGCGGTCAGCTATCTCCGGTTCCGGCGCGAATCAGACAGAACAGGGAGGAATCCGCTGCTCGACCAGCTCATGCCGGAGTACGAGATCCGGGAGCACCACGCCGTCAGCGTGTCGGCGTCCGCCGACATCACACTCGCTGCCGCACGCGAGTTCTCGTTCCACGATTCGCTCATCATCCGGACCATCTTCGCGCTCCGAGAGCTGCCGGGGCGAGTCCTGGGCGCTTCCCCAGCTCCTACCGTGCGGCGTCCCGTCTTCGATGAGGTGATCGCGCTCGGCTGGCGCCAGCTCGCGGAGATCTCCGGACGCCAGGTCATCATGGGCGCCGTGACACAGCCCTGGCGGCAGGAGGTGCACTTCCACGGCCTCCCCGCCAAAGAGTTCATCACGTTTCGTGAGCCGGGCTACGCCAAGATCGCCTGGACAATCGAGGTCGAGCCTGCCGGCCCGTCCTCGTCCGTCTTCTCCACCGAGACGCGCGTGGTGACGACCGACCCCGTCAGCCGCGAGCGCTTCCGGCGCTACTGGGCGCTCCTCTCCCCCGG
>DASZOL010000033.1:0-17554 GCA_035550795.1 Candidatus Methylomirabilota bacterium
CGAACATCTACGCGCCCGACCTCACGCGCGCTGGCGTCGCCGAGCCGGCCGCCGTCGAGGCGGCCGAGTTCTGGGGAGCGTTCCACGCCCAGCACAAGGTGGCACCGCCCGCGAACGCGAACGCCCGCGACGCCTTCACCGCGGGGAAGCTCGGCATGTGGCTGGCCGGCTCCTGGAACTTCACGGGCCTCCGGGCGGCGAAGGTCGACTTCACCGTGTCGCCGGTGCCCCGCCTAATGAAGCAGCCGGTCGTCTGGACGATCCCGCACCAGTACGTGTTTCCCAAGCCCAAGACGCTGGACGCGACCAAGCGGGACGCCGTCCTGACCCACGTTCGCTGGATGTCGGATCACGTCGCGGAGTGGACCCTCAAGGCCGGCCAGGTCTCGGCGCTGCGGAAGGCCCACTCGGATCCGCGGATCCTGGCCGACCCGGTCCTCCGCACGCTGCTCGCCCAGGCGCCGAACTGGCAGTTCGGCCAGGCCACGCCGAAGTGGGTCGCGGCCGAGAACGTGACCCGGCCGGTCATCGAGAAGCTCTACATCGGACAGGTGCCCGCCCGCGCGGCGATGGAGGACCTCGCCAGGCAGATCAACGCGCTGCCGGCCTGAGGGCCGGGGCGGAGCTTCGCGGCGAGCCGTGGGCCGGACCGCGGTCGAGGCGCCCCGGCCGCTACACGGGCCGGGGTCGCCCGATGCGGCCTCGAAGGGGGCCCCGGCCCGCGCGCGGCGTCGAGCGAGGCACCTCCGCGAGAGCGCCCTGACGCCCTGGCTCTTCCTCGCCCCGGGACTCCTGCTCTTCGTCGGCTTCCGCGTCTACCCTTTGCTCGAGGGCCTGTACCTCTCGTTCACGAACGCCCGGCTCGGCCGGGCGCAGTACGCCTTCGTGGGACTCGCCAACTACGAGCGGCTCCTCGAGGACAGCCGGTTCCACGTGAGCCTCTGGAACACCGGCTTCTACACGGTGGCGAGCACGCTGCCGATCCTCGCGATCCCGCTCGGGCTGGCCGTGCTGCTCGACCGGGGGCTCCCGCTCCGCACGCTCCTCCGCAGCGCATTCTTTTTCCCGTTCACGCTGTCCGTGGTGACGGTGGGACTCGCGTGGCTCTGGCTCCTCGACCCGGTCGTGGGTCCCTTCAACTACTACCTGAAGGCCGCCGGGGTGCCCGTGCGGTCCTGGCTGGCCGATCCCGCGACCGCGATGTGGGCGATCATCCTGACGACGGTCTGGTGGTTGACCGGCTACTACCTCGTGATCTACCTGGCCGGGCTCCAGGACATCCCGCCCGAACTCTACGAGGCCGCGGCGATCGACGGAGCCGGGGGGGTCCGGCGCTTCTGGGCCATCACGCTGCCGCTCCTCCGGCCGGTGCTGCTCTTCGTGCTGGTCACCCACGTCATCGGTTCGTTCCAAGTCTTCGGGCAGGTCTTCATCCTCACGGTCGGCGGGCCCGGCGACGCGACGCGCACCGTTGTCCAGCATCTCTACGAGACCGCCTTCCGGAGCTTCTTCCACTTCGGCTCGGCGTCCGCGATGGCGTGGGTGCTGTTCGTGATCGTCCTCGGCTTCTCGCTGCTCCAGTTCCGCCTGCTCCGGGGCCACACGGAGTACTGAGTGGGTTCCTTGCCGCCCTCGGCGGCCGCGCTGCGCCCCCGCGGCGGCGCCGCCCGCTGGCGCCGAGCCGCGCTGGCGGGGGCGCTGCTGGTCCTTGCCACGCTCTGGCTCCTGCCCGCTGTCTGGATGGCGGTGACGTCGCTCAAGCCCACCGAGAACATCGTGCGAATGCCGCCCGAGTGGATCCCGTGGCCGGCGACGCTCGCGCACTACGGTGAGGTGCTGTTCTCGAGCTCGCGGACCGCGCGAATCGGTCGCGCGTTCCTGAACAGCGTGGTCGTCTCCGTCGGGACCGTCGTCGTGGTCCTTGTCACGAGCGCCATGGCGGCCTACCCGCTGGCGCGGATGCGGTTCCTCGGGCGCGACCTCGTGTTCGTCGTCCTGGTGGGGAGCCTGATGATCCCGAACGCGGTCGTCCTCGTGCCTCAGTACGTGCTGACGCAGCGGCTCGGGTGGCTGTCGACCTACCAGGGCCTGATCGTCCCGGAGGCGGCGGTGACCTTCGCCTTCGGGGTCTTCCTGCTCCGTCAGTTCTTCCTGACGATCCCGGGCGAGCTCGAGGACGCGGCCCGGATCGACGGCGCCGACCGCTGGCGGATCTTCTCGCGCATCGTACTCCCGCTGTCGCAGCCTGTCCTTGCGGCGCTCGCGATCTTCGCGTTCCGATCCGCGTGGAACGACTTCCTGTGGCCGCTCATCGCCGTCAACAAGGCCGAGATGTTCCCGCTCCCGGTAGCGCTGTCGTTTCTCCGCGGCGCGTACGCGTCCGAGTCGTACGGGCCCATCATGGCGGGGGCGACCCTGTCGGCCCTGCCGCTCCTGCTCGTGTTCCTCGTCGCCAACCGGCGTATCGTCGAGGGCGTCCGCGTCAGCGGGCTGAAGGGATGAAGGGGGGGACGGTCATGACCAAGACGGTCTCGATCGACCGAGGGAAACCGCTCGCGGAGGAGCCCCGGACGGGCCACAACCGGTGGCATCCGGACGTCGAGCCGATCGCGGAGGTCGGCGAGGGCGAGGACGTGGGGCTCGAGACCCGCGACGCCTGTGACGGGCATCTGACGTCTCGCTCGACCGTCGTCGATCTCGCGAGCCTCCCGGTGGGCGCCATCCACCCGCTCACCGGTCCCGTCTCGGTCAAAGGGGCCCGCCCGGGCGACCTCCTGGAGGTCGAGTTCCGCGAGATCACGCCCCAGCCATGGGCCTTCAGCGGGATCATCCCGGGTCTGGGGTATCTCCGGGACGTCATGACGACGCCGTTCCTCGTCCACTGGACCATCGCTGACGGCTGGGCCACATCGCGAGAGCTCCCCGGCATCCGCATCCACGGGGCGCCCTTCATGGGCGTCTCCGGCGTAGCCCCCTCAGGGGCCCAGGTGGACGCGTGGACGCGCCGCGAGACCGACGTCGCCGCGCGCGGCGGGATGGCGCTGCCGCCGGACTCGGGGGGCGCCGTGCCGGCCCGGGGTTCGGCGGCGACCCACGGCCTCCGGACGCTGCCGCCACGGGAGAACGGGGGCAACTTCGACGTGAAGCAGCTGACCCGTGGGTCGCGGCTCTACCTGCCCGTGGCCGTCGACGGCGCGCTCTTTTCGACGGGCGACGGCCACTTCGCGCAGGGGGATGGCGAGGTCTGCGTGACGGCGGTGGAGATGGGGGCGGCGTGCGTCGTGCGCTTCCGCGTCCACAAGGGCGAGGCAGCGCGACGCGGCATCCGCTTCCCGCGCTTCGCGCATGGCGACTACTTCACCGATCCCAGGTGGGCGGCCCCGCGGCGCTTCGTCGCCACGATGGGGATGCCGGTGGACGCCCAGGGGGTCAACCGCGGCGAGGACCTCAACCTGGCCTGCCGCAACGCGCTGCTGGCCATGCTGGACCTCCTGGGCGAGCGCGGGTTCAGCCGCGAGCAGGCGTACGTCATCGCGAGCGTGGCCGTCGACCTCAGGATCAGCAACGTCGTGGATGTCCCGAACGTCGTCGTCTCGGCCCTCCTGCCGGAGGACATCTTCCAGGGCTGATCCGGGCGGCGCTCGGCGGGTGGCTGGCGGCACGTCGCGCGCGCGGTTACCAGAGCGTGTAGCCCCCGTCGATGACCAGGACGGCGCCGGTCATGTACCGGGACGCGTCGCTCGCGAGGTAGACGGCGAGCGGGGCCAAGTCTTCCGGCTCGCCGTACTCCCCCATGGGGACCTGGGCCTTGAAGGTCTCGATGATCGCGGGGTTGACGCTCTTCCAGCGCAGGTTCGGGGCCGTCATGAACCCGCCGGGCGCGATCGCATTCACCGTGATCCGGTGCGGCGCCCAGTCGGCGGCCACGGCCCGCGTGAAGGCGATGACCGCCGCCTTGCCCGTCTCGTAGCTCCGGCCGCCGATGCCGCGGTTGGCGATCAGACCTGAGACCGAGGCGATATTGATGATCCGGCCGCCTCGGCCCCGCGCGATCATTGCTCCGCCGAGGACCTTGGTGCAGACGAAGGTGCTGGTGAGGTTGAGGTCGATCAGCGTCTGCCAGGTCTCCACCGGCATGTCCTGGGTCGGGATGTCGACGCGCCGGCCGCCGACGTTGTTGATCAGGATGTCGACCGGCCCCTGCTCGGTGAGCGCCATCCGGCAGGCGCGCTCGGCCTCCGCGGGCTGCCCGACGTCGGCCTGGATCGTGAGCGCCTGCCGTCCCCGGGCGCGGACGTCCGCGGCGGTCTGGTCCAGGGCGGCCTGCTCCCGGCCCACCAGGATGACGTCGGCGCCCGCCTCGGCGAGGCCCAGCGCCATCTCGCGCCCGAGTCCCCGGCTGCCGCCGGTGATGAGCGCACGCTTGCCGTCCAGCCGGAATCGATCCAGGACTCCCATGCCGGTCGCCTCCTTCCGTCCCGGCGCGTGTCGAGCGACGAGCGCGCGACCGCCCCCGCGCGGGGGAGGCGGCCGCGATGACCCATGCGTCGCTACCGCGGCGTGACGCGCATGTTCGCAACGCGGATCGTCTGGTCCGGACGCGGGGAGAAGCCCTGCATCCAGCTCTGGACGCCGTAGAGGTCGTCGAGACTGTAGAGATATACCGCGAACGGGTCCCGGTTCAGCGCCACCATCGCCCCCTGCACGAACTTCGTGCGCGCGGCGTCGCCGGTCGCCTTGGCCGCCTGGTCCATCGCCGTGTCGAACGCCTTCGGCATCACGCTCGTGCGGGAGCGCCGGCCCTCGGAGAAGCTCAGCATGGAGAGATAGCCGTCCTGCGAGAACAGGAATCCGACCGTGAAGAGGGCCGTTGTCGTCCGAGGATTCCCGTCGAACTCGCGCGCCCACTGGGGAAAGTCCACCGCGCGCTCGCTGACCTTGAGGCCCACGGCGCGGAGGTAGCTCGCCATCGCCTCCCCCGCCGGCTTGTCGAGCGGATACCGGCCCGTCGTGTACGTGTAGTCGATCTCGAAGCCGTTAGGGTACCCGGCGTCGGCGAGGAGCTTCCGCGCCTGCTTGAAGTGCGTCGCAGACGAAATCGATTGCGCAAACGGTTTGTGGAGACTAACTTGGCAAAATGCAGGCGTCAAGGCCGCACCGTGGTCCGAGCGACCCGGGCGAAGCGTGGATGGCCATACCGGGATTCCTCTTGTCGCTCGTGCTGCGTGACCTGAGGGTCCGTCGCCGTCTGGCGCTCCTCGATCGGGTGGTCATCTCTGGGCTGCCGCGCGTCGCTCGTCATCGGTGCTCATCTCGCCTTCAGGCCCATCCCGATCAGATCCGGCGCGCTGAAGCAGGCTTGGGGTGTCGGAGCCGGAATGCACGACGCGCCGAGCGCTCTTCCGCGAGGGGACGGAGCCGGAAAGCAGCCTCGCACGCCTGACAAGGACCTTGCCGCCGCGGGGAGCCTCTCGCTATTCTCGAGGCGCGAGCGTGAATGGACGAGACGCGTTACGTCGCCTGCTCTGACTCCGTCGACTCGGCCCGGGCAGTCGACGGCCGTGCCTCTCGGGGAGCGTTCGGCACGCGCCCGGACGGCCGGGGCCCGTGCTGAGGCGATGCTCCGTCGTTCGCGGCCCTTGTCGTGAGCTTCCGTCGCCGCATCCATTACGGATGCTCCGGGCAATCACCCTTCCGCGTGGCGAGCCGCACGGGCGATGACGCCATCGTCCGGTCGCTCCGACATCACGTTGCGTGACGAGCGTGTGGGCATGTCGACCGACCGGCTGAAGGTCGTGCACCTGACGCCGGACTTTGCGGACGAGCACCCCTACATCCTGCAGCTGGTCGACGGCTTGCGCACCTTGGGCTTGGAGGTGAGCTCCATCCGCTCCAGATCCTTTCTGAAGGAGGCGTTGGGCCTGTCGCCGGACATCGTGCACGTACACTGGCTACATTCCTTTGTCGAGACTGACATTGATGGCAATGGCTCTCTCGCGTGCATGCTGAGGGCGACACGACTGATCTGGCAGTTGAGTGTTCTCAGGCGGAAGGGCGTCAAGATCGTCTGGACCGTGCATGAGCTGAACATCCCCGAGACTCGCCATCACGTGATCGACAGGATATCGGTCATGCTCGTTGCTTCGCTGTCGGACGCGGTGATCGCCCACTGCCACGGTGCGCGCGCGCGGATCGTCAAGACCGTCTGCCCGCAAGCCCCCGGAAAGGTGAAGGTGGTGCCGCACGGGCACCTTGTCGACGTGACGGAGAACGGAGCCACCAGGGAGGAGGCCCGTCGATCGCTGGGTCTCGACGATTCGGCATTCGTTGTCCTCTTCTTCGGGCTCATTCGCCCTTACAAGGGTGTCCTTGATCTCGTGAGAGCGCACAAGCAGCTCGGTCTCAAGGAAGTGACGCTCCTGATCGTCGGCAGCTCGGTCATGCACCACAAGGAATGCGTCGACTACATGGAGGAGATACGGCGGGCCATAGGCTCGCGGGAGAACGTGAAGCTCATATTCGAGTTCATCGAGGATGACAGGATTCAAGTGGTCATGGGCGCCAGCGACATCGTGGCCTTTCCCTATCGAGACATCATGACCTCCGGTGCGCTCGTCATGGCCATGAACTTCGGCAAGCCGTGCATAGCCGCGCGCGTTGGCTGCATCACCGAGACGCTGGATGAGCGCGGCGCGTATCTGTACGAGCGCGGTGACCAGAGCGGTCTCGTCGAGGTTCTAAGGAGAGCCTACCTCGACCGAGACAGGTTGCCCGCGATGGGAGAGCACAATCTGCGACTCGCTCGCGAGCTGCCCTGGCAAACGATTGGTCAAATGACGATGGGCGTGTACCGGGAGTGCTTTTCGAAGCGTCACTAGGGTCCAGACTCGAGCGCGTTCCGTGGTTGGAGCGGCGCCCGGCCTCAGGACCGCCCGATCACGGCTCTCGGTCGTCCCTCGCCATGCTCAGGGAGCGCGCCCCGGCCCGGAACAGCCGGCGCCCCAGCCCGCCCAGGATCGCGAGGTCCAGCCTTCGGATCCAGGCCGGGCTCAGGCCGATCCGGGCAAGAGACCGCCGCGCGCCGGCGTCGAGCCGGCCCAGCGTCGAGGCTCTCAGGGCCCCGCGCGCCAGCGCGGTCTCGATCGCCTCGACCACCTCGGGCTTGTTGCCGGCGCTCCGGACCCGGCCCAGGATGTCCAGCCACAGTGTCCGCCGCCACGCCCCCACCGCCAGCTCGATGTCCTCGATATCCGCCAGGTCGTACCGGTGAGGGAACTGCCCCGCCTGGTCCAGCACGCCGTGGAGGTCGAGCAGCACCATGGCGCTGAGGCACTTCTCGCAGCGGCCACAGTTGTACGCTCCCTGGCGGTTCTCCCAGCACACGCGCAGCACCCGGAGCGCCAGCGGCGAGGATGCGAGGGCGGCGACCTTGTCAGCTTTCTTCGTTTCCGCCCCGGCGTGAACGAACTCCAGCGTCTCCGTTGACCAGAGGGGGTCCAGGCCGGGGTGACAACCGGTCAAGGCGGGGTGCAGCTCCCCGAATGCGGGGCCCGATGCGATGAAGAGCGTGTGGAAGAGACGCCCGAGCGAGAGGCCGACGCTGGCCGCCGCGGGCCCGACCCCATGCCGCGCCCAGTCCATGTCGCGCAGGACGTCCCGGACATTCGTCCGGACCGGGACGACGGTCTTGCCCAGGGCCTGGGCCACGACCTCCACCTGGCCGCGAACGGTGACGAAGAGGCCCTGCTCCGCCAGCGGGATGTCGAAGCCGTGAACGACCACGAGATGGCTGACGGAGCGTGAATCGTCGACGGGATACCGCGCGACGTTGCCGAGCAGCGTGTAACAGGAATCCACGCCGCCGGAGAAGAACACGCCGGCCGACCGACCGCGGTCCCGCCGGGGCGCCGAGTCCGCGACGACGTCGATTCGCTTGAAGCGGGGTTCGCCTCGCCACTGCTCGTAGTTCCGCATGATCCGTGACGATGCCGCGAGGAGCATCGACGAGACGTCCGACTCGACGATCAGACGCCGGTCGTACCGCATCGCCAGGAGCAGCGCCACGGGGAAGAAGGGATCGCCGTTCGAGGTGACGAGGGGCGCGAGGCCCGCTGGATACTGAAACCACACTGTCGGCGGAAGGGCGAGTCCGGGAGTCTCGATCCGCGCGGAGAGCGTGACTCCGGTGGCGCTCTCCGCCACGCGAATATCCCTGACAACCAGTGGCGCCCTCGCCGACACTGCCGAACCCTTCCTTCCCCCGGCAGGCTCTCCCGCGGCCGCCGTGCGCCCATCGCGGGCTGTCCTCGATGATCCCGGCGAGGCAGGATACCCCGCGCGGGCCGCGATCCTTCTACTGAATTCGCGGCCCCGCGGCCGCGGGGGGCCGCGGGCCGGCCGTCGAAGGCGGTGGTGGGCCGCGGTTCCCGAGGGACGTCACGGGAACTCACGGCGACGTCCGGAGGAGTGAGGGTCGCGCTCCCCGTCCCGCCGGGAGTGACCCAGGTGGGTCCGCAATACCGGCGACGGATGGTAGCATCGGATCGAGGTCCCAGTGAGCGAGCACGGGATGCGTGCTGCCGCGCGAGTGACCGCCTGCGCCGCGCTGCTGGTCGCGGCCGTGGCGAGCGGGGTGGCGCTCGGGGCGCCGGGCGCCGCGCTGGCGCAGGATCGCGCGGGGGCGGTCCGGTACGGCGTCGTCGAGGGGAGCGAGGTCCGGTACCGCGTCCGCGAGCAGCTCGTCGGGCTGAGCTTCCCGAACGACGCCGTGGGCGCCACGAAGGCCATCGAGGGCGCCGTCGTCTTCGACGCCCAGGGACGTTTCCTGCCGGGCGACTCGCGGGTCACCGTCGACCTCCGCACGCTCCGGAGCGACGAGGCGCGGCGCGACAACTACATCCGGCGCAACACCCTGGAGACCGACCGCTTCCCCACCGTCACGTTCGCGCCGACCGAGGCGCTGCGTCTGCCCGTCCCCCTCCCGCGAAGCGGATCCGTGTCTTTCGAGCTGCTCGGCGACCTCACCGTGAAGGAAGTCACCCGGCGGCTCGGCTGGGAGGCCACCGCCACGTTCGACGGACCGAAGGTCACTGTGCGGGCGCGCACCGCGTTCCGCTTCGCCGACTTCGGCCTGCGCGTGCCCCGGGTGTCGGTGGTCCTCAGCGTGGAGGACGACATCAAGCTCGAGGCGGATCTGGTCTTGCGTCGAGGGGCCTGATCCCTGGGTCGTCCCGCAGCCGCGTGGAGGGCCGAGGCGCCGGCGCCGCCGGACAGAAGGAGACACGATGGCCAGTTTGACACTCCAGGTCAACGGTGCGGCGCGGGCGGTCGAGATCGACGAGCCCGACACGCCACTGCTCTGAGCACCGGTGCCTCGATCGATAGGCGCCGCAGGGAAGGGAGGCGCGAGGTGGCCTGGACCGCTACCCGGAGACCGTGATCACCCGAGCTGTTCTCGCTCCAGCGCCTCCGGGATGCGGTCGGTCAGAGGCCGCCGAGCGAGGCCCGAGCGCCGTATTGTGGTGAGACGTCGACGTGTTCTGTCAGTCGTCGCCGTCTCCTGTGCCCTGGAGGCCTGCTCGGGCGTGTCACGGAACTACTCGAGAAACCGGATAGTCCTCGCCAGGTCTCGTGCCCGCGACGACTCATCGCGGCCGGGCAATGGACTTGCATATGCCCCCGCTGTCGGACCCGAGAGGGAGGAATCGCAGGGCGCACGCGACGTCCATTGCAAGAGGGCGCTCACCGAAGGCCACGTGGGGGGAGGACATCGCATGGCCAGGCTACTTGACAGGTCGCTGGAGCTGCCGGCGCCCGCTATCGGCGGCCCCGTGTGGCGGTCCTCCGTGCGGACGATCCAGCGCGCCGCGCCGTCCGGCATCGATGTGGACGCGGCGCTCCTGCAGGCACTGACGATCCTGCTGGACGACCCCACGCCGAGCGTTGCCGGCGTGGAGGTTGAGCTGGTCGGCGCCGGGTGGTCACTCGGGATCCGGCGGCCGTCCGGGAAGCGCGCGTCCACGACATCGGACGGCGCCTCGCGGAACGCGGAGGGTGGGACGAGGTGTAGGGACCGGGCGCGGCGGTCTCCTCCAGCGACCCTTTCCCCGACGCGCCTCCTGCCCGCGACCCCGTGGCGTCCATCTGACTGGTGAGGATCGACCGTAGGCAACCGCGCATGAGGAACGAGACGTGAGCGAGACAGTGACCAGAATCAAACCGATCAGATCCGTCCTCGCAAGGGGAAGGTGCGGTCTGATACGAAGGTGGGCGAGCCTCAAGAAGGGCGTAGCCCGGTTGTTGGTCAGTCCATTGGAGCCTGAGAGAGGCATCTGTCTGCTGACCGAGCGGCTGGAGTATACGCCGGAGCTCGTCGTGATGAACTACTGCCAGGGGATGTTCCCGATCGGCAAGCCCGATGGCAGCATCGAATGGGACGACCCCGACCCGCGCGGAGTGCTCTTCCTTTCAAAGTTTCACGTTCCGAGACGGGTAAGGGAGTATGCCCGCCGGGGTGAGTTTGATATTCGGCTCAACGCAGCGTTCCGCGATGTGGTAATGGCCTGCGCAGAGCGCAACAAGACGTGGATCACGCCGCAGGTCATCGACGTATACACCGAGCTGCATCGGATGGGCATCGCACATAGTGTCGAGGCGTGGCGGGGAGGCGCCCTCGTGGGCGGCGGGTTCGGTGTGTCTCTGGGGGCCATGTTCTCGTTGGAGAGCATGTTCTACCGGGTCAATCAGTCCAGCAAGGTCGCACTGCTGACGCTGGTGGATCGCCTCAAGGCGAGCGGTATTGAGTTCATGGATGTCCAGTACGTCACCAATCACTGGACGCAGTTTGGGGCCGAGCCCGTCAAGCGGAACGACTACAAGAAGCAGTTGATCAGGGCGATCATTGCTCCCGTACAGTTCCGCGCTCAGATGGTCTCATCGCTGTTCGTCGCTTTCGACGTTCCACTTCCGATCTGACCCCGGTCGTTCACCAGTCGCTTCCTAAGCTCGACCTCCTTGGCGGGTGCGTCGAGAATCACCGGAGAAACGGTGCGAGGTCGACACGCCGGCCCTCCGCGGCGGAGAGGTAGGCCGCGTAGATGACCGCGACGACGTCGCGAGCCAGCGGGCCGCCGGAGAGCGGCTCGCGTCCCAGCGCGACGCACTCGACGAAATCCTGGAGCTCCGCCGGGTATCCGGTCATCCAGTCCTCGTCCGGCTGCGGGAAGGTCCACCCGGCCTTCGTCTCGATCTTCTCCGTGATGTACTCGTCGCCGAAGACGGCCCCGTCCGGGGCGTAGGCCTGCACGGAGTCGTTGGGATTGATGTTGCAGAGGATCACCGACTTGGCGGCGTAGATGGCCAGCTGGTTGCGGATCCCGCCCAGGACGACGTCCGCGGCCGAGATCTGGGCGACCGTCCCGTCGTCGAAGCGCACCAGCATCGCACCCCAGTCCTCCACGTCAGCCCCTGCGACCGTGTTGAGGTAACGTGGTCCGGCGCCGCGGAAGGTCTCCGTCTCGGCGAGCTGCGCCACGTCGGCCAGGACCGAGACGGGGCGGACCGGCCGGCCGCGGAGCCGCCGCCCCTCGTCCGCCTTGAGATAGAGGACGCCGCCCAGCGGGTGGCAGCCCTTGCCGAGGAGCGAGCCCCCGCCGGCGGTCAGCCATCGCTTGTTCGCAGGCGCGTGAGTCCCCGAGTGGCTCTCCTCCCCGACGAGCCGCAGGATGGGCCCCCCGCCGGCCGAGAGGAGCCGGCGCGCCTTCTGGATCGGCGGCGCGTAGATCCAGTTCTCCGCGTAGCAGAGGCGCACGCTCGCGGCGCGGCACGCCTCGATGAGGCCGTCGGCCGCGGCGAGGGCGCTCCGCAGCATCTCGGCTCGCGGCGTCGCCGGATCCCCGAAGAACCCGGTCAGCGGCTTCTCGACGATGACGTGCTTCCCCGCGCGCGCAGCGTCGAGGCCGAGCGGGGCGTGCACGGCGTTCGGGACGCAGAGGTCCAGGACGTCGACCTCCGGGTCGTCGAGGAGCCGCCGGACATCCTCGGCCACGCCCTGCACGCCGAATTCCGCGGCGAAGGCGCGTGCCCGTTCCGGTCGGCGGGCCGTCACCCAGCGGAGCTCCACGTCAATCCCCCTGACGTGACGGTAGGCCTCGGCATGGAGACGGGCCACGAACCCCGCCCCCGCCAGGCCCACGCGAACGCGTGGCCGGTCCTGCACCATGGCCCCTCCTTCCGTCACGGTCGTCATTCCGCGGAGCCGAAGTTCCACTCGATCGCGCGGACGCGGCCGTCGCGCAGGTGGAAGTGCACGGTATCCGGGTAGCCGTCGGAGTAGAGATACATGAGATGACCGTCGGCCGCGGCCTGCGCCTCCCCGAGGACGCGCTCCACGTCCTCCCGCGGGCTCCCCACGTCGAGCCCGAAGGGGAGACCTCGCCCCGGCGCCCCGATCCGCACGCGCCGCACGCGTCCGGTGTCGAGGAGGTCGATCACGAGGCCGGGGTAGGATAGTCGCTGCGTGGATCGAAAGACAGCGGGATCGCGATAGGTCGCCACCGCTCCCGGCTCCGTCTGGAGCGGGACGCCGAGGGCTCGCTCCACCTCGGCGCCGCTCCGCCCGAAGAGGGCGCGGGGCGCGCCGATGTAGTCGTCGACGCGCACGATGTCGGTCGGCCCGGCCGCCCTGGCCGCGCCCAGCCCCAGCACGGCGAGGACCAGCGACAGGCGCAGCACCGTGGTCATCTCGCCTGCACTCTGCCACAGGCGCCGGCTGCGCGCCTTGGACGACCCACCGGGCCGGCGGGACAATGGCGGGTGCGCGCAGTTGGCCCATGACTCTCGTCGCCGAGCTCGGCTAGCTCGCCCCGCGACGCGGGCGTGCCACGCGAGGGGACACCTCCGGAGCGGCCCCGTCAGCGCATGCGCGAGCCGGGCTCGTAGCGCGGCTCGAGACGGTTGGCGTGGCGATGGACGAGCCGCCACTCTCCCTCCTCGAGTCGGAAGACGTGCGTGACGCGGTTGGACCACTCGGTCAGCCGGCCGGCGCCGGCCAGCCGGACGCGGGTGCTCTCGACGTGGGTCGTGACGGCCAGCGCCGGCGCGGTCAGGGCGGTGAGGTGCTCGTACCGGACCGGCCCGCCTCCCTGGAACTGCTGAGCGGCCCAGTCCCATCGCCTGCTCACCTGGGCCCACCCCTTCTCGTAGCCGCCCCAGCCAAAGAACGCGGTGACGTCGTCCCGATGGGAATAGAGCGCCTTGATCGCGGTCGCGTCTCCCGACATGAGCGCGTTCATCGCCGCCTCGAGCTGCTCGACGGCGCGGCGCCAGCCGTTCCCGGAGACCTGGTCAGGCATCGAAGGCTCCTCCTCCCGGGTGCGAGCGCCGGGGCGCCGGCGCCCGTCCGTACGACCCCACGGGTCTCTCGATCGAGGATCTTCACGTCACGGTCCAATCAATCGCCGAGAAGCACAAGGGGGAATCGACCAAGACGGCTACGCGGCCTCCCCCTCCGCCGCGGAGGGGGCCGGCGTGGATCTCGGTCGGTGTCTTTCGTGCGCGGCGACTCACGGGCCCAGGAGGTGGAGCTCCGAGACCGACCAGTCGAAGACCGGGTCACCCCCGGTCTGGACGATCCGGACCCTGCGCGCGCGAGTCGCGGGAAAGCGCAGCGCCACGTGCGCAACCCCGTCGCGCAGGACGTGGGTGCCCGCCCAGACGAGCGGCCCGAGGAACGTGGGCTCGGCGGAGGGGCGGGTCCAAGACCCACCGTCGCCGGCCACCTCGACGCTCACGCCGCGCGGGTAGTCCGTCGTGAACGGCCCGAGATCGAGGTCCAGGCCCACCAGCGTCGTCGGGGCCGGGAGGTCCACCTGAAGCCAGTCGCCCGCTTCCTGGGGCCGCCGCGTGGTCCACCGAGTCTCGGCCCGACCGTCCACGGCTGCCTGCGTGTCGCCCGTCCCGGGGCGTGCCGCGAGCCGCCAGCCCTGACGGGGCAGCCGGACGCCGCCGAGCGGACGCGGCGCGAATCGCGTCAGGAGGCGATACCCGCCTGCATCCTCGCGATCGAAGGCCCACCCGGCACGCGTGAGTGCGGTCTCGATCGAGTCGGCCGAGGACAGGGTGGGCGGATAGGCGATCGCAAGGTCGGCGCCGAGCGGCAGGAGGGGCAGGAGACCCGGCGGCCGCATCGTTCCGTCCAGATCGTGGAGGTTCACCGAGGGCGTGCTCAGGGCGCCCTGGGACGCCTGGACGATCCGCGCGGCGTCGGCGTGGTCGCCGAGCAGGCGGCGCGCTCCGGTGCGCCGCAGAGCCTGCAGGGCGAGGGTCGGATCCGCGGCCGAGCCCTCGCCCGGCATGCCACCTGTCTCGTAGACGAAGAGCTCGCGCAGGGTCCACGCGAAGCGTGAGCTGGGCCCGAGCTGAGCGACTCGCACGTACCGGGCCCGCCGAGGGGGAAATCGTAGCTCGATTCGGCCCCAGCGGACTCGCCCCATCGGATGGCCGCCGGACCAGTACAGAGGCCCGTAGTATTCCGGGATCTCGCGAGCCACGGTCCACTCGCGGCCGTCGGGGGAGAGGTCCACGCGGAGTCCGGGGGGCACTTCCTGAAACGTACGCGGCAGAAGAGCCACCATCCCGATCTCGTGAAGCGCGCCCAGGTCGGCCTGGATCCAGATGCCGGCGTCGCGTCCGGCGCGTGGATTCCAGTGGGTACGCGCATCCCGGTCGATCGCGTGGCGCGCGAGCAGAGGCTGGTGCGACGCACGGACGGTCCACCGCTCCGGGGGGATCTCGCGCAGACGGTCCTGCTCGAGACGGAAGCCCGAGTAGAGAGGCCAGCCCATCGGGGAGGCTTCCACCGTCCAGGCGACGCCAGCGGCCGCTAGGCTCCGGTCGAAACCGGATGGTGGGGTGACCGTGAGGTAGGCGACGTGGTGAGCCCCGTCCACGCGCTTGGCGAGCGGCGGATACCGCTCCTGATAGAGGTGCGAGACCGCGACGCGCTCGCCGCTCGCGAACGTCAGCACGCTGGGTTCCGGGTCGTGCGTGTACACGGACGTCAGCCCGGCCTGCTCGAGCCGCTCGGCCGTGGCGAGCAGCGAGCGGTTCTTTCCGCGCTGGGCCTGCCACTGTCCCGCGGCGAAGAGCCACGGATAGGCGGCCCAGAGCCCGACGAGATGGGCGCCGAGGAGCACGAGCGCGAGGCCCGCGGCGACGAGCCGACTTCGCCGGCCGACAACGGCCAGCAGGGCCCCGAGCGCAACGGGCAACACCGCGGCGACCGGGATGAGGTAGAGAGGCTCTGCGAGGCCGAGGTGCTTGCCGTGCTCCGCGAGCACGACCGCCATCGAGCCGAGGACGATGACCCCTGCGACGAGCCAGCCGCCCTGGCCCGTGCGGGTGAGGCACACCCCCAGAGCGGCGGCGAGGACGACCAGCGCGCCTCCGGCCAGCCACGGCCCGGCCCCTCCGGCGAGGGCGCGCTGGGGCAGGCCCAGGACCAGCGGCAGCGCGTTCGTCAGGAGCAGGCGGCCGTGCTCGATCACGACAGCCCGGTCGGCCAGGGGCGTTCGGAGCGCACCGAGATGTCCGTGGGCGGCTCCGAACACCCAGAACGGCGCGCTCCCGACAATGAACGCGAGCGGGAGGGCGAGGGCGGCGCACCGGAGCCGCGGCCGGCGGAGGACGATCACGGCGGCGGTCGCGGCGATCGGGATGGTGTGTATGAGGTTCGTCCACCACGCGAACCCGGCCACGAGGCCCGCCACGAGGAGCGCACGGGTGCGCGCGGTGGGCGTCGCGGCGCTGTCCAGGACGCGAAGCCCGAGGAGGAGGATGACGAGCGTGCAGGTCGGGACCAGGCCGTAGTAGAGGCGGGCGTCGTGGGCCCACTTGAGGAGGATCGGCGTCGGAACCAGCGCGAGAAGGGCCGCCCAGCGGCCGTTCCCGGTGAGCCGCTCGGTCAGCAGGGCGCACAGCGCCACGTGGAGGAGCGACAGGCCCAGCGGCAGCAGGCGGAGCGTGTCGAGCGTGGCCCCGACGAGCGCGAACGGGACGGCGTGCAGGTAGCCGTCGACGGCGCCCATGTACGCCTGCCCGTGAAAGTAGACGAGGAACTCGCCGGCGAGGGTGCGGAGGCCCATCAACCCGGAGGTGCCCTCGTCGAACCAGACGACGGCCGCGGCGGCCGCGGCCAGGCGAATCAGCACGCCCGCCGTCACCGCGCCGAGGAGCACCGGACGGGCGGGTGACCCCACGCTCACGGCGGTGTTCTCGCCGTCGTTGGACCGATCGGACGGCCTAGTTTGAACGGCCTTTGGCCTGTGGCGGCCTGTGGGCTTCACTGGGCTGCGCTTGCACGCTCTGCCACGTAGCGCCCGCTCCCGGGTCCCCGCCACATTGGGGACGCGCGGCGACGCTGTCAAGGGCGGAGAGCTCCCCGGATCGCGCCGGAGGCGGTTGACCCGGGACGGCTCTACCGGATAGGGTCTAGGAGTTCCGCGATCAACCCCCCTCGAGGAGACGGCAAGCATGGCTCCTGTAACGGCGAAGATCCTGCACGTGGACCTCGACACCCAGACGACGCGCGTTGAGGAGGTTCCCGAGCCGATCCTCAGACGGCACCTCGGTGGCGGCGGCCTGGCCGCCTATCTGCTGCTCCGCGACATGCCGCCGGGCGTCGATCCCCTGGGGCCCGACAACCTGCTGGTGTTCACGACCAGCATCATCAACGGACTGTCCCTCTCGGGCACCAACCGCTATACCGCCGCCGCCAAGTCTCCGCTGACCGGTGGCTATGGAGAGTCCGAGGCCGGGGGCTGGTGGGCGCCGGAGCTGCGCGCCGCGGGCTACGACGGGATGGCGATCCGGGGACGCGCCAAGTCGCCGGTGTACCTCTGGATCAAGGATGGACAGGTCGAGTTCCGCGACGCCCGGCCGTACTGGGGGAAGCTCTCCGGCGAGGTGCAGGAGGGGATTGAGCAGGAGCTCGGCGACAAGCGGATCCGGGTCCTCCAGACCGGGATCTCGGGGGAGCGCGGCGTCCGGTACGCGGCGATCGTCAATCAGCTGAAGCACTTCCACGGGCGCTGCGGGCTCGGCGCGGTCATGGGTGCCAAGAACCTGAAGGCCATCGTCGTCCGCGGCTCGAAGATCAACACCCCGGTGGACAAGGCGGGCGCCAAGTCCACGCTCACCTACTTCAAGGACCACTACGACCGCGCCCGGGACCGCTTCCACCAGACCGGGACGGCCGGCGGCCTCCTCAACCTCGAGGCGGGCGGGATCCTGCCGACCCGCAACTTCCGCGACGGCTCCTTCGAGCACGCCAAGGCGATCAGCGGCCAGAAGATGGCGGAGACCATCCTGGTCAACCGCGGCACCTGCTACGCCTGCATGGTGGCGTGCAAGCGCGAGGTCGAGGTGAAGGCCCTCGGGGTGACGCCGAAGTTCGGTGGGCCCGAGTACGAGTCGCTCGCCGCCACCGGGTCGCTCTGCGGGGTGGGTGACCTCGAGGCGCTCGCCAAGATCAACCAGCTCCTTGCCCAGTACGTGC
>DASZOL010000034.1:0-12428 GCA_035550795.1 Candidatus Methylomirabilota bacterium
CCTCGGGGGATGTCAGCCATCCGACCGGCGGCACCCCGAACCAGGACAGGAGGTAGTTCAGGATCCCGATGCGCGCGTCGAAGATCCACTTCCAGGCGATCGCCATCGGCACCATGGGCGTGATCACGGGCAGGAAGTAGATCGTCTGGTACGCGGCGGTGAAGCGGAGCTTCCCGGCAAGCAGGACGGCGAGCGCGAGCCCCACCACCACCGACAGCGCCACCACGAACACCGCGAAGATCGTCGTGTTCCATAGGGCCAGGAGGAAGTTCTGGTCCCGGAGGAGCTCTCGGTAGTTCGCCAGCCCGACCCAGGGTCTCGACGGCCGGATCAGGTGCCAGTCGTGGAACGACAGGAAGAAGGTGCGCCCGATCGGCTCGAGCCGCAGCACCCAGTAGATGGCGAACACCGGCAGGAGGCCGAGATAGCAGAAGCGGTACTTCGCGAGGGTGAGGCGGTTCAGGCGGAGCGTGGTCGTGGCCTCGACGGGCCCCGCCACCCTCGCGAGCGCGAGAGCGGCGGGGGCTTGGACGTCAAGATGAGGCGGCGGCCCTAGGCGGTGCCGTAGACTCCGTTCTTCTTCAGGAGCTCGTCACTCTGGGCGGCCATGTCCTTCATGGTCTTGGCGATGCCCGCCGGATTGTCGAGGAGCGACTTGTCGGCGAAGGCCGTGACCAACCGGTCGGCCATCTTCGTCTCCAGCTCGTCCCAGACCGGGAGGGCGGGCTCGGCGTAGATCTGGCGACCCTTGTCCCACTGGACGAACGGCTTGTACTGCGGCGTCTCCTTGAGGAGCGGCGCCCAGTCGACGTCCTGGCGCAGGGAGAGCCAGCCGACCTCGCGGGTCAGCTTCAAGGCCATGGGCGGGCTCACCAGGAACTGGGCGAAGTCCCAGGCAGCCTTCATGTTCTTGCCCTTGGTGGCGTAGATGCTCCACGGCTGGGTCATGCCGCCCCAGCGCTTGGCCCGCGGCAGGGGCGCGGTGGCGTACTCCACCTTCGGCCCCTTCTCCTTGAGCGTTCCGATGACGTCCGCCTCCCGCATGTGCATCGCCGCCTGCTCGCTGACGAAGGCGTTCGTGTCATGCGGCAGCTTCTGATCGTCGACGCGGTACTTGTGGACGGCGTCGATGTAGAACTTCAGCGCGGCCCGTCCGGCGTCGTTGTCGTAGTTGTTGTGCCACTTGCCCGACTTCGTCTGGACGATCGGATCGCCGCCCATGGCGTAGAGCACGTACCAGAACTTCTCGGCCACGCCCGAGCCCTGGCCCGACAGGCGCAGGGTGATGCCCGCGCGCGTCGGGTTCCCGGCAGCGTCCTTCTTCGTGAGCTTCTGGGCGTACGCCAGGAGCTCGTCGAAGGTCGCCGGGGGCTTGGCAGGGTCGAGCCCGGCCTCCTTGAACATCTTCGTGTTGTAGTACAGCGCCGCCTTCGAGCCTTCCAGGAACGGGACGCCGTACACCTGGCCCTTCCACGTGTTGTACTCGATGGTGGCCGGGTGGAAGGCCTTGCTCTTCAGGAGCGCCATGACCTCCGGGGGGTTCGGCGGGAGAAGGTTCGCGTCGGCGAGGCTGATCGTGATGTTGCGCGCGATGTCGAAGAGATCGGGGCCAGTGTCGGTCGGAATCGACGTGGTGATCTTCTGCTCCATCTCGCGGAGCTGGCTGGACAGGGTCTCGAGCTTGAAGCCGGGGTGCGTCTTCGCGTACTCCTCTCCGGCCTTCTTGTAAAACGCTTCGATCTCGGGGAAGCCGGTCCAGATGCTCAGGGTGACCGGGGCGGCGACCGTGATGCGGGGACGCAGCGTCGCCGCGCCCGCTGCCCCGGCCAGTCCGGTGCTGACAGTCTTCAGAAAGGTTCGTCGGGAGATGCCCGAGATTGCCTGCCTGGGTTTCGTCGACCGAGTGTGCCGCTTCATGGTTCGCTCCTCCCGACCTGTCGCGTTGTGGACGCGCGTCCCGTCCGCCCGCCGGGGCGAATCGGTGTTCACGGTCGCGAGGTCCACTCCGGAAGGAGGAGGACGCATCGCGGACTGTAAGCGAAGCCCGCCAGTCCTGTCAATGCGCCCACGGCTTTGCGGAGGCGCGATGCTCCAGCGGCGCTGGAGAGCATGGAGTGGATGCTAGAATGGCATCCACCGTCTCCTGGTCTCACTGGCCGATCTCAGAGAGGCTCTGGATGCTGCTGCGCAACAAGGTCGCCGTCGTCACCGGCTCCGGTCGCGGCATCGGCCGCGGTATCGCGGCGCGCTTCGCCCGAGAGGGCGCCCGGGTCGTCGTCAACGACCGTGACGCCGACGTGGTCGCGCAGACGGCGAGAGAGATCCGGGAGGCCGGGGGGACCTGCCTCGAGGTCGTCGCCGACGTGAGCGTGGAGACTGAGGTGACGCGCCTCTTCAAGGAGACGCTGCGCGCGTTCGGCACGCTCGACGTCCTCGTCAACAACGCCCAGATGTTCGTCAACAAGGGGGAGAACGGCGCGTTCCTCAAGATGACGAGCGCCGGGTGGGACGCCTACGTCCGCGCGAACATGGGCATCCTCTTCTACTGCACGCACCAGGCGGCGCGGATCATGGCCCGGAGCGGCGTGCGCGGCTGCATCATCAACATCAGCAGCAACGGGGCCGACCGCGTCCACCGGAACCTGATCGCCTACGACTCGGTGAAGGGGGCCATCGACACGTTCACGCGCGCGGTCGCCGTCGACCTGGCCCCGTGGGGCATTCGCTGCAACGCCCTCCGTCCCGGGCTGATCGCGGTCGACTACTGGGAGGGGCTCTCGGCCGCGGAGAAGGCCCGGCGGATCGAGGCCATCCCGATCGGTCGAGAGGGCCGCCCCGCCGACGTCGCCTGGGCCGCGGTCTTCCTGGCCGCCGACGACGCCGGGTTCATCACCGGCCAGAACTTCGAGGTCGACGGCGGCATGCTGGCGCCCGGCCGGTCGGCGCAGGCGGAGCTCGGCCCGGTCAGCAGCCCCGAGACCATCCGCGACTTCTGAAGGCCACTGCCATGGCTCGTCCGTCGTGGCGCGCGCGCCGCACTGGCGCGCCGTGCCCCGGCGGCGCGGGGCCGACCCGGCCGGTCGGCTTGCGTGGCGCCGGCCCCTGCGTCTAGTATCGAGGCCGATGGCCGCGCGGTAGGTCTCTGCGCGCCCGGGGCGTCGGGGACGACGCGGCCACGGGCTCCGGCCCGAGGCCGGCATGACGACGCAGTGGTGTGCCCCGTTTCACTGGCTGTCTCCTCCGCTGGTCCTGGCGGCATCGCTGGCACTCGCCCAGGCGCCTCTCGTCGAGCGCCCCACGCTCACCCAGGGCGAGCGCTGGGTGCTGGCCGACGGCGCCTATGAGCTCGTCCGCGTCGAGCGCGACGCGTACGTCTTCGCCCTCCCCGCCGAGCGCCGTGAGATCCACCTGAGTCGGGACCTGGTGCCGGGGGCATTCATCCGGGGACGTGTCGCGGACTGGCAGCTCCGCCCGGCGCCGGCGCTGTCCTGGCCCCTCCGCGTGGGCAAGTGGGGCGTGGGTATCGGACAGCTTCGGCTGCGGAACGAGTTCGACCCGATTCCTGTGCGCGTGACCTGGCAGGTCGAAGCTTACGAAGAGATCAAGGTCCCGGCCGGGACCTTCCCGGCATTTCGCGTGTCCTACCGCCTCGACCTCGACGCTGCGCCCACGAGCACCGGAGGGCTCCGTGCCGGCCGGAGCTTCTGGTCGGTCACCACGTGGTACGCCCCGGCCGTACGGGCGCTCGTCAGGGCTCAGTTCGTCGGCGCCACCGGGCTCGACTTCGAGCTCGCGGCTCTCGAGCCACCGGTCACCCCTCCGGCGCCCGCGTCCCCGCCCGCGGTGGCGAAGCCGGCCCCACCCGCGGCCGCGCCCCCGGCCGCGGCGAAGCCGGCCCCGCCGGCGCCGCCGCCCCTGGCGGCCAGGCCAGCCTCCCCCCCCGCCGCGCCTGAGGCTGCATTGCCGCCGGCGGCCCCCCCGACCCCCGCTCCTGAGGGCCCGCGGTCGGATCGCTGGGCCGTCGTGGTGGGGATCGGGCGATACGACAACCCCGCGATTCCGACGCTCCGCTTCGCCGCGGCCGACGCCGAGGCCTTCTACGACGTCCTCGTGAACCGCGCCGGATTCCCGAAGGACCACGTGCTGCTCTTCACGGAGCGGACTGAGAGGAAGCCGACGCTCAGGAACCTCAAGCAGGCTCTGGGCACGTTCCTCGCCCGTCGCCCCCAGAGAAACGACCTGGTCGTGGTCTTCTTCGCCGGACACGGCGCGCCCGAGGTGGACCCGCGCGGGATCGAGGCGGACGGGCTCGCCAAGTACCTGGTGCCGATCGATGCGGACCCGAACGATCTGTACTCGACGGGGCTCCCGATGGACGAGTTCCAGACCATCTTCGACCGGCTCGACGCGGAGCGCGCCGTCGTGTTCCTCGACACATGCTACAGCGGCGCCGCCGGCGGTCGCACGTTCGCCGCGGCGCGCACGCGCGCGTCGCGCGTGGACGACTTGTTCCTCGAGCGCCTGACCCGCTCGCGCGGGCGAGCCATCGTGGCGGCGTCGAGGTCGAACGAGGTGTCGATCGAGCTGCCGGAGCTCGGCCACGGGGTCTTCACCTACTATCTCGTCCGGGGCCTGGCCGGCGCCGCCGATCTCGACCGGGACGGCATCGTCGTCCTTCAGGAGCTCTACCAGTACCTCGAGTACCAGGTGGCCCGAGAGGCCCGCGGGGCGGGGGGCAACCAGCACCCGGTCCTGAAGGGCGAGCTCGAGGGCCAGCTGCCGCTCGTCCGGGTCGCGCCCCGGTGAAGGCGACCGCCGGGACGCTGGCGGCGGTCCTCGTGCTGTCGCTCGGAGTCTGGACGGCCTTCTTCCTGTTCATGCCAGAATCGCCGCTGACCCCGCAGGAGACCCTCGTCGTGGTGGGCGCGTGCGCCGCGACGGTCGTGGGCGCCCGGTGGACCCTGGCACGGCTACGGAGACGGCAGGATGCTGCCGACACTCGGAACCGGTAGCTGGATCGCGGCCGCGAGTCTCTTGCTCGTGTCGGGGTCTTGCCTGATCCCGCCCCCGCCGCCCGCCCGGGCGGCCGACCTCCTGCCGCTCGCTTGCAGCGCCGAGCGGCCGACGGTCGCCCTGGGGGCGGCGGTTGACCTGCGCGCCTTCGTCGAGGCGCCGTCCGGCGAGCGCGTGCAGCTCACGTGGGAGGTGCCGGTCGGCCGCCTCGACGGCGCCGTGGCCCGGCCCCGCTGGAGCCTCGCGGACCTTCGCCCCGGGACCTATGCCGCGACCGTACGGGCCGTGGCGACCTCGGGCGCGACGGCAGAGTGCATCGTGCGCGTGACGGTCCGGGCCGATCCGGGCTCGCGCGGCGAGCTGTCCCGGGAGACCGGCGCGGCCTTTCTGCTTCCCGACGGGGCGGAGCGGGCCGGCTACGGCCTCTACAGCTATCTCTTGCTGGGGGCCCCGCAGACGGACGGCACGCGTGACCGCTATGCGCGGGCGGTCGAGAGCTTCCTCGCGATGATCCCCGAGATCGGCCGCCTCGAGGCACACGTCCCCCGGCGGTCGCTCAACGTCGCGTACGTGCCGGTCGATCGGGACCCCGGCGCCCCGCCCGTCGCCGCAGGGTGGGTCCTTGCCCACTACGACCACGCGCGGGCGCGAAGCCTCCTTCGCACCCTGCCCGGCTCCCTTCGCGTGGGTCCGTACATCGTCTCGACCCTGGCGCCGCTGTCCCAGGAAGGAACCGCCGAGGGCCCGCGCCTCTTCCAGGACCTGTCGCGCGTCCCCCCGCACCTCGTCTCGGCCTGGGTGCTGGAGTTCCTGAATCAGGCCGCGCAGGAGCGGTTCTGGGAGGAGCGGTCCGGCCGGGCCCTGGCCCTCCGGATGCGGCTTGCGGTGGGAATCCTGGGGACGGGGCTTCCGGAGGTCCGCAAGGCCTTGGACGACTGGGTCGCCTGGCTCCCGGCACCGGGGAAGTGAGCGCCGCCGATCGGGGGTCCTGATCGCGCGACGCGGCCCATGGTGTGCGCCCCGTCGCCCCGAGCGACAGCCGCGCTCCGCCTGTCGCAGGAGCGTGGTGGCGGCGGCGCGTGCTAGCATCGCCCATGCCAAGCCTGCCCCGGACCGGTGTCGTCGGGAGAGAACTGGATGGAGTCGTCGAGGATGCTTCGAGGGCGCCTGTCGGCGTTCATCACGGACATCCTGGCGCGGGCCGCTGGGACGCTGCGATGCGTGGTCCCCTAGACCGGCGCGCACCACGGGAGCCGCTAGGGTTGGCACGGGCATAGGTGGCGCCTTCCGTTCCGGTCGGGCGCGACCTCGGCGCGGAGCGCCGGGCCGTGGTCCGGCTCGCCCGCGACCTTCCTGCCTTCCTGCGGCACCCGCTGACCCCATCCGAGTCGCGCGAGATCGTGGCGGGGCGGCTCGCGCGGCGCCAGCAGCGCTTCCTCGCGTTCGCGCGCGACGCGGTGTATGGTCATCCAGCGAGCGTTTACCGGCAGCTCCTCCGGCACGTGGGGTGCGAGTTCGGCGACCTCGAGCGTCTCGTTCGACAGCATGACGTCGAGGGTGTCCTCCGGCGACTCCTCGATCAGGGCGTCTACCTCACGGTCGATGAGTCCAAGGGCCGCCGGCCGGTCGTTCGCGGCAGCCTGTCGCTCCGGATGGGCCCGGCGGGTCTCGCGAATCCTCTGGCGAAGAGCCACGTCCCCGTGAGCAGCAGCGGGAGTCGAGGGGCGGGGACCACCGTCCTGATGGACTTGGCCTGCATCCGCGACCACGGCGTGAACACCTGCCTCGCTCTCGAGGCGTCCGGAGGGGCCGGCTGGGTCAAGGCCGTCTGGGCGGTGCCGGGCGGCGCGGCGCTCTACCGAGTCCTCAAGCTCAGCAGCTTCGGGAAGCGCGTCACGCGCTGGTTCACCCAGGTTGACCCCGCGGCGCCGGGGCTCCATCCGCGCTATCGGTGGAGTCACCGCCTCGTCCGGTGGATGAGCCTGGCGGCGGGGTCTCCCTTGCCCGGGCCCGAGTACGCGCCGCTCGACGACCCGTTGCCGGTCGTCCGCTGGATGGCGGCCGTCGTCCGGGAGGGCGGGACGCCGTGGATCCGGACGCTGCCCAGCTCCGCCGTGCGGGCCTGCCGGGCGGCGGTCGACGCCGGCATCGAGCTGACGGGCGCCCGCTTCACGGTCTCCGGAGAGCCGGTGAGCGCCGCCAAGCTCGATGCAATCCGCCGGAGCGGGGCGGAGGTGACGCCGCGCTACGGTTCGATCGAGACCGGGACGATCGGATATGGCTGCCTGGCTCCGGAGGCCCCGGATGACGTCCATCTCCTCCACGACATGCATGCGATCGTGCAGCCAGCGCCGGATCCCGGGCTCTTCGTGACCTCCCTCGGTCGGACGACGCCGCTGGTGATGCTGAACCTCTCGCTGGGAGACCAGGCGAAGGTGCGTCGGCGCGCGTGCGGTTGCCCCTTCGAACGGTTCGGATGGGACACCCACCTCGATTCGATCCTGAGCCGCGAGAAGCTCACGGCGGCCGGCATGACCTTCTACGATACGGACGTGGTCGGCGTGCTCGAGAGGGTGTTGCCGGCCCGGTTCGGCGGCGGCCCGACCGACTACCAGCTCCTCGAGGACGAGACGGAGTCCGGCGATCCCCGCGTCCGGCTGCTGGTGCATCCCTCGGTGGGACCCCTGGATCCGTCCACGGTGGCCGAGGCCTTCCTGGCCGCCATCGGCCCCGGCGGAGGCGCCGAGCGCATCATGGGCACCGTGTGGCGGGACGCGGGCTTGCTCCGCGTCGACCGCCGCCCGCCGCTCACGGGCGCTTCCGGGAAGATTCTCCATGTCCACGTCGCGCGGCACCGGCGCCTCCCGCTGGCTTCAACGGACCAGGCCGTGTAGCTCGAGGTCCACGCAGGGCAAGGCTCCGGCGCCATCCCGGCGCAAGGCGTGATCTCGCGGGGAGGAACCATACGTGCCGACACCGCCGCTGACGCTGGCGACGCGCGACTACGACTTCGTGACCCCGCTCGCGACGGGTGACGTGACCGTCGACGGAATCGACCTGACCCTGGTCCGCTCGTTCGACGCGCTCCAGCGCGTGGGTGACGACGCCCGCGTGCAGGGAGGGGAGGCCTCGTTCAGCCGCTACGTCCAGGGGTTCGCGGCGGGCGACCGGTCGCTCGTGGGGCTGCCCCTCTTCGTGATGCGCCAGTTTCGTCACCGGAACTTCTACGTGCGGCGGGAGAGCGCGCTCCGGACGATCGCGGAGCTGGCGGGCCGACGCGTCGCGTTGGACGCCTGGCCCAACAGCGGGAACACCTGGAGCCGCGCCATCATGCGCGAGGAGGGCGTCCCCGTGGAGCGGGTCCGCTGGGTCGTCGGGCGCGTGCACGCCCAGGACGCGCCCTCGCCGTCGGACGCCCTGCCTCCCGGGGTGGAGCTCGCGGGGCGGCTGCTCCGGGACCTTCTACTCGACGGCGAGCTCGACGCCCTCATCTGGGCGTGGACGCCCGAGGGTTTCTACGATCCGGGTGGGCCGTTCCGGCGCCTGATCGAGCACTACCGCGCAGCGGAGCAGGCCCACTACCGTCGCACGCGCCTCTTCCCGGCGCACCACTTGGTGGTCCTCAAGCGCGACGTCGTGGCCCACCACCCGGAGGTGGTACGCGCTGTGTACGGCGCCTTCGAGGCCGCCCGCGCCCGTGCCGCCGACAACCGCTGGCGGCTCAACGAGACAAGCCCGTGGCTCCTGGACGACCTGGAGACCCAGGCGAGCCTCATGGGGTAGGATTTCACGCCTTACGGACTCGGCGCCGAGAACCGCCGCATGATCGCCCGCTTCTGCGAGGAGCAGCACCTTCAGGGGCTCATTCCCCGGTCGCTCGATCCCGGGACGGTCTTCGCCGAGTTCGAGGCGCTTGCCGGGTGAATCGGCAGGCTGCCGTGCGACGACGCGGCCGGCAGCGTCGCGTGGTTCAGCGTCGCGTGGTTCTGTCGCGTGGTTCTTGACCCCTCCCCAGGGTGGGGCTTAGCCTTGGCGGACCGAGAGCGTTGGATGCGGCGGCCCGGGTGTCAGCATGAGAACCGCCAGGCGAGGCGGTACCCGGGCGCGCACTGGACGCTCACCGTCAGCCACCGTCAGAAGGAGATCCGCTGATGAGCAGCGCCACGGTTGCGCCGGCCCCGCCCCACCTCTCCGCCGACGAGCAGGCGGCGTACGCGCGGGATGGGATCGTGATCCCCCGGGCGCGCCTGTCGGCGGCCGCGGTCGATCGGCTGCGCGACGCGCTCGACCGGCTCATCGCCGACAACCCCGATCGGCGGCCCGAGCAGCTGGTCAACGCCCATCTCCGGGAGGGGCCCGAGGGTATTCGCGGGAGCGATGTCTTCCTGGAAATGGCCCAGGATTCGGCGATCGTGGACCTCGTGGCCGCGCTCGTCGGCCCTGACGTCATCCTGTGGGGATGTCAGGTCTTCTGCAAGCCGGGCGGCGATGGCATGGAGGTGCCCTGGCACCAGGATGGCCACTACTGGCCCATTCGCCCCCTGGCCACGACCACCGCGTGGATCGCCATAGACGACTCCATGACCGAGAACGGCTGCATGCGAGTCATCCCAGGCTCGCACGGACGCGGGCTCCTCCCTCACGCCAGGGCCCCGCGGGGCCGGGTAGTCCTGGACCTCGAGGTGGACGCCGCCGCCTACGACGAGGCCACCGCGCGCGACGTCGTCCTGGAGGCGGGCCAGCTCTCGCTGCACGATGTCTACCTGATTCACGGGTCGCGCCCGAACCGCTCGCCACGCCGCCGGGCCGGCCTGGCCATCCGTTACATGCCGGCGACCTCGAACTTCGACCGTACCGTTCCTCCGATGACCAGCTACGGGACGGCCGTCATCGACTTCTCTCGGCGTCCGCTCTGGCTGGTTCGCGGTACGGATAGGGCGGGCAACGACTTCGCCGTCGGGCACCGTCGCTGACGCCGCGCCGGCGAGACCCGGAGAGCGCGGGGCGCACACGCGCGGGTGGATCCGCCGACCGGCTGTCGCTCGGCCCTGTTCGGCTCTCGACCGACCGTGGTAGTCTCTTGGGCACCCGCATCGACACATCGTCGCCCCCGCGGGGATTCACCGCACGAAGGAGGTCACAGATGGCGAAAGGCGCCCGATTCGTCCTCGCGCTCGCCCTGATCGCCGCCGTCGGGCTCGGACTCGCGTCGGCCCGGTCCGTGGACGCGCAGGGGCAGACGATCAAGATCGGCATCCTCTACGACCACACCGGCCCCTTCTCCGCCGCCGGCTCGCTCAACTGCTGGCGCGGCGCCAAGATGATGATCGACCTCATCAACGAGAAGGGCGGCGTGCTCGGCAAGTACAAGATCGTCCAGGTCGACGGCGACAGCCAGTCGAAGACCGAAGCGGCCATCAACGAGGCTGAGCGACTGCTCAACGTGGAGAAGGTCGACATCCTCGCCGGAGTTTACTCGAGCGCGCACGCCGTCCCCCTCGCCGAGAAGGTGGACAAGCAGAAGAAGTTCTTGTGGATCACGACGGCCATCTCCGACGCCGTGGTGAAGGACCGGAACCTCGAGTACACCTTCCGGCCGCAGACGAACAGCGGCCTGTTCGGCATCGCCTCGGTGCAGTACATCGCAGCCAACGCCCAGGACAAGCTCAAGAAGGCCGGCAAGGACCTCCGGATCGCGATCATCTACGAGGACGGACCGTACGGCGCCGGCGTGGCCAGCGCGAACGAGGGCGAGGCCAAGCGCCTGGGGATGCAGATCGTCCTGAAGGAAGGTTACTCGGCCAGCGCACCGGACCTCTCCTCGCTGGTGACGAAGCTCCGCGCCGCCCGGCCCGACGTCCTCTACCACACGGGGTACAACCCCGACATCAACCTCTTCCTCCGGCAGAGCAAGGAGCAGGGGCTCCGCCTGCGCGCCTACATCGGCCACGGGGCCGGTCACAGCCAGCTCGACAAGCTCAAGGAGGCGTTCGGCAACGAGGTCGAGGGCTTCCACACGGTCGACCCGCCGGCCTCCCAGCTGATCGACCCTAAGCAGCTCAAGGCGGGCGTCGGCGAGCTGACCCAGGAGATGGTGAAGCGGTACAAGGCGTTCGAGCCCAACATCCCGGTGGGCGCGATCGCCCCTCACGTCTCCATGGGCTTCAACAACATGTGGATCCTGCTGAACGACGTGCTCCCCCGTGCCATCCAGAAGCACGGGGGCTTCACCCCGGACGCCCTCGCCAAGGCGGCGCGCGAGACGGACATCCCCGAGGGCGGCACCATGCAGGGTTACGGCGTGAAGTTCGCCGGCGAGGGGAACCCGATGCGGGGGCAGAACGAGCGCGCCATCGCGGCGGTGTACCAGATCGTCGAGGGGCGCTTCCAGCACGTCTGGCCGAAGGTCATCGCGATGAACAACCCGCCGGTGCTCCTGCCGGCGTCCTCTCCGTTTGCCGCACGCTGATCGCCTGGGCGGGGGCCTCGAGGCCCCCGCCTGTCATTCCACCCAGGGCCGAGGGGCGGAGTCCCGTGCCCTCGGTCCGGCCGGCTCCGGGACGCCATGACACGCCTGCTGACCGTGGCTGGCGTAGTCAAGCGCTTCGGCGGGTTCACTGCCCTCGGCGAGGTCTCCTTCGAGGTCACGGAGGGGGAGATCCTCGGTCTCATCGGCCCGAACGGCTCCGGCAAGACGACGATGTTCAACTGCATCTCCGGCGCCCTGCGGCCGACCTCGGGCTCGATCCGCTTCCGGGGCGAGGAGCTGGCGGGGCTCACGCCAGACGCCGTCTGCCACCGGGGCGTGGCGCGCACGTTCCAGATCCCGCGCCCGTTCCGGAAGCTCTCCATCCTGGAGAACGTGGCGGTCGCGGCCCATTTCGGGGCATCGCGCCGCAGCACCGAGGGCGAGGCGCGCGCGCGGGCCCGCGAGGTTCTCGAGCTCGTCGGCCTGCCCACCGAGGAGGGGGCGTCGACCGCCCTGCTCGGGGCGGGCGGTCTCAAGAAGCTCGAGCTCGCGCGGGCGCTGGCGACGGGACCGACGCTCCTCCTGGCGGACGAGAGCCTGGGCGGGCTCGACGCCGCCGAGATGGCGGGCGCGGCCGAGCTGCTGAGGCGGATCCGGAGCGAGCTCCGGATCACGATCGTGTGGGTCGAGCACATCATGGCCACGCTGATGCGGGTCGTCGATCGCGTAGTTGTCCTCGATCACGGCGAGAAGATCGCCGAGGGGCGGCCGCTGGAGGTGGCCCAGGATCCCCGGGTCGTCGAGGCGTACCTCGGCGAGAAGCTCGTGGTGACCTGAGTGACGCCGCCGCAGGAGCCGCGGGTCCTGCCGCCGGCTCGCCCTCCCGCCCGACGGCTCGTCACCCGTTCGCACCCTGGCGCAACTCGACCGAGTTGCGCCAGGAGCG
>DASZOL010000035.1:0-7528 GCA_035550795.1 Candidatus Methylomirabilota bacterium
CCACCGCTCAGACGGCCGGGCCGTCCGTGGGACCGGCGCTGCCGGGCATCGTGCCCGTGACCGGACCATCGGCGGTCGCGAGTCTCCCTGAGCCGGCGAAACCGGCTCCGGCCCCGTCAGGCGCGCCCGGTGTGGTGCAGAAGGGTGCGAAGGGGAAGGTCGGCGGTCCTCGTCCGGCCGTGGGACGCGGGGTCACCGGGACCCGGCAGGCTGCGCGCGGGGTGAAGGCCGTTCATTCCTCAGGCCCGAAGGCCACGGCCAGGAAGGCGGCGGCGGCAACGCGCGTGACGAAGGGCGCGGTGGGACCCGGGAAGGCCGCGCGCGCGGCGGCGGCGACGCGCCACAAGCCGGGCCATCACGCGGTCGTCGGCAAGCCCATCCCCCTGACGAAGCGCCAGGGACCGGCGAAGGGCGTGGCCCCGGTCCAGCCGGTGCTGCCCCGGGTGTGACATCAGGCCCGGTCGGGCTTGCGGCTAGACGGGGCGCTCGTACCCGAACTCGCGCGTGTCGTTGGGGTCGTCCGGGAGCTCCCGCTCGCCGGTCCGCGTGAACCCCATTCCCTCGTAGAGGCGATGCGCGCGGTCGAACCGCGTGTCCGACCACAGGACGAGGCGGTCGATCCCGACCGCCCGGCACCACCCGATGACCATCTCCACCAGGGCCCGGCCCACGCCGCGGCCGCGGAGGGTCGCGTCGAGGTAGAGGCGATGGAGCTCCGCGCGGCCGTCCGGCAGGCGCGCGACGCCGACGGAGCCGACCACGCGTCCGTCGACGCGGGCCACCCAGAACGCGCCGGCAGTCCCGCCGTAGTGGCCCTCGAGGTCGAAGAGGTCCGGGACCTCGGCGGACGGGTCCCAGCTGAAGTCGTACTCCGCGAAGACGCGGCCGATGAGCGCGATGACGGCCGCGGCGTCCGCCGCCCGGGCCGGCTCGATGACGATCGAGGGGGACTTCACGCCGCTCATCGTCGGGCTCGGCAGCCGGGGGAGTCAAGCGGCTGATGACCCAGCTGAGGCGGGCCCGCATCCTGGCGCTCGCCCGGACCTTCGACCGGGGCGAGGCCGGCAGCCCGTGGACGCGCGGGGAGCGGCGCCTGAAGGCGCGGCTGGCGCAGCGCCGGGCCCGGGGGACGCTCTACCTCACCCGGGGCGAGCTGCGCTGGATCGGCGAGTGGAAGTCGCCGCGGATCCGGCCCCAGATCGCACGGAACACCGAGGCCGGCGTCCGCGGGGCGACCGAGGCTGCCTTCCTCGCGAGGCGCGAGTCGGCGCGGCTCCGCGTGCTCCTGGGGCTCCGGGGCGTCGGGGTGCCCGTGGCGTCGGTCGTGCTCCACTTCGCCGAGCCGCGCCGCTACCCCATCTACGACGTGCGCGTGCGGGCGGCTCTCCGGGCGATCGGCGTGCACCGGCGGTTCCCGCCGACCCCCGCCGGGTGGTCCGACTACGGGGCCCACCTCCGCGCGCTCGCAGCGCGGCACCGCGTGTCGCTGCGGACCCTCGACAAGGCGCTCTGGCTTCTTGGCGGAGGCTAGCCGGCGCCGGCCCCGCCCGGCCGCGGGCCGGCCGGAGCGGTGTGCTACCCTGGCCGCAGCGCGCCGGCACGGAGGAGCTGCTCGCCCACGTCGTCACAGCCGGTCCCGTCAGTTGGTGGCCCGGACCATTGCGAGGAGAGCCATGGGGCTTCACTACGAGCAGCATGAGCGCGTGGTCACGATCACGCTCGACCGGCCCGAGGCGCTCAACGCGATCGATCCGGAGCTGCACCGGGATCTGATCGACGCGTGGATCCGCTTCCGCGAGGATCCGGAGGCGTGGGTGGCCATCCTGACCGGCGCCGGCGAGAAGGCGTTCTCCGCCGGCGCCGACCTGAAGAAGCTCATCCCGCAGGCGTTCGGGAGCTCCGGGAGCGGGCGCAGCCACAACGACCCGGGTCTCGGCGGCATCACCCGGGGGCTCGAGATCTGGAAGCCCATCATCGCCGCGGTGAACGGGTACGCGCTCGCCGGGGGGATGGAGCTGGTGCTCTGCTCCGATCTCCGCGTGGCGGCGGAGCACGCCGTGTTCGGACTCACCGAGGTCCGCTGGGCGATCATGCCGGGCGCCGGCGGCACGCAGCGCCTCCCCCGGGCGGTGCCGCTGGCCAAGGCCATGGAGATGATCCTCATGGGCGAGACGATTTCGGCCCAGGAGGCGCATCGGATCGGGCTCGTCAACGCGGTCGTCCCCGCGGCCGAGGTGCTGCCGACGGCGCGCCGGTGGGCCCGAACCCTCTGCGAGCGAGGCCCGCTGGCGGTCCGGGCGGCCAAGGAGGCGATCGTCCGGGGCCTCTCGCTGCCGCTTGCCGACGGGCTCCGTCTGGAGGCGCTCCTCTCGGGGACGCTCCGGGGCACCGAGGACGCCACGGAGGGACCGAAGGCGTTCGCGGAGAAGCGGAAGCCCGTCTTCAAGGCGCGCTAGCTTGCGGGAGCTCGATCCGGCGACGCCGCTCCCGGTGGAGGCGCTCCGCGTCCGGGTTACGGCGGCGCTCGGCCGCGGTCGGCGGGCCCTCGCGCCGGGCGGGCGGGTTCCCGCGGCGGTGCTGGTGCTGTTCGTCTACCGGGCCGGCGTGCCGGCGCTCGTCTTCGGCAAGAAGACGGAGGACGTGCCGCACCACAAGGGGCAGTTCTCCTTTCCGGGCGGTGTGGTCCGGAGCTCCGACGGATCCGCGGTCGAGGCGGCGCTCCGGGAGGCCCAGGAGGAGATCGGCCTGGACCCGTCGGACGTGGAGGTCCTGGGCGTCCTCGACGACGTGCCGACCACCGTCACGAGCTTCGTGATCACCCCGGTGCTCGGGCTGGCCCGAAGCGAGCCGAGCTTCCGCCCGGACGGCCGCGAGATCGAGCGCGTGATCGAGATCCCGCTGGCGCACCTCCTCGGGCCGAGCGCCTTCCGCGAGGAGGAATGGGAGCGAGAAGGCGTCAAGCGGCCGGTCGTATTCGTGAGCTACGGCGAGGACGTGGTCTGGGGGACCACCGGACGCATCCTCAGGGAGCTGCTGGACGCGCTGTTCCCGGAGGCGCGCCGGATGCGGAGCGCGGGATGAGCCCACGGGCCGCAGGCCGTCCAATCAGCTCTCGCGGGGCGCGGGTAGACCAGTGAGCTACGAGACCGTGCTCGTCGACGTCCGCGACGGTGTGGGATCCTTGACGCTCAACCGGCCGGAAGCCCGCAACGCGCTCAACCCCACGCTGGTCCGTGAGCTCGAGGACGCGCTCGGACGCCTCGAGGGGGACGCCGCGGCGCGGGTCGTGGTCCTGCGGGGGGCGGGCGACCGGGCATTCTGCGCCGGCGCCGATCTCAAGGCGATGTTCGGGGCGGGGCCGATCCTCGACGCGCGAGAGCAGTATGCCCCGCTCGCCCGGATCCTGGAGACGATCCCCCGGATGCGGACGCCGGTGATCGGCCAGGTCCACGGCTATGCGCTGGCCGGTGGCTGCGGTCTGGCGGCGGCGTGCGACGTGGTGATTGCCGCCGAGGACGCCGTGTTCGGCCTCCCCGAGATCACGCTGGGTCTCCTGCCGCTGATGGTGCTGGCGCCCATCCTCCGGACGGCGGCTCCGCGGCGCGTGATCGAGCTGATCCTGACCGGGCGCCAGCTGCCGGCGCGCGAGGCGCTCGAGATCGGCCTGGTGACGCGCGTGGTGCCTCGCGCGGATCTCGACGAGACGGTGGCGGGGATCGCTCGCACGCTCGCCGGCCTCTCCCCGGCGACCGTGGCGCTCGGGAAGGAGGCGTTCTACCGGGCCCTCGATCTCCCGCACGCCCAGGTGGTCGCCCAGCTACGGGACCTGCTGACGATCGTCGCGCGCTCGGAGGACGCCCAGGAGGGTATCGCGGCCTTCCTGGAGAAGCGGCCGCCGCGCTGGCGGGGCCGCTAGGCGGCGCGCAGCGTCACGGCCACCAGAGGTAGAGGAAGCGGGGCCCGGAGAACACGATCCGGGTGAGGTCGGGCAGGCCGGCGACTGGCGAGGGGGCCGGGGCCGCCGAGTAGATCGTCGCCCGGTACTGGCGCGGCCGATGATACGTGACCACGCTCGCCTCGGTGAGCCCCGCGGCGATCTTGGCCGCCGCGATCGCGTCCTCGAGGTAGCCGACCTGGTCGATCAGGCCAAGCGCCAGCGCCTCGGCGGCGGTGTGGATGCGCCCGTCTGCGATGGCACGCACCCGGCCCTCGTCGAGCTTCCGCGAGCGCGCGACCAGCTCGACGAACCGTCCGTAGTACCGGTCGATCAGGTCCTGGAAGAGCGCTCGCTCCTCGGGCAGGAGGCTCCGGAAGGGGCTGCCCATGTCCTTGAACGCGCCCGACTTCACGTAGCTCGCGCTGACGCCGATCTTCTCGAGGAGCCCGCCGGCGTTGACCGTCAGCATGAGCACCCCGATGGAGCCGGTCACGGTCGTCGGGTGGGCGACGATGCGGTCGGCGGCCAAAGCGACATAGTAGCCACCCGACGCGCCGACGTCCAGGATGGACGCCACCACCGGGACCTTCTGCCGTTCCCGAAACCGGACGAGCTCGTGGTAGAGGATGTCGGACGCGGTGACGGTCCCACCCGGGCTGTTGATGCGCAGGACCACGGCGCGCACCCGCTTGTCGTCCTGGGCCTTGTCGAGTTCCTCTCGAACGCGGGCCAGCAGCGGGACCTGGGGGCGGCTCTCGAGAGTGAAGATGGGTTCCTCGGCCAGCACGCCTGCGAGGTCGATCAGGAGCACCTTGTCACGGCCCGTGCCCTCGACGGTGCTCTCCTCGAGGGGGCGCACGCGCGGCGTCAGGTCGATCGTCACGACGCTGCAACCCGCGAGCGACAGGAGGGCAACCACGAGACGGGCGAGGTGCTGGCGCATGGTCCGGCGTTCCGAGTATACGAAGGCGGCGCGCGGGTCGCAATGCGAGGGCGCAGACGGGCCGGTTCGGGTGCGTTGTCGGTGCTTCCGGCGTTGGGTATAGTGCAGGGGCCAATCTCGAGGAGGCGGCATGCCCGGCCCGCTCGGAGACCTCCGGATCGTCGACCTCTCGCGCATCGTCGCGGGGCCGCTCGCGACCCAGATCCTCAGCGACTACGGCGCGGAGGTCATCAAGGTCGAGCACCCCGCGGGCGGGGACGACAGCCGCCAGTGGTCCCCACCGCGCGCGCCCGACGGCCAGGCGACGTACTTCTTCGCCGTCAACCGGGGCAAGCGGAGCATCACGATCGACCTGAAGCACCCCCGGGGGAGGGACGTCGTCCTCGACCTCGTGCGGAGGACGGACGTCGTCATCGAGAACTTCAAGCCGGGGACGATGGACGACCTGGGGCTCGGCTGGGAGACGCTTCGCGCGGCCAACGCGCGGCTGATCTACTGCGCGATCTCGGGCTTCGGGGCCACCGGCCCGTACCGCGAGCGCGCGGGGTACGATGCCATCATGCAGGGTTTCACCGGCCTCATGTCGATCACCGGCGAGGCCGGCGGGCCGCCGGTGAAGGTGGGCGTCGCGCTCATCGACGCGATCACGGCGCTGTACGCTCACGGAGCGGTTCTGGCCGCGCTGCGCCACCGGGACCGGACGGGACAGGGCCAGTACCTGGAGCTCTCCCTCCTGGAGTGCGGGATCGCCGGCCTGATCAACGCGGCGACCGCGTATCTCGTGGGCGGAGAGGTGCAGGGGCGCTGGGGCAGCGCGCACCCGTCGCTCGTTCCGTACCAGGCCTTCCGGGCGGGTGACGGCTACCTGATGGTCGGCGCCGGCAACGAGCGGCTCTGGAAGGCGTTCTGCGAGGTTCTCGGCGCACCGGAGTGGGCCGACGACCCGCGCTACGGCTCGAACGCCCAGCGGGTCGCATGCCGGACCGAGCTGGTGCGCGACATCGAGACGCGGCTCCAGGCGGCCGGCCGGGACGAGTGGGTGGCGCGGTTCGCGGAGGCGGGTCTCCCGGCTGGTCCGATCAACGACATTGGGCAGGTCTTCGACGATCCCCAGGTGCGGCACCGGGAGATGGCGGTGGAGGTGGAGCATCCGACGGCGGGCCGCGTGCGGCTCCCCGGGATCCCCGTGAAGTTCGCCGGCACCCCGGCCCGGGTGCAGGGCCCGCCCCCCACTCTCGGCCAGCACACCGACGAGGTGCTGCGGGACGTTCTCGGGCTCTCGCCGGCGGCCATCGCCGAGCTGCGGGCGTCCGGAGCCCTCGGGGTGCCGGCCGCGGCCTGAGCGCGGACGAGCGCACAATGGCGTACGAGACGCTGATCCTCGATCGAGGCGACGGCTACGCGGTGGTGACGCTGAACCGCCCGCCCGCGAACACGATCTCCACCCAGATGGTCCTCGAGCTGGAGACCGTCGTCGACGAGCTGGCGACGGACGACGCCGTGCGGGGCGTGGTCCTGACGGGCGCGGGCGATCGCATCTTCTGCGGCGGGGCGGACCTGTCGAGCGCCTTCGGCGGCGGAGCGGAGGACCTCGAAGCCTTCCTGCGGCGAGGCCAGACGCTGCTCCGTCGCATCGAGCGCCTTCCGAAACCCGTGATCGCCGCGATCCAGGGTCACGCGACCGGGGGCGGCTGCGAGATCGCCATGGCCTGCCACCTCCGCGTGATGAAGGAGACGGCGCGGATCGGCCAGACCGAGTCCAACCTGGGCATCATTCCCGGCTTCGGCGGCACCCAGCGGTTGCCTCGGCTGATCGGACGGACGAAGGCGCTCGAGTTGCTGATCCTGGGCACGCAGATCACGGCGCCGGAGGCCCTCGCGCTTGGGCTGGTCAATCGCCTCGCCAAGGAGGGCGAGACGCTGGCCCAGGCCCGGGCGCTGGCGGCGGCCGTCGCCCGGCGCGCCCCGATCGCGACGCGGCTGATCATCGAGTGCGTGGATCGGGCACTCGACGGTCCGCTGGCCGCCGGGATCGACGCCGAGGTGCGAGGCTTCCTGGAGACGCTCCGGACCGAGGACGCGGCGGAGGGCATCCAGGCGTTCTTCCAGAAGCGGCCGCCCGAGTTCAAGGGTCGGTAAGCCGGGACACCGGCCGGGGCACGGCCCCGATGTGCGAAGGAGATGGACATGACGGTCAAGGAGACGTTCGAGGCGATGTCGGGCCGCTTCAAGGCCGATCGCGCTCAGGGGCTGAAGGCGGTGATCCAGTACGACATCACGGGGCCCGAGGCGTGCACCTACCACGTCGATATCGCGGACGGACACTGTGCGCTGCGCGAGGGCGGGGCGGCACAGCCGAGCCTGACGCTGACCATGGCCTCTCAGGACTGGCTCGACATGCTGGGCGGGAAGCTCAGCGGTCAGGCGGCGTTCATGTCCGGTCGCCTGCGACACCAGGGGGACATGAGCCTCCTGCTCAGGCTCCCGGGGATGTTCGGCATCTGATGACTCCGCTGGAGCGGCTGCTGCTGCCGGATGCCCGCATCGGGCTGACGCCCAAGGAGACCGTCTACCGGCGCAACAAGGCCCGGCTCTACCGCTACCGGTCGCCCCGGACCCGCCCGGTGCCGGTGCTGTTCGTGCCCAAC
>DASZOL010000036.1:0-3023 GCA_035550795.1 Candidatus Methylomirabilota bacterium
CGGGGCGCGGGTGCCGTCGCTCCGCCTGGCCTCCACGGAGGGTCGCACGGTGGACCTCGCCGAGGTCGCGGAGCGACCGGCGGTCTTCTTTCTCTATCCCCGCACCGGCGAGCCCGGAAAGCCCGCCGGTCCGGACTGGAATGCCATCCCCGGCGCCCGCGGCTGCACGCCGCAGAGCTGCGGGTTCCGGGACCTTTATGCAGAGTTCACGCGGCTAGGGGTCGCGGTCTTCGGGATCAGCACGCAGGACACCGGCTACCAGGGCGAGTTCGTCCGGCACAATCACGTGCCCTTCGAGCTGCTGAGCGACCGGGACCTGGCGCTGACCCGCGCCCTGCGGCTGCCGACATTCGAGTATCCGGTCCCCCGGGGCGGGCCGACCACCCTGATCAAGAGGATGGCCTGGTACGCGGAGCGGGGGCGCATCGAGAAGGTCTGGTACCCCGTGTTCCCGCCGGACCGGAACGCGGCGACCGTGCTCGAGTGGCTCCGCGAGCGGGGTCACGTCCTGCGGGGCGGGCGAGGGGAGGCCACGCTCGCATGAAGGTCGGTGTCCTCGCCCTCCAGGGCGACTTCAGCCTGCACCGCAAGGCCCTCGAGCGCGTCGGCGTGGAGTCCGTGGAGGTGCGCATGCCGCGCCAGCTGGACGACGTCGCCGGCCTGATCATGCCGGGCGGCGAGAGCACCACCCTGCTGAAGCTGATGGATGCCTGGGACTTCGTGCCGGCGCTGGAGAAGTTCCACGCGGCCGGCCGCCCGATCTTCGGGACCTGCGCGGGGATGATCCTGCTGGCCAGCGAGGTGCTGAGCCCTTCTCAGTCCTCCCTGGGGTTCATCGATCTCACCGTCGAGCGCAACGCCTACGGCCGCCAGAAGGAATCGTTCGAGTCGCTGGGCTCGGCCGACCTCGGTCAAGGCCCGCGCCCGCTCAAGATGGTGTTCATCCGGGCCCCGCGGATCAAGCGGCTCGGCGCGGCCCTCACCCCGCTGGCCGAGCATCGGGGCGAGTGCGTGATGGCCCGGCAGGGGAGCGTGGTGGTGGCCGCCTTCCATCCCGAGCTCACCGACGACTCCGCGGTCCACGAGTACTTCGCCGGGATGGTCCGGGCGGCCGGCTAGCCCCCGCCATTTGAGGCGGACGTTCCCGGTCGCGCTCGCCCTCGTCGCGCTCGCCTGGCTTTCCCCGTCCGAGGGCCGCACGAGCGGCGCGACTATCGAGATACGCCCGCCTGGCGAGATACGCCCGCCCGGCGGGGGCGCCTCGTGCAACGAGGAGCTCGTGAAGCGCGCCAACGCGCTCCGGCCGGGCGACGTGCTGGTCCTCCGGGGGGGCACCTACAGTCAGGCCTGCCGGCGCGCCATCACCGTGAACGGCACCGCGGCCCGGCCCATCACCATCCGCGCCGCCCCCGGTGAGAAGCCGGTCATCACGCGGCCGGTGGTCGCGAACTTCGACTACGAGCACAACAACATCGAGATCGAGCACTCGTCCCACCTGATCATCCGCGGCCTGCACTTCAAGGGCGGCAACGGAGGGGTCAACTTCGTCGGCGGGCATCACGTCACCTTCGAGGGCAACGAGGTCTCCGAGACCGGCAACAACGCCATCCGCCTGAACAGCGGCGACACCGACTCGTTCGTCATCCGCGGAAATCACATCCACCACACCGGGCTCCTGGCGTCCTCGGCGGGCGCCACCGAGGGGGAGGGGATGTACATCGGATGCAACGATGCCGCCTGTATCGGCCGCAACCACCTCGTGGAGGGTAACTACATCCATCACACGCGCGCGACCGGCGAGGGCGGCAACGACGGGATCGAGGTCAAGGTCGGGTCCTACGGCAACGTCATCCGGAACAATGTCATCCACGACACGAACATCGGGCGCCGGTATCCGTGCATCTTCGTCTACGGCGGGGGGCGCGCTCCGAACATCGTCGAGGGCAACGCGATGTGGAGCTGCGGCGAGGCCATCCAGGTCGTCGCCGACGCGGTCGTCAGGAACAACCTGATTCTCGGGTCCGACGTCGGCATCACCGCCGCGCCCCACGAGCAGATGACCCACCCGCGCAACGTGACGATCGTGAACAACACCATCCACGGCCACTCCACGTGCCTGTCCATCGCCTGGTCCGGCGCGACCGGGATGGTCCTCGCCAACAACGCGGTCTACTGCGCGGGGGCCACCGCCGTCGAGGCCTCGGGCCTCGGCGGCGCCGCGATCACGGTGCGATCCAACTACGTGGCCGGCCGCCTGGCCGGCGTCACCATCGACAACGCGCGCTTCCTCCCCGGTGGCAGCGCGGCCGCCGCCTTCACCGACCCGTCCCGGCTGGACTTCTGGCCGCCGCCCGCGTCCGTCCTGATCGGCCGGGCGTTCCTCGGGCTCGCGCCCGCCGTGGACTTCAACGCCCGGCCCCGGGCAGACCCCGTCGACGTCGGCGCCTACGAGACCGACGGGCTGGCCGCCAACCCCGGCTGGCGCGTCCGCCCCGGGTTCAAGGCCGACTAAGCCTCCACGAGAAGCTCCATCGGGTCGCCGACCTTTATCCGTCCCCCGGTCAGGACTTCGCAGTCCAGCGCCATCTTCCCTCCGAACCCGGACGCGATCCGCCTGAGCACGGAGAGATCCTGCTCTTGGGTGTCCGGGTCAAAGGTGGTCATGACGCAGCGTGAGCGCAGGCTCGCCACCGACGCGATCACGCCGCCGAGGCGCAGCCGGCGGCCGGGCCATTGCCGCTCCGCCAGGCCATCCACCCCGCCGACGACGATATTGGGGCGCAGGCGCCGGTGGTCCACGCCGAGCTGTTCGAATGCCCCGTCGGTGCCGATGAGCAGCGGCAGGACGTCGAACCGTTCGATGCCCTCGTAGCGGACCAGGTGGGCCTCGGGCCCGGCCGCGGCCCGGACTGCATCCTCCGTCTCCCGGGACGTCCAGGGCCGTCCATCCACCAGCGGCTCGCCGTCCGGCCCGAGCCGACCGCGCAGCCCGAGCAGGCGGGGATGGGTACGCGAGGTGATGA
>DASZOL010000037.1:0-39411 GCA_035550795.1 Candidatus Methylomirabilota bacterium
CGGAGATCATGCGGCGGAGCCACGACGCCGCAGGAGCGGAGCTCGTGACCCTGGCCGTCCGGGACCTGGATCTCGCGAGTCCCGGAGGCTCCTTCCTGGCGTCGATCGACCAGAGCCGCCTCACCCTGGTCCCGGCCACGACCGGATGCCGCACGGCGGACGAGGCCGTGCGGACGGCCTACCTCGCGCGAGAGGCTGGACTCGGCGACTTCGTCAAGATCGACGTGGTGGGCGATACGAGGACCGACATGCCCGACCTCGCGGCGATTCTCGAGGCGACCCGCACGCTCGCCCGTGACGGCTTCGTGGCGCTTCCGATAGGGAGTGACGATCCCGTCGCCGCCCGGCGGCTGGAGGAGGCCGGCGCGTCGGGCATCCTGCTCCAGCCGACGCCGGCGGGCTCCGGGCTCGGGATCCGGAACCCCTACGCGATCCGTCTGGTCCTGGACACGGCGACCGTGCCGGTCATCGTGGCCGCGGGCATCGGCACGGCCTCGGATGCGGCCCTGGCCATGGAGCTGGGCTGTCACGCCGTGCTCGTGGGGACGGCCATCGCCGAGGCGCGAGACCCGGAGGTGATGGCGGAGGCCATGCGCCACGCCGTGGAAGCCGGTCGCGGCGCCTACAGGGCGGGCCGCATTGCCCGGCGCCTCCACCGGCACGCCTTCGGGCCGCCCGAGTGAGACCCCGGCCCCTCCACCCGGGGTTGACCAGAGGCCGTTGACGCGGCCCGACGCCATCGTCGTCGGGGCAGGAGCCATCGGCGCCGCCTGCGCGTACGAGCTGGCCGGGGCGGGTCTCCGCGTCACCGTGATCGAGCGCGGGCGCCCCGGGGGCGAGGCCTCCGGGGCGTCGGCCGGTATCCTGTCCGTGCTCCCTGCCACGCGGCGCGATCCTCTGGCCGCCCTGGGCCGCCTGAGCCGGGATCTGTACGGGCCGCTCGCGGCGGCGCTCCGCGACGAGACCGACATCGACATCGGCCTCGGGCGTGCGGGGCACCTCCACCTCTGCACGACCGAGGAGGAGGCGCGCAGAGCGCGGCGCTCCGCCGACGAGCCGGCGGAGCGGCAAGAGGGAACGGCCTTCCTGGCCGCCGAGGACCTGCGGCGAATCGAACCTGCCGTGAGCCCGGAGGCGGCCGGCGCGCTCCACCTGCCCCGTAGCTCCTGGGTCGATAACGTCCGCCTGGTCCGGGCCCTGGTGCAGGCCGGCGAGCGCCGGGGCGTCCGCTACGTGATCGATGAGCCGGTGGGCGCGCTGGTCCGGGTGGGCGACCGGGTGAGCGGCGTGCGCACCCCACGCCTGGGGGTCGTCGAGGGTGGTGTGGTCATCCTAGCTGCCGGAGCGTGGAGCGGGGGAATCGAGGGGGGGCCGGCCGGGCTCGCCGTGCGCCCCGTCAAGGGCCAGATCCTGGCCTTCGACAACGCATCGCCCCGCGTGCGACACGCCATCTTCCGGGAGGACGTGTACCTGGTCCCGCGGCTTTCCGGGGAGTGTCTGTTCGGGGCCACGGTCGAGGAGGGCGTTGCCGACCGGGACGTCACGCTTGATGGGCTCGCCTGGCTCCTCGCGGAGGCCCTCCGGACGGCGCCTGGCCTCGGCGGTCTCCGCTTCCTCCGGGCCTGGGCCGGGCTCCGTCCCGCGCTCGAGGACGGACTGCCGGCCGTGGGGCCGTGGCCCGGGATCTCTGGGCTGATGGTGGCAACCGGCCACTACCGGAGCGGCATCCTCCTCACGCCCGTCACCGCGCGGATCATCCGCGACCACGTGGTGGATGGGCACTGCTCGCTCCGCGCGTCCGCGCTCCTGCCGGACCGGCTGGCAGGGCGGCGGTGATACGATGCCCCCGTGTACGGGACCCCGCCCGCGCCGTATCCCCGACGCATTGTCTGCCTGACCTCGGAGACGACCGAGATAGCGTTCGCGGTGGGGGCAGGCGACCGCGTCGTGGGGGTGCCCGGCACCGTGCGGCGGCCGGCGGAAGCCCGGGACCGCCCGAAGGTAGGCGCGTTCACCACGTTCCGTCTGGACCGAATCCTCGGCCTGGCGCCGGACCTCGTGCTCGCGTTCTCCGACCTGCAGGCCGACGTCGTCCGTGACCTCGTCCAGGCCGGCATCCCCGTCCTGGCCCTGAACCAGCGGAGCCTGGCCGAGATCTTCCAGGCCATCCTCGTGATTGGCGGCGTGCTCGGGCGCGAGGACGCGGCGCGCGGGGTGGTCTCGGACATCCAGGACGAGATCCGCCAGATCCGGGAGTTCTCAAGCGTCTGGCCGGACCGGCCCCGCGTGTACTTTGAGGAGTGGGACGAGCCGCCGATCTCGGGGATACGGTGGGTCTCGGAGCTGATCGAGGTCGCCGGCGGCCAGGACGTGTTTCCGGAGCTCCGCGATCGCCGGGACGCCCGGGGCAGGGTGGTGGATCCGGCCGAGGTGGTCCGGCGGGACCCGGAGATCGTGATCGCGTCGTGGTGCGGGAAGCCCGTCGATATCGAGGCGATCCGCGGGAGGCCGGGATGGAGCGGGATCTCGGCGGTGAGGACGGGACGGGTGCACGCGGTCCCGTCCGGGGACCTCCTCTCGCCCGGCCCGTCGGTGGTCCGAGGGCTCCGGACCCTCCACGAGCTGGTCCAGGCATGCGTCGCCAGGGAGGAGGCGGATCCGAGCCTGCTCTCAACCGACGACTCCGATGATGAAGATTAAGTCTCGGTAATTGTGTTACAAAATCGATGTGCATCCTCGCCGGCATGCGAGGGTGCCCCCGTGGTAGCATGAGTGTGCTCCCAGCTTTCCCGACACCCCGATCCGGGAGACGCTCATGACAACGATCGGCCAGCCAGTTCGCCCGGAGCGCTTCTTCGCCGACCGGTTCGGCTTGACCCAGCCCCGGCTGGAGGCCCTGGTGGGCTCTGCGGCCAGCCGGGTGGACTACGCCGACGTGTTCGTCGAGTACCAGGTGGCGGAGGAGCTCGTCCTCGAGGACGGCGTCGTCAAGCGGGCGTCGCGGACGATCAGCCAGGGTGCGGGCGTCCGGGCCCAGGCTGGCGTGCGCACGGGCTACGCCTACACGGACGACCTCGACATCCGGCATCTCGAGGTCGCGGCCAGGCAGGCGCAGGCCATCGCCGAGCATCCGGCGGAGTCCGGGCCGGTCTCGGTGCACGGCAGTCCGCACCCTCACGACCTCTACCGGCTGGATACCGCGCCGGTCGAGGCGGACCTCACCGCCAAGGTGGCGCTGCTGGGCCAGGTCGACCGCCTGGCACGGGCGCAGGACGCCCGGATCCGTCAGGTCATCGCGACGCTGGCATCGCTCGACCAGATGGTGCTGATCGCGACGTCGGCCAACTGGCAACTCGCCGACGTCCGGCCCCTGACCCGGCTGAACGTGACGGTCGTCGTCGAGGACGGGGGTCGGCGCGAGGTCGGCACCTTCGGCGGGGGCGGCCGGGTGGCTTTCGACTACTTCGTCGAGGGCGACCGCTGGGCGCGCTTCGCCCGGGAGGCGGCGCGCCAGGCGGTCGTCAAGCTGAACGCGGTCGCCGCGCCCGCTGGAGCCATGACGGTCGTGCTCGGCCCCGGGTGGCCGGGAATCCTGCTCCACGAGGCGATCGGACACGGGCTGGAGGGTGACTTCAACCGGAAGGGCGTCTCGGCGTTCAGCGGCCGCCTCGGTGAGCGGGTCGCCTCCGACCTCGTCACGGTCATCGACGACGGCACGCTTCCGAACCGGCGTGGCTCGCTGAACCTGGACGACGAGGGCACGCCGACGAGCCGGACCGTCCTCATCGAGAAGGGCGTGCTGCGCGGGTACATGCAGGATCGGCTCAACGCCCGACTGCTTGGCACGGGGCTCACCGGAAACGGTCGGCGGGAGTCCTTCCAGCACCCGCCGATGCCGCGCATGACGAACACCTTCATGCTGGCGGGCGAGGAGCCGCCGGAGGACATCGTGCGCTCTGTATCGCGGGGACTCTACGCGGTGGCCTTCGGCGGCGGACAGGTGGACATCACGAGCGGGAAGTTCGTGTTCTCCGCGAGCGAGGCCTACCTGATCGAGGGCGGCCGTGTCACGGCGCCGGTCAAGGGGGCCACGCTAATCGGCTCGGGCCCGGACGCCCTCACGCGCGTCAGCCGCGTCGGTCACGATCTCGCCCTCGACGAGGGGGTAGGCACGTGCGGGAAGGACGGGCAGTCCGTCCCGGTGGGCGTCGGCCTGCCGACCATCCGCGTCGACGGGATCACCGTGGGCGGGACCGAGGTCTGACGCCGTGGTCGGGCAAGGCGTGACGGCGGGGGCGGGGTCGGAGATGCTCGATCGCCTCGAGGATCTCCTGCGACGCGCGCGCACGCGGGGAGCCGTCGAGGCGGACGCCTTCATGGTGGAGGAAGAGCTCCAGACGGTGCAGGTGCGGCTCGGCAGCGTCGAGTCGCTGAAGCACGCTCGCGAGAACCGCTGCTCCCTGCGGATCTTCACCGAGTCCGGGTCCGCATCGGCGACCACCTCGGATCTCTCCCCGGAGGCGCTCGCGCGCCTGGTGGACGAGAGCGTGCGACTGGCGCAGGTGGCCCGGCGCGACGAGCACTCCGGGTTGCCAGCCAGGGAAGCCCTGGCGCGCGAGATTCCCGACCTGGACCTCTGGGACGCCGAGGGTCACGCGATGGGACTCGAGGACAAGATCGCCTGGGCGCGCCGGGCCGAGGCGGCCGCCCTCGAGGCCGATGCGCGCGTGCGGAATTCCGAGGGGGCGGAGTTCTACGACCGGCAGGGCCGGGTTGCGTACGCGTCCAGCGGTGGGTTCGCCAGCGACTTCCGGATCTCGTCGTTTGCCCTGTCCGTGACGCCCGTGGCTTCGGACGACAGCGACATGGAACGCGACTACTGGTACACGTCGGCCCGGCATCTCGCCGATCTGGAGTCCCCTGAGGAGATCGGCCGGGAGGCGGCGCGCCGGGCGGTTCGCCGGCTGGGCGGGCGGAAGGGCGAGACGGTGGAAGTCCCGGTCGTCTTCGATCCCGAGACCGCGGCGAGCCTGGTGAGGGGCCTGGCCGTCGCGGCATCCGGCCCAGGCCTCTACCGGGGGACCTCGTTCCTCATCGGCCAGCGTGGAGAGACCGTGGCCTCGCCCCTCGTGACGATCGTGGACGATCCCCTGATGCGCCACGGGCTCGGCTCTCGGCCGTTCGACGGTGAAGGGCTGCCGAGCCGGCGTACGGTCCTGGTCGACCAGGGGGTCCTCGCGAGCTATCTCCTCGACACCTATAGCGCCCGACGGCTGGGGCTCGCGGCGACGGGGCATGCTTCCCGCGAGGACGGGGGCGGGGTGACCGTCGGGTACACGAACCTCTACCTGGAGCCCGGGCCCTGGGCCCCCGAGGAGGTCGTGCGCTCGGTCGACCGGGGTCTCTACGTCACGGAGCTGATCGGGTTCGGCGTGAACTTCGCGACCGGAGACTACTCGCGGGGCGCCGTCGGCTTCTGGATCGAGGGCGGCGAGCTCGCGTATCCGGTCGAGGAGATCACCGTCGCGGGTAACCTGCGCCAGATGCTGCGGGATGTGGAAATGGTGGGACAGGACCTGATCTTCCGCGACCAGACCGCCGCGCCCACGCTGAAGATCTCCCGTCTCACCGTCGCCGGCCAGTAGACACGCGAGCGGCGCGTCGGGCCTCCGAGCCAGGGGCCGGTCCACCACCCGGGACCCGATCCCTCCGCCGGGTCCGTCACCTCTGCCCTGAGCGACGATCCACTGATCACCCTCCCGTATCCGCGCGGGGGGGGCTCCTCCGGCTGCGGCTCGGTAACACGCCGAGTCAGCAATTCGAAGCGCGCACCCGCGTGGAGGTATCCTGACGAGCATGACGAGGGCTGCCACGGCGGCCCGGACCAACGACGGGCTGATCGACGCCCGGTTGATCCGCGGCTGGCTCCTGTGGGGATTCTTCTGGCTCATGTTCGCGCCGACCATCGGGGTGCTCATCTCGACGAAGTTCAATTACCCGGAGTTCCTGGGGACGTCCGCGTGGTCGACCTTCGGCCGCCTTCGCCCGGTCCACGTCAACGGCGTGATCTTCGGTGCCTTCTCCACGCTGTTCCTCGGCCTCATGTACTACATCACTCCGCGCCTGGCGGGGGTTCCGGTCTGGAACGGGCACTGGGGCTACCCCGTCCTCTGGATATGGAATCTGAACCTCGCCGCCTCCTTCATCGGCGTGTCCCTGTTCGGAGGAAACCGCGGATGGGAGGCGGGCGAGCTTCCCCTTCCAAACGTCGTGGTGCTGACGGTGATCATGTTCGCCGTGACGGTGCAGATCCTCATGACCATCGCCCGGCGGCGAGAGGCCCCGCTCTACGTCAGCCTCTGGTACCTGATCGGCGCCCTGGTGTGGACGAGCATCAACCTGGTGCTCCTGATCATCGGGCCTTACCACACGGTGCCCGGCATCAACAATGCGGCGCTCCACGGCCTGTACATCCACTACGTGGTGGGCCTCTGGATCACGCCGGCCGGCTACGTCCTGATCTACTTCTTCCTGCCGGCGTCCATACGGGCCCCGATCTACAGCCACAAGCTCTCCCTCATCGGGTTCTGGTCTCTCGCCTTCTTCTACCCGTTCGTCGGGATCCACCACTACCTGTTCAGCCCGATCGCCGACTGGGCGGAAACGATCGCCATCGTCTCCTCCATGATGCTGATCATCCCGGTGTGGACGGTGCTCCAGAACTTCTTCGGCACCATGATCGGTCACTGGCAGGGCTTCGGCCGGAATCTGCCCGCCAAGTTCCTCATCATGGGATCGATCATGTACCTGATCGGGTGCTTCCAGGGCTCCACCGAGGCGCTCCGGTCGATCCAGGAGCCGACCCACTTCACCGACTTCGTTGTGTCTCACTCGCACCTCACCGTGTTCGGCACGTTCGTGGTGTGGGCGATCGGGGGGGCGGTGTACGTCTGGCCGCGACTCTTCGGACGGGAGCTGTGGAGCTTCCGGCTCGGAAACTGGAGCTTCTGGCTGATCACCCTGGGGATCTCGACCATGGGGCTCGTCCTGACCGCGCAAGGGCTGCAGCAGGGGTACATGCTCATGGCGCGGGCGGAGTGGGTGGACACCGTCGTGACCATGAAGCCCTTCTGGCTGGTGCGGACCCTGTCGGGGATCTCGATGGACCTGGGGATGTCGCTCCTCGTCTACAACTTCATGCGCACGGCGCTGGAGCCGGGAGTGGTCGCCCCGGCCGCCCCGGCCGAGCCGGTGCCGGGCGAGAGCCCCGCGCGGGCGTGACGTGAAGGCCTATGTCCTCGGAGCCGGGTTCGTCTGCATCTCGCTGGCGATCTTCATACAGGGCATCCTCCCGATCGCGATTCCGGAGTCCCGGGAGACGCGGGCGACGCGGGCCGTGCGCACCGAACTCGGCGAGGTCAAGTGGGTCTGGTACGAGTCGTCCCCCTACACGCCGCTCGAGCAGATCGGGCGGAACGTGTACCGGAGGGAGGGGTGCTGGTACTGCCACAGCCAGTACGTGCGCCCGGTGACCGGAGAGGACATGCGCTGGGGCCCGGTCTCCCAGGTTGGCGAGTACGCTCACGATTGGCCGCATCTCCTGTCGACGCGCCGGATTGGCCCCGACCTCACGCGGGTGGGGCTCAAGTACGGGGACGCGTGGCACTACGCGCACCACTGGACCCCGACCGGGGTGGTGCCGGACTCCATGATGCCGAGCTTCCGCTGGCTGTACCGGACGGCGCAGGTAGCGGTCGTCGACAAGGACGGGGAGCCGGCCCTGGCGGAGAGCCCGGCGCTCCGGCAGCTGTTCACGGGGCGGGCGGACCGGCCGCTACCGCTCCATCCGAATCCGGACGGACTCGCCTTCTCCCGGCAAACGGACGGGACACCGGCCCTGGACGTGAAGAACCTGCCGGAGCCGTACGACAAGCTCGACGCCTGGAAGGGGAAGACCCTCACGGTGATCGTGCCGACCGAGGAGCTCCGCGGGCTCGTCGCCTACATCCAGAAGCTCGGCACGAACCGCGGAGCGTGGCGCGACGTCTTCGAGCCGCAGACGCTGTCCGCCAGCGTCATGAGCATCCCGCGCACCACGGAGCAGGAGGCGCGCGGGAAGGCCGTGTACGAGCGGCGCTGCGTCGGCTGCCACGGGCCGAACGGCGACGGGAACGGTCCCATGGCCACTTTCCTGGATCCCCGGCCGCGCGATTTCCGGCTCGGGGCCTTCAAGTTCCGGACGACCCCTTCGGGCTCCCTGCCGACGGACGGGGATCTCTACCGGACCCTCACGCGCGGCCTGCGCTTCACCGCGATGCCCACGTGGCACGAGCTGCCCGAGAAGGATCGGATCTCCGTCATCAGCTACGTCAAGACCTTTTCCAAGCGCTGGACGGAAGAGAGGCCCGAGCCCCCGATCCCGATCGGGGACCCGCCGAAGGCGACGCCGGAGACGCTGGCGCAGGGGAAGGAGCTCTACGCCAAAGCCAAGTGCTTCCAGTGCCACGGCCAGGGGGGCAAGGGCGACGGTCCGTCGGCGGACGAGCTCACCGACGACTGGGGATTCAAGATCCTCCCGATCGACTTCACCCGGGGCCAGTTCAAGGGCGGCGCTGACGTCCGCGACGTGTTCCGGACCATGACCACCGGCCTCGACGGGACGCCGATGCCGTCGTTCGCCGACTCCATGAGCGAGGCGGAACGCTGGGCGATCAGCTACTACGTGCTCTCCTTTTCGGCCTTCAACGATCCGGTCACCGGGGAGAAGCTCAAGCTCGACGCGGCAATCCGCGCGCAGCTGAACGACGCCGGCGGTGAGGCATACCAGTCCTCATCGCTCGCGCTCGACCCGTCCGCGCCGACCGAGACCGGACCGAGGGCCCTGGTCCGCTTCCACAAGGGCCTGAAGGGCGAGGGGCGCTAGAGGCCCCCGGGAGGCCAGGGGAAAGAGATGCGGGACCTGGTGGCGCTCGTGGCCGGGGAGTTCGCCGTGTCCCTCTTCATGGGGCTGGCGGCTCTGTGCCTGTTCCTGTGGGCCGCCATGTCGGGCCTCTTGAGCGACGTGGAGGCGGTGAAGTACCAGGTGCTGAGGAGCGAGGGGATCGACGATGACGGATCACGGTGAGGGGTCGGAGCGCGAGCGCGTCATTGCGGAGCACGAGCGCCAGCGCGGCCACATCGAGGAGTACGGCGGCGGGGAGATCCGCGCCTACCACGGCCTGGTGAACCACTGGCTCCTTGCAGTGTACGCGATCCTCGGCGGGTGGGCGGTCTACTACCTGTTCCGGTTCTGGGGCGGGCTCGGGCCCGGGCTGGCGCGATGATTGCCGTCCGACTGGTCCTGGCGCTCGCGCTGCTGAACCTGGCGATCCTGATCGGCGACGCCCTCTACAACGTCCTCGGGGGCTTCGGGCCGCTCCTCAGGTAGGGGATCGCGTGTCCGGGATCGAGAAGCTCGCCTTCGTGCTGTTCCTGGGCGGCACCGTCATCTTCTTTGTCTGGGTGGCGATTCTCGCAATCCGGAAGTAGCCGGAGCGCCGTGGCCTTCCCGGGCTACCCGCGCGCCTGTCGGAGCCCTTCGACCGCGTCCTGGTAGCCTGGCTGGAGCGCCAGCGCCTGCTCGAAGGCGAGCCGTGCCGCGTCACGGTCTCCCAGGCGGAGCAGGCACCAGCCGAGGCCGTTGTGGAGGCCCGCTCCATCGGGTGCGGCGCGCAAGGCCCGCCGGAAGGCCTCGAGAGCCTCCGCGTGTCGTCCCACGTAGTAGAGACTCCACGCCAGCCGGGCCCGAGCCTCCGGCGCATCCTGCGCCTCCCGCCCGACCACCGTGGTCATGCCCCGGAGCGCGCGAACGAACGGCGCGATCGCCGCTTCGTAGCGCCCGAGCTCGAAGAGCGCGGTACCGATTCCGATCAGAGCGTCGGTGTGATCGGGGGAGAGGTCGAGCGCCGACTGGAAGGCCTCGATCGCCAGGTGATAGCGCCCGAGCTTCAGACGGCTCCACCCGAGACCATCGTAGAGGCCGTCCCACGAGGGCTGCCGTCTCAGTCCGGCCTTGAAGGCGATGGCGGCCGCGCGGTACTCGCCCAACCGGTAGTGAGCCCAGCCGAGGAGCGCGCGGGCCTCGTCGTGCGTGGGGTCAAGGGCCACGGCGGCCATGAGGCGGTCGCGCGCTCCGGCGTACTCGCGCGCTTCGTAGAGCGCCTGCCCCTGCCGCGACAGAGTCTGGGACTGCATGCCGCGCCGGAGGTTGCCGAGCGGACCCTGCGCGGGCAGCACGACCGGCAACGCGAGCAGGACCAGCGCCGCCAGCGCGGCGCCCGCCGGCGGCCGCCTACCGGCTCGGCGCACTGGTTGGCTCCGGGCGGTCCGACGCCTCTTCCGCGGCCTCCCGCGCCAGCTGAGCGGCGTCGGCGGCGCGGCCCGCGGCGCGCGCGGCCGCGGCGTGCGCCCCTGGGTCGGAGCTCAGGGCGGCCGCCTGGGCGTCCCGGGCCGCCTCGGCCGCGGTCTGGGCCGCCCGTACGGCGGAACGTGCGGCATCTTCGGCCGCGATGGCGACTGCGACGCCGTGAGGGCCCGTGGCGCGCTCGGCCGCCTGTCGACTCGCCTCGAGGGCCGCCTGGGTGGCTGAGCGGGCGGCGTCCCGGGCGGCCTCGGTTGCGCTCGCCGCCGCAGCCCCCGCGTCACCCCCAACGGACCCCGCGGTGGAGCTGACTCCGGGCGAAGCGAGCCCCCGACCCCTGGAGGACCCGGGTCCGGAGCTCGACAGTCCCGCGTTGGAGGTCGGGCCGTGACCCGGGCCGTGCCCTCTGGATCCGTCCGAGAAACCGCTCCGCTCGCCGCGGCCGGGTCCGCTCTGCGCCGAGCGACCGCGCGAGCCGTGCCCGTCCACGTCCAGCCCGGCGGAGCCGCGGCCACTCCTGCCCCGACTGCCTCCGGTGGCCTCGGAGCCACCGCTAACCCGACCGCCACTGCCTGGGCTGTCCGGGGTCCCGCTGCCCGATCCTACGCCGGAGGACCCGGCGTTCCCGCCCCCACCGCCGTCCGATCCACCCGATCCCGACCCGCCACCGGCTCCGGAGCCGCCGCCCTTGTCGCCTCCGCCGCTGCCGCCTCCCTTGCCGTCGTTTCCGCCGCCTCTGCCGGTGTCATTTCCCCCCTCTCCGCCGCTCCCCTTCCCAGCGCCGTTGCCGCTTCCGGGCCCGCCGCCGTTCCCCCCTCCCCTTGCGGCGTCGGCGATCGTGGGTCCGGTCCAGGTCCGGGACTGGTCCCACGGGCGCGCGGTGGCGCCGAGGAACAGGACGATCGTGGCGGAGACAGCCACCAGCCGGCGTCGACCCTTCATGGAGGGCTCCCTTCGCGGACGGGATCGTTTCGCTTGACCAGTGTACGTCGAGCAAACATTGTGCCGGAGTGGTCCCGGGGACCTGTACGGACGTGGACGGCCGTCGCGGTCGCTCCTTCAGGCAGCGCTGCGTTGCGGATCCGCCCCCGGCCGGGCAAATGCCCGCCACGCCGGCGGTTTACTCCGACGGACGCTCCGGAGTGAGGCGGAACTTCTCGATCCGGTATCGCAGGGTCTCCTTGGTGAGGCCGAGCAGCTCGGCGGCCCGGCCGCGGTTCCATCCGACGTGGCGGAGCGCCTGCTCGATCAGGGTGCGCTCGACCCGCTCCATGTCGATCGGCCCCCGCGAGAAGTCCACCGCGACGCCGTCGCCCGCGACCGTGACGCGGGAGTCGGGCGTGGATCCGAGGCCGAGCACCTCGGGCCCGAGGGCGCACCCCGGGTGCAGCAGCGCTGCCCGCTCGACGACGTGGATCAGCTCCCGCACGTTGCCGGGCCAGGGGTAGGCGGCAAGGGCCTCGCGCGCGGCCGGACCCCAGCGGGTCCCGTCGAGCCCGTAACGCTCGCGCACCTGCTCGAGCGCGCGCTCGGCGAGGAGCCAGATGTCCTGTGCTCGTCCCCGGAGGGGCGGCATCTCGATGGTGAGGACCCGCAGCCGGTAGAGGAGGTCCGCACGAAAGGTGCCCTCGCGGATCGCCCCACCGAGATCGCGATTGGTGGCGGCGATGATGCGGACGTCGACCCGCCTGGACGCGAGCGCGCCGAGCCGGCGCACCGCACGATCCTCGATGGCCTTGAGGAGCTTGGCCTGAAGCGCCACGTCCAGCAGCCCGATCTCGTCGAGGAGGAGCGTGCCCCCGTCGGCGGCCTCGAACAGCCCCGGCTTGCTCGTCCGGGCGTCCGTGTAGGCGCCCTTTTCGAAGCCGAAGAGCTCGCCTTCAAGGAGCGTCGTCGGGATCGCGGCGCAGTTGATCTCCACGAAAGGGCCGGCTGCGCGGGGGCCGGCGGCATGAATTGCCCGCGCGGCGAGCTCCTTGCCGGTGCCGGTCTCTCCGGTCACGAGCACCGTGGGCCCCGCGTCTCCCAGCCGGTCGGCCTGCGCCACCTGCAGGATCCGCCGACGGACCTCCTCCATCGCGTCGGAGACTCCCAGCAGGCTCGCCACCGGCGCGCTGTGGCCGGCGCGCTCGCGAAGGTATGCCACCTCACCCCGCGTGCGCTCCGCGTTCCAGGCCCGCTGGATCACGAGCCACAGCTCGTCGAGATCCAGAGGCTTGGCGACGTAGTCGAAGGCCCCCTGCTTCATGGCCGCCACGGCGCTCTCGACGCTCGTGTATGCCGTCATCACGATCACGACGGTCTCCGGCCGCTCGCGCTGGATGGCGGCGAGCGCGGCCAGCCCGTCCATCCCGGGGAGCTGGAGGTCGACCAGGGCCACGTCCGGCGAAACCTCGGCAAGGGCGGCCAGCCCGGCTTCCGCCGTCGCGAAGGCTCGGGCCTCGACGCCCTGGCGCCGAAGGAAGGCCTCGATCGCCTTGGCCAGACCGGCCTCGTCGTCGACGATCATCACGCTGCGAATCACGGACCCCCCGATCAGCCGTCGGCTCGAGGCAGCAGGATCGTTGCGCGAGTCCCGGCACTGCTGCTTGTCAGGCCGAGCCGGGCCCCCATCGCCTCGAGCAGCTTCCGCGCGACAGCGAGCCCGAGCCCCGTGCCCCCGGCCTTCGTCGTGAAGAACGGCTCGAAGGCCCGGGTCAACGCCGCGGGGGACATCCCGGGTCCCGTGTCGTCCACCCGGAGCTCGACGCCGCCCGAGACCGGCGCCGCGCTGAGCCGGAGCGCGCCGCCCGAGGGCATGGCGTCGAGCGCGTTGCCGAGCAGGCAGAGGAGCGCCTCCTCGAACCGGGGCGGGTCGAGCTGGACCTTGGGGAGGTCGGTCGGTGCCTCGACGTCGAGACGCACGACCTGTGCGGTGATCCGCGGGTGCACGGACGCCAGCGTCGCCCGTACGACGGCGTCCAGGGCGGTGGGGACCGTCCGCGCTTCGACGGGCCGGCCGAGGTCCAGGAGGGTGCGCATGCGCTTGCGGAGGCGGTCGGTGTCGGTGACGATTTGGAGGAGCTGCTCCCGCACCGGCCCCTCTGCGTCGAGAAGACCGACCTGGGCCGAGGCGCGGATGGCGGCGAGTGGATTCCCCAGGCCGTGGGCCACTGCGGCCGTGACCTCGCCGAACGCCGCGAGGCGCTCCGCGGCCACCAGCTGGTCCTGGAGGGCGCGCAGCTCGGCGTTGGCCTGGCCAAGCTGCTCGGCCCGTCGGACGAGCGTGGCGTGCTGGGTGCGGAGCCTTCGGGACGCGCGCCACACGATCCCGTAGAGCGCGAAGTAGAGGACTGCCCCCGACGCCAGCGCCAGGCCCCACAGCATCGTCCTGGCGTAGCGCACTCCAGCCAGGACCCGGCTCGCGTCGATGTAGGCCTCGACGGCCCCGGCTACCCGGCCCTCGCCCGGGAAGGTGATCGGCACGTGAAGCCGGACTCGCTCGCGACCGGTCGGGCCGTCCGGCTCGAGGACCGCCTCGGTCCGTCCCGCGAGGGCGGCGCGGATGCCGGCCGTCGAGCCCGGCGCCGGTGAGCCCCGCTCGGCGTCGCTCCAGAGCCGCCCTCGGTCGGGGCCGTACACGGTGAGGCGAAGCACCTCGGGAAGACGGCGCACCTGGCGCGTGAACTCCTCCAGCCGATCCTGCGACGCGGGCGGCGGGACGGGGCGCCCCGCGACGAAATCCTGGGGGCGCAGATGGTCGCGGGCGGCCGCCTGAACGAAGGCCGCTGTCGACGTCCACTCGCGGTCGAGGATCGCCCGCTCGACGAAGTGGGCGAGCGCCAGGCCCACGACGAGGGTGCTGCCGCCGATCGTGAGAAGGCTCAGCAGCGCGAACTGCCGGGTCGGGCTGGGGGAGATGCCAAGCTCCCGCATTCTGACCCCCATCGTACCGCTCGCCCTGGGCCGTGGCACCTGGTTGCGTGGGCCGCTTGACCCTCGATTTGACCGCATGCTATCACCGGCCGCATGACGCGACGCTGGCCGCGTGTGGGGCGCGCAGACGACGCCTGGCCCGGCATCACCATCAGCGGTGTCGTGATAACGGCGGCGGCGGTGATCGCCGACGCATTCGGGGAGCCTCCCCATGGCGGGCCGCGCCTCTACGTCGGGGTGGGGCTCGGCTTCGCGGTGCTCCTGCTGGGCTACGTGTTGCGCCGCCTCGAGCGGCGCAAGGAGGCAGACAAGAGTGCGCCATGACCTTCTGTTGACCGGCGGCCACGTGATCGATCCGGCGTCCGGGCTGGATGGTCGGCGTGACGTCGCATTCGCATCGGGACGGGTGGCCGCCGTCGACACCGTGATTCCGCCCGCCAGCGCGCGGGAGGTCGTGGACGTGTCCGGGGCCTACGTGTCCCCGGGGCTCATCGACCTCCACGCGCACGCGTTCATCGCGGGCCACGACCTGGGAGTCGAGACCGACCCCGTGTGCGCCTCCACCGGCGTCACCACGCTCTGCGACGCGGGCAGCACGGGCGGCGCGAACTTCGAGGGGCTGCGCGAGTTCGTGATGGCCCGGGCCGAGACCCGCGTGCTCGGCTTCGTCCACATCGCGGCGATCGGGCTCAGCCACCTCGGCATCGGCGAGCACTGCTATCTCGACTACTCGGACCCGGACCTGGCCGCCGCGGTGGCCCGGGAGCACCGGGACGTCGTTGTCGGCGTGAAGGTCCGGATCCAGAAGGAGGTCGTAGCCCAGCACGGTCTCGAGCCTCTCCGCCGGGGACTCCGGGCCGCGGAGGCGGCAGGGGTGCCCGTGATCGTGCACATCAACAATCCGCCGGTGGAGTACGGGGAGGTCCTCGCCCTGCTCCGGCCGGGGGACATCGTGAGCCACTTCCTCCACGGCCGCGGCTCGGGGATCCTCGACGGGGCCGGGCGGATCAAGGAGACCGTGCGGGCGGCGCGCCGCCGGGGGATCGTCTTCGACGTGGCCCACGGGCGGAATCACGTGAACTTTCCCGTGGTCCGCCGCGCCTTCGAGCAGGGATTCTATCCGGACACGATCTCCTCGGACCTCACGCGACCGGGCCGGTCGACCGTCGTGCGTGATCTCCCGACAACGCTCTCGAAGTTCCTGAGCCTCGGGATGCCGGTGGCCGACGTGGTGCGCGCGGCGACGGCGGCGCCGGCCGGCGCCATCGGCCGGCGCGGGGACCTCGGCTCGCTGGCCGCGGGGGCAGCGGGCGACGCAGCGGTGTTCGCGATCGAGGAGGGGCGGTTTCCCTACCAGGACGCCGACGGCAACACGCTCGAGGGCCCGAAGCGCTGGGCGCCCCGGCTCACTGTGCGCGCGGGGCGCGTCCTGTGGCGGGGCGCGGCCCCGGGCGGCGGGGGCTGACGCGGACGCGATCCGGACGAGCGGCTCAGCCGGTGAGCCAGAGCAGCAGAAGACCCAGCACGATCCGGTAGGCCACGAACACGAGCAGCGTCCGTCGCTGCAGGTAGCCCACCAGGAAGCGGATCGCGGCGAGCCCCGCCGCGAACGAGGTGCCGACGCCGATGGCGAGCACCCCCAGCGCGTCCCCCGGCGCCCCGTGGCGGAACAGCGTGGCGGTCTCGAGGAGCCCCGCCGCCACCGTTATCGGCAGGCCCAGGAGGAACGCAAAGCGCGCCGCGGTGGAGCGGTCGAGCCCCGCGAACAGCCCGGCGGACAGCGTGATCCCCGACCGCGATGTTCCGGGGATCAGGGCGAGGGGCTGGGCAAGGCCCACGACGAGCGCGCGCCCGACGCCCACCTGGCGCAGATCGTTCACATGATGCCGCGCCGCGTGCCGGTCCGCCCACCAGAGCACCAGCGCCCATGCCATGGTCGACACGGCGACGACGGTCACGGAGCGGAGCCCGGTCTCGATGGCGTGCTGGAACGCGAGGCCCGCGACCCCGGCCGGGATCGAGCCCAGCAGAACGCCGGCGGCGAGTCGCCGATCCGCCGGCCGGCCAGCGAGGACCCCCGCCGCGAGACGCTGGAGCTCTCCCGCAAAGTAGATGAGAAGCGCGAGAACGGTCCCGAGGTGGACCGCGGCGTCGAACACGAGCCCCTGGTCCGGCCAGCCCAGGAGCGTGGGAACCAGGATCAGGTGTCCCGACGAGGAGACCGGCAGGAACTCCGTGGCGCCCTGAACGAGGCCCAGGACGATTGCGTGGAACGGTGTCATGTGCGGCCGGGAGGGCCCTCCCGGCTACCCGACGATGTCCTCGCCGCCGTCGACGCCGAGGACGTTGCCCGTCATCCAGTGCGTCGCGGAGTGGGAGAGGACGACGATCGCCCGGGCCACGTCCTCCGTGGTCGTCAGGCGCCCTGCCGGGTTCCGGGCGAGAGCGCCAGCCTTGATCCGGTCGGAGCCAGGAATCTTCTGGAGGGCGGGGGTGTCGGTCACGCCGGCACGGATGGCGTTGACCGTGATGCCCTGCGGGGCGAGCTCCATCGCGAGCTGTCGCACGTGGGACTCGAGCGCGGCCTTGGCGCCCGAAACCGGGCCGTAGCACGGCAGGACGCGCGCTCCGCCTCCGCTCGTCATGGCGAAGATCCGGCCGCCCGGCCCCATAAGGCCCCGGGCGAGCACGTCCTGCGTCCAGTAGACCAGGCTGTGGGCCATGACATCGAGCGTCATGTCCATCTGATCCTTGGAGACGCCCTCCCTGGGGGTGTCGGCGACGAACGGTCGGAGCGTGCCGAAGGCGAGGGAGTGCAGGAGGACCTTCAGCCGGCCCCGCTCGCCGCGCGCAGCCATCTCCCGATCGACCGCGTCCAGCACCTCCACTCGCCGCGCCGGATCGGCGGCGTTGACATTGAAGAACAGCGCCTGACCGCCCAGGCGCCGGACCTGGGCGGCGATCCGCTCCGCGTTCGGGAGGGTCGCCTTGCGGTCCAGGTGTACGCCGATGATGGACAGACCCGCGCCGGCGAGGGCGAGCGCCGTCGCCTCGCCGAAGCCGGAGGAGGCGCCGAGGATCAGTGCCCAGCCGGACAGACGGATCGGGGAGTCCTCGGGACCGTGGATCATCAGCGAACCTCCGCGCGGCTCGGAAGTGGACGTCGCCGCGCCGTCATTCTAGCGCACGTGGGCCGACGCTCACAGGCGACAGGCGGCGGCGGGCGGGGCGGCCAGGCCGACGTCGCGGCGTTGAGCCCTGCCGGCCCCCGTGTTACCCTCCGCTCGGATCGCGCAGGCGCGCGATCGTCCCCTGCCGTCGGTAACGGGGATCGCGTGAACCCAAACCCGCCAGAGGGCCCCGGGCCGTCTACAGGGAGCGAGGGGTAGCCAGGTGAGCACGGTCAAGACCGATATCCAGCACGCTCTCGACGGCCTGGCCGGCGAGCTCGAGGCGATCTCTCGAAAGATCCACGACCATCCGGAGCTCGGCTACAGTGAAGTTCAGGCCTGCGGATGGCTGTGCGCGTTCTTGGAGGCCAAGGGATTCGAGGTCGAGCGCGGTGTCGGCGGCGTCCCGACCGCGTTCCGGGCCACCGTGAACGGCCGCGGGACCGGGCCTACCGTCGCGATCATGTGCGAGTACGATGCCCTTCCCGGCATCGGCCACGCGTGCGGGCACAATATCATCGCGACGTCGGGCGCGGGGGCCGGAGCGGCGCTGGCGGCGGTGCGGGCGAGGCTGCCCGCGGGGCGGGTCCAGGTGATTGGCACGCCCGCCGAGGAGGGGGGCGGCGGCAAGGTGAGGCTCCTTCGGGCCGGCGTGTTCGCGGGCGTCGACTGCGCGATGATGATCCACGGCTTCGACCGGACCATCCTCCACCAGGATCTCCTCGGGATCGTGCGAACCAGCTTCGAGTACGCCGGGAAGGCGGCCCACGCCGCCGCCGATCCCTGGGCAGGGGTCAACGCGCTCGACGCCTGCATCCAGACGTTCAATGCGGTCAGCATGCTCCGGCAGCAGGTGCGGCCGGATTGCCGGATCCACGGGATCATCGAGAACGGCGGAGCCGCCGCGAACATCATCCCCGAGTACGCGAAGGCGACCTTCTACGTCCGGGCGCCCCGGATCGACACGATGTGGGAGCTGCACCGCCGGGTGCTAGCGTGCGCCGAGGGGGCGGCGCGCGCCACGGGCGCGAGCCTCACCGTGACCCAGCACGAGATGGTCTACGAGCCCCTGAAGCGGAACCAGACGCTCCTGGACCTCTTCGCCGCCAACATGCGCGGCTCCGGCCTCGTCGAGGGCCCACCGGCGGCCGACCGGCTGGGCTCCTCGGACGTCGGCAACGTCAGCCAGGTGCTCCCCACGATCCAGCCGATGGTCGCCATCGCGCCGGAGGGTATGGCGATCCACAGCCGCGACTTCGTCGAGGCGGCGATCGCGTCCCTGGCCCATGCGGGCATGCTCGCCGCGGCGAAGACGATGGCGCTGACCGCGTACGATCTCCTGGAGGACCCGTCGCGGGTGCGCCGGGCCAAGGAGGAGTTCGCCCGCGGCTGACGCGCGGGGCGGACCGGGCCGGGGATGGCGAAGACGGCCGGGATCGTCCTCATCGGCAACGAGATCCTGTCGGGCAAGGTCGCCGACCAGAACGCGCTCTACCTGTGCCGTGAGTTCCGGCAGCTCGGCGTCGACGTCCGGAAGATCGCGGTCGTTCCCGACGAGGTGGAGCTGATCGCGCGGGAGGTGGCCGAGTTCGCCCACGCGTACGACTGGGTGTTCACGTCCGGGGGCGTGGGGCCGACCCACGACGACGTCACGATCGAGGGAGTGGCGCGGGCGTTCGGGATCAGGGTCGTGCGTGACCCCGGCCTCGTCGCATCGCTCGATCACGCCTACCAGGGGCGGCTCAACGACGCGCGGCTCAAGATGGCGGAGGTGCCGGAGGGCGCCGAGCTGCTGGTGTCGGACCACCTGGTCGTCCCGGTGATCGTCGTTCGCAACGTCCACGTGTTCCCGGGCGTCCCCGAGATCTTCCGCCGCAAGTTCGATGCGATCAAGGAGCGGTTCCGGGAGCGGCCCTATCTCATGCGGGTCGTGTTTTTCGGGGTGGGGGAGGGCACGCTCGCCGAGCACCTGAACGCCATGCTCCGGAGCTTCCCCGAGCTGCTATGCGGATCCTACCCGGAGTTCACGAATCCGGAGTACAAGGTGCGCGTGACTCTCGAATCGAAAGAGCCCGACTACCTGGAGGCGGCGCTCCAGGATCTTCTCGGTCGCCTCCCGGGCGACACCGTCATCCGCGTCCAGTAGCGCCCGCCGGGTCGGGCCTCACCACCCCGCGAGGTGAGCGGCGAGGAACGCGGTCCACGCCCTCCAGTAGGCTTCTCCGCCGACCTCGAGCACGTCGTTGTGGTGGGCGCCGGGCATTGCGGCGAAGACCTTGGGCTCGGCCGCGGCGTCGAAGACCGCGCGCCCCTGGCGGTGGGGCACGACCTCGTCGGCGTCTCCGTGGAGCACCAGCAACGGGGCCCGCACGCGGCCGATCGTGCCGCGCGTGTCGTAGCGCGTCCGGAACAGCCAGCCCGCGCCGGGCAGCGTGGCGCTGGCCATGGCCTGGACGGACGCGAACGGCGCCTCGAGCACCAGGGCGGCCGGCGCATCCTCGGCGGCCAGCGCGGTGGCCACGGCAGCCCCCAGCGAGGCCCCCAGATAGACCACCGGTCCCGAGCCCCGTCCCGCGATCCACGCGCGCATTGCCCGGGCGTCGGCGTAGGTGCCCTGCTCGCCGGGCACGCCCTGGCTGCGGCCGTAGCCGCGATAGTCGAAGATCAGGATCGAAAGGCCGAGCCGGTTGTGGAGCGCCGCGATCTTCTGGAGCCGGTGCGAGACGTTTCCCGCGTTCCCGTGGCAATAGAGGAGGGTCGCCGGCCGGGGGCCCGGCACGAGCCAGCCGTGGATCTGGACGCCGTCGGCGGTGACCGCCTCCACGTCCTCGAACGCGAGGCCGAGCCCGGCCGGCGTGCCCTCGATCGTCGTGGACGGGTGGTAGATCAGTCCGCGCTCGAGCGCCGTGCCGCAGCCCGACAGGAAAGCCAGGACGGAGACGAGGGCGGGCGCCACGGCGAGCGCGCGCGCCCTCAGGCGCCCTCCGATCCCGGATCCGGCGGTGACAGGACGTGCGACGCGTGGTGATGCACCAAGAGCCACCGCTCTCCCCGACGCTCGAAGACGTTGGTCGCGAGGATGGCGGTGATCGCCAGGTGCCCCCGTGTCTCCGAGAGGATGTTCTCCGTGCAATGCACCCATCCGAGCTCGCCGCGCAGCTCCGCCCGCACGTCCGTGACGGTGAACCGCATCTCGGTCGTACCCTGAAAGATGGCGGCCCATGAGCCGCGCACCGCGTCCCAGCCGTGAAGCCGGTGCCACCCCGGGTGCACGCATGCGACGTGGTCGCCGTGCGCCCACACCTGGTCCATCTCGGCGAGATCGAGGCTTTCGAAGGCCCGGTAGAACCGCTGGTTCGCCGCCTGGAGGGTGGCGCGATCGTCGAGCGGGGGCGTGGCCGTCACGGCGCGCCGCGCTCAGGGGCCGGCGGCGCTGTCCGCGTCCTCCGGGTGTGCCGTCACGATCAGCCGGTCACCCTCGAGGCGGACGACCAGGGGCCAGAGGGCTCCGCCGCCACACGGGCCTCCGGCGCAGCGGCCGCTGTCCGGTTGGAAGAGCGCCCCGTGAGTGGCGCAGACGAGGAGCCGGCCGTCGTCGGTGAAGAACTCGTTCGGCCACCAGTCGAGCGGGGTTCCGGCGTGGGCGCAGCGGTTGACGTAGGCGCGGTAGCGACCCTCGAAGTTGATCACGAACCCCTCGACCGTCGCTCCGCGCCAGCTGAGCGGAAACTTTGCGGACGCCCCGACGGGCAGATCGGCGACGGGAGCCGACCACTCCCGGGAGTCGCTCATGCGGCGTATGATACAGTGAATCACGTGACGACGACCGAGCCTGCGGTCGAAGTCTGCGATCTCAGCAAGACGTTCCGCACGGGGTGGCCCCGCCGTCGGGCGCAGCCTGCCCTCCAGGGCGTCTCCTTCGTGGTTCCGCGCGGCGCGATCTTCGGAGTGCTGGGACCGAACGGCGCCGGCAAGACCACGCTGCTGTCGATCCTGGCCACGCTCCTCCTGCCGGACCGCGGAGAGGCGCGGGTCCTGGGACTCAGCGTGACTCGCGAGGCCCATCGGGTTCGCGAGCGCATCAACCTGTCCTCCGGCAGTGCCTCGTTCCTGTGGAGCCTCACGCCGCGCGAGATCCTGGACATCGCTGCGCGGAGCTACGGCCTCGGCGGCCGCATCCGGCGGCCTCGAGTGGCGGAACTGCTCGAGCAGTTCGAGCTGACGGCGCACGCGACCGTTCCCTACAACGAGCTGTCGACGGGGCTCAAGCAGCGGCTCGCGCTGGCCAAGGCGTTCGTGAACAACCCCGAGCTGCTCATCCTGGACGAGCCGACCGTCGGGCTCGATCCGGACATCTCGGTGCGCATCCGGGAACAGATCGCCGCGCTGCGGCGTGCCCGCCGCATGACCATTCTGCTGTCCACGCACTACATGCGCGAGGCGGAGCAGCTGTGCGACGAGGTCGTGTTCCTGCGCACCGGCAAGATTCTCGCCGGCGGCGATCCCGCCACCCTGAAGCGTGAGGTCCTGCTTGGCGACCGGGTGGAGTTGGCCGTGGAGGGCGATGGCTGGCGCGGCGTCGCCGGCCTGCCCGGGGTGCTGGCCTGCACCAGCGACGCCGGCCGGGTCCAGGTGATCGTGGACGATGCCCGGAAGCGCCTCCCCGAGATCTTTCGCCATCTCGACGAGTGCGGAGTCCCGGTGAGCGACGTGACCGTGACCGAGCCGACGCTGGAATCGGTCTTCATCGAGCTCGCGCGATGAGCACGCTGTCGGCGCCGATCGTCCGGTCGGCGTCGCCCGACGGGACGCCGTTGCGGCGGGAGCTCGTGAAGGTCTCGGCTTTCTTCCTTCGCAACTGGCGCATGACCCACCGCAACGTGTTCACGGTCTTCGAGATCGTCTTCTGGCCGATCGTGAACCTGCTTTCCGTGGGGCTCCTGATCACGTTCCTGGGCGCGGAGCCGGGCACGGTCGTGTTCGTGCTGGTCGGGACGTTCGCCCTCTCGACCGTGCAGGTCTGTCAGCTGGACGTGGCGTATGCGGCCCTGTTCGACATGTGGTCGAAGAGCATCAAGCACCAGCTCGTCGCGCCGATCCGCCCCTGGCATCTGGTACTGGGATCCTGGCTGATGGGTCTGGTGCGGGGGACGGCGGTGTTCGCCCTCCAGGCGGCCATGAGCCACTGGGTGTTCGGGGTGAACGTCCTCGCTCACGGCCCGGGTCCCGCGGCGGCGCTGGTCGCCGGGCTCCTCCTCTCGGCGGCCGGGGTCGGCCTGTTCGTGTCGACGCTGCTCATGCTCTTCGGGCTGCGGGCGGAGGTCTCCGCCTGGTCGGGCGTGAGCCTGATCCTGCTACTGTGCGGGGTGTACTACCCGGTCTCGGTCCTGCCGGCGCCGCTCCAGACGATGGCCGCCGGCGTGCCGCTGACTCACTTCCTTGAGGCGTTCCGGGCGCACCTGGGGTATGCGCCGGTCTTCACGGCGCCCCTTCTTCGCGGGTATGCGCTCGCGGTCGTCTACGCGGCCGGCGGCTATGCGCTCTTCGCCTGGGCCATTCACCGCGCGCGGCGGACCGGCATGCTGCTCCGGCTGTCGGACTGATGCGCCGGGCGCGGGCGGTCCGGGCGGTGGTCTCCTTCGCGGCGCTCTGCGCGGTCCTGGTCCTTGCGGCGCCACCTGCCCGAGCGGAGTCGCCTCGGCGGTACTCGGGCCGGGTCATGGAAGTCGATCTCGAGCGCGGGGTCCTCGTCGTCGAGGAGCTTGGTCGCCGCGGGGTCCCCACCCGCCACCAGGTGCGTGTCGAGGCGGAGACGCCCATGGTGACGGCGAGCCGCCTCCGGCTGGGGGACATGCGGGGACAGAGCGCGTTCGGGGAAGTGCCGGTGTCGCTCGTGGACGTCCTGGTGGGCGATTTCGTGGTCGTGGAGGGGGAGGACCAGGACGGTCTGACCGTCGCTCGCCGGGTGACGATCGTGGAGACCCGCCGCATTCACTGAGCTCGCCCGCGCGGGAGCGGGGGCACTGCGCTGCGCGCCCGCAGTCCGAGACAGACGGGAGGAGGCGCTGGATGACCGGACCCGAGCGGCCCCACGCCACGCGGCTCCCGGCGGGGACCGCGGCGGCGCGCGTGGCGCCGGCGGGCTCCGGCAAGCTCTCGCGCCGGGGATGGCTCGCCCGGGTGGCGGGCCTGGGCGTCGGCGCTGCGGCCGTCCGGCCCGTCGCCGCGGCCGGGCCTCCGGCAGCCGTGGTCGGCGTGGCGCGCGACGCCACGATGGCCGCCGCCACCCGGACGGCGATCCGGCTGGCCGGTGGGCTCGACGTCATCCAGCCGGGCCAGACGGTGCTGGTGAAGCCCAACATCTGCTGTCCCAGCCCGCACCCGGCGACCATCAGTCCCGAGGTCCTGTCGGCCGTGCTCGAGCTCGCCAGGGCGCGGAAGCCCGGCCGCCTGATCGTGGGCGAGCAGACCTTCTACGTCCAGGGCACCGCGGCCAACACCCGGCGAGCGGGCTTGGAGGAGGCGGTGCGCTCGCACGGTGCCGAGTTCGTGGCCTTCGACGACCTCCCTCGGCGGCATCTCCGGCTCGCCGCAGCCCGGCACTGGCCCGATGGGTACCGGATCCCGGCGATGCTCGCCGAGGTGCACCACATCGTGAACCTGGCCTGCGTGAAGACCCATGTTCTGGCCCGGTACACGATGGCCATGAAGAACTTCATCGGGGTGATCGACGCTGACAGCCGGCGCTACTATCACCGGATCCGCACGGAGCAGGGGTACGACGCCTTCGCCGCCCTGATCGCCGAGATGAGCCTGGCCTGCCGGCCGTCGCTGCACGTCCTGGACGGGACCTCCGCGTTCGTCGCGGGAGGACCGTCGAACGGCACGGTCGCCCACCCGCGGCTCGTGATCGCGTCGCGGGACATGCTCGCCACCGACGTCACGGGGCTCGCCGTGCTGCGCTATCACGGGACCGGAGCGGCCATCCAAGACCACTCGCCCTGGACCCAGCCGAAGATCCGCTACGGGATCGCTCTCGGGCTGGGCGTGGGGGGGCCGGGCGAGATCGACCTCCGCGCCGAGGGCGTTCAGGAGATCGCCGCGCTCAGGCGCCTGATGGCCTGACGATGCGGGCGGCCGCTCACCGGGGCCCCGGGCGCCGGTCGAGCAGCCCGAAGACGATCCAGGGGGCCGCCGCCGCGGCGGCCCCAAGCGCCGCGCCTTCGAGCACCACGCGCGAGGCGATCTGGCCGTGCCGCCACAGCTCCCAGAGCACGGCCCAGTCGCTGGCCTGGGCGGAGAGATTCAAGGGCCCATACGCAGCGTTCATGCGCAGGAAGAACCCCGCCGCGAAGGCAGCCGCGCTCCCGGCCGCGGCGAGCCAGGCCCGGGTCCGGCGCGTCACCCGGACTCCCGCGGCGCCTGCCCGCTCGCGGACGCCCTCCGCAGCACCCGCTTGCCGACGAGTGAGAGGAAGGCTTCGCCGAGCTCCGGCAGAGCGCCCACGAGTCGCAGCCCCAGCCCGTTGAGCCCGCCCATCACGACGCGGCGCCGGCCTCGGAGGAGGGCGCGGACGATCCGCCGCGCCACCCGGTCGGGCGGCGTAAGACGCTGGAAGAGATATCGCGTCAGCACGTCCGGCGGATAGGCGTTCGCCTCGAAGAACGCGGTCCGCGTGCCGCCCGGCAGCACCAGGAGCACGCGGAGGCCCCGTGGCTCGACCTCGGCTCTGAGAGACCCGGCGAAGCCGTTCAGTGCGTGCTTGCTCGCGCTGTACGCTGCAGTGTACGGGAAGGGGAACGCGCCGAAGCCGGAAGAGACGAACACGATCGCGCCGTGACGGCGCGCCAGCATGGCCGGCAGGAACGCCTTGGTACAGTGCACGGCGCCGAAGAAGTTCACCTCGAACACCCTGCGGATCCGATCGAGGGACAGCTCGACGACCGGCGCCCAGTGGCCGACGCCCGCGTTGTTGACCACTACGTCCGGCGGTCCCAGGTCCTGCAGGACACGGTCCGCCATCGCCCGGACCCTTTCCGGATCCGAGACGTCGCAGGGGATCAGGAGAGGAGCCTGGCTGTCCCCGGCGGTCCGTGCGACGTCCTCGGCCGCGGCGCGGAGCCTCGCCTCGGAGCGGGAGACCAGCGCCAGCCGCGCCCCCGCACCCGCGAGCGCCTTCGCGGTGGCGAGTCCGATGCCGGAGGAGGCGCCCGTCACGAGCGCCACCCGGCCGGCGAGGGAGCGCGTCATCACGTCACTCCGGCCGCGCCATGGGCGGAGCGTCCAGGGTCCGGCGACACCACCGAGTCAGTCAGAGGCCGTGGCGCTTCCGGCGGGCCGTGGCTGCGCCCCAGGCGGAGAGGAAGGCGGTCAGGAAGCCGTGCTCCCTCACGGGCTCGACCGCGAGTGGCGCGAGGGCGAGGGCGACGGCGACCGCGAGGTGGTATCCCTCCGAGCGCGAGGCCACGGCGCGTCGATAGGCCGGATGGCCCTCGTTGATCCACACGGTGGACTCTATCAGCCGGGCCAGCTCCGGGTCGTCGGGACGCTGCACGAACTGGAGACTCAGCCCGTAGCGGCCCGGCTGGCGGCGCCCGCGGCCTGACGGGAGCGTCGCCGTCGGGGTCAGTGCCGGCGACACGCCGCTATCGCGCGGGGGAGCGTCCGGTGCGTGCTCGTCGGCGGCGGGCCCCGACTGATCGGCCGGACCGCGGGTGGGTCCCGCGTCGGCCAGCGGCGCTTCCCCGTGTACGGGCGTGAGCGGCGCCAGCAGATCGCGCCCATCCGTCTCGTCGCCCGATCGCCCCGTGGGAAGCCGCCGCTGGCCGCCGGCCCGCCGCTCGACCAGCGAGGCGAGCAGGGGGAAGTCCTCGGCGAGCTGTCCGAGAACCGACTCCAGGTCCCGTTCCACGGGCCGGGCCGCGCGACGGCGGACGCTGGTCCCTGCATCCGCGGGGTCGCCCCACGCCGTGAGCTGGGCCGCCACCGCCTCCTGGATCGCCTTCCGGTACGCGAGGTACACCGCGCCGCGGCTCCCGACGCGGATGAAGTCGGCCTTGTTGAGGGTGAGGCACTCCGCCAGGGCCGGAACCTCGATCAGGCCGCCCACGCAGTCCGGCGCCGTCGGCGTCAAGCCGAGCCAGTCCCAGCCGCGCTTGATCACCTTGCCGAACGTGCTGATGGCCAGGCCACGTTGCTCCTCCGGCAGGGGCAGGCGGTCGCGGACGAGGTAGCCCGCCGCGGACGGCCTGCGCTTCCGCGCCAGGCGGACCGCGATGGGCGCACGGTCCATCGCGCGCGCGCTCTCCGGCGCCAGCCGCGCGCCGTTGAGCGCGAGGCCGACTCCGCGCGGATAGTGGGGCGCCAGGATCCCGCCGAAGGCGGGATCGAGCAGCGGCCTGAAGTGCCGGGAGAGCGTGGCCTCGACGTAGCCCGGGTCGAGGAGGGGCGAGAGCGGGTTCTGCAGGCGCAGCTGGACCGCCGTCCCTCGGCGGGCGACGAGACCGGGCGGCGCCATCCACCGCCATGGCGCCCGCTGGCGGGACGTGAGGCCCCAGGCGGTCGCGACCTGAACGGCGCCGCGGCGCGTCTCGGTCACGACCTCCTCCGAGACGAGGAGGCCGAGCTTGATCCCGACCCCGGCGAATCCGATGCCCTGCCCGCGCGTCTTGCTCGTGGCCGCGATGTCGTGGTAGCGCGCCAGCTCGCGGCGCCGCATGCCCTGGCCGTCGTCGACGACGGTCAGCGTCGCGGCGGCCGGGTCGGTCACCAGGGCGATCTCGGCGGCCCCGGAGTCGAGGGCGTTCGCCACCACCTCGGTGAGGATCGTCTCCTCGATCGCGCCGGGGTACGCGTCCCGGAGGTCCTCGAGGAGATGCAGGAGGTCGACGCGCGTCTCGCCCATGCGCAGCGCCGCCTCTACAGGGTCTCCACGAAACCGGCGATCTCGTCGACCCGGAGGCCGGCGATGGCGATGGACGGCGCGTAGACCACCTCGTCCCCGCCCCAGACCGTCGTGCCCTTTGCCTCCGTCGTCACGCCGAGGATCCCTTCGAGCACGCTCGTGACGTTGTCGCTGATCCGGACCGTGTTGGCCTTCAGGGGCACTGCGATGCGGCCATCCCGGATCAGGTAGGAGTCGCCGATGACGGTGCACGTGAAGTCACCGGCCTGGAGGCCGTTGATCGGGTAGGTGTACCAGATGCGACCGACGTAGAGCCCGTCGCCCACCCGCCGGCAGAGCTCGTCGAGCGAGACCCCGTCGCGGCCCTCCACGAAGACGTTGGTCGCGGCCGTGCCCGGACGCGCGGCGAAGCTGCGGCCCCCGCCGGCGGCGAACCGGAAGCCGTTTCGCGCCACGAGCCCCCGGGCCGCCTCGCCCGGGTTGACACCCAGCTTCACGCGAGCCCGCGGGTCGCGGAGGAGGCGCTGCGCCTCATACCAGTTCGTCAGGAGCCCCGTCAGGATTCCGTCGGTAATCAGCTCCGTCCGGCCGGTTGGGAGCCCCTCGCACGTGATGCCCTTGGAGCCCGTGAGCCCCGGCAGCGCACCGTGGTCGTAGATCGAAAGGGTCGGAGCGGCGACGCGCTGGCCGAATCGGCCCAGGAAGGGCGTGGTCGAGGCGTAGAAGCTGGACGCGTGGAGGGCAGGGAGGACGAGATTGTTCAGGAGGTCCGTGACGGGCTGCGGTCCGAGGACGACCCGGTAGCGGCCCGAGCGAACCCGTTCGCCGCCGAGCGCGCGGATGGCCGCGTGCGCCGCCTCGACTCCGGCCTCGTCGGTGAAGTCGTCGAGCCGGGTGCCGGTCGACCAGCCCGATCCCTTCGCGTCCATCGCCTCGACCATGGCCGTCGTCGCGGCCGTGATGAGCGTCGTCTCGTCGGTCTGGACTTCCGGGAGGTGGGTCGAGACGATGGCGACGCGCTCCTGGACGATCGTGACGTCGCCTCCGAGGAGGAGGCCGAGGCGGCGGAGGCCCTCTTCCGTCTCGGCGAGCTCGGCGAGGCGCGAAGAGGCCGTGAACGTCCGGAGGGCCCCGGTGACGACCCGCCACCCGGCGGCGACCAGTTCCTCGTCGTCGAGATCGAGAAGCCGCGGGTCGTGATACCGCCAGAGCGCTCGCCGTTCCGGCCCGGGCCGGGGCAGGGAGACGAAGGCCGGATCGTGCACCGCGCCCGTTCGCGCCTTCGCCAGCGCGCGCCTCACCCCGTCCGGCGAGAGGTCGGAGGGCTCGGCCCCGAAGCCGATGCGCGGGCCGTCCGACCCGCGAAAGACGACCTGGAGCCCGAGCCCATGGGACACGGTGGACTTGGGCTCCTCGAGCCCGTTCGACGGCAGATGTGACGCGTAGGCGACGCGCGCGAGCAGCTGGCCGTTGGCTGCGGCGAAGACCTCGCCCTCGAGGACGTCCGGAGTCGCGTGGAGGAGATCGAGCGCCTCCCGCGCTGCGCGCGCGAGGTCGTTCGTCGCTGGCCCGAGGGCCGCCGCCGGAGTCGTCACGATCTCGGGCCTGCCGGGGACGCCTCGACGCTGGGACGCTCCGGGGTCTCCCCGCTGCGCGAGGCGCCGGGAGGGCACGCCGGCCGACGGGGCTGGCGCATCAGCCGCCGCCGGCGAGCCGGGCTCGGCTCCGCATCGTGGGGCCGCCGTTGCCCAGCCGTTTCGTCTGCATCGGCTGTCCCTTGCCACAGTTCGGGATCGGGAACAGGCGGAAGTCCGTGCCCACCCCGTCGATCCGCGTCAGGTAGTCGCGCGTGTCCGACATGATCCCCCCGTCCCGGTAAAGGCGGCCCAGCTCGCCGTTCCGGATCTCGTAGACGCGCCGCGCGGAGATCCGGAAGTTCTCCCGGCTCTCGGCGATCGAGGGGATGCGGTGACCGGCGAGATAGTAGCCTCGCTCGACGTCTCGCAGGATCCGGCCGGGGTCGTCGGCGCCCGCGGCGAACACCGTGTTCGACATCCTGATCAAGGGGACGAGCGAGGCCTCCGACGCCTTGTAGTGGCCGTTCGGCTCGTCCCCGAAGATCGCGGAGGTTTGCCGGCTGTTCAGGAAGCCGCGGAAGACGCCCCGGTCGATGTGGACGACCCGGCGGGCAGGGGTGCCGTCGTGGTCGTAGGCATAGTGGCCGTAGCCGGGGAGCGAGGGATCCGAGTACGCCGAAACGAGCGGCGAGGCGACGGGTCGGCCGACCTGCGTGTCGTCGAGGCCGCCGAGCAGCCACGAGCGTCCCGCGTATGCCATCTCCATCTTGAGGCCTCGGTCGAGCTCGGCGGGATGGCCGACGATCTCGTGGGCGACGAGCGCGTTGTAGTGGGGATCGGTGACGACCACGACCTCGCCGTCCGACGAGGGCAGCGCAGGCGCGGCGGCCAGCTCGACGGCTTCCCGGGCGAGATCGAGCGCGAACGTCCGGAAGTCGGGCAGCTCCATGAGAGGCTCGTGCACGCCGTCGATCAGGATCTCCCATCCGCGCTGGTGGCCGACGACGTCGTAGAGCTCCTGGCTGGACTCGACCGTCGTCCCCACGACGTACGCCATTCCCTGCGTCAGCGCGAAGGTCTGGTCGATCAGGGCGCCTTCGGAGGAGGAGAAGAGCTCCCGCGAGAGCTCCGTGAGGGTCGCGAGGTGGCTGTAGGTCAGGCGGCTGTCGATCGCGTGAACCTCCCGCCCGAGCTCGGTCACCGTCCGGACCATGTCGTCGAGCGACATCGTGCGTGGATCGATGCGGTACACGGCGGGAACGACGTCGCGGGCGACGCGCACGACCGCCAGGCGCGTGTCGGCGAGGCTTGCCCCCACCCCCGGAAACTTCGCGCGCGCTTCCGCCTTGGCCTCGCCGCTCGCCGCGGCCCTGCGATGGGCCCGACCGAGGGCGTCACGCAGGATCTCGCGAAGACGCGGCAGCTCGGGCACGCCGACCGTGCGCGCGAGATGGCCCGCGCCGACCATGCGGCGCCCGGCCAGCACCCGGACCCCGAAGGCGCAGGCATAGTCGTCGCTGGCGAACTTCGGCTCGCCGCTCTCGACGCTCGCGACCTTGCTCTCCGTCACCTCGAGCCGGACGTCGGCATGGACGAGATCGGGCAGGGTGCGGGCCCAGCCCGTGCACAGGTCCGCGACCATCTCCTTGACGCCGTCGATCAGGTCGGTCGAGATTCCCAGGCGCATGCCGGGACCCTAGAGCGGCTCGACGAGGACACGCTCGCCTGGCTTCACGTCGCCTCGGGACTCCTCGAGGATGATGAGGCAGTTGGCGGCGACCATCGACGAGAGGATGCCCGACCCCTGGGGACCGGTAGTCGAGACCTCGAACCCGCGCTCGGTGAACCGGAGGATGCCTCGCTTGAACTCCCGGCGTCCCTCGCGCTTGCGCATGGGCTCCAGCGCCGTCGCCGTGACGCACTCCGGATCGAGCCGGGACCGGCCGCCAAGCTTCCACAGGGTCGGCCGGACGAAGAGGTGAAAGCAGAGCACGGACGCCACGGGGTTGCCCGGCAGCCCGAAGAAGTGAGCCTCCGCGATCCGGCCGACCGCCAGGGGCCGTCCCGGCTGCATCGCCACCTGCCAGAAGTCGATGCCACCGATCTCGCCGAGCACGCTCTTGACGAGGTCGTAGTCGCCGACCGAGACGCCGCCGGAGGTGAGCACGACGTCGGTGGCGCTAGCCGCCTGGAGAAGGCGCTCCCGGAGCAGGTCTCCCGCGTCGGGCACGATGCCGAGATCGAGCGGCTGGGCACCGCTGTCCTCGATCATGGCCCCGAGCGTGAAGCGGTTCGCGTCGTAGATCTGCCCGGGCCGCCGGGGCCGGCCCGGCTCCACGACCTCGTCGCCGGTCGAGAGCAACGCCACGCGCGGCCGCCGGTAAACCTTCACGTCGGGGAAGCCGAGCGATGCGATGAGACCCAGGTCCGGCGGGCGCAGGACCGCGCCCGCCTTCAGCACGACCGCTCCCGCCCGCACGTCCTCACCCCGGGCCCGGACATTCGATCCGGGTTCCACCGCATGGAGGTCCACCCAGTCACGCGTGCCCCCGCTCAGCTCCTTCGGCACGACGGTATCCGCTCCGCCCGGCATGGGCGCGCCGGTCATGATGCGGAGCGTCTCGCGGGGGCCGATCCCGCCTTCGTATACCGTGCCGGCCGGCAGGTCCGCCACGACGCGAAGGCGTGCGACGCTCCCCGGAGCGAGGTCTGCCCCGCGGACGGCGTAACCGTCGACGGCCGAGTTGTCCGCGGGCGGGACGTCAAAGGGGGCCGACACGTCGCCAGCCAGGACGCGACCGAGACCTCGCGCGACCGGAAGCGTCTCCTCCGGCGCCGCGCTCGCCACCCCGGCGAGAATGCGGGCCCTGGCTTCCGCGACTGGAATCATGGCGCCGTCGGTATTATACCGGGCGGTCTGCTATAGTGGCGGGACCGATGGATGACGCGCGTGAGTGGACCGCGACGGTGCCGCCAACTGGCGCACCCGCGGCGGTTCAGCCGGGCGACCCGTGGGGCGTGCCGGCCTGGTTTCCCGAGCGGCGCGCCAGGGACGCGTCGGATGCTGCCGGCCTCGGGCCGGCGGGGATCCAGCGCCGCGGGGTCGCGCTTGCCCTGGACCTGGTCGTCGTCGCGGTCCTGGAGGCGATCGGCTCGGGGGTCGCCGGCGGGCTGGTCCGGGTTGCTCCGCGCTTCTACCTCATCGCTCAAGCCTTCAGCCTCAGCTGGCAGCTCGTCGTTCCCGCCGCCTACTTCGTCCTGAGCCACGGCACCACCGGCCAGACCCTGGGCAAGCGGTTCCTAGGCGTGCGCGTAGTCGACCAGCGCGGGGCCCCCATCGGATACCTCCACGCACTCGGACGCCTCGTGGCCACCGTGGTGGCGGCTCTTCCGCTCGGGATCGGCCTGGCCGTGGCCGGGCTGCGGCGAGACCGCTGCGGGCTCCACGATCTCCTGGCGGGGACGCGGGTCGTGCGCGCTCGATGACCCGGTCAGCCCCCGAGCGATGCCGATGACGCTCGACGTTCTACGCGAGGCGGCCCGGCTCGCCGAGCGCGGTGAGCGTGTCGGTCTCGCCACGATCGTCGCAACGCGCGGCTCGACGCCCCAGAAGGTGGGAGCCCGCCTTCTCGCGCGCGACGACCGGCGGCTCGCGGGGACGCTCGGCGGCGGCGCGGTGGAGGCGGAGGTCATCCGCGAGGCCACGCGGGCCGCTGCCGGCGGGCCCTCCGTGGTCCGCGAGTACACGCTGTCGACTGGCGAGGACGAGTGGGGGCTCGCGTGCGGCGGCACGATGGTGGTGTTCGTCGAGCGCCTGGACGGGCGGGCCCTGGACTGGCTCAAGCCCGTGGTCGAGGCCGCGGAAGGCCGCGATCCCGTCGCGGTCGTGGCGGTCGTCGACGGCGAGGAGTCCGGCGCCCGACTGGTCGTGCGGGAGAGAGAGGTCGCTGGCGTGCTGCCGGACGCCGCCCTGACGGCGGCCGGGGTGAAGCTGGGGAGGCGCGTCCTGCAGGAGGAAGCCGCCGCGCTGGAGGCGGTTACCGGTGGCCGGCTGTACGCCGAGCTCTTCGGCCCCCCGCCCGCCCTGGTCATCGTCGGCGCCGGGCACGTCGGCAAGGCCCTCGCCGCGTTGGCGCACGGCCTCGGGGTCCCGGTGACCGTGGTCGATGACCGCCCCGAGTACGCCAGCCGCGAGCGCTTCCCGGAAGCCGACCGTGTGGTGGCTGCCCCGGTGGGAGAAGCCCTGGGATGGCTCCCGATCGGCAGGCGGACGGGCGTCGTCGTGGCGATGCGAAACCAGGACCTCGACTACGAGGCCACGGCCGGCGCCCTCCGGACGCCCGCAGGCTACGTGGGTCTGATGGGCGCGCGGCGAAAGGCCATCCTCGTGACGGAGCGCCTGATCTCCGACGGATTCCCGATCGAGCGCGTGCGCGCCCTCCGGGCGCCCATCGGGCTCGACATCGGCGCCCGCGCGCCGGAGGAGATCGCGGTCTCGATCATGGCCGAATGGCTCATGGTCCGGCAGGGCGGCACGGGGAGCGCCCTGCGGCTGGACGAGCAGCTCTTCGAGAAGGCCGCCGGGCGCGGCGCGACCACGTAAGCCTGGTCGGCCCCGGTGCTCCGTCGTCCCGCAGGTGGGGCCGCTACCGCTTCCGCTCCGAAACCGGCTGGCCGACCTGATCCTCGAGGCCTTCGAGCCAGGCGAGGCGCGGGCGACGCTGCTGGCGCTGGCGGCGGTGTCGGGCGCCGCGGCGGGTCCGGTCGACGCCGCCGACGCCAGGCGCCTGCTGGCGCTGGGCTGGTTCGAGTCGGATGCCTCCGGTCGGATCCGCCTTCTCGGCGCTCACCGGGCTCACGGGCCGGCTCTCGCCGAGCGCTCGAGACGGGCGGCGTCGGTGGCCCGGGATTGGCGGGACCGTGGGGTCGGCATGCTGCGGCTTCTCGACCGCGCGGCGGCGCTGGCGCGCCACGGGCTGTTCTTCGAGGTGCACGAGCTGCTCGAGCCCGCCTGGTTTCAGGCGCCGGAGCCGGCGCGAACTGCGCTCCAGGGGCTGATCCAGGTCGCGGTGGCGTTTCATCACCTGGAGAGCGGAAACCGGGAGGGCGCGCGCTCGGTCCTGGCCCTTGGCGTGGCGAAGGTGGAAGGAGCCGGGGCGGCACTTCCCCTCGAGACCGCGGCCTGGCTGGACGGGCTGCGGGCCATGCTGTCCACGCTTGCGGCCGGGGGCGCCCCGCCCGCGATTCCGGGCTGGCCGCTTCCGCTGCCGCCGCGGCCATGACCGATCGCACGATAGGACCCGAGGAGACCCGATGGCGCTCCTGCTGAACGAGTCGGAGGTGACGATGCTCCTCCCGATGGCGATCGCTCTCGAGGCCGTCGAGGAGGTCTTCCGGTGGCAAGGGGAGGGGAAGCTGACCAACAAGCCGCGCGTCCGGCTGTCCGTCCCGGGCGGTCTCCTCCATGTCATGCCGGCGGCGCTGCCCGAAGCGCGCGTGATGGGCCTCAAGAGCTACGCGACCGTGCGCGGGGGCGCCAAGTTCGTGGTGCTGCTCTTCTCGGCGGAGACCGGCGCGCTCCTCGCCGTGATCGAGGCCGACCGGCTCGGCCAGATGCGGACCGGCGCCGCCTCCGGTGTGGCCACCAAGCACCTCGCCCGACCGGACGCCGACCGGGTGGGGTGCTACGGCACGGGGTGGCAGGCCCGCTCGCAGCTGGAGGCCGTCTGCGCGGTCCGGCGCGTGCGGGAGGTGCGCGTGTTCGGGCGCGATCCCGACCGTCGAGCGCGCTTCGCTGAGGACATGGGCTCGCTGCTCGGCGTGCACGTGGTGCCCGTCGACCGGCCGGAGGCGGCGGCCCGGGAGGCTTCCATCCTCATCACGATTACCGGGTCGAAGACGCCCGTGCTCGAAGGGCGGTGGATCGCGCCTGGCGTCCACGTGAACGCTGCGGGCTCGAACGCGCTCCAGCGGGCAGAGCTCGACGTGGAAGCCGTGCGTCGCGCCGGCCTCATCGTGACCGACTCGCTGGAGCAAGCGCGCGCGGAGTGCGGCGACCTGGTGGCGCCGCTGGAGCAGGGCGTGGTCCGGTGGGACGACGTGCACGAGCTGGGTGAGATCGTCGCCGGTCGCCGTCCGGGGCGGACCGGCCCCGACCAGATCACTCTCTTCGAGTCCCAGGGCGTGGCGATTGAGGATATCGCCGTCGCGGTCCGTCTGGTCGCCCGGGCACGTGAGCGCAGGGTGGGGACGGAGATCCCGATCTGACATGGCACCGAACGCGACGGGGTCGGACGGATTCGACGTCGTAGTCGTGGGCGGCGGTAACGCTGCCCTGTGCGCGGCCCTCGCGGCCCGGGAGGCGGGCGTGCGCGTGCTCCTCCTGGAAAAGGCGCCGCCGCACGAGCGCGGCGGGAACTCCTTCTTCACCGCCGGCGGCTTCCGGTTCACCCACGGCGGGCTCCGGGATCTCCGCGGCGACGTCCTCGTCGACCTCACCGAGGGGGAGGCGGCGACCGTAGACGTGCCGCCGTACACGTCCGGGCAGTTCCGCGACGATCTGATGCGGCTGACCGAAGGGTTGAGCGATCCCGACCTGGCGGACGTCCTGATCGACCGCTCGCGCTCGACCGTCGTGTGGATGCGCGGCCACGGCGTGCGATGGATCCTCATGATGGGGCGCCAGTCGTACCAGGTCGGCGGGAAGCACCGCTTCTGGGGTGGGCTGACCGTCGAGGCGGTGGGTGGCGGCCCGGGCCTGATCCAGGCCCTCTACGAGGGTGCGGGCCGCCTTGGCGTCCAGGTTCGCTACGGGACCAGGGCGGCGGGCTTGCTCCTGGATGGGCGCGGCGCGATCCGGGGCGTCACCTGCCGGGGACCCGACGGCTTCTTCGACCTCGCGGCGCGGTCGGTGATCCTGGCGTCGGGTGGGTTCGAGGCGAACCCGGAGTGGCGAGCCCGCTACCTCGGACCGGGCTGGGACCTGGCCCGCGTCCGCGGCACACGGCACAACACGGGCGACGGAATCCGGATCGCGCTCGAGGCGGGCGCTCAGGCCCACGGCAACTGGTCCGGCTGCCACGCGGTGGCATGGGATGCGGGCGCACCCCCCTTCGGGGACCGCCGCGTGGGCGACATGTTCCAGAAGCACTCCTATCCCCTGGGGATCATCGTCAACGTCCGGGGAGAGCGCTTCGTCGACGAGGGCGCGGACTTCAGGAACTACACCTACGCGAAGTACGGGCGTGAGATCCTCCGGCAGCCCCAGCGCCTCGCCTTCCAGATCTTCGACCAGAAGGTGGTGCCGATCCTGCGGGAGGAGTACCGGATACGAGAGGTGACCAAGGCCGAGGCGGGGACGATCGTCGAGCTGGCCCGGCAGCTCGAGATCGATCCCCAGGGTCTCGTCAGGACGGTGGACGCCTTCAACGCGGCGGTCGATGCCGGCTCCTTCAATCCCGCCGTCCTGGATGGCAAGGGCACGCGCGGCCTCACGCCGCCCAAGTCGAACTGGGCTCTGGCGCTCGACACGCCGCCCTTCGTCGGGTACGCGGTGACGTGCGGCATCACGTTCACGTTCGGCGGCCTCCGCGTGACGCCGCACGCCGAGGTTCTCGACACCGATGCTCGGCCGATCCCCGGTCTGCTCGCCGCGGGCGAGCTGGTGGGGGGTCTCTTCTACGTGAACTATCCCGGCGGGACCGGGCTCATGGCCGGGGCCGCATTCGGCCGGCTGGCGGGTGAGCATGCCGCGGCTTACGTCGCCCGGACGCGGTGACGGCCGGCAAGGAGGCTGATCGTGGATCTCGGGATCACGGGACGGGTCGCGCTCGTGACAGGAGGCTCGAAGGGGATCGGCCGGGCGATTGCCGCGGGGCTCGCGAGCGAGGGATGTCGCATCGCGATTGCCGCGCGCGGGGCGGACGCTCTCCGTGAGACCGCGGAGTCGCTGGGGGCCAAGGGCGCGGAGGTGCTGTCCCTGACCGCCGACCTTTCCGAGTCCGACGCTCCGGGCCGGGTCGTCGAGGCCGTGGTGGCCCGTTTCGGCCGGCTCGAGATCCTGGTAAACAACGCCGGGGCGATCCGGGGCGGGGACTTCCTGAGCACGCCGGCCGAGCACTGGGCGGACGACTGGCGGCTGAAGGTGCTCGGGTACGTGCGGATGGCGCAGGCGGCGATCCCGGTGATGCGATCCGGACGCTGGGGACGGATCGTCAACGTCATCGGCGCGGCGGCCCGGAACCCGGCCACGACCTACATGGCGGGAGGCATCGCCAACGCGGGGCTGATCAACTTCACCCGGGCGCTCGCCGACCTCGGGGCGCCGGACGGGATTCTCGTGAACGCGGTGAGCCCCGGAGCGACGGCGACCGAGCGGTGGGAGCGCCTCGCGGCCCAGCAGGCTCAAGCTCAGGGCCAGCCCGTGGAGGCTCTTCGCGCCGAGGTGGCTCGAAAGCAGCCGCTCGGGCGGATCGGCCAGCCAGAGGATGTCGCGGACCTCGTCGTGTTTCTCGCGTCAGAGCGCGCCAGCTTTCTCACCGGCGCCTCGATAACGATCGACGGCGGGGCCAGCCGGGGCGTCTATCTCTGACCCAAGCGGGACCGAACGTGGCGGAGCGTCCGGTCGGTGCGCCGTCCTGGCGGCCACCGGGGAAATCCGCTTGACACGATCCTGCCCCTTGAGTACGTTCGTCCCCACTCCACGGGGCTCTCTTGAGCGAACGCGTCCATCGTCCGCTAGCGGCCCTCGGAGAGGCGAGCCTCTCCGGGGGCGTTCTTGTCTCTCGCCGAGGCCGGAGGTGATCGATGTCCGCCAAGCTCTTCGTCGGCAACCTGTCCTACCAGGCCACGGAGGACGACCTTCGTGAGCTCTTCCAGCAGGCCGGAACCGTCCAGTCGGTCCGGATCGTGACGGACCAGTTCACGGGCCGGCCCCGGGGGTTCGGCTTCGTGGAGATGTCGACGCCGGAGGAGGCGACCCGCGCGGTCGAGCAGCTGAACGGCCGTGTGTTTCGGGACCGGAACCTCGTGGTCGATCAGGCACGCTCCCAGGCCGGCGGCGGCGGTGGTCGGCCTCCGGGACGGGAGTCGCGCGACGATCGACGCGGCCCGGGAGGCGGCGGGCGAGGCTCGTTCAACCGCTAGGGTCACGTGCCACCGATTCACAGCGCGCTTCAGCTGGTGAAGCGTAGCTGAGGCGCCCTTGAAAGACGGCCTCCTGTCGATCGGTCCCACCTTGATGACCGCCGTCGGATTGCGTGCGGATAGTCGTCAGCTGTATAGTGCCACCTGTGACGACCCGGTACGTCGAGACCGAGGCCAAGAGCGTCCTCAATGCGGTCCATGGCATGGGGTTTCGCTGGAGCGTGAACCCCTACCGCGGATGCGTTCACGGGTGCCACTACTGCTTCGCGCGGCGGTATCACGGGTATCTCGATCTGGGGATGGGCGCGGACTTCACGGGCGTCATCCTCGTGAAGGTCAACGCGGTGCCGGTGCTGCGGGCCGAGCTCTCACGCCCCGGCTGGCAGCGCGCGATGGTGGCGGTGGGGACGGCCACCGATCCCTACCAGCCGATCGAAGGCCGTTACCGCCTGACCCGCGGAATCCTCGAGGCCCTGGCTGACGCGAGGACGCCCGCGAGCGTCGTCACCAAGGGTCCGCTGGTGATCCGGGACCGTGACGTCCTGGTTGCCATGCGGAATGGCGCCGGGATCTCGGTGTGCGTGAGCCTGACGACGCTCGATCCGGACCTCTGGCGGCGCCTCGAGCCCGGAACGGCGCCGCCGCACCAGCGTCTCCGCGCCGTGGGCGCCCTCGCGGCGGCGGGCATTCCCGTCGGGGTGCTGCTCGCGCCGATCGTGCCGGGACTGACGACGGATCACGCGAACCTCGAGGCCGTCGTCCGCGGGGCCGCGGAGCACGGCGCCGATTTCCTCGGGGCCGGGGTGCTCCATCTCGAGCCCGGGGTTCGCGAGCACTTCGATGGATTCCTCCACAGGGAGGCCCCGGGACTCCTGCCGCTCTACCGGCGCCTTTACCCGGGGACTCGCGCGCCGGCGAGGGTCGAGCGTGCTCTGGGCACCACGGTGGACGACCTTCGACGCCGCTACGGTCTGGCCGAGCGCCCGCCAGCACCAGCGGCCGCGGAGGCTGCGAGCGAGACTCCGGTCCACCACACCGAGCCTCAGCTCCGTCTCGGCTTTTGACGGGCCGCGGCCGAAGGCGCCGCGCCGGACTCGCCGCGGAGTGTGCGAAGGCGCGCGGTCGCCGGAAGCCTCGACCACGCGCGCACGCTGGCTCGACACGCTGGCTCGACGGTTGACACGGGAGCCACGCGCGATCTAGAGTCGCCGCGTGGTAAGCGCCTCCGATGCGCGGGGCTGTTCCGCGTTACCTCGTCGTGCCGCTCCGTCCCGCCGGACAGCGTGTCCTGAGGCCGCAGGT
>DASZOL010000038.1:0-16443 GCA_035550795.1 Candidatus Methylomirabilota bacterium
CCTCAACTGGTGGTCGGCCGCCATTGGCGCGCGGGGCCGACGACATTCCGCCGGGGCGCACCTTCAGCACGCGCGGGGCCGCCGCGCTCGCCGCGCGCGAGGCCTATCAGCCCGCCCTGACGCGGGCCGGTTACGGTGCCATCACGACGGAGATCCGTCCCGCGCCGCCCTTCTACTACGCCGAGGGCTATCACCAGCAGTACCTCGCCAAGAATCCCGGCGGTTACTGCGGTCTCGGCGGCACCGGCGTCGCATGCTCCGCGGGGGTGGCCACCGCAGGCTGATCGCGACGGCGCGGCGCCCTCCGGCCGGCGCCTGTCCCGGCCCGTCGGGGGACCGCCTCTCCCTTGACTTCACCGGGTCGGCAGTCCACTGTGAAAAGTGGAGCCGAATGTGGTCAGCCGCTCTCGGTTCGCGTGCCTGCTTCCTCTCCTCATTCTCATCGCACTGCGGACGCTCGCCCACGCGAATCCGGTCCCGCTTCCCTGGACCTCGGGCGTGTTCGACGCCCAGGGCCTCGACGACATCCTGCAGACGATTCGCATCCCCTACGTGCGGTCGACCGACGTTCGCCACGTCCCTGCCGAGGTCCGGGCGACCCCGACGGGGCGCATCGCGGTCGCGGAAGCGACGGCCGTCAAAGCGGCCTTCCTCGTCACCGTCCAGTCGCGCGCACCTCCGTCTTCCTGACCCGTTCTGCGCTGACACTGTCTGCTGACCCGCGCGGGGGCGTGACGAAGCGCCGCCTCCCGCTACCGGTCTGCGGTCACACACTCAGAAGCGTACGGGCCGCCGCCCACTCGGCGCGACCCGAGGAGGATCGACATGCTCAGAGCGCTCACGATCGTGGCCATGCTGTTGGTGTTCGCCGCCGCTCCGCTGTGGGCCGAGGAAGTCTCGGGCAAGATCCAGAAGGTCGACACGAACGATCGCAGCATCGTGCTCGAGGATGGCACCCAGCTCTGGCTCGCCGAGTCGGTGTCCACCGACGCGCTGAAGGAGGGGGCGACCGTCAAGGCGTCGTACGAGGAGAAGGACGGGAAGAAGGTCGTCACCGAGATCCAGGTCTCGCAGTAGGGGCCGGAAGCGACCCCGGGCACGCCGAGAACCGGCGTGCCCGGGGATTTACCGGGGAGCGTGGGCCTCGAGCTCGGAGCCGGCCAGGAAGCGCCGGATGGCTTCCGCCGAGATGACGATCGTCTCCCCCGGGACCGGGATCTCCAGGATGCGGTCCGGGGCATCCCGAGCCGCGATCTGCGCAGTGCGGTAGCCTTCCACCACGCCGATCAGCTCACCGGTGTCGGCGTCGAAGACTCCGGCGCCGCTCGCGCCGTAGCTCACCGAGGTGTCGACCAGCCGCACCGGGCCCTCGGTGGCGTCCGTCTCGCTGCCCTGGCCGACCTGGCTGACGGTCCCGCTCGTCACGGTCATCTGGCGCCCCCGCGGGAACGCGACGACCCACACGTCGTCGCCGAGGCGCGCGACCTCCCGCCGGCGGGCGGGCGGCAGCACCAGGCCCGGCACCAGGAGCAACGCCAGATCGGACTGCCCGTCCATGCGTACCACGGTGGCGCGGAATCGCTCGCGCGCGCCGGCCGTGCGGACGTGGATCGGCTCAGGGGCCGGGGGAGCGAGGAAGTGTCCGGCGGTGAGGACCCACGTGCAGCTGCGCACGGGGTCCGAGGCAACGACCACCCCGGATGCGGCCCGCCGGGCTCCACCGGGACGCTCCGCCAGGAGCTGGACGGCCGACGGGAGCACGCCGCGCAAGAGCTCCGAGCGGCCGGGCCCCCGGGCCGCGGCACATCCCGTCGCCGCGACCAGCGTGGCGGCGCAGAGGACTACGATCGTCGCTTCGAGCCTTCGCCTCACGCGACTCTCCGGGCTCCGTCGCCAGCTTGCATCGCCCTCGATCGAGCCCGCCCGGATGCTACCAGAGAGTGGGGTCCGGCCCAAGCAAAGAGGGTCTCCGTGACGGGTCACGGGGACGTGGCGGTGCGCTGTCGGACGAGCTCGTCGAAGGGGCCGGAAATGCGAACGATCTCGTTGACCGGCCAGGCGCCGAGGTTGATCGTCGCCACGAACAGGTCTCCGGCGATCCCCGCCCGGCGCGTCTCGGGCGTGTCGGGGGCGAATGCGAGGCCTCGCGGCGCGTCGCCGTGGGTGTAGGTCAGGAAGGAGACGCGCCGGCCGCCCGGCGTGACGGCGAACAGCTCGCCGGCCTGGCGGTCGGCCACGAAGAGATGGCCACCCGCGCTCACCGCGATCGCGGCCGGGATGGGCCCCCGGAGGAGGAGAGCCGGCGGACCGTCGAGCGGAACCCGCCAGATCTCGCCGGGGCCCTGCTGCCAGGGCGCCTCGGCCTTCCCGTCGGCGCCGATCCAGAGCACGTCGCCGGCGTCCACCGCCAGGACGCGGGGACGCTGCACGACGAAGTAGCTCGGGTCGAGCACGCGACCCGAGGAGTCCAGGCGCAGCACGCGGCCCGACTCGCGGTCCGCGACGTACACGCGCCCCGTCGAGTCGACGGCGGCGCCCTCGGGTTGGCGAAGAAGCGGCGGCGCCTCCCGGGGCGGCGTGCCGCCCGCGAAGAGCTCCGCGCGCCCATCGACCACCCGGTAGACGACGCCCAGGCGCCGGTCCCGGTCGAAGGTCGTCACGAACAGCTCGAGACCCCCGCGCACGGCGGCGGTCTGGGGATTCCGGAGCGGCGGCCCGTAGAAGAAGCGGAACTCCGTGTCGGGCGTCAGGCGCCCCCCGCCTGCCGGCACCCGGTAGACGGGGGTGAGGTCATCCGTTTCCGTGTTCTGGTAGCGGGCCCCGGTGCGGGCGAGGAAGAGGCTTCCCCCGCGGTCGAAGACCATGGTCGACGTTGCCGGGATGCCCCTCGATCCGCGTCCCGTCGTGAATCCCTGACCCGTGACGTAGACCTGTGAGGCGAACCCGGGAGGCAGGCGGACCTCCGCCCAGGCCGGGCTCGCCAAAAGCGCGACGGCGGCGAGGGCGAAGCCCGCGAGGTGCCGTTCGCGCCCGGCGAGTCCGGCCGTCGCTCCAGTTCCCGGTGAGGCTCGCGTCATGGTCCCCCTCGTCGTGAGCCCACAGGCGCGAAGACCGTCCGATCAAGCCCGCCGGACAAGCCCATGCGCGGCGGGCGTGGACCAGAGAGCACGGTAGTCGAGGTCCCGGGAGCTGACAAGCCTATCCCGGTTCCGGCGCGGCCCGGCCCAGCGCCAGGATGTGTGGATGCAGGCCCAGGAGCGAGGGCTCGCTCTCGACCGCCCGGGCCGCGGCGAGGATCTCGGCGCGCCGAGCAGGGTCACTCCATCGGGCCGTGAGGTCAGGCAGCGTCCACCCGGGCCCCTCGACGCCGAGGACGGCCTCCACGGCAAACCCCGCCTGCGCGACCTCCAGCCGCAGCTCGTCGGGGTGATGGAAGAAGGTGGTCGTGAAGTAGTCGCGGGGCGTCGGGTTGCGGTGCTGGCCGTCCACCAGGTCCCGCTCGACGATCTCGCGAAACGCGGGATCGGCCAGGAACCCATCGAAGAGGCCCGAGAGGAGGGACGCGAAGCGCGAGACGCCGGCCGCGACGACGAGCCCACCCGGACCGAGCACGCGGCGTGCTTCGCGGAGGGCCTGGAGGCGCGCCGGTCGCTCCGTCAGGTGGTAGAGCGGGCCGAGGAGGAGGACCGCGTCCACCGACCCGTCGGCCTCCCGGAGCCGCCGGGCGTCGCCGACGCGCGCGTCGATGGCCTGGCCGGCGCGTGCCGCGGCGGCCAGGGCCTGCTCCACGTGGAGCGGAACCGCGTCGACGAGGGCAATGCGATAGCCGCGATGCGCGAGCCACAGGGCGTAGGCTCCCGGGCCCCCGCCGACGTCGAGGACGCGAGCGGGGGGCGCGGGCAGCCAGTGATCCAGGATCTCGCAGGTCCTCGCGAACTCGATGAGCCCGTGGCCCTCATCCAGGCGCGCGGTCTCCCGGCCGCTCGCGTAGTACGCGAGCACCTCCGGCGGCAGGGCGGGAGGCGGCTCGTCCACGGCGGCAGTGTACCGTGACCGGCCGCGGCCGGCGCGCCCGCGGCGAGCGATCGCTGGCTCGTTGACGACCTCCCGTTCTCCTGACAGGATTCGACGCGCGGCCGCCGCCGGGATACGGCCCACCGGCGCGTCCGGCGCGCCAAGGAGGTGCGATGGCGCTCGAGGGAAGGCGGGCCCTGGTGACAGGCGCCGGGACGCGGGGCATCGGCCGCGCGATCGCGGAGGCCCTTGCTGCGGACGGCGCCGACGTCGCCGCGCACTACTACGGGGATGGGACGGCTGCTCGCGAGCTGGTCGACGGGATCCGGACGTCCGGGCGCCGCGCCGTCGCGCTGCCCGCCGATCTGGCTGACCCGGATGCCGCCCGCGCCCTGGTCCGGCGCGCCATCGCCGAGCTCGGCGCGCTCGACGTCGTCGTCTGCTGCGCGGCCGTCCTGTCCCGCGTGCCGTTCCTGGATCTGACCGACGCCGAGTGGGACCGGGTCCACGCCGTCAACCTGCGCGGATACTTCGCGGTCGGCCAGGAAGCGGCGCGCCACATGGTCGAGCGGCGCTCGGGGCGGATCATCATGGTGAGCTCCGTGAATCAGGTCACCGTGAACCGGGGCATCGCCCACTACGTGGCCACCAAGGGCGGTGTGATGCAGCTCGCGAAGGCCATGGCGCTCGAGCTGGCGCCGGCCGGGGTCACGGTGAACCTGATCGCGCCGGGGACCATCGAAACGGACTTGAACCGTCACTTCCTCGCTGACGCCGAGAACCGCCGGGTGAAGCTCCGCCTGATCCCGATGGCGCGGATCGGCCACCCTCAGGACGTCGCCGGGGCGGCGGTGTTCCTCGCGAGCGAGGCCGCCGCGTACGTGACCGGCGCCACCATCGTCGTCGACGGCGGGCTGACGCTGGAGTGAGCGACCGGCGCGTGGCAGCCAAGACCGGCACCAGCGGGTAGAATGGTTCTCGCCTGGCGACCGCCGGGCGCGACGCGCTCGAGGAGGGGTCATGGAGAGGGAGACGCGGCTGGTCCACTCCGGGCGGGACTCGGAGCGGCACCACGGCATCGTGAACCCGCCGCTGTACCGCGCCTCCACGATCCTGTACCCCACCATGGCGGACTACGAGGGCCGCCACGAGCGCCGGTACACCGCCTTCGCCTACGGCATCCACGGCACCCCGACGACCGTCGCCCTCGCGGAGGCGCTGGCGGAGCTGTCCGGCGGCGCCCGCACGGTGGTCGTCTCCTCGGGGCTGTCCGCGGTGACGCAGGCGCTCACCGCGTTCCTCCGGCAGGGCGACCATCTCCTGGTGGCGGATACGGTCTACGGGCCGACGCGCGTGTTCTGCGCCAGCGTGCTGACCCGCTTCGGTGTGGAGGTGACCTTCTACGATCCACGGATCGGCGCGGGCATCGCCGCGCTCATGCGCCCGTCCACGCGAGTCCTGTATCTCGAGTCGCCGGGATCGCAGACGTTCGAGGTGCAGGACGTCCCCGCCCTCTCGGCCGCCGCCCGCGCGCACGGCGCCCGCGTCATCCTCGACAACACCTGGGCCACGCCGCTCCACTTCCGGGCATTCGAGCACGGCGTGGACGTGGAGATCCAGGCGCTGACCAAGTTCGTCGCCGGCCACTCCGATCTGCTCCTCGGGGCGGTCACGACGCGTACGGAGGAGCTCTACCGGGTCGTGCGCGACGGCGCGTCGACGTTCGGGGACTGCCCGGCTCCGGACATCTGCTACGAGGCGCTCCGCGGGCTGAGGACTCTCGCGGTGCGCCTTCGCCATCACGAGACCTCCGCGCTGCGCGTGGCCGTGTGGCTGGCGCGTCGCCCGGAGGTCCGCTGCGTCCTCCACCCCGCGCTGCCCGGGCACCCGGACCACGCGCTCTGGAAGCGAGACTTCCGCGGCGCGTCGAGCCTCTTCGGCGTGCTCCTTCGCACGGGATCGGAGCGGCCGGTGGCCGCTATGGTGGACGGCCTCCGGCTCTTCAAGATCGGCGCGAGCTTCGGAGGATTCGAGAGCCTGGTCGTTCCGGTGCGCCCGGAGCGGACCGCGCAACCCTGGCGGGAGCCCGGCTTCCTCTTGCGGCTGCACGTCGGCCTTGAGGCAGTCGAGGACCTGATCGCCGACCTCGAGGCGGGGTTCGCCCGGCTGGAGGCGGCGCTCCGGGACGAGAGGGAGGCCACGCGATGACGGCTGACGCGGGGCTCCCGGTGGTGGCGTCGGAGGGCGGTGCGAGGGTGGAGGGGCTCGGGGCCGAGCGAGCCTCGACGCGAGACGCGGCGCTCCGGGACCGCGCGCGCCGCGTGATCCCCGGGGGGATGTACGGCCACCAGAGCGCCGCGACCCTGCCCGAGCCGTTCCCGCAGTTTCTGGATCGAGGGCGCGGATGCCGGGTCTGGGACGTCGACGGGCGCGAGTACGTGGACTTCGTGTGCAGCTTCGGGCCCATCGTCCTCGGCCACGCGCATCGCGCCGTGGAAGCCGCGGTCGAGCGGCAGCGGGCGCTCGCCGACTGCCAGAATGGCCCGTCGCCCCGCATGGTGGAGCTGGCCGAGCGCCTGGTCGACCTGGTGCCGCACGCGGATTGGGCGATGTTCGCCAAGAACGGCACGGATGCCACCACGCTCGCGCTCTCGATCGCCCGCAGCGCGACGGGACGCCGGAAGGTGCTGGTCGCCCGGGGCGCCTACCACGGCTCGGCGCCCTGGTGCACCCCGCGGCCGGCCGGGACCACGCCGGAGGACCGGGCGGACCTCGTCCCGTTCGTCTACAACGATCTCGGTAGCGTGGAGGAGGCCGTGGACCAGGCCGGCGGTGACCTTGCGGCCGTCCTCGTCTCCGCGTTTCGCCATGACGCGCGCTTCGACCAGGAGGAGTGCGACCCGGCGTTCGCCCGTGGCGTGCGGGCCGTCTGTGACCGGCGCGGTGCGGCCCTGGTCCTGGACGACGTGCGCGCGGGATTCCGTCTTCACCTCGGCGGGAGCTGGGAGCCGCTCGGCGTGCGCCCCGACCTGTCGGCCTACAGCAAGGCCATCGCCAACGGCTACCCGCTGGCGGCGGTGGTCGGCCGGGACTCCCTCCGGGACGCCGCCCAGCGAGTTTTCGCCACGGGATCGTTCTGGTTCGCCGCCGTGCCCATGGCGGCCGCGCTGGCCACGATCGAGGCGCTCGAGGCCGAGCAGGCGATCGAGCGGATGGGTCGCGCCGGGATTCTCCTCCGCGACGGCCTCGGCCGGCAGGCGCGCGCCCACGGCCTCCGGATCACGCAGAGCGGCCCCGCCCAGCTGCCGTTCCTGACGTTCGCGGGCGACGTGGCGGCGGGGACCTTCGACCGGGCGAACGTGTTCACCGGTGAGGCGGCCCGGCTCGGCGTGTGGCTCCACCCCTGGCACAACTGGTTCCTGTCGGCGGCCCACGCGGAGGCCGACATCCACGTCGCCCTCGACCGGACGGATGCGGCGTTCGCCGCGGTCCGGGCCCGCTTCGGGCCGGACGCGGCCCCGGACGCGACGGATGGACGGGCGTGACGTGAAGGTTTACGAGGGGCTCACCGACTACGTGGCGCCGGCCGAGGAGGCCGAGCGCATCCGGCGGACGCTCTATCGCATCGACGCGTCGGTGCGGGCCACCGTCCTCCCGGCCTACCGGTCCCGTCTCGAGGCGGCCGACCTGGATCGGTTCCGGGACCAGGGCTACCTGGCGATGGAAGACGTGCTCGCGCCCGAGGAGGTCGCCCGCTGCGCGGCCGCGCTCGCCGACCTCGCGCGTCGCCGGCCGGATGGGATCGGGGCGCAGGACGAGCCGTACGACCAGCGGGGCGGGGAGGAGCCGGCCGGCGTCACGCCGGAGCTCCGCGTGCGGAAGCTGTGGAAGTTCGCCGGCGTCGATCCGACTCTCGGCGCCGCGGTCGCCGCTCCGAGGCTGACGGCCATCCTGGACCAGCTCATCGCGCCCGGCGCCCGGCTCATCCAGGACATGGCGCTCATGAAGCCGCCGTACCGGGGTGCCGAGAGGCCCTGGCACCAGGACAACGCCTACTTCGACTGGACGCCGCTCGACGGCGTGCTCGGGGTGTGGATCGCCCTCGACCCGGCCACGGTGGAGAACGGCTGCATGCAGATCGCGCCCGGGTCCCACCGGGGCGGGCCGGCCGCCCACTACCACGTGCGCGACTGCCAGCTGGCAGACCAGGCGTCGCGCGCGGACCGGGCGGCGGTGGTGCCGCTCCGTCCCGGCGGCGCCCTCTTCTTCTCGGCGCTGCTGCACCACGGGACGCCGCCCAACCGGAGCGCGGACCGGCGGCGTGCGCTCCAGTTCCACTACGCCGCCGCGCGCTGCCGGCGCATGACGTTCGCGGAGCACATGTTCCATTTCAGCCGCGAGGGCGCCTACGTCGGATGCCGGGACTGGGACATGGACGCGGGCGTGTCGCGCGCGCGTCTGTCGCCATGATGGCGGGCAGGGGAGCGACGGGATGAGCGGGAGCGCCCGGGCGACGGTCCAGGTCGACAACGAGCGGGTGCGGGTGACCGAGTGGCGGTTCGCGCCGGGGACGGCGACCGGCTGGCACCGCCACGAGCACGATTACGTCATCGTCCCGATGACCGCCGGGCCGCTGCGCATCCGGACCGCGGCGGAGGAGGTGTCGAGCGACATCGTGCCCGGCCAGGCGTACTTCCGGGCCGCCGGCGCCGAGCACGACGTCCTCAATCCGAACCGCCACGAGGTCGTCTTCGTGGAGATCGAGGTCAAGGCGCGATGAAGCTCACCGGCATTCCGCGCGCGTCGCGCTTCCCCCGGATGATGCGGGTGAAGCAGGCCTTCCGGGGGCCGGCGGTCGAGAGCGTGCCCGGCGCCGTGCGCGCGGCGCTCGGCCGGCTCACGCTGCCCATCAAGGCCGGCCAGGCGGTCGCCCTGACGGTCGGGAGCCGCGGCATCGTCAACATCGACGCGATCGTCCGCGCAACGGTGGAGCACGTGAAGGCGCTGGGCGCCCTCCCCTTCATCATTCCCGCGATGGGGAGCCACGGCGGCGGGACGACGGAGGGGCAGCGCGCCGTCCTCGAGCGGTACGGCGTAACCGAGGCGGCGATGGGGTGCCCGGTCCGCGCGACGATGGACGTGGTCCAGGTCGGCGAGGCGCTCGGACTGCCAATCTGGCTCGACCGCTACGCGGCGGAGGCGGACTGGATCGGCGTGATCAACCGGGTCAAGCCTCACACCGGCTTCACGGGGGACATCGGCTCCGGCCTCCTGAAGATGATGACGATCGGCACCGGCAAGCACCGCGGGGCCGTGCAGGCCCACCGGGCGAACATCCGGCTGGGCTACGAGCGGATGATCGCGGGGCTCGGGGCGGGAATGCTCCGGAGCGGCCGGATCGCCTTCGGGCTCGGCGTCGTCGAGAACGGGTACGACGAGACCGCGCTCGTCCAGGCGTTCCTGCCGGGCGAGCTCGAGGCGGGGGAGCGGGAGCTCCTGCAGAAGGCGCGCGCATGGATGGCGAAGCTCCCCTTCGAGGATCTCGATCTCCTCATCGTGGACGAGATCGGGAAGGAGATCTCCGGCACGGGCATGGACACGAACGTCATCGGCCGCCACGCGACGTGGTTCGAGCGGCCGTTCGCAACCCCCCGGATCACCTTCATCGTCGCGTGCGATACGACGGACACGACTCACGGCAACGCCAACGGGATCGGCCTGGCAGATTTCACGACGCGCCGGCTCGCGGACAAGATCGACTGGGAGCCGACCTACGTGAACGCGCTCACGGCGTGCTCACCCGGCGGCCCCAAGCTGCCGGCGGTCCTCGACAGCGCCCGGGACGCGGTTGCGGTGGCGCTCTCCTGCCTCGGGCTCGGCCGGGTGGAGGAGGCGCGGGTCGTGCGCGTCCAAAACACGCTACGGCTCACCGAGGTGGAGGTGTCCGAGGCGCTCGCCGGCGAGGTGGCCGGGCGCGACGACCTCACGACACTCGGCGAGCCGGCGGAGATGCTCTTTGACCCCGACGGCGCGTTCCCCCCGTTCTGACCATGAACCCCCTGGGGATCACCGTCGGGCAGCGGGCCCGGCGCACCCGGACCGTCACGGCTCGCGACGTGGAGCTCTACGCGGAGATCACCGGGGACCGGAACCCGCTGCACTTCGACCCCGCCTTCGCTGCCCGCACGCGGTTCGGCCGGCTCGTGGCCCAGGGCGGGATCACGGCCGGGATGCTCAATGCGCTGGTGGCGATGGACCTCCCGGGCCCCGGCACGGTCTTCATGAGCCAGGCGCTCCGGTACCTCGCGCCGACGTACCTCGGCGACACGCTCACCGCCGAGGTCGAAGTGCTGGTCGTCAAGCCGGACAAGCCCGTGTGCCAGCTCCGGGCGACGATCACGAACCAGGACGGGACCGTCGTGCTCGAAGGCGAGTGCTGGACCTACACGCTCCGGCCCGCGTGAGCCGGCTCGGTGCCCGCCTGAGGTGCCTGCGGTGATCGCCCGCCTCGACCACTTGGTCCTGACGACCCGCCATCGCGACCGGTGCGTCGACTTCTACACCCGCGTCCTCGGGATGCAGCTGGAGACATTCGGCCACGACCGCATCGCCTTCCGGTTCGGCGACCAGAAGATCAACCTGCACGACGCCGGCAAGGAGTTCGAGCCGAAGGCGGCGCAGCCGACCCCCGGCGCGCTCGACCTCTGCTTCCTGGCGAAGGAGCCGCTCGACGCGGTGGTCCGGCGCCTGGAAGCGGCGGGGACCCCGATCGAGGCGGGTCCTGTGCCGCGCACGGGCGCCACGGGGCCGATCCGCTCCGTGTACGTGCGCGATCCCGACGGCAACCTCGTCGAGATCGCGGAGCCCGCCTGAGGCCGCGCACCGGGATGCCGCGTCTTGCTCCCGGCCGCTGGTCCGGCAAGCTGGCGCCGGCCGCGGCGCTGACGGTCGCCGTCACGCTCGCCGGATGCGCCGGGCCGCTCCCCTTTCGGCCCGAGCGACAGCCCTTCGGCGCCACGATCTCGGCGGCCGTCCGGCTGACCGACGATCGGCTCCAGGTCGAGATCGACACCGAGGGCTACCGCGTGGAGCGGGCGGTGCTCGTCCTTGACGGGTCGACCGAGGTCGCCCCCGCCGCGCTCGTGCCGTCGGGCGGCGCCGGGCCCTCGGGCGGTCTCTCGATCGGGCTGGGGGTCGGCGCGGGGAGCTGGGGCAGCAGGGGCGGCTACTCGGTCGGGACGGGGATCGGCATCCCGGTCGGGGGCTCGTATCCGCGGGGGACGACCCTGGCCGTCTTCCGGCGGGACGAGGCCGGGCCGCCACCCTGGCGGCTTCGCGTGAAGGTGGTCGGGGTCGAGCCCGTGGACGTCATCCTCGACCCCGCGAGGCCGGGGGCCTAGCCCTCGACTCGCCGACCGGTCGCGGCCCACGGGCTGCCCGGGTATCCTGGAGTGGCTTCGCGCGTCGTCCGGCCGCGACCACCACCACAGGAGGCAGCGTGGACACCGTCGGGTTGATCGGCCTCGGCAACATGGGCAGCGGCATGGCTGGGAACCTCATCAAGGCGGGGTACCCGCTCGTGGTCCACGATCTCAGACCGGAGGCCACGCGGGACCTCGTCGCGCGCGGGGCACGGCCGGCGGCGTCTGTGGCCGAGGTCGCCCGGCTCGCTGACGTGACCCTCACGTCGCTGCCGGGACCCTCCGAGGTCGAGGCCGTGGCGACCGAGCTCCTGGAGGGCATGCGGAAGGGATGCGTGTGGGTCGACACGACCACGAGCCGGCCGACCCTGATCCGCCGGATCGAGCCCCGGTTCCGTGAGAAGGGCCTCTACGTCCTCGACGCGCCGGTGAGCGGGGGCAAGACCGGGGCCGCGACGCGCAACCTCGCGGTCATGGTCGGCGGCGACCGGACCGTCTACGAGCGTGTCAAGCCTGTGCTCGACGCCATCGGGGACAAGGTGTTCTACGCCGGCGCCATCGGCGCGGGCTCGGTCTGCAAGCTCGTCCACAACATGGTGGGCCACAGCGTGCGGCAGGCCGTCGCCGAGGCGCTGACCCTCGGGGTCAAGGCAGGCGTGGACGCCGAGGCGGTGTGGGAGGGCCTCCGGCGGGGCGCGCTCGGGCGCATGCACTACCTCCACGAGGGAATGCCGAAGACGGTGTTCCGCGGCGAGTACGATCCGCCGATGTTCGCGCTGGCGCTCGCCCGAAAGGACATCGGACTCGCGACCGAGCTCGCCCGGGAGTTCGACGTCCCGCTGCCCATGACCAATCTCGCCGAGCAGATCGCCATCGAGGCGATGAACCGCGGGTGGGGCGGCCTCGACAACAACGTTGTCTTCCGGCTCCAGGAAGAGGCCGCCGGGGTCGAGGTGCGCGCGCCCGGCGTCGATTCTGCGCGCGCGGCGCGGTTCATCACGACGCATCCGGAAGCCTGAGCAGCCGGAAGTCGCTCCGCAGGCGTGAGGGGAGTGCTATCCTGGCTCGACGCCCGACGGCGGGCGAAAGGAGCGGAACGATGGCGGAGCAGGCGCAGGGCGGGCGACACGAGCCGGCCACGGCCGTGCACGTAGACGAGCGGCCGTGGGAGCTGCTCCGATGGCCGGGGCAGTGGAGCAAGATGCTGGTCCACCCGACCGCCGAGCGGCCGACTCAGCCCAACGCGGGCCTGGTGCGGTACGAGCCGGGCTCGCACCACCCGTTCCACAAGCACGAGTTCGCGCAGGTCTGGTACATCGTGGAGGGGGAGTTCCGGATCGGGGATCGGACCTATGGCCCGGGGACGATGCTCTTCTACCCGGACCCCCACTTCGAAGACCCGCTCCACACGGACACCGGCGGCGTCATGCTCTTCGTCCAGTACCAGGGCCCGACCACGGGCGGCCGGCCGATCTACGAGGGACGGTTCAACATGACGGTGCGGAAGCGGATCGAGGAGGAGAACGTCGAGGTCTAGGCTCCCCGGCGCACGTGGGCCATGGGCAACACTTTCGGGCACCTCTTCCGCGTCACCACGTGGGGCGAGTCCCACGGCCCGGCCACCGGCGGGGTGGTGGACGGCTGTCCGCCGCGGCTGCCGCTCAGCGAGGCCGACCTCCAGCCGGACCTTGACCGGCGGCGCCCCGGCCAGAGCCTCCTCACCACCCAGCGGAAGGAATCCGACACCGTCCGGATCCTGAGCGGCGTGTTCGACGGGCTGACGCTCGGTACGCCCATCGCGCTCGATATCCAGAACGAGGACATGCGGCCCGGCGACTACCGGCAGATGCAGGAGAAGTACCGGCCGAGTCACGCCGACTACACCTACGATGCGAAGTACGGCGTCCGGGACTGGCGAGGCGGGGGGCGGACGAGCGCGCGGGAGACGGCGGCCCGCGTCGCTGCCGGCGCGATCGCGCGGAAGCTCTTGCGCGTCCGCTGGGGGGTCGAGGTCGTGGCCTGGGTGGGCAGGGTCGGCCGCATCGCCGCCGAGTGCGACGTCGAGCGGGTGACCCGCGACGACGTCGACCGCACGCCGATCCGCTGCCCCGATCCGGCCGTCGCGGAGCGGATGATCGCGGCCGTCGAGGCCGCCCGGAGGGACGGCAACTCGCTCGGCGGCCTCGTGGTGTGCGCCGCGCGCGGGTGCTCCGCCGGCTGGGGCGAGCCGGTCTTCGACCGCCTGGAGGCGGACCTCGCCAAGGCGATGCTGAGCCTGCCCGCCAGTAAGGGGTTCGAGATCGGCTCGGGCTTTGCGGGGACCGAGCTCACGGGCCGGGAGCACAACGACGAGTTCTACATGGACGGGGCGCGCGTGCGCACCCGCACGAACCGGAGCGGCGGCGTCCAGGGCGGGATCTCGAACGGTGAGACCGTCTACTTCGGCGTCGCCTTCAAGCCCACCGCGACGATCATGTCTCCCCAGCAGACCGTCGACGTCCGCCACGAGGAGACGGTGCTCCAGGCCAGGGGCCGTCACGACCCGTGCGTCCTCCCTCGCGCCGTGCCCATGGTGGAGGCGATGGCCGCCCTCGTTCTCGCCGACCACGCGCTCCGGCAGGAAGCGATCCAGGCCGGGGCGCCTGCCCCCCCGGACTGACGGGACGCCCGCGTGCGCGCGATCCTCGCCCCGCTGAGGGGCATGGGACGGGAACGCCTCGTGTTCCTGTGGCTCGTGACGGGCGGGCACGCCATCATCCACTGGTACCAGCAGATGTTCGCCGTCGTTCTCCCGTCGGTCACCCAGGGCCTCGGGCTCACGGAGGTCCAGGTCGGCTACCTCCAGTCGGCGCGGCAGCTCACCTCGGGCACGATGAACCTGCCCGTCGGCCTGCTCGCCGACTCCTTCGCGCGGTGGCGGGCCGCCATTCTCGCCTCCGCCCTCCTCTACATGGGCCTCGGGTACTTCTGCTTCGGGGCCGCCGCCGGTCTCACGGGCGCGCTCGTCGGCGCCGCCCTGATTGGACTTGGCACGGCCGCCTGGCATCCGCCGGCCATGGGCGCGCTGTCGCTGCGCTTCCCCGAGCGCCGGGCCACGGCACTCTCGATCCACGGGATGGGCGCCACCGTGTCCGACACGCTCACGCCGCTCGCGATCGGGGCGCTGCTGGTGACGCTGGTCTGGCACGACTTTCTCCGCGCCCAGCTGCTGCCGGCGCTCCTGGCGGCCTTGCTGGTGTGGCTCGGCCTGGCGCGGCAGTTCAAGGAGCCGGCGGCGCGGCCGTCGAGGCAGACCCTCGCGCGCGACGTGCGGGCGGTCCTCGTGAACCCGGCCTTCCTGGCGGTGGCCTTCGCGGAAGGCCTCATGAACATGGCCCGCCAGGTCATCGTGACCTTCTTCCCGCTCTACATCCAGCTCGGCCTCGGCCGCGACGCCTTCGAGCTCGGTGTCTACTGGGCCCTCCTGCACGGGATGGGCACGGTGTCCCAGCCGGTCCTGGGCGTGCTGTCGGACCGTATGGGCCGCAAGGCCGTGCTCGTGCCGTCGTTCCTGCTCCTGACCGTCTTCTACCTGCTGCTCGGGAAGGCGGCGCCCGGCTGGCCGCTCGGTCTCCTCGTCGTGGCGATCGGGACGTTCTTCTACACGCTCGTGAACATCACCACCGCGGCGGAGCTCGACGTGGCGGGGCCACGTCTCCAGGCGTCGGCCACGGGGCTGGCCACGCTCATGACGCAGGTGATCGTGCTCCCGGCGCCGATCGTCGCCGGGTGGCTCGTCCAGCGGTACGGCTACGGCGCGGCCTTCTCCCTCGCCGCCGGCTTCACGGCGCTGGGCGCTCTCATCATGCTGCCGGTGCGCCTCTACCGCGGGGTGGGCCGGACCTAGCTAACGCCACTCGGGGTAGGTCTGGGGCGCGAGCTCGTCGGCCTCGCGGCGGGCCCAGTCGAACTCCTGCATCCGGGGCCACATGCGCTCGCCCCCCGCCTGGAGCGCGTCCAGGATGGCCCGCTCGTCGGCCGCCAGGACGCGCCCCGCGTCGACGACCAGCCGGCCGTTGACGTAGACGCGCTCGACGTCCTCCGCGGTCGCGTTGTAGACGAGGTTCCTCACCGGGTCGCGGAGGGGCGTCATGCCCCACGACCGGCCCTTCCAGAGCACCAAGTCGGCCTTGGCGCCGGGCGCGATCCGCCCCAGGTCGTCGCGGCCGAGAGCCCGGGCCCCGCCGAGGGTGGCCGCGTCGAAGACGTGGGCCGCCGTGGTCGCCTGGGTGTTCCGCTCCACCGTCTTGGAGAGCACGGCCGCCCAGCGCATCGCCTCGATGACGCTCTGGGGGTTGGTGTCGGTGCCGAGCGACATGTTGATCCCCGCCTCGCGGTAGCGCGCGAACGACTCCATCGCGACGCCGCGGCGGGCGAACACCCAGACGGCGTGGGCCACCGAGCAGCCGGCGTCGCCCATGATCGAGAGGTCGCCCGCGGGATGGTTGGTCCACGACGAGCCCCCGACGATGATCGCGTGCCCGAGAACCGTGCGCGGCCCGAGGAAGCCGAGCTCCTCGAGCCAGGCGACCGGCGTCTTGCCGTGGCGGGCGAGCATCTCGTTGAACTCGATGACGGACTGGGACGCGTGGATTGTGATCGGGCAGCCGCGCTCGTCGGCGGCGCGTCGGGCCGCGCGCAGGAGCTCGGGCGTGCACGTGTCGACCTGGGCCGGGGCGAAGCAGACGCGGACCAGCCCGCCGTGGGCGCCGTCGTGGCGCTCCTGGAACGCGACCGCCCGCGCGAGCCCTTCGCGGCCCCGCGCCTCGTCCCATTCCCAGTGAACGCGCCGGCCATCCCTGGTGAGCCAGCGGCCCGAGCGGAACGAGGGCCCGAAGTAGACGCGGAGGCCAACGTGGCCCGCGCGCTCGACGACGTGATCGCCCAGCTGGCCGATCTCGAGCACGGTCGTCACCCCGCCCCGCAGCAGCTCGGCCATCGAGAAGTCGACGCAGGCCCGGCTCGCCGC
>DASZOL010000039.1:0-13996 GCA_035550795.1 Candidatus Methylomirabilota bacterium
GGCCTCGACGGCGCCGCGCACGATGCCGAGCGCCGTCCCGTAACCGGCCGTCGCCAGACCGCCAGCGTTGCAGTGGGTCAGGATCCGCGCGCGCGCCGGGACGAGCTCGGCTCCGAGCGCCCCGAGTCGGCGGTTCGCCGCCACGTCCTCCTCGAGGATGGCCTCCGCCTCGCTCACGAGGCTCGCTCGCAGCCCGTTCACCGGGAGGCTCCGACCCTCCCGCGCGTGGCGGCGCATCCGATCGAGCGCCCAGAAGAGGTTCACCGCGGTCGGGCGGGTTGCGGCCAGGCCGGTGATCGCGGTCTCCAGGTCTCCGAGGAGGGTGTCCGTATCGCGAGCCGGGCTCGCGAGCCCCGCGAGGGCGACGCCGAACGCCGCCGCCACGCCGATGGCCGGCGCGCCACGGACAGCCAGCGTCCGGATGGCGTCCGCGACCTCGGGCCATGCCCGGCACTCGAGGTACACCTCTTCCCCGGGCAGCCGTCGCTGATCCAGCAGCACGAGCCGGTCGTGCTGCCAGCTGATGGGAGAGAAGGTGAGAGGCGGCGCGCCCACTAGGCGGAGCGCGCGCCGGCGCGGGTCGGGGAGCTCTCCGCCCGTCCGAGCCGGGACAGGGTCTCGGCGCGATCGAGGCCCGCGATCCCGACGACCTTGGTTCGAGCGGCGTGCCCGCGAAGGATCTCGACGCGCGAGCAGGCGCAGCCGAGGCGCTCGGCCAGGAGAGCCCGAACGGCCTCGTTGGCGGCACCATCGGCGGGCGGAGCCGCCACCCGCACGCGCAGGACGGCACCCCGCCACCCGTCGATCGCGTCCCGCCCGGCGCGAGGGCGGACCTCGACGGTCAGCCGGGTCTCAGGAGGCGACATCGCCCTCCGCCAGCGCCTGCTCGGCCAGACGCTTGTGCGTGGCCAGCGTGCTCATGATCTCCTCGGCGAGCTGCCGCCGGAGCCGCCGGAGGCTGCTGATCTCGGAGGTGAGCTTCGCATGCTCCTCCCGGGCGTCCTGCATGAACTTCTCCGCGCGGAGGTGAGCCTCACGGAGGACCAGCTCCGCCTCGCGCCGCGCGTTCTCCTTGAACTCCTCGGCGATCTTCTGCGTCGTCACCAGCGTCTCCTGAAGAGTCTTCTCCCGCCCCTCGACGCCACGGGACTTCTCCTCGACCGCGATCAACTGCTCCTTGAGAAGCGCGTTCTCCCGGGACAGCTCATCGACGTCGTCGGCCATCTCCTCGAGGAACGCGTCGACCTCCTGTGGGTCGAAGCCCCGGAAGAGCCGCACGGCGAACTGCTGCTGGCGGATGTCCGTCGCGGTCATTCGCATCAGAGTTCCTCCTGAGCCTCCGTCTCACCCGAGCCGGTATGCGGTCCTGACGAGGACCGGGACCAAGAACCATTGAAGGAAGTAGATGCCGAGGATGGCGATGAGCGGCGAGAAATCGATCGCGCTGTAGGGAAGGCGGCGCCGAATCGGTCGCAGGACGGGCTCGGTCACCTGGTGCAGGAATCGGACGATCGGGTTCCAGGGGTCCGGGTTCACCCAGGACAGAAACGCCCGGATGATGATGATCCACAGATACGCCCACAACACGTAGTCGACGAGCTTCGCGAGCGCGAGCAGCAGATTACCGAGCACGTACATGGCGGCGCTTATCGCCCCTGGCCGAGCTCACGGGACCGCTGGGTCGCGCGCTCGACGGCGTCGATCAGCGTGCGCCGGAGCCCGCCGGTCTCCAGCGTGTGGATGCCGGCGATCGTCGTCCCGCCGGGCGAGCTGACCATGTCCTTGAGCTGGCCGGGGTGCATCCCGGTATCGATCAACAATCGCGCCGAGCCCAGCACCGTCTGCATGGCCAGGACCATGGCCGTCTTCCGGTCCAGGCCGACCCTGACGCCACCGTCGGCGAGGGACTCGACGATGAGCGCGATGTACGCCGGACCGGAGCCGGACAGCCCGGTGACAGCGTCCATCATCTCTTCGTCCAGGACGACCACTCGTCCGACCGCCTCGAAGATCTGGCGGGCCGTGTCCAGGTCGCCGTCCGCCAACCCGGCGGCGTGGGCGATGGCGGTGGCCCCCTCGAGCACCAGGGCGGGCGTGTTCGGCATCACCCGGATCATCCGCGTGCCCGGAGGCAGGTGACGCCGGATCTCTCCAGTGGAGACGCCGGCCGCGACCGAGATCAGGAGCTTCCCGGGAGTGGCAGGGGCGATCTCGTCCAGCACGGCCCCGAGGATCTGCGGCTTGATGGCCAGGATCACGACGTCGGCCCGTCGGACCAGCGTCACGTTGTCCGGGACGGTGACGACGCCGTAGAGGCGCTTCAGCTCCTCGAGCCGGTCCGCCCGGACGTCGGCCATCAGCAGGTGGCCGACCGGCATGACCCCGGTCTTCGTGAGGCCCCGGACGAGAGCCTCGCCCATGTTGCCGCCGCCGACGAACCCCACGCGCTTGTCCCGGATGGACACGGTCAGTCCTCTTGACCAGGCGCGCCGCTAGGGCGCTGGGCGTTCACGGTCGGCCTCCCCGGGGCCCGAAGATCGCCGTCCCGACCCGTACGATGGTCGCCCCCTCCTCGATGCCGACCTCGAAGTCACCGCTCATGCCCATGGAGAGCTCCGTGAACTCGGCGCCAACCCCCCAGCCTCGGGCCGACTCGAGGAGCTTGCGCATCTCCCGGTAGTGCGGCCGGGAGTCCTCGGGGTCGCGGGGCATCGGCGGGATCGTCATGAGCCCGCGCAACCGAAGCCCGGGGAGCGCGGCCATGGCCTCCAGGGTCGGCCGCAGGTCCTCGGCCAGGACGCCACCCTTCTGGGGCTCGTCGCCCACATTGACCTGGACCAGCACGTCGGTCCGGCGTCCGGCCCCGGCGGCGCGTCGCGAGAGCGCCTCCGCGAGCGGCAGCCGATCGACCGACTGAATCAGGTCGAAGCAGTCGAGGGCGTCCCTGACCTTGTTGGTCTGGAGGTGGCCGATCAGATGCCACGGCGTCGACCGCCCCAGGGCGGCGATCTTCTCACGCGCCTCCTGCACCCGATTCTCGCCGAGGGTCGGCACTCCAGCCTCGATGGCTGCCCGCACGCGGTCGATGTCGACGGTCTTGGACACCGCCACCAGGAGCACGGTCTCCTCGCGACGGCCGGCCCGGCGAGCCGCGTCGGCAATCCGCTCCCGCACGGCCGCGAGGTTGGCGCGCACATCCGTTCCGTTCATGACCGCCGGTATTGTAGCGGGTTCGCCGGCCCGATGCCACGCGTGCCTCGCGGGGCGACGGCTAGTCGACCGCCGCGATGGTCGCGAGGCGGCCGGCGAGCCCCTCCTTCCGGTACGAGAAGAACAGGTCCCGCCGGCAGCCGGTGCAGAGCCGAGGGTTCGCGATCGCGTCCGGCGGCACGCCGGCCGCGGCGAGCTGGTCGGCATTGGCCGCCCACAGGTCGAGCCACCAATGACCGTGGCGGGCCGGCGCAGCCGGGCGCAGCCAGCGTTCCGATGCCGAAGGGAATGCCGCCCGGAGGGGGCCCACCACGGGCTCGTCGACCTCGTAGCAGCATGGGCCGATAGACGGTCCGATGGCGGCCCTGAGCCGGTCCGCGCGGGCCCCGGCCCGCTCGATCAGCGCCTCGACGAGCCGGCCCGCGATCCCGCACACGGTGCCCCGCCAACCCGCGTGCGCCATCCCGAGCGCCGGCCGCTCCGGGTCCACGACGATCAAGGGCACGCAGTCGGCCGTGAAGATCGCGAGCGGCCGCGCACGCTGCCGGGTGAACAGGGCGTCCCCCGTGCCGATCAGCCCTCCCGCATCCGTCCCGTCCGCGTCCAGGCATGCATTGCCATGGACCTGCCGCACGTACCTGACGCTCCTCGATTCGAGGCCCACCGCGGAAAGCGCCGGCCACCGCCGGTCATTCCCGAACGGGCCGGCGGGCGCCGAGACGGCGTCGAAGCTTCCCTGGTGGCGCGTCGTGAACACGTGCCGCACGCCGACCGCGGCGAGGGCAGGCAGCACGGCATGCGTCCGCGGCTCCCCGTGCCAGGTCACCATCCGCCGATCCCGGCCGGCCGGCAGAGAGTCCCGGGCGGCTCCAGAGTCAGTCAGCCTGTCGCCGGAGGAACGCGGGGATGTCCAGATCGTCCGCCATCGCGTCGAGACCGTCCGCACGCACTCCGTCCGCCCGCGGCCGGCGCCACGGCGACGGCCGCTCGCCCCCGCGGTACGCCTTCAGGTCGACCGGTCGGGCGCCCGAGGTCGCGCCCGCCCCTGCCCCGGCCGCCGACGCGAGGGGCTGCACGGCGCTGCGGGCGTCGTCGAACCCCGTGGCGATGACCGTGACGCGGATCTCGTCCCCCAGGCTCTCGTCCACCACTGCGCCGACGATGATGTTGGCGTCGCCCTCCGCCGCATCCGCTACCGTGCTGGCGGCCTCGTTCACCTCGTGGAGCGTGAGGTCCGAGCCGCCGGTGATGTTGATCAGGACCCCTCGCGCGCCCTGGATCGATGTCTCCTCCAGCAGCGGGCTCGCGATCGCCTTCTGCGCGGCGTCGACGGCCCGATGCTCCCCGCGGCCGATGCCGGTGCCCATGAGCGCCATGCCCATCCCGGACATGATCGTGCGCACGTCGGCGAAGTCGAGGTTGATCAGACCCGGAACCAGGATCAGGTCGGAGATGCCCTGGACCGCCTGCTGCAGGACCGAGTCGGCCACCTTGAAGGCGTCCTGGAGGGACGTGCCCTTCTCGACGACCGTCAGCAGCCGCTGGTTGGGAATCGTCAGCAGCGTGTCGACGATCCCCCGCAGCTCTTGGATGCCGGCGTCCGCCTGTCGCATGCGCCGGGGCCCCTCGAACTGGAACGGCTTCGTGACGACCGCCACGGTCAGCGCGCCCAGCTCCTTGGCGATCGCCGCCACGACCGGCGCCGCCCCCGTACCGGTCCCCCCGCCCATCCCCGCCGTGATGAACACCATGTCGGCGCCGGCGAGCGTCTGGTGCAGGACCTCCCGATCCTCGCCCGCGGCGCGGCGGCCGACCTCCGGGTCGGAGCCGGCGCCCAGCCCGCCAGTGAGCTTCGTGCCGAGCTGGATCCTGATCGGGGCCGGGGAAGCGCGGAGCGCCTGGGCGTCCGTGTTGGCCACCGCGAACGTCACGCCCGTGAAGCGCGAGCTGATCATCCGGTTCACGGCGTTCGATCCGCCGCCGCCCAGACCGACTACCCGGATCTTCGCTGCGAGCTCCCGGTCCTCCTCCTCGAGCCGGAAGATAAGCTCCTCCCGCATCGTCTCCTCCCCTTCCTTCGGCCGGCGTTCTGCGCCAACCGGCTCATTCGTGTGCTTGCGCTTCCGGCGCCCTCGCGCCATCAGAAGATCTCCCGGAGCCACTCGCGAACGCGGCGCGCCGTCCGACCCACTCCGGTCCAGCCTTCGCCCAGACCGGGGAGCCGGGCCGAGGTGGTCGCCAGGCGGTCGCGGCGGGCACCGGTGAGCACCAGCCCGACGGCAGCCGCGCACGCGGGGCTCTCCACTTGCTCGTACAAGCCGCCGACCCACTTGGGGATGCCGCGCCGGACCGGCAGGTCGAGGATCGTCTCCGCCAGCTCCGGAACGCCCTCCATGATTGTCGCGCCCCCGGTCACCACGGCCCCGGCCGTGGCCGCGTCGTCGAGTCCGGCCTGGCTCACACCCCGGGCAACGAGCGTCAGGATCTCCTCGACGCGGGCCTGGACGATGCGGGCCAGGGTCTGACGCGACAGAACCCTGGGCTTCCGGCCGCCAATCGACGGAACCTCGATCGTCTCGTCCTCGAGGACGAGGCTGGCCTGGGCGCAGCCGTAGAGCTTCTTGAGCTCCTCCGCGGACGGCGGCGGCGTCCTGAGTCCGACGGCGATGTCGTTCGTGATGTGGTCGCCCCCGAGGGGAATCACGGCCGTGTGCCACACGGCCCCGTCCCGGAACAGGGCGACATCCGCGGTCCCGCCGCCCACGTCGATCAGGAGGACGCCCAGCTCGCGCTCGTCGGGCGTGAGCACCGACTCGCCCGACGCGAGCGGCTGCAGCACGACGTCTTCCACCGTCAGACCGGCGCGGTTGACACTGCGGACGACGTTCTGGACCGCGGTGGCCGCACCGGACACCAGGTGCACCGACACCCCCAGGCGACTCCCGAGCATCCCGATCGGCTCCCGGATGCCGTCCTGGTCGTCGACCGTGAAACCCTGGGTCAGCGCGTGGAGGATCTCACGGTCAGGCGGCAGGTTCAGCGCCCGGGCGGCGTCGACCGCCCGGGCGACGTCGACGGCGGTGACCTCACGGGTGCGACCCTGAACCGCCACCACGCCCTGGCTGTTGAACCCCCGGACGTGCCCTCCGCCGATCGAGACGTAGACGGCGTCGACTTCCACGCCGGCCATCCGCTCCGCCTCCGAGATGGCGTGCTTCACCGCCTCGACCGTCGACTCAACGTTGGCCACGACGCCCTTGCGGAGTCCCCGCGAAGGGTACTGACCGATTCCGATCACGTCGACCCCGGTCGGTGTCACCTCGCCGATCACGGCACATACCTTCGTCGTCCCCACGTCGAGCCCCGTAATGATGCCCTGTGTCCTGCGCACCGTCAGCGTCGCTCCAGGCCAGCCGAGGCCGGCGTCACGAGTGTGGCGGGATCCCCCGCAGGTCGGCGCCGGCCCGCGGCGGGCGCCGCCGCCCGGGCCGGGCTGGAAACCGGCGCCGGGGTACGAGGCGTCAGCACAACCTGATCCCGGAAGCGGAGATCGAGCGAGGCTACCTGCTCGCCACGCGCGTCAAGCTCCCCGAGCACGCCGTCCAGCCGAGCCAGCCGGTCGCTCCAGGCGTCCCATCCGAGCCTGACCTCGATTCCATCCACGAGGTAGAGCACCGGGCCCTGCGCGCGCGCGAGGTCCACCTCGGAGACGCGGGCAGCCAGGCGTCCGGACGTGCGCTGCAGCACGTGGAGCAGCGCAAGGCCGGCGCGGAGATTCTCCGACGGCGGGGCTGCCCCTGGAACGAGCGCGCCGACGCCGGTCAGGATCGGCAGGCCGGTCGCCCCCGGCCGGGCGTCGGCGCTGACGAGATAGCCTTCCGCGTCCACCCAGTGGAGCCCACCCGCGTTGACGAGCGCGTAGGGTTCCCGTTCCTCGACCAGCAGGGTCACCCGCCCCGGCACGTGACGCACGACGTGAGCGCGCCGAACACCCGCCAGGCTGGCCACACGCGCCTCGACGGCCGCCACGTCGACGGCGAACAGGTTCGTCCCGGGCTCGATGTCCGCCGCCGCGCGCACGGCCGCCTCGTCGAGCCGGTGCACCCCCGAGACCGCGACGGTGTGCGCGGCGAGGAGGGGTGTCCGCCGCACCCAGTCCCACGCCACCAAGGCGGCCACGCCCAGCGCCGCCAGGACGAGCCCGAGGGCGAGCCCCCGGGCGAGCGCGCGGAGGGATTGGGTCGTGAGCCTGGTGCGGTGGCGCTGGTTGGCGATGAGGCGCGACCGGGACGCCACGTCGTCCGGCCGCACGGGGCGGGCACGAGGTCCCGACAGGCCGCGCGAGGTGGCCGAATTGATCGGACGGCGTTTGGCCCGTGGGCTCACGGCCTCTGGGCGCCTCCCTGGAATGGTGCCACGCGGTTCACTCGCCGAGGATCCGGAGCTCTGTGGTCAACCGGATCCCCGTCTGGCTGTGCACACGGTCGAAGGCCAGCTCGAGAAGGTTCAGGACGTCCTGCGCGGTGGCTCCGCCACGATTGAGGATGAAGTTTGCGTGCTTCGCGGAGATCTCGGCGCCACCCACCCGCTTGCCCCGCAGGCCGGCCTTCTCGAGCAGCCGCGCGGCGTGATCGTAGTCGGGGTTCTTCCACACGCAGCCGACCGCCGCCAGCGCGAGCGGCTGCGTGGCCTTCTTGTGCTTGAGGCGCGCGCGAATCTCGGCGAGGATCTCCTTCTGCGGTTTCCGGTGGAGCTGGATCCGCACTCCCAGGAGGATCGCCCCGGTCGGAAGCGCGAAGGTGCGGTAGGTGAACCCCGGCGCCGGCTTGAGCTCGCCGATGGTCCCGTCCGCGTGCAGGAAGTAGACCGCCGACACGAAGTCCCAGATGGCGCCGTCGTGGGTCCCGGCGTTCATGGCAAGCGCGCCGCCCACCGTCGCGGGGATCCCCACCAGGCACTCGATCCCCCCGAGGCCGATCGCGGCGGCCTCCCGGATCATCGTCGACAGACCGGCCCCGCAACCGATCGTGACCTCCTCGCCGTGGAATTCCATCCGGCCCAGGCAGCCCTCGATCTTGAGGACGATTCCGCGGTAGCCGCGGTCCCGCACCAGCGTGTTGTGTCCGCTGCCCAGCAGCGCCACGGGCAGCTTCTCCTTGTCGGCGAACATCAGCGTCTTTCGAACGTCGTCGACGTCCTGGGGAATGATGAAGATGTCCGCCGGACCGCCACAGCGGAGCGACGTGTGGAACGCGAGCGGCTCCTTGAAGCGCACCTCGCCGCGGATCTCACCCAGCATGCCGGTCTCCTTCTCCGCCCGGGGCACGGTCGCCGGTCGGGGTTTCGCTCTGGACCAGGCGCTCTCGCACCTGGTCCCCGATCGCTCCGACGTCTCCCGCCCCGAGCGTCAGGACCAAGTCGCCGGGCCGAACGGTTCGGAGGAGGACCTCCACCACCTCGGCCCGGTCTCCCACATATCGGACATCGCGGCCGCGGCGCACGCCGATCCCCTCGGCCAGGCTCCGGGCGTGGACCCCGGGGATCGGCGGCTCGCCCGCCGGGTAGATGTCGGTCACGATCAGCACGTCGGCGTCGTCGAACGCGGTCAGAAACTCGTCGCGGAGGTGAAAGGTGCGGGTGTAGCGGTGGGGCTGGAAGACGACGACGCGTCGGCGCGCGAAGCCCTGCCGAGCGGCGGCCAAAGTCGCCCGGATCTCCGCCGGGTGATGGCCGTAGTCGTCCACGAGCAGGATCCCGGCCACCTCGCCCTTGACCTGGAAGCGCCGCTGCACGCCGGTGAAGCCGGCGAGCGCGCGCTGCACGGCCGGGAACGGCACCTCGAGGTCGAGACCGACCGCCACTGCCGCCAGGGCATTGGCCACGTTGTGGACCCCCGGCACCTGGAGCCGCAGCTCGCCGAGCGAGTCACCCTTGTGGAGCACCTCGAAGCGCGCCGTCAGCCCGCTGAGCCGCACCGACGCCGCCAGGAGGTCGGCGGGCGCGTTGAGGCCGTAGGTGATGATCCGCTTCTCCACGCGCGGCAGGATCGTCTGAATCTCCGGCTGGTCCGTGCAGAGCACCGCGGCGCCGTAGAAAGGCACCTTGCCGACGAACGACAGGAACGCCTCGCGGATCGCCGCGAGGTCCCGGTAGTAGTCGAGATGCTCGGCGTCGATCGTCGTGACGACGGCGATCGTCGGGGTGAGCCGGAGAAACGAGCCGTCTGACTCATCGGCCTCCGCGATCAGGAACTCGCCCTGGCCCAGCCGGGCGTTCGAGCCGAGCGCGGTGACCCGCCCACCCACGACGAGCGTCGGATCGAACCCCGCCTCCGCCAGCACGGCCCCGACCATGGATGTCGTCGTCGTCTTGCCGTGGGTGCCCGCAATGGCGATCCCGTGCTTGACCCGCATCAGCTCCGCGAGCATCTCCGCGCGCGGAATCACCGGGATGCCGCGCTGGCGGGCCGCCTGGAGCTCGGGGTTGTCGCTGGACACCGCCGACGAGTAGACGACCACGTGGGCGCCCTCGATGTTGGCGGCCGCGTGACCCACGTGGACCTTCGCGCCAAGCCGCTCGAGCCGCTCCACCGCCTCGCTGCGGCGCGCGTCCGAGCCCGTCACCCGGTAGCCGAGCGTGAGGATCACCTCGGCGAGGCCGCTCATGCCCACGCCGCCGATGCCCACGAAGTGGACTTGCTGGTATCGCTTGAAGGCCCGTGTCCCCGGCATCGCCTCAGACCTCGGCCCGCTGCGAGACGTTGAGAAGGAGGCCGACCGCGGCCATCGCGACGAGCAGCGACGATCCGCCCGACGACACGAACGGCAACGGCAGCCCCTTCGTCGGGAACAGCCCCACGACGACGCCGAGATTCACGACCGCCTGGGTGACGAGAAGCGCCGCTACCCCGAACGCCAGGAGCGCGCCGAACGGGTCGGCCACGCGGAGTCCGATCCGGATCCCGCGCCAGAGCAGCAGGCCGAAGAGGATCACCGTCGCCACCGCGCCGACGAACCCGAGCTCCTCGCCGAGGATCGCGAAGATGAAATCCGTGTGCGGCTCGGGAAGGTAGAAGAGCTTCTGCTTCGACTCTCCGAGACCGCGGCCGAGGAACCCGCCGCCGCCCAGGGCGAGGTAGGACTGGATGATCTGGAACCCCGCGCCGCGCGGGTCGGCCCACGGGTCGAGGAAGGTGAGGATGCGCCGCAGGCGGTAGCTTGCCGTGAAGACGGCCAGCACCACGACGGGCACGGCCAGGGCCCCGATCAGACCCAGGTGGACGAGCCGGGCACCGGCTACGAACATCATGCACAGCGCCACGCCCACGATGGCCACCGCGGATCCGAGGTCCGGCTGCAGGAGGACCAGCCCCGCCACCCCGCCCGTCACGACCAGCGGCGGAAGGACGCCCCGGGTCAGGCTCCCGATCACCGTCTGGCGGCGGGCCAGGAAGTCCGCGAGGTAGACGACGAGGACGAGCTTGGCCAGCTCGGTCGGCTGCCCCGAGATCGGCCCCCAGCGCAGCCACCGCCGCGTCCCGTTGATGGACTGTCCGAATGGCGGCACCAGCACCAGGACGAGGAGCACGAGCGCCAGCGCCAGGAGCGGGCTGACCAGAGGCCGCCACCGGCGGTAGTCGACGCTCATCACGCCCCACATGACGCCGAGCCCGAGAACGGCCCAGAAGAGCTGCTTCTTCAGGAAGAAGTGCGCGTCAAGGAACCGGTCCGTGGCGAGGATCGCGCTCGCCGAGTAGACCATCACCACGCCGAGCCCCAGGAGGGCCAGCACCACCAAGAACAGCCAGTAGTCGGGGCTCATCTTGCGCGGCATGGCTCAGGGCTCCGGGAGGGCCCGGACCTCCTCGGCAAACACGGCGCCCCGGTGCTCGTAGTCACGGAAGAGGTCGAACGAGGCACACGCGGGCGAAAGGAGGACCACGTCGCCGGGCGCGGCGAGCGCCGCCGCGCGCCGCACCGCCTCGCCCATCGACTCCGCCTCCTCCACGCGGGTCACGGCACGGAGCGCCGGGCCCAGGGTCGCGCGGCCCTCGCCGATCACGACCGCGGCCTTGACCCGCCCCGCCGCCGCGTCGGCGAGGGCGTCGAAGCGCTGGCCCTTGTCGCGGCCCCCCGCGATCAGCACGATCGGCTCGTCGAAGGCGGCGAGGGCCTTCAGCGTGGCGTCGACATTCGTGCCCTTCGAGTCGTTGTAGAAGGCGACGCCGCCGCGCTCCCGGACCCACTCGAGCCGATGCGGCACCGCTCGGAACGCCCGGATGGCCGCCCGGAGCCGCGAGGGAGACACGCCGAGCGCGCCGACGGACGCCGTCGCGGCGAGCACGTTCTCGAGATTATGAGCGCCTCGGAGGAAGATCTCGGAGACGGGGCAAACCGGCTGATCACCGCCGAGGCGGAGCGTCACCCAGCCGTCCCGGACCCATGCTCCCTGCGGCACCGGCTGGCGCCGGCTGAACCAGAGCAGCCGCGCCTTGACGCGCGACGCGAGCGCCGCCGCGCCGGGATCGTCGGCGTTCAGCACCGCCCAGTCCCCTTGGCCCTGAGCACGAAAGATCCGCGCCTTCGCCTCCGCGTAAGCGACCAGGCTCCCGTGACGGTCGAGATGGTCCGGCGTCACGTTCAGCACCGTCGCCACGTGCGGCCGGAAGGCGTCCGTCGTCTCAAGCTGGAAGCTCGAGACCTCCGCGACAACCCAGCCATCCTCCGGGAAGGTCAGCGCCTCGGACGCGAGCGGCCGACCGATGTTGCCACCGACGAGCACCGGCCGCCCCGACTCCGACAGGAGCGCACCCGCCAGTGCCGTGGTCGTCGTCTTCCCGTTAGTGCCGGTGATGGCGATGAACTCGGCGGTCATCGTCCGGTACGCGAGCTCCACCTCGCCCAGGACGGGCAGGCCACGTTCCCGGCAGCTGGCGAGCGCGGGATGATCGGCCGGCACCCCGGGGCTCACGATGACCAGCCGCGCCGCCTCGAAGGCCTCGGGCGGATGCCCGCCGAGGACGAGCCGCACGCCCTCCGCCGCGAGCGCCCGCGCCGGCCCGGGCAGGGCCGCGGCGGCGCGGGCGTCGGTGCCCGTCACGCGTGCCCCGAGCGCCCGGAGCAACCGGCACGCCGCCACGCCGCTCCGCGCCAGGCCGACCACGGTGACGGGCTGTCCGGCGAGCGCCGCCCGCCAGGGCCGCCCCCGCCCGGACTTGAGGAACGTCGGCTCCGTGCGATCGAGCGTCATGATCGTCATCTGAGCTTGAGCGTCGTGAGCGCCAGGAGCGCCATCAGCACCGCGAGGATCCAGAACCGGATCACCACTTTGTTCTCGGCCCACCCCATCAGCTCGAAGTGGTGATGCAGCGGCGCCATCCGGAAGATCCGCCGGCCCGTCAGGCGAAACGAGGCGACCTGGAGGATCACCGACATCGCCTCGATCACGAAGAGTCCGCCGATGAACGGCAGGAGAAGCTCCGCCTTCGACAGGATGGCGAGCGTGCCGATGGCGCCGCCCAGGGCGAGCGACCCCACGTCCCCCATGAAGACCTCGGCGGGATGGCTGTTGAACCAGAGAAAGCCGATTCCGGCCCCCATCATGGCGCCGCAGAACACCGTCAGCTCGCCCGCCCCCCGCACCTTCAGGATGTACAGGTACTCGGACAGCCGGACGTTGCCGGTGACGTAGGCGATGATCCCGAATGCGAGCGCCGCGACGATGACGGGTCCCATGGCGAGCCCGTCGAGCCCGTCGGTCAGGTTCACCGCGTTGGAGGCGCCGACGACGATCAGGGCCGCGAAGAGGATGTACCAGGGTCCGAGGTCGGGGATCCATTCCTTCGTGAACGGCACCGACAGCTGGGTGGTGACGCCGTCGGCCGGGAAGCGGTAGAGATAGAGCCCGACGGCCAGCCCGACGAGGAGCTGGGCCAGGAACTTCTCGCGAATCTTCAGCGGGCGGTGCGTCCTCAGCTTGAGCCAGTCGTCGTAGAAGCCGATCGCCCCCAGCGCGACCGTCACCAGGAGCACGACCCACACGTAGCGGTTCTGAAGATTGCCCCACAGCAGCACGGAGAGGACGAGCGAGCCCAAGATCAGGAGCCCGCCCATCGTGGGCGTGCCGGCCTTCGTCCGGTGGCCTTCCGGCCCGTCGGTTCGGATGGTCTCTCCGATCTGGCGCTCGCGCAGCTTGCGGATCATCCACGGCCCGAGGCAGAGGGACAGGATGAGCGCCGTCGCGAGGGCCATCGCCGTCCGGAACGTGATGTACCGGAAGACGTTGAACAGGATGTGATACTTGGAGAAGGCGGCGAGAGCCGTCAGCACGGCAGCGGCTCCCCAGGGGCGTCGAGACCCGCCATGAGCTCCTCGACCGCCCGCTCCATCCGCATCCCCCGCGAGCCCTTGACCAGCACGCGGTCACCGCGCGCGAGGCGCGGAAGCAAGTGCGCGGCGGCGCCCTCGGGGCTGGCGAAGGTCGCGACGCCGGGACAGCCGGCCGCCCGCGCCGTCTCGGCCGCCAGGGCCATCCCGGGCCCCACGGCCGCGAGGCCGGCGACCGGCAGCCCGGCCACCCAGGCGCCGACGTCGCGATGAGCCGCCTCGGTGTGCGTCCCGAGCTCCAGCATGTCGCCAAGAATCAGCCACCGGCGGCCCCCACCCGGGGCTTCCCGGAGCGCGTCGAGCGCCGCACGAACGGAGACGGGATTGGCGTTGTAGGTGTCGTCGAGGATCCTGACGCCACCCGACTCGCGCCACACGAGCCGACCCTTCACGGGTTTCGC
>DASZOL010000040.1:0-21216 GCA_035550795.1 Candidatus Methylomirabilota bacterium
TCGGCCGGCGCGGTCGATGGCCAGGTGCTCGATCATGTGGGCGACGTGCTCGGCCCGACTCGTGTTCTCGACGTCGAAGAAGACAGCCCGGCGGGCAGTCGGCAGCGGAGGCGGCGCCGGCGGCGGCAGCGCCCGCGCCGCGAACACCGGCTCCGGCGTCGCCAGCGGGAGGTCGAGCTCCGCTTGAGCGGCCTCGGGCTCGGGGAGCAACGGTTCGGGGGCGGGTGGCGGGGGCGAAATCGACGGGGGCGCGGCCGGCTCGGGCGCGATCACTTCAGGGCTGGCGGGAGGATCGGCGAGCGGGGCCGGGCTCCGACGCCGGCCCCGGCGGCGACGCTGCTCGGCGGCGGGACGGGCCATGGCTGCATGATAACCGTTCGGGGGCCGGCCGCACGCGCTCTCGTAGTAGAATCCGGGACGCCACAAGGAGGCCAGCTCATGGACTATCGCCCACTGGGACACTGCTCACTGGAGGCGTCGCGCCTCGGCCTGGGCCTGATGTCGATGTCGGGCATCTACGGCAAGGGCGACGACCAGGAGTCCGTGGAGACCATGCGTCACGCCATCGAGGCCGGCATCAACTTTCTGGACAGCTCCGACATGTACGGCTGGGGCCACAACGAGGAGCTGTTCGGTCGGGCGCTGAAGGGCCTGCGCAACCGGGTGCTCGTCACCACCAAGTTCGGCCAGGTCCGGGCCGAGGGTGGCCGCAACCTGGTCAACGGGCGGCCCGAGTACGTGATGCAGGCCTGCGACGCCAGCCTCAAGCGCCTGGGCGTGGACGTGATCGACCTCTACTCGCAGCACCGGGTCGACCCCAGCGTGCCCATCGAGGACACGGTCGGCGCGATGGCCAGGCTGATCCAGCAGGGCAAGGTGCGCGCGATCGGGCTCTCCGAGGCGGCGCCCGCCACGATTCGCCGGGCCCACGCCGTGCACCCGCTCAGCACGGTCCAGATGGAGTACTCGCTGCTCTATCGCAAGGAAGCCGAGGAGACCCTGCCCACCTGCCGGGAGCTCGGCATCACGTTCGTAGCGTACTCCCCGCTGGGCCGCGGCTTCCTGACCGGTCGCTTCCAGAGCCTCAGCGATATTCCCGAAGGCGACCGCCGGCGCGATCACCCGCGCTTCCAGGAGTCCAACTTCGCCCGCAACCGCGAGCTCGTCCAGAAGATCGAGCAGATCGCCCGGGACAAGGGCTGCACGCCCGCCCAGCTCGTGCTGGCCTGGCTGCTGGCCCAGGGCCCGGACATCATCCCGATCCCGGGCACCAGGCGGAAGGCGCGGGTCGACGAAAACCTGGGCGCGCTCGACGTCAAGCTCGACGCGCAGGAGGTCACGCGCATCTCGGCGGCGGTGCCGGTAGGCGCGGCCGCGGGCACGCGCTATCCCGAGCCCCAGATGAAGGGCGTGTACATCTAGTAGGAGGCCAGCATGGCGATCACCGGCAGGCTGCTGCACGTCGACCTGGGGACCAGGCAGACGCGGACCGAAGAGATTCCCGAGACGCTGATGCGCAAGTATCTCGGCGGCGGCGCCCTGGCCGCCCACATCCTCCTGCGCGACATGCCCCCCGGCGTCGATCCCCTGGGGCCGGCGAACGTGCTGGTCTTCGTCACCAGCGTCCTCAACGGGCTCTCCCTCAGCGGCACCAACCGCTACACGGCGGCCGCCAAGTCCCCGCTGACCGGCGGCTATGGCGAATCCGAGGCCGGCGGCTGGTGGGGGCCCGAGTTGCGGGCCGCCGGATGGGACGGCGTCGTCATCCACGGCCAGGCCGACCAACCCGTCTACCTGTGGATCAAGGACGACCGGGTCGAGGTGCGCGACGCCCGGGCCTATTGGGGCAAGCTCTCCGGCGAGGTCCAGGACGGGCTCGAGCAGGAGCTCGGGGACAAGCGGATCCGTGTCCTCCAGACCGGCGTCTCGGGCGAGCGCGGCGTCCGCTTCGCGGCCATCGTGAACCAGCTGAAGCACTTTCACGGCCGGTGCGGGCTCGGCGCCGTCATGGGCGCGAAGAAGCTGAAGGCGATCGCGGTCCGGGGCTCGAGGGTCAACGCGCCGGTGGACAAGGCCGGCGCCAAGTCGACGCTCACCTTCTTCAAGGATCACTACGACCGCGCGCGCGACCGCTTTCACCAGACGGGCACGGCGGGCGGCCTCCTCAACCTCGAGGCGAGCGGGATCCTCCCCACCCGGAACTTCCGCGACGGCTCCTTCGAGCACGCCAGGGCGATCAGCGGCCAGAAGATGGCGGAGACGATCCTGGTCAACCGCGGGACGTGCTACGCGTGCATGGTGGCGTGCAAGCGCGAGGTCGAGGTGAAGGAGCTCGGCGTGACGCCGCGGTTCGGGGGACCCGAGTACGAGTCGCTCGCGGCGACGGGCTCGCTCTGCGGGGTCGGCGACCTGAACGCGCTCGCCAAGATCAACCAGCTGCTCGCCCAGTACGTGCTCGACTCGATCTCGACCGGGGTCGCGATCGCCTTCGCGATGGAGTGCTACGAGCACGGCATCATCACCAAGGCCGACACGGGCGGGGTCGAGCTCACCTGGGGCAGCGCCGGGGCCGTGGAGCAGCTGGTACACCTGATCGGGCGCCGGGAGCGCATCGGCGAGCTCCTGGGCGAGGGCGTCAAGCGCGCAGCGGAGCGGCTGGGCCGGGGCGCCGAGCGGTTCGCCATGCACGTCAAGGGGCAGGAGCTCCCCATGCACGACCCGCGCGGAAAGAAGAGCCTGGCGCTTGCGTACGCGCTGTCGCCCACCGGGGCGGACCACATGGAGGCGCCCCACGACCCGCTCTACGAAGGCTTCCACCCGGACGGTCATCCTCTCGGGGGACTCGGGCTCATCGAGCCGGTCAAGATGCTCGACTTCGGACCCCGCAAGGTGCGAGCGTACTACTACACCCAGCAGGTCTGGAGCTTCTACAACTCGGTCGGGATGTGCGACTTCGTGGGGACGCCGCTCAACGCGCTGGCGCTCGAGCAGTTCGTCGCCTACGTGAACAGCGTGACCGGCTGGAACATGAGCCTCTACGAGCTCATGAAGGTGGGCGAGCGATCGAACACGCTCGCGCGGCTCTTCAACTGCCGGGAGGGCTTCACGCCGGCGGACGACGTTCTCCCCGCGCGGATGCACGAGGGCATCGGCAATGGAGCGCTCAAGGGCGAGCGCGTCGATCCCGAGCAGTTCCTCGCCGCCCGGCGTCTCTACTACGAGATGGCGGGCTGGGACGCGAACACCGGCCAGCCGACGGCAGCGCGTCTGGCCGAGCTCGAGGTGGATACCTCGGTCTTCCAGACCGTCTGAGCCCTGTCCGGCAATGACGCGAGGGGGCCGCGGCGAGGCTGTGGCCTCCTCGTCGCTTTCGCCGGTGCCCCGGGGTGGGGCCGCCCCCGCCCGCCGCCCCGGAGGAGGACGGAACCGTGAGTGATGGGGCGCCGATCGAGACGCTTCCGCGCGCCGACTTGGGACGGCTTCAGGTCGAGCGCCTTCGGGCCCTGGTGGCGCGCACCGGCGCCGTCCCCCTCTACCGGGACCGGCTCGCCGCCGCCCGCGTGAGACCGGACGACATCCGCGCCTTGGCCGACCTCCGCCGGCTTCCGTTCACGACGAAGGCCGACTTTCGCGACACCTACCCGTTCGGCCTGCTCGCCGCGCCGATGGACGAGATCGTGCGGATCCACGCGTCCTCGGGCACCACGGGGAAGCCGACGGTCGTCGCGTACACGCGCGGCGACCTGGACGTTTGGACGGAGGTGATGGGCCGGACTCTCCGCGCGGGCGGCGTCCACCGGGGCGACGTCGTGCAGAACGCCTACGGGTACGGCCTGTTCACTGGCGGGCTGGGCTTTCACTACGGCGCGGAGTCCCTCGGCGCGGCGGTCATCCCGGTGTCCGGCGGCTTCACCGACCGGCAGCTGCTCGCCCTCCAGGACCTCGGGAGCACGGTTCTCTGCTGCACACCCTCGTACGCGCTCCATCTGGCGGAGGCGATCGCCGAGGCCGGTCTCTCGACGGGGGACCTGCGTCTCCGGGTCGGCTTCTTCGGCGCGGAGCCGTGGACCGAGGCCATGCGCGTCGCCATCGAGACGCGACTGCGCCTGATGGCCCTCAACATCTACGGGCTGTCAGAGGTGACCGGGCCCGGGGTCGCCGTCGAGTGCCCCGAGCGCCAGGGCATGCACGTCGCCGAGGACCACTTCTTGCCCGAAGTGGTCGACCCGGACACCCTCGAGCCGGTGCCCCCCGGCACGACCGGAGAGCTTGTGCTCACGACGCTCAGCAAGCAGGCGATGCCCCTCCTCCGGTATCGGACCCGGGATCTCACGACGCTGGATCCGACCCCGTGCCGCTGCGGGCGGACGCTGGTGCGCATCGGGCGCATCATGGCCCGCTCCGACGACATGCTCATCATCCGGGGCGTCAACGTGTATCCCTCGCAGGTCGAGCATGCCCTCCTCCAGGTGCCGGAGCTCGCACCCCACTATCTCCTGGTCGTGCGGCGGGAGCACGCCCTCGACACGCTGGAGGTTCGGGTGGAAGCGCAGCCTGCGGCCGCGACGCAAGGCGAGGCTGCCCTAGGAGCGCTGGCCGCGCGCGTCCGTCACCGGCTGATGGAGACCCTCGGCCTGTCGGCGGAGGTGAGCATCGTGGCGCACAAGGCGATCGAGCGCAGCGCTGGCAAGGCCAAGCGGGTGCTCGACCTCAGGACGCAGACGGGCTGAGTCCGGGGCGGTGGTCCGCGCGAGGCGGTCAAGATGCGGCGCTCCTGTTGACCGTCGGAGGCTCGACGCTACTCGTCATCCACGATCCATAGAGTCGCGCTCCGGCGCGCGCCCAGCGCCGCTCCGCCGGCGGGGGAGTCGAGGTGGAGCGTGAGCCGGCGCGTGCCGTCTGCGAGCGCGTTCGGGAGTATCGGTACGAGGATCCTGGCCACGGCCTCGTCCGGGCCGAACTGCACGACGGTATCGACCGCCTCGTAGTCGAGCCCTTGCGCCGCGGTGCCGTCCTCGGTGAGCACGTGCACGGAGACTCCGCTCGCGGCTCCCGCGGTCCGCCTGAGCGTGATGGTTGCTGCCGACTGGCCTTCACTGACCGCGTACGCCGCCGCGCTGAACTGAACGTCGCCCGCTGTCTCGTCGTCGGACACCGTCACGGTCGCCGTGCGGGGAAAGCCGAGATCGGCGCCCACGGGATTCTGCAGATGGACCTGGAAGGCCTCCGGACCCTCAGCGAGCAAGTCCGGGCAGAGCTCGACCATGGCGGTCTTGCTGGCCTGTTTGGCCGCAAACGAGACCAACTGGGTGGAGGCAACGAAGTCCACTCCGCTTTCGCATCCCTCTCCGCCGGTCGCGGATGACGCCGAGGTCGCGACCAGCTCGACCGAGGCCGGACTCGTCAACGCCCCGAGGCGCCTGATCGTGATCGCCACGCTGCGCTTCGACTCGTTGACCGTGTGCTTCGAGGCGCCGAGGAGGATGAGGGGGCCGTCGTTGTCTCGGATGGCGACCGTCGCGCTGACGGGGGCGCCGAGGCTCGCCGGCCCCTTGACGATTTCGGTCAGCGAGACGGCGAACGCCTCCTCTCCCTCACCGGGCCGGCCGTCCCCGCACAGCGGGACAGCCAGGGCTGCCGAGGCCTGCCCGGCGGCGAAGCTGAGGTTGCCGGCGACCGGACGAAAGTCCGCGTCCGGGCTACAGGCGGCGGGGGACGCGGCCGGCGTGGCGAAGCCGGGCCCCACCCCGGCGGCGAGGGCGGCATACGAGACGACAACCGGCTCGGCGGTGCCACCGGTGCGCGTCACGATGAGGCTGACCGAGCTGGCGCCCTCGTTGACGGCGATCTGGTCGGCGCCGAACTGCACGGTCCCCTCGTCGTCGGCGATCCGCACCGTCGCTTCCCCTATCGCGCCGAGCGCGAAGGACGCCGGCGAGGGGTTACTGAGCTGGACTTTGAAGGCGCGGGTCCCATCGACCTCCGTATTCGGACAGATGGGAACGGCGAGCGTCCGGCTGGACCGGCCGGGAGGGAACACCAGGGTCTGGGGATTGGCCACGTAGTCCGACGTCCCGTCGCAGGCGCCGCTGGTGACCGCCGTGTCATCCTCGAACGAGACCTGGACGGATGCCTCCCCGGTCGTCGAGCCGAGCCGGACGACCCTCAGGATCGCGGACGGGCTGGACTCGCTGACCTTGTGGATCGCGGCGAGGAATTGGAATGTGCCGACCCGGTCCCCGTCGACGATCGTCAGCGTCGCCGACGCGGACGCGCCGATCGAGGCGCCTCCCTGGGGATTCTGGAGCGTGAAGACGACGGTTTCGTTCGGCTCGACGGCGAGGTCGTTGACCACGGTGACGACGATCGACCGAGATGTCTGGCCCGGGGCAAAGGTCAGCGTGTGAGGCGAGGAAGGCAGGACAAAGTCCTCTCCCTCGACCGCACTGCCGCCGGTGACGGCGTAGTCGACCGAGACGCCGCCCGCCACGCCACCGGAGCGGCTCACGGTCAGCGTGATCTTCTTGGCGCTCTCGGTGACCGTGAAGGTCGGCGCGCCGAACCTGAGGACGCCGCCGGCGTCGTCGTCGGTGATCGTCAGCACCGCGGTGCGCTGCGCCGCTAGCGCCGCGCCGCCCGTGGGATTCGTGAGCCGCAGCAGGACGGTTCGCGGCCCGTCGACGGTCGGATTCGGCCGGATCCGGAGGGCGAGCGTCCTCGACGTCTGGCCGGCGGCGAACTTCAGAAGGCCGGAGGCCGGCGGCTGGTAGTCGACGCCCGGCGTCGCAGTCCCCGGGAGCGCCTCGACGGTCACGCCCACCGGGGCCGTCGTCGGTCCAGTTCGAGTCACGGTGACGATCGCGGTGGAGCTCTTTTCGCTGGCCGTGTAACCGGGGGCGCTGAATCGGAGCCCGACGTCGTCGTCAAGGATGGTCAGCACCGCGCTCGTGAGCGCACCGAGCTTTCCGCCGCCGCCGGGGGAGTCGAGCACCAGGGTCACGGTCCGCGAGCCGTCGGCAAGCGCGTTGTCGAGAAGCGTCACCAGGACGGACTGGCTGGCCTGTCCGGCCGCGAACGTGAGAATCTGCTCCGTGGGCTCGTAGTCCACGGCCGCCCGCCCAGTACCGTCCTGCGACCGTATGCGCACGGTGACGTCGCCGGCGGCGCCGCCGGTGCGCGTGACGACGATCGTGGCCGGACCTGTGCTCTCGCTCCGGCTGTAGGCGCTCGCGCTGAACTGGATCGTCCCGCCGACGTCGTCGTCGACGATGCCGAGGTCCGCCGTGTCGCGCCCTCCAAGGAGCGCTCCTCCGCCCGGGTTCGACAGTGTCAGCTTGACCCGCCGTCCGCCGTTGTTGACCGCGGGGTTGTCGCCGACCGCGACGCTAAACGTCTTGGAGGCTTCGCCCTTGAGGAAGGTGAGGGTCCCGGACGTCTCCGTGTAGTCCTGGCCGGGAACGGCGCCGTCGGCGCTCGTCGCGAAGTCGACGGTGAGCGGAGCCGCGTGCGGGCCGGACATGGAGCCCGTCCGCGTCACGGTGACGGTGGCCGTGCCGGCCGACTCGGCGACGTTGTAGGCGCTCGCGCTGAACTCGAGGAGCGTGGCGGCGATCCGCCTCTTCGTGAGGCCGTTGCCCGGGTCGAAGATCGGCCGTCCGGTGTTCCGAAGGCCGGCCAGGATCTCGTCCACGGACGCGGCCGGGAACGCCTGCCTTGCCACCGCCCAGGCGCCAGACACGTGAGCCGCCGCCATCGACGTGCCGAAAAGGTTCGCAAACGCGCCGCCCGGCTCCGACGAGTTGATCAGGTACCCGGGCGCGAGCAGCGACAGGAAGAAGGCGCTGTTGGAGAACGCCATGACCTGATCGGCCGCGACGTTGCCCGAGCCGTCGCTCGTCGCGCCGACGCTGACGGCGTGCGAGATGCAGGCCGGGAACGTGAGCGCGTCGACGAACCCGTCGTTGCCGGAGGAGACGACCGTCGCGACGCCTGCCGCCTTCAGGTTTTCGATGGCCGCGGTCATCATCGGGTGGAAGTCGTCGCACCGCTCGGGAAAGCGCTCGCCCTCGACGTTCAGGCTCAGGTTGGCGACCGCGACCGGCGATGAAGCGTGCAGATCGAGAACGCGTTCAAGGCCCGCGACGATGTCCATCAGCGAGGCGCGCGCGCACGGCGCACCGCCGCAATCAGCCTCGTGGAACACCTGGACCGCAATCAGGCTCGCGCCGGGAGCGACGCCATCGAAAGCGGCGCCGCTTCCGGCGGCGATTCCGGCGACGTGGGTCCCGTGGGCGCAATCGGCCGCTGCGAAGGTGCAGGGCACGCCTGCCCCCGCGGTGGTGTCCGAGGTGAGCTGGTTCGGGCAGGTGGATACGCCGGATGAGTCGTAGCACGCTTCCGAGACGACCTTCCCTGCAAGGAAGGGATGATTGTTGTCCACCCCCGTATCCAGGATCGCGATGACCTGGCCGGTGCCGTCCCAGCCGGCGTCCCGGGTGAGAGGCGCCTGGATGAGCGGACCGCTCTGGGCCAGCGCCGACCGGAGCAGGACATCCTCGTGCACGCGCGTGGCCAGTCCCGGCAGCGCGTCCAGGACGCGCAGCGTGTCGTAGTCGACCTCGAGCCCCACGTAGGGGACGGTCTTGAACTCGCGGAGCACCCGATGGCCGAGACCGCGGAGCGCGAAGCGGAGGGCTGCCCGGTCCGACGCGATTCGCTCGCGCTGAGTGGCGACCGCGTCGCGGCTCCGCAGCTGACCCTCGGGGAGTGCGCCGACGCCGCCCAGCTCGACGATCACGCGGACGGGGCGCCCGGCCCACGCCTTTTGCAGAAGGCCCGCTGACACCGGCCGGTGCTGCTCGTCGGCGAGCAGAGGCGAGGTGACCAGCAGCACCACGCCGACCACGAGGCACCACGCGTGCGCGCGGGCTCGAGCCGCCTGTGGGCTGCCCAGGGCGCCGCCGGTCATGGAGAGGCAGGAGATTCCTGGGGGCGGAGCACCATGTCTTCGCGAATGGCGCCGACGCGCGCGGATGCGCCGAGGCGCCGCAGTGCGTCGGCCGTGACCTCGAGGCCGAGGAACGGGATCGTCGTGAACCGCCGGAGCACGCGATGGCCGGTGCCGGCCAGCTCCTGGAGAACGTCGTCCTGCGCCTGCGCGATCGCGTCGGCGGTCGCGGGGCCCGGCGAAACGGGCTTCACCTCGACGATCACGCGTAGCGTTCCCTGACGGGCCGCCTTGGCGATGAGCTCATCGATGGGCGACGGAACCACCTGGGCGGCTGCCGGCACGGCGCCTGTCAGGAGGGCGATGGCGAGCTGCAGCACAACCGCGAGCGAACGGCGGCGGCCGTCGGGGAACGACGCCGCGCATCGGCCGGGGACGTACCCCACCACTCGCGCCCTCCGTGGCGCCCGGTCACTCGAATCCAGCTGACCGTGTCCGACGGTCCGCAGAGCTCTCGTACCACGTAAGCCCCACAACGCACCAGCACCATAAGCGTACGATCGAGCGCCCCGCCCTCCAAGGGGGGGACGCCGCGCCGGTTTGGCGGGGATCGGCCCGGCGCCGCCGGTGTCGATTGCGTGCACCGCCGCGGGCCGACCGCCTCTTCCGCACCGGCGGGCTCGGGAGACAGCCACGCGAAGCCGGCTCCCTGCGCGGCTCTGACCGCGGCCGCGTTGCTGGGCGCCGTGATCCGGTGATAGATTGCCTGCGTTGTGCCGCGCTGTCCGTGCAAGCCCCCGGGCGGCGGATGCCTCGATCGTGTGTCCAGGGCCCGGGCGGCACCCGCGGCCACGCGCGCCGGAAGCGAGGAACGACCTCATGCGCAGAGTGACGGGGCCGTACGGATCGAGCCGGGTCGGGCACTCGCTCCACCTCCGCGGCCACGGCATCGGCGCGACCACGCACATCCCCGAGGCTCGTGCCGGGCAAGGACGCGACCCTCGACGGAGGACGACGTTCCCTCAACGAGCCCGTGGACCGAGGGCCCTGCTCGCGTCCGGGGGCCTCCACGTCGTGACCGCCGGGCAGTGGGAGTAGAGACGGCCCGGGCGGAAAAGCCTCCCGACCAGGGCGAGCGGCTCCCGGGCGTGCCGCCGATCCGGCCGTGATCCGGTTCGCCGCGCGGCGCCTAGGCTTCATGCTGGTGATCCTGGCGATCAGCAGCCTGATCGTCTTCGTGGTGGGGCGGCTCGCACCGGGGGACCCAGTACAGCTCCTCATGGGCGACCTGCGGGACCCCGCCGTCGAGGCTCGGATCCGCCGGGATCTCGGACTTGACCGTCCCCTGTGGGCGCAGTACCTGCGGTTCGCCGGGCGCGCCCTGCAGGGCGATTTCGGCCAGTCGTACGCCAATCCCGGGCGCTCCGTCAACACCATGGTCGCCGAGGCGCTTCCCGCTACCGCGCGGCTGGCGGTCGCGACGGTGATCCTTGCGATCCTCCTGGGGGTGCCGCTGGGGGTGCTCTCGGCAGTGCGGCGCGCCTCCGCGGTCGACTTCCTGGCTCGGCTGGTGGCGCTCGGCGGGATGTCGTTGCCGAGCTTCGTGGCGGCGGTGCTCTTCATCCAGTGGCTCGCTCTCGGCTGGCACATCGTGCCGGTGTCGGGATGGGGGGAGCTCCGACACTACGTCCTGCCCGTCCTGGTGCTGCTCGTCCAGCCGCTGGCGTACATCACCCGCGTGACGCGGGCGGGCGTCCTGCGCGCCCTGCCCGAGGACTACGTCCGTACCGCGCACAGCAAGGGCCTGTCCCCCTGGGGGGTCCTGTCCCGCCACGTCCTGCCGAACGCCGCGATCTCGGTGATCACGATCGCCGGCCTGGCATTCAGCTACGCGCTGACCGGGGCGTTCGTCGTCGAGACGATCTTCCGGATTCCCGGGCTCGGCCAGGCGGCCATCGGCGCCCTGTTCCTTCGGGACTACCCGATGGTCCAGGCCGTCGGGCTGCTCTACGCCGCGATCTTCATCGGGACCAACTTCCTGGTCGACGTCGGCTACGCCTTCATCGATCCGCGAATCCGATACCGATGAGCGGCGGGGCGGAGCTGCTGGCCGGCCCCCCCCTCCCCGCGGCGCGGTCCATCGCGCGACGCGGATGGATCCTGCGCGCCTTGCGCCGTGACCGGACGACGGTATGGGCCGGGCTGATCCTGGCCGTGGTCGTCGGCGCCAGCCTGGCCCTGCCGGAGGTCCTGCCGTATCGGTACGATCAGCAGAGCCTCGATCACACGTTCGAGGGGCCGTCCGCCCGGCATTGGCTCGGCACCGATCAATACGGGCGCGACCTCCTGACCCGCCTTGCTCATGGTGGCCGCATCTCGCTCTTGGTGGGCGCGATCACGGTCCTCGCCGAGATCTTCCTGGGCGGGTGCCTGGGCGGCATCGCCGGCTATGCGGGGGGCGTGCTGGACGAGTGGCTGATGCGCCTGACCGACATGATGCTCGCCTTCCCGGCGCTCCTGCTCGCGCTGCTTCTCGCCGCCATCCTCGGACCGGGAACGACCACCGTGATCGTGGCGCTGACGCTCGCCGGGTGGCCCGCGATGGCCCGGACCGTGCGAGGCGAGATCCTGAGCCTCAAGGAGCGGGAATTCGTGGTGGCGGCCCGGGCCCAGGGGGCGAGCGCCGTCCGGATTCTCGTGGCGCACCTTCTCCGGAACGCGGTGCACCTCATCGTGGTCCGCGCGACGCTCGACATCGGGCCGATCATCCTGACCGAGGCCACGCTGAGCTTTCTCGGCCTCGGCGTCCAGCGGCCGATGCCCTCGTGGGGCGTCCTGATCGCCGATTCGTTCCAGTATCTGCAGACGGCCCCGGCGCTGGCAGTCATCCCGTGCGCGGCCCTGTCCACGACCATCCTGGCCCTCAACTTCGTGGGCGAGGGAGCGGCGGAGGCGATGGACCCCAGCTTGCGCGCGGCGCCTTGACGCCGCGAGGGGTGTAGCCGATTCTGACGTGGTGGGTCCCGATGTCCGATCGGCGCCGCCCGGCGGCCCCGCCCATGACACCGAGCAACGCAGCAACGGGAGGATCACGATGCCACGTCACGCGTTTGGGCTTCTCGCCATCCTGGCGGCCACGGCCGTTCTCTTGGCGGCGGCGGTGCCGGCCAGCTCTCAGGCTCCTGCCACGTTTCGCTCCGCCTTGCTCGGTGAGCCCCCCCACATCGATCCGCAGCGCATGGCCGATTTCGGCTCCTACACCGTCACCAGTCAGATCTACTCCACGCTCACGATCCTCGACGAAAAGCTCCAGATCGTCCCGTACGCCGCGGAGAAGTGGAGCGTGTCCCGCGACGGTCTCACGTGGACCTTCAAGCTGCGCGACAACCTCGTGTTTCACAACGGGCGCCGGGCGGACGCCAACGACGTGAAGTATTCCCTGACCCGGCTTGCTTCTCCGGATTCGCGCTCGCCGAGCTCGTTCCTGCTCCTCTCCGACGTCGTCGGGTTCCCGGCCGTGAACAAGAACCAGGAGAAGGACCTGGCGGGCGTCCGCGTGATCGACCCCCTGACCGTGGAGATCCGTCTCCAGTCGCCGCCGAAGGGCGATCTCGCGACGCGCCTCTCTCACATCTCGACGGCCATCATCGCTCGCGAGGCCGTCGAGGCGGGCGGCGCCAACTGGGCCGAGGCCCAGCCGATCGGCACGGGCCCCTGGAAGCTCAAGGAGTGGGTACACCGGTCGCGGGTGGTGTACGACGCGTTTCCCCAGTTCTTCGAGGGCAAGCCGAAGTTCGACCGGCTGGAGATGCCGATCGTTCCCGAGCCGGCGACGCAGCTGGCGATGTACCAGAACGGCGAGCTGGACGTCGTCCTCGTTCCCCTGGGAGACTACCCGCGGCTCAAGGCTGATCCCAAGTTGAGCAAGGACATGAAGGTGTGGGACCGCACCCAGGTGCAGTTCCTCGCCCTGAACCCGCGCGTCTACGCGCCCTTCAAGGACATCCGGGTCCGGCAGGCATTCGCCCACGCGATCGACAAGCAGAAGGTGATCGACCAGGTCTTTCACGGGCTCTACGCGGCGGCCGGGGGGATGCTCCCGCCCGGCATCCCGGGGCACGACGCCCAGCTGAAGGGTCTGCCGTACGACCCGGCCCGCGCGAAGCAGCTCCTGGGAGAGGCTGGCTTCCCGGGGGGAAAGGGGTTGCCGCCGCTGAGCATGACGGTCAACCCGGTGACCGCCGACTATCGAATGATGGCCGAGCCGATCGCCGCCATGCTGAAGGACACGCTCGGGATCGGCATCGAGGTGCAGCTCCAGGAATTCGCCAGCTTCACGGCGGCGATGAACCGCCGCGACGCCCTGGCGGCGTTCATGACCGGATGGAGCGCGAGCACGCTCGATGCCGGGTACTTCCACGAGCTGTGGCTCTACAGCAAGTCGCCGCTCAACCGCGTGAACTATGAGAGCGCGGCGTTCGACCGGCTCGTCGAGCAGGCGAACGGCGCGCCCGACCGCGCGCGGCGGATCACCTTCATCAAGCAGGCGGAGGAGCTCGTGACGAAGGACGTGCCGGTCATCCCGGTCATGTACACGCGGTTCGTGTACCTGATCAACCCGCGGGTGAAGGGCCTCGAGCAGGTACCTCTGGGGCTAGGCTTCAATCCCTTCAGGCACATCGAGATCGCGCGCTGACGCGACGGAACGAGAGGAGACGGCGATGGCGATCTGGGACGATGTGATCCCCCGGGCCGAGCAGAAGATCTACGAGGATGGCGGGTGGGGCGGGCGCGTCGGCTTCGGGCAGCGCCCCGCCCTCCTGGTAGTGGACATGTACACCGCCTTCGTGGACCCGGCCTACCCGTTCGCAAGCCCCGGCGCCCGCGACTCGGCGCGGGCGATCGCGCGGCTCCTGGACGCGGCTCGCGGGGGTGGCGCTCCCGTCTTCTACACCCGCGGCGAGCGGGCCACGTGGCCGATCGAGCGCGGCCGCTGGAAGACGCGAGGCGTGAACCGGCCGATCATGGAACGCCCCGAGGCGTATCAGATCGTGCCCGAGCTGGCGCCGCGTCCCGAGGAGCCGGTGATCGTGAAGGCCTTCCCGAGTGGCTTCGTCGGCACCAACCTGCTGGCCTACCTGGTCTATCACGGTGTCGACACGCTCATCGTGACCGGTGCCGTCACCAGCGGGTGCGTGCGCGACACCGTGCTGGACGCCTTCAATCACAACTATCGCGTGATCGTGCCCGAGGAGGCGGTGTGCGACCGCGGCGCGACGTCGCACAAGGTGACGCTCTTCGACATCCACATGAAGTACGGCGACGTGGTGCCGCAGGCGGAGGTGCTGGAGTACCTGAAGACGGTCCGCGCAGGCGAGGCGAGCCTCGCGCTGGAGGGGGCCGGGGCCCGCTGAGCGACTCCCGCTTCTCGGCGGTTCCGCTTCGGCCGCCTGCGCGTTCGGGGGCCTCCGGCCGAGCAGCCAGCCCACGGTATCGGGACGGGCCACTCGACTCCGGTTCGTGCCGGTCGCCTCGGCCGGGGCGCGTGGTCACGGCGGTGGCGGCGGCCTCCCGGGTGCAACGGGCGCGGGCCCCTTGACAGGCGCGTCGGGCCCCCGTGAGAATCGCGGCATCGCCGGAGCCGATGGTCGCGCGGGCCCGGAGCTCCGCCGCCCGTCGGCCGGCGGGGATCCATCATCACGGTCGACACGACCCGGAGGGAAGACATGAGCCGACTGGATCGCCGGACCTTCATCAAGGGCGCGGGGATGCTCGGGGCCTCGACGGCGCTCGCCGGGGCGGGGGCGCGGCTCGCCCGCGCGGACAAGCCCATCAACTTCAGCGGGTGGGTCTTCAAGCCCGACACGGTCAAGGACTACGTCGACTTCTTCAACAAGAAGCACGGCGGCCAGGTGACGTACGAGGCCATCCCGTGGGCCCAGTACCACCCGACGATGGAGACGCGCGCCTTCGCCGGCGAGGTGGTGGACGTGATGTACTGCGCCCACAACTTCCGGGAGCGCTGGCACGAGAACGGGCTGCTACGGAAGGTCGACGACCTCCCGGGGATCGACGAGCTCAAGAAGAAGATGACCCCGGCCAACCTCGAGAGCCTCAAGAACAAGGACGGCACGCTCTCGTCGGTCCCGTACTTCACGAGCCTGTTCATTCTGATCTACAACGAGCCGATGCTCCAGCAGGCGGGGATCAAGGCGCCGGCGAAGACCTGGGACGAGCTCATGGACCATTGCACGAAGCTCAAGCGGGACAAGGTCAGCGAGACGCCCTACCTCCCGAACTGGAACAACAGCCCCTCCGGCACGATGCCTCAGTTCATGAGCGATTGCTTCTCCGAAGGGGCGAACGTCTTCGACGCCAAGAACCAGGTCATCGTGGATCAGGAGCCCGGCGCCGCCCGCGCCATGGAGCGCTGGCAAAAGGCGTGGAAGGCGGAGCTGGTGAACCCGGAGGTCCTCACCAAGACCTCGTCCACCGACACGCACCGCCTGTTCTGGGCCGGGCGCTATGCCTACACCACCACGCACTCCTACTACCTCAAGTCGAGCGCCGGCGAGCCCGAGAACTCGAAGCTCGCCCCGAAGAAGGCGAAGATGGCGATGTACCCGGGCACCGGACAGTCCTACATGTGGACGGACGGGTACACGATCAACGCCAAGTCGAAGAACCTCGAGGACGCCTGGAAGCTCGCCCGGTTCCTGGGCGGGAACCTCAACGGCGACTGGTATGTCCAGCGGCAGTGGTGCCTGATCGCCGGACTGGACAACCCGTATCCCGAGATGTACGACCACCCGGAGATTGTCAAGTCCTACGACAACTGGATCGACCTCAAGCTCCTGAAGACCCAGTACACGAAGGGCAAGGTCATCGCCGCCTACAAGGAGCCCTGGTACGGCGAGTACGACACGAAGGCCATCGCGATCGTGCAGAACCTCATCCGCGGCGCCACGACCGTGCCGCAGGGTCTGAAGGAGCTGGCCAGGCTGCAGAAGTCGCTTGCGTAGGGTGCACGTCGGGTAGGGAGCCCGGGGATGGGCGCCGGTGGGACCGGGGCGCCCGAGGCCCTCGGCATCGAGAGGGCCGGCCGGAAGCGGACACGCGCCACCTTCCGGCCGGCCGCCTTCTCGGAGGCGGCGTTCGCCTGGCTTCTGATCATGCCCGCCGTGCTGGGCATCCTCCTGGTCATCGTGTTCCCGCTCCTGTACTCGCTCTGGATGAGCTTTGCCGACGTCAACCTCCTCCGGGCCACCGGGCCGGCGGTCGAGCTTTTCGGCGTGCGGCTCCCGCTCTTCCGGTTCGTGGGCCTCCAGAACTACGTGCGGACGTTCGCGGACCCGGTGTACTGGAGCTCGCTCTGGCGCACCCTCTACTTCGTGGTGGCCTTCGTGCTTGAGGCCACGCTGGTCGGGCTCGGGATGGCGCTCGTCCTCCACGAACGCTTCGTCGGCCGGCCCCTGATGCGCAGCCTGCTCCTCGTTCCCTGGTCGCTGTCCCGCGTGGTCGTGGGACTGCTCTGGATCGGGATCCTGGACTTCGAGTTCGGGATGCTGAACGGAATCCTCCACCGGGCGGGGCTGATCGACGGGTACATCGCGTTCTTCAGGGACGGCTTCCAGGCGCTGAACGTACTGGTGTCGGTCTACATGTGGAACCAGGCCCCGTTCGCGACGCTCCTGTTCCTGGCGGGAATGCAGTCGATTCCCGACGAGCACTACATGGCCGCCGCCGTCGACGGGGCGGGGTACTGGCGACGGCTCTTCTACATCACCCTCCCGGCGCTGAAGCCAATCCTGTTCCTGGTCCTGGTGCTGAGCACCGTGAACGGCTTTCTCATGCTCGACCTGATCTACATCCTGACCATGGGCGGCCCCGGCCAGGAAACCACGACCATCTCCTGGCTCGGGTTCTTGACGGCGTTCAGCTTCTTCAAGTTCGGCCCCGGCACGGCGATCCTCTACACGTTGACGGCGCTCTGCCTGCTCCTCACCTTCGTGTACCACTGGGTGGTGCTCCGCCGGTTCGAGGCGGAGGCCTGATGGGCGGGTCGATCGTCGGCGAGCGCGGACTGGCGCGGCGCCTTCTCGTCTACGGCCTGGTCGGCGCGGTGACGCTCTGGCTCATCGGTCCGTTCGTGTGGCTGTTCGTCACCAGCGTGTCGTATCAGAAGCACTTGCTGGCCCGGCCGCTCTCGCTCGTCCCGCCCGAGGTCACGCTCGACAACTACCGGATGATCTTCGGCCTGGTGCGCTTCCACGCCGAAGGGCAGGCGGCGAAGATCCTGCCGTCCATGCTGAACACGCTGATCGTGGCCTCCTTCGTGACGGCTTTGAACCTCGTGGTGGGCACCACGGCGGGATACGCCTACGCGCGCTTTCGGTTCCCGCTGAAGCGGGTGTCCCTCTACGCGCTGTTGTTTACGCGAATGCTGCCCACGATCGTCCTGATCCCGGCGTTCTTCCTGATGTTCCGTGCGCTCGGGCTCCAGAACACGCTGACCGGGCTGACCATCGCGTACTGCGCCTTCACCCTTCCGTTCACGATCTGGATCATGAAGGCGTACTTCGAGACGATTCCTGCCGAGCTGGACCGGAGTGCGCTGGTCGACGGCTGCAACCGCCTCCAGGCGTACTATCGCGTCGTCCTGCCGGTGTCGGGCCCGGGGCTCGTCGCGGGCGGGGCGTTCACCTTCATGCTCTGCTGGAATGAGTTCCTGGTGGCCCTGGTGCTCAACACGAAGCCCGGCACCACCACCCTGCCCCCGGTGATCGCGGGGATGAACGCCCAGATCAACATCGACTACTCCGTCATCGCGGCCTCCGGGTTCCTCGGGGCGCTGCCGGCGGTGGTCCTCGTCCTCGTGTTCCAGCGGTACCTCGTCCAGGGGCTGACCGCCGGCTCCGTCAAGGGCTGACGCTCAGTCGGGCGGCGTGAGGTCCGCCACTGACGTTCTACGGAGGGTCGAGGACGCCCCCGCCGGTGGGTCCTCCGGCCGCCGCGGCCGGAACCGCGCGCCTTGACAGGCCGTCAAGCCGCACGGATGATGCGGCAAGCTTCGGGGCCCACGCCGCGCGGCGAATCGCGCTGCGGGTCCCCGCCATCCACGGAAAGGAGTCCCGCATGAACGCATTCACCTGGCTCCTCGCGGCGACGATCCTGGCTGCCGGTCCGGCCCTGGCGGCGACGCCCAAGGACACGGTCGTCATGGCCAAGCAGATCGACTTCCTCATCACCATGGATCCGGGTGAGTCCTTCGAGGCAGCAGGGAGCGAGGTGATCGGTAACATCTACGAACGGCTCATCGCGTACGATCTGAAGGACGTCAGCAAGCTCAAGGGCGAGCTGGCCGAGAGCTGGTCGGTGGGCGCCGACGGCAAGACCTACACGTTCAAGATGAAGAAGGGGATCAAGTTCCACTTGGGCAACCCGGTCACCGCGCAGGACGCCGCGTACTCGCTCCAGCGCGCGGTCGCCCTCAACAAGTCCCCCGGCTTCATCCTCACGCAGTTCGGCTTCACCAAGGAGAACATGAAGGAGAGGATCCGGGCGACCGACGACCAGACCCTCGTGATCGAGACGGCCGAGGCGGTCGCGCCCACCTTCTTCTACTACTGCCTGACCGCCAGCGTGGCCAGTATCGTGGACCAGAAGACGGTCCAGAGCCACGAGAAGGATGGCGACTACGGAAACGAGTGGCTCAAGGCTAACTCCGCGGGCTCCGGGCCGTTCAAGCTCGTGAGCTGGAAGGCGAACGAGTCGTACACCCTCGAGCGCTGGGACGGATACTGGGGCGCCAAGGCGCTGCCGCGGCGCGTGGTCGTCCGCCACGTGCCGGAACCGGCGACGCAGCGCCTTCTCCTCGAGAAGGGTGACATCGACTACGCGCGTGACCTTACCAAGGACCAGCTCGACGCCGTACGCGGCAACGCGAGTATCCGCGTCCAGCAGGCACCCAAGGGCTCGATCCTCTACCTCGGCCTGAATCAGAAGAACCCGAACCTGGCGAAGCCCGAGGTCCGAGAAGCGCTGAAGTGGCTCGTGGACTACGCCGGCATCGAGGAGAACATCGTCCGCGGGCGATACGTCGTCCACCAGGCATTCCTGCCGAGGGGTTTCCTTGGGGCGCTCGAGGACAAGCCGTACCGCTTCGATCTCGAAAAGGGGAAGGCGCTCCTCGCGAAGGCGGGTCTACCCAACGGGTTCGCTCTCACCATGGACGTTCGCAACACGTCCCCGACCACGGACATCGCCCAGACGATTCAAGCGAGCTGGGCCAAGGCTGGCGTCAAGGTGGAGTTGATCCCGGGTGACGGCAAGCAGGTCGTCACGAAGTACCGCGCCCGCAACCACGACGTCTACATCGGCCAGTGGGGCCCTGACTACCAGGACCCCCACACGAACGCCGAGACGTTCGCGATGAACGTGGACAACACCGACAACGCCAAGTCGAAGACCCTGGCCTGGCGCAACAGCTGGGACATCCCGGAGATGACCAAGCAGACCCAGGCCGCCCTGCGTGAGCGGGATGCGAAGAAGCGGGAGGCCATGTACCAAGCGATCCAGCGCGAACACCAGCGCAGCTCACCTTTCGTGATCCTGTTCCAGGAGATCGAGGTCGCCGCCTACACCAAGGATGTTGAGGGGCTGATCCTCGGGCCGAGCTACGATAACAACCTCTACGCCACCATCCGCAAGTAACTGACGCCACGCACGGCGGCTGACCGGTGACCGGCGCACCGGCCCCGACGCCACAGCCGGGAGCGAGGCCGACCTCGCTCCCGGCGCGCGCCCTGTGGCCGGCGGCCCGGATCGCCGGCACGGTCGCCCTGACCTTCCTCGGCCTCCTGCTCGTCACGTTCCTGATCGGGCGTGTGGTCCCGATCGATCCGGTCCTCGCGGCGGTGGGGGACCGCGCGCCGGCGGCGGTCTACGAGCGGGTCAAGCACGAGTTGGGCCTCCACCTGCCCCTCTGGCAGCAGTTCTGGGTGTACCTCCGCAAGGTGCTCGTGGGTGACTTCGGGCGGTCGGTCCTGACCTCGAACCCGGTCCTCGTCGACATCCGCCGGGTCTTCCCGGCCACTCTCGAGCTGGCGACGGTGGCGACGCTCATCGGCGTGACGCTCGGGATCCCCATGGGGGTCATCGCCGCCGTTCGACATGGGCGGCTGGCGGACCAGGTGGTCCGGGTGGTGAGTCTCCTCGGCTACTCGGTGCCGGTCTTCTGGCTAGGGCTCATGGGCCTTCTCCTCTTCTATGCGCGGCTCGGCTGGGTGGCCGGCCCAGGCCGGCTCGACGTGGCGTTCGACGACCTGGTCCCGACGTGGAGCGGCGTGATTCTCCTCGACTCGGCGCTGGCGGGCGAGTGGGAGGTGTTCTGGAACGCGCTCCGCCACGTGATCCTGCCCGCGTCGATCCTGGGCTACTTCTCGCTCGCGTACCTCGCGCGGATGACCCGGAGCTTCATGCTCGCCGAGCTCAGGCAGGAGTACGTCACCACGGCCCGGATCAAGGGGCTCGCCGAGCGTCGGGTCGTGTGGCGGCACGCGTTCGGCAACGTGCTGGTCCCGCTGATCACGGTGGTGGCCCTGGCCTATGCGAATTTGCTCGAAGGCTCGGTGCTGACCGAGACGGTCTTCGCCTGGCCGGGGCTCGGCTCCTACATCACGAGCTCGCTCCTGAGCGCCGACATGAACGCCGTCCTCGGTGGGACGATCGTCGTGGGGACGATCTTCATCGGCCTGAATCTCCTGTCCGATCTCATCTACGGGCTCGTGGACCCACGCGCCCGATGACGACGAGCGGTTGGCCCGAGGTTCTTCAGCAGTGGCGAGGGTGGCTCCTCGCCGAGACCCCGGCCTCCCGCGCACAGGCGCGGCTGGGCCAGGCCTACGTCGCCTGGCTCGGCTTTCGCCGGAACCCGCTCGCGATGGCCGGTCTGACCATCCTGATCGCGCTCATCCTGGTGGCCCTGGTCGCGCCGTGGCTCACCGACCGGTCCCCGTTCGCCCAGGATCTCCGCGCGCGCCTGCGGCCGCCGAGCGCCCAGCACTGGTTCGGGACGGACGAGCTGGGGCGCGACATCTACACGCGGGTGCTCTACGGGTCGCGCATCACGCTGGTGATCGTCGGGCTGGTCGTCGTGATGGTGGCCCCCGCCGGCCTCCTCATCGGCACCGCTGCCGGGTATCTCGGCGGCTGGGTTGACACGGCCCTCATGCGCGTGACCGACGTGTTCCTCGCCTTCCCGCGGCTCA
>DASZOL010000041.1:0-20965 GCA_035550795.1 Candidatus Methylomirabilota bacterium
CCTCCCGGTCGATCGGCAGGCGCCGGACGCGCTTGCCGGTCGCCGCGAAGATCGCGTTGCAGACGGCGGGGGCGACGGTGGGCACCCCGGGCTCCCCGAGCCCGCCTGGCGGCTGGCCCGAGTCGAGGATGTGCGTCTCGACGACCGGGGCCTCGGCGATCCGCAGCATCGGATAGGTGTGGAAGTTGGTCTGCTCGACGCGCCCCTTGTCCAGGGTGATCTTGCCGTAGAGCGCCGCCGTCAGCGCGTAGATGAAGCCGCCCTCCATCTGGGCCTTGACCTGGTCCGGGTTGACGGCAATCCCGCAGTCGATGGCGCACACTACCTTGTGGACGCGGACGGCGCCGTCGTCGGCCACCGAGACCTCGGCCACGTGGGCGGCGTAGCTCGCGTACGAGAAGCACACCGCGATGCCCCGTCCGTGCCCCGCCGGGACCGGCGAGCCCCATTTCGCCCTCGTCGCCGCCAGCTCCAGGACCGCCTTGTGGCGGGGCGACTTCCCAAGGAGGCTCCGCCGGTACTCGTAGGGGTCCAGCGGCCGCTCGACGGAGTGCAAGACGAATGCGCGAGCCTCAGGGCCACGGCGCGGTCACGCGGAGCAGCAGGCTGTCGATGGAAAACCGCCGGAGAGTCGCGCGGGTTCCTGAGCCTCCGGGCGTCAGTGGGAAGATCGATGGCGGCGCGACCCGTGGGGCGCCTCCCGCGATAGGCGGCGGCCCGGACGGCCTCTCCTGGCCACGGGAGGCGCGTGCGGGCGACGCGTACTAGAGTAGCAGAGGGAGACCTGTGCACCTCGGGCTCCAGTCCCTCGACAGGCGGAGGACACGATGACGGCGACGGTGGGCCTGCTGCATCCCGGTGAGATGGGCGCGGTCGTGGGCGAGTGTCTACGGGCCGGCGGCGCCCGCGTGGTGTGGGCCTCGGCGCAGCGCAGCCGGGCCACGATTCGCCGTGCGGCCACCGCCGGCCTCGAGGACGTCGGCACCCTGTCGGCCCTGGTCGGTGCGAGCGACGTGGTCCTCTCCGTGTGCCCCCCGGCCGCCGCGACGGATGTCGCCCGCCTGGTGGCCGCCGCGCACTTCGAGGGCGTCTACGTCGATGCGAACGCCGTCGCGCCGGGCACCGCCCGGCAGGTCGGGGAGATCGTGGGCGCGGCGGGGGCGGACTTGGTCGACGGCGGCATCATCGGCCCGCCGCCGCGCGAGGTCGGGACGACCCGCCTCTACCTGGCCGGCCCGCGCGCCGCGGAGTTCGCGGGCCTGCTCAAGGGGACCGCGCTCGAGGCCATCGCGATGCCGGGTAACGTCGGCGCGGCGTCGGCCCTCAAGATGGCGTACGCTGCCTGGACGAAGGGATCGAGCGCCCTCCTCATCGCGGTCCGCGCGCTGTCGATCCACGAGGGCGTCGACGGGGCGCTCTGCGCCGAGTGGGAGCGCACCCAGCCCGGCCTCGGCGCCCGCTCGGAGTCGGCTGTCGCCGGCAACGCGCGGAAGGCGTGGCGCTTCGTCGGGGAGATGGAGGAGATCGCCGCGACGTTCGCCGCTGCCGGCTTGCCGGCCGGCTTCCACGAGGCGTGCGCCGCCGTCTATCAGCGGCTCGACCGGTACAAGGACGCGGCGGCCCCGCCGACGGTCGCGGAGGTCGCCCGCGCGCTCGGCGGCTGAAGAGGCCCGAGGTGATGGCGGACGGCTCGCGGCTCGAAGCGGCCCCCGGCCGCGACATCCGAGAGGCCTTCCTCATGGAGGGCGAGGCGGCGGTCCGGCGGCGGCCTTCGCGCTAGGAGAGGCCGACGACGTTGTCGTCCTCGTCCAGGTCGATCTTCCACGTGTTGGGCGCCGACGGCAGCCCCGGCATCGTCCGCATCTCGCCCAGGAGCGGATACAGGAAGCCCGCCCCCATCGACGCCCGCACGTCGCGGATGGGCACCCGGAACCCGCGGGGGCGCCCCTTGAGGGCGGGGTCGTGCGAGATGGACAGGTGCGTCTTCGCCATGCAGATGGGGAGATCGGCGTAGCCGAGCTTGGTGTACCGGGCGATCTGCTGCTCCGCCGCCGGCAGGTAGTCCACACCGTCGGCGCCGTAGACCCTGGTCGCGATGGTCTCGATCTTCTCCTTGATGGGCCGATCCAGCTCGTACAGGAAGCGGAACTGCTTGGGCAGCCGGGCGGCCTTGATCACCGCCGCCGCCAGCTCCTCCCCGCCCGCGCCGCCCCTGGCCCACACGTCGCTTCGGTACGCGCCCTCCGCGCCCGCCGCCAGCGCGCGCGCGCGGATCAGCTCGATCTCCTTCTCGGTGTCGGTGGGGAAGACATTCACCGCGACCACGCACGGCACGCCGAACAGCTTCACGTTCTCGATCTGCTTCTCGAGGTTCGGGATGCCACCCTCGACGGCTTCGAGGTTCTCACTCGTCAGCGCCGGGTCGAGGGGCCTGCCCGCCACCACGCGAAGGCGCCCGCTGTGCATCTTGAGCGCGCGCACCGTGCAGACCATCACGACCGCGTCGGGCACCAGGCCCGAGTAGCGGCACTTGATGTCCATGAACTTCTCCATCCCCAGGTCGGCGCCGAAGCCGCTCTCGGTCACCACGCAGTCGGCCGTCTTGAGGCCGATCATGTCGGCGATGATGGAGCTGTTGCCGTGGGCGATGTTGGCGAAGGGGCCGGCGTGGACGAAGACGGGCGTGTTCTCGGTGGTCTGGAGGAGGGTGGGCTTGATGGCGTCCTTCAGGAGCACTGCCATCGCACCCGCCGTCTTGAGGTCCTCGGCGGTCACCGCCCGGCCGTCGGTGTCCAGCCCTACCACGATGCGGGCGAGCCGCCGCCGTAGATCCCTGAGGCTCGTGGTGAGGCCGAGGATCGCCATGCACTCGGAGGCGACCGCGATGTCGAACCCGGTTTCGCGCGGATAGCCGTTCTCCTTCCCCCCGAGACCCACCACGACCCTGCGGAGTGCCCGGTCGCTGATGTCGAGCACGCGCGGCCAGGTGATCGAGTGCGGGTCGATGCGCAGCTTGTTGCCGTGGGTGATGGTGTTGTCGATCATCGCTGCGAGCAGGTTGTGCGCCATCGAGATGGCGTGGACGTCACCCGTCAGGTGGAGGTTGACGTCCTCCATGGGCACGACCTGGGCGTAGCCCCCGCCCGCCGCGCCGCCCTTGATGCCGAAGACAGGACCCAGGGAAGGCTGGCGGATGGCGGCGATTGTCCGACAGCCGATCCGGTTGAGCGCCATCGACAACCCGACGGTGGTCGTCGTCTTGCCCTCGCCGAGGGGCGTCGGCGTGACGGCCGTCACGTCGACGTACAGCCCGTGCGGCCGGCCGGCGAGCCGCTTCAGGACCTCGAGCGTCACCTTCGCCTTGTGCTTTCCGTGGAGCTCCAGCTCGTCGTCCTCGATGCCGAGGCCGGCCGCGATCTCCGCGATGGGATAGAGCTTGGCGCGCCGCGCGATCTCGAGATCCGAGAGCATTACCCTCTCCTTGGATACGGCGAATGGACGCAACGAAGAGCCGGAAGAGCGTCCCCGCTCGGAGACTCCATCACCGGGCGCCGACCGGGGCCGCGATCACGACGCGACGGAGTTCACTGTGGCAGCAGGTCCGCCCTCACGACGCAGACCTTGTGCTCAGGGCTCCTCGACGCCGGGTCGCGGGCCGTGTTGGTGATCAAAGGTGCCGACCCAGCCTGGCCCTCGACCGGTGCGCCTCGAGCGCGCGCAATACGCGCAGCTTCATGTCCACCTCGCCCCGCGCGAGGGCCGGAGCACCCGTCGCGCACCGGCTCCGGAGGAAGCAGACTTTTCGAGATATCTTCTTCGGTCCCACATTGTTGTCAAGCGTGCACGACGGCGTCCGACTGCCGCTGAGCGCGTCAGACGCCGCCGCGGACGTCGCGGGGGGCACGATCGACGTCGTATCGACGAGACGCGCCGCCGTTCCCGGGCCCTGGCCAACCGATCCTCCAGGAGAATCCAAGATCGCCCTCGAAGTTCGAAGCCCGGGTCCGTACGGGCGCGCCGACGTGCTCGTCAACCACAAGAACCCGTCCGACTGGCGGATGTCGCCGGACACGAAGCCGGTGCGCTGCAGGCAGAGCTGCGTTTGGCCGCGCCCGGCGCAACCCGGGCGGGCGAGATCGGCCCTCGCGATCACGTTCCGAAGAGGCGATCCCCGAAGTCGCCGAGCCCCGGCAGGATGAACTTCCGCGCGTTGAGCTCGCGGTCGACCGCCGCGGCGTAGACGGTGGCGTCCGGGACGGCCGTCTTGAGATGCGCTAGACCCTCCGGCGCGGCGACGATCGACAGCAGCCGGACCCGCCGCGCGCCGAGCTCGGTGAGCCCCTCGATGGCCATGGCGGCCGAGCCGCCCGTGGCCAGCATGGGATCGAGGAGGAAGACCGCCGCGCCGGCCAGGTCGCTGGGCACCTTCTCGTAGTACCGGCGCGCCACCGCAGTCAACTCGTCGCGCTCGAGGCCGAAGTAGCCCACCTGGGCCTGGGGCACGAGCTCGAGGAGCGCGTCGAGCATGCCGAGCCCGGCGCGCAGCACCGGCACCGCCACCACGCGCGCGGCCAGCCGCCTCACCGTGGTCGTCTCGAGCGGCGTCTCGATCGTGCTCTCGGCGAGCGGCAAGTCGCGCGTGGCTTCCGCGACCAGGAGCAGGCTCACCCGGTGGGCCAGCTGGCGGAAGACGTCGCACGGGGTGCGGCGGTCTCGCAGGGCGGCCAGGACGTTCTCCACGAGCGGGTGATGGACGACTTGGACGTCCATGGTTGAGGGGGCTCCGTGCCCGGGCGGATCATACACGACTCCCGGCTCGGGGGGAACGCCAGTCGCCACCCGTGGTCGACGCCGGTCGCCGCCGCGTCGCGCCGCCCGGCGGCAGTCACGCGGGAGACTCGCGGGCGGCGCGTCCGGGCGGCCCGGCCCCACCTGGTGGCTCACGCGGGAGCTGCCGGAAGCGGTCGGGCGGCGTGCGGCCGTCCCGCGGCGCGGCCGGGACATTCTCCACGAGGGGATGGCCTCGAGCGGACCGCGAAGCCCGGGCGGATCACGCGCGACTCCCGGCCACCCGGTGCGCCCCTCGGAGATCGCCGTCGGCATCCCCGACGGCCGAGGCGCGACGCTACTCCGCCTTCGGCCCGATGTAGACGACCTCGAATAGGACGTTGTCCGGCGAGCTGAACATGACCTGGTAGTAGGTCTGCCCCTCGCCCTCGGCGAACTCCGGGCGGTGACGCGGCGTCCCGAAGAGGGAGGGCATGTTCTTCCCCTTGAGGAATGACGCGACTGCGTCCACGTCCTTCTGCTCGTCGGTGCGAACGCCGAGGTGATTCACGCCGAGCTGGTCGTAGTCGGTCTTCTGCTTGCCGGGCGCGGAGGCGAACCAGAACGAACCCTTGCCCTCGACGCCCATGCCCAGCATGTTGGCGTCCTCGTGCCAGCTCGCCCAGCCGAGCAGTGAGAAGAGATCCTTGTAGAAGGCGCGATTCGCCGGGTCGATGTTGATCTGGACGTGGTTCCAAGAGGATTTCATGGCAGGATTATGCCACAGGCAGGAACCCGCCGAAGCGGCGAGCCGCCGGCCTCAGCGGCGGTGTGCGCCGCGCGGGCCGACGCTCGCTTGGCGGCCCTCCGCGAGGCCTCGCCAAGGCACCCGCTCCGACAGGCGAGGGGGCCGCGTTCCGCCGGAGGAGCGCGACGGGGCTTAGTAGACGCGCCTCCTTCGAACACAGGGGCGCGGAACGGGCCGCCCGCTCGTGCTAAGATCGCGCGCGGACGGAGTCCGGGCGGCGACCCGGCGCTGGCCCGACGATGACGACGCGCTTGATCGGTGCGCGCATCCCGCGAAACGAGGACCCGCGCCTCCTGCGAGGACTGGGGTCCTTCGTCGACGACATCGAGCCCCGCGGGGTACTGCACGCCGCCTGCCTCCGCTCGCCGCACGCGCACGCGCGCATCAGGGCGATCGACGCCTCAGGGGCGCGCGCGCTGCCGGGCGTGCACCTGGTCCTGACCGCCGCCGAGCTCGGCGCGCTCAACCAGCCCTCGCCCCTCCTCATCCCCCATCCCGGCCTGACGCGTCCGCGGACCCAGCGGCCGCTCGCGGTCGGCGAGGTTCGCTACGCGGGCGAGCTGGTCTCGTTCGTGGTGGCCGAGGACCGCTACGTGGCCGAGGACGCCGTGGGCCTCATCGACGTTCAGTACGAGCCTCTCCCGGCGGTCACCGATCTCGAGGCGGCCGGCGCTCCCGGGGGGCCGCTCGTCCACGCGGACGTGGCGGACAATCGCGCGGCGCGCGTCGCCCAGCGGGTCGGCGACCCGGACGCGGCGTTCGCGGGGGCGGCCCACGTCCTGCGGGAGCGACTCTACATCGAGCGGAGCTGCGGCAGTCCGATCGAGGCGCGCGGCGTCGTGGCGGACCACGACGCCCGCACCGGGCAGCTCCGGGTCTGGAGCTCGACCCAGGCGCCGCTCCCAATCAAGAACGGGCTCGCGCGGATCTTCGGCCTGCCGGAGTTCAAGGTCGAGGTCGTCGTCCCGGACACGGGCGGCGGCTTCGGCACGAAGATCATGCTCTTCTACCCCGAGGAGATCCTGGTCCCGTACGCGGCGATGCGGCTCGGCCGGCCCGTCAAGTGGACGGAGGACCGCCTCGAGCACTTCGTGAGCGCGAGCCACGAGCGAGGACAGCTCCACGACGTCGAGGTCGCGTTCGACGCGTCCGGGCGGATCCTCGGGCTCCGGGACCGGTTCCGCCACGACGCCGGCGCCTATACCCCCTACGGCATCGTGATCCCGCTCATCACCTCTACCCAGCTCCCCGGCCAGTACCGGATCCGCCACTACCAGGTCGAGTTCGACGTGCTCTACACGAACAAGGTGATGACGACGCCGTACCGCGGAGCGGGGCGTCCCCACGGCGCCTTCGTCATGGAGCGCGTCATCGGGCTCATCGCCCGCGAGCTCGGTCTCGAGCCTGCCGAGGTGCGCCGCCGCAACCTGATCTTGCCGCACGAGTTCCCGTGGGACGTGGGCCTCACGTTTCAGGACGGAGGTCCGACCCGCTACGACAGCGGGAACTACCCCGCCGGCCTCGAGATGGCGCTCGAGGCCATCGGGGCGCGAACGTTCCGGGCCGAGCAGGCAGCCGCGCGCGCCGAGGGCCGCTACCTCGGGCTCGGGGTCGCTTGCTACGTCGAGGGGACGGGCATCGGGCCGTACGAGGGCGCCCACGTGCGGGTCGAGCCGAGCGGCCGCGTGTTTGTGGCGACCGGTCTCACGACGCAGGGGCAGGGCCACCAGACGACCTTCGCCCAGATCGCGGCGGAGGCGCTCGGGTGCTCGCCCGCCGACGTCACGGTGGTGACCGGGGACACGGGCCGGTTCAACTGGGGCGCGGGGACCTTCGCGAGCCGCGCGCTGGTGACGAGCGGCAACGCGGTCGCGGTGGCGGCCGGGAAGGTCCGCGCCAAGGCGCTCCAGCTGGCGGGCGACCTCCTCGAAGCGTCGCCCGGCGACATCGAATTGGTCGAGGGCGCGGCCCGGGTCAAGGGCGTGCCCGGGCGCCAGCTCACGCTCGGCGCGCTGGCCACGGTCGCCAACCCGATTCGCTACGCTTACGGCAAGGAGGCGGCGGAGGCGGCGCTCCGGCTTGTCAAGCCCCGCCAGGGGGCGGTCCTCCGCGACGACGAGGAGCCGGGGCTGGAGGCGCGTGGCTACTACGCGCCACCGCAGGCCACCTTCGCGAGCGGCTGCCACGCGGCCATCGTCGAGGTGGACGCGGAGACCGGCGAGGTGGCCTTCCGGAAGTACGTTGTCCAGCACGACTGCGGCACGATCGTGAACCCGACGGTCGTCGAGGGACAGATTCACGGCGGCGTCGCCCAGGGCATCGGGGGCGCGCTCTACGAGAAGCTCGTGTACGACGAGCACGGGCAGCTCCTCGCCGGAAGCTTCATGGACTTCCTCATGCCCACGGCCGCGGAGATCCCCGACATCGCCGTCGTTCACCTGGAGACGCCGTCGCCTTTGAATCCCCTGGGCGTCAAGGGCGTCGGCGAGGCGGGCGCCATCCCGGTTCCTGCGCTGGTGGCCGAGGCCGTCGACGATGCCCTCCAGCCGTTCGGCGTGCGGGTGCGCGAGATGCCGCTCTCCCCGACTCGGATCCGCGAGCTCCTGGAGCAGGCCACGGCCGGCGCCGCCGGTCGCTCATAGGAGGGGCCCGGCCCGCCACGATGCCATCTCTGACGCGTTCGCGCCCGGGCCGGAGCCCCCGGCCTGATTCCTTACTGGCCGCGGCCCGCGTGAGCCGCTGGGTGCGGAATCGACTCGGGCCGGGGAGTCGGGCGGTCGTGCAGGGGATCCAGCGGCGCGCCTGCCAGCTCGTGGTCGCGGACGGGGCCCTCCTGATCCTCTCGGCCCGGGACGTTCCCCTCGCACCGAACGGCCTCACGCTCGACGGCCCACGCCGCACCTTGGAGGACACGGGGATCCGTGTCGGTCAGGTGGTCGCGCTGGGCGGGAGCGCTCCGGCCGACTCCGGCGCCGCCTGGCGCGTGACGCTCGACGCGGCGGCGACGTGGGAGCCGTGCCCGCCCGTCCACCGGGTCCTGCCGCAGGGCCTGGCCGAGCGGCTGCGGATGGCGCGCGCCGCGGTGGTCGCGGAGGCGACGGGGGAGTCGCTCCTCCCCCTCCTCTGGGCGTCGGAGTCCGACGCCGCGGGGCTCCGGCCGGGCGTTGTGCGGGCGGCGGCGGCTCCCGCGCGACTCCTCTCCGGCGCAGCGATCCGGCGCGACGAGACGTCCCTGGTCCGGGCCGCGCGCGGGCTGGCGGGGCTCGGCCCCGGGCTGACGCCGTCGGGGGACGATCTTCTCGCGGGCTTCGCCGCCGCGTGGACCCTCGTCGGTGAATCGCTGGACCTCGACGGCGCAGCGCGCCGGCGGGTGACGGAGGCTCTCCTGGCCGGGGCCGCGCGCGGCGCGTCGCCGCTCGGGCGCGCGTGGCTCGAGCACGCCTGCCGAGGCGAGCTTCTCGAGCCGATGACCGGGTTCGCCGGCGTCCTCCTGGCGGAGGAGACGCGCGACGTGGGCACGGCCGTGCGCGGCGTGCTCGCGGTCGGATCTTCGTCCGGGACCGACTGGATGGTGGGATTCCTGCTCGGAGCCGGCACGACCCTCGCGGCGAGGGTTCGGCCATGGTGACGCGCGCTCGGGTGCGGCCCGATGCCTTCGTCGACTCGGTGGCGCTCATGCAGGCGTCGGAGCGCGTCCGGGTGCTCCCCGGCGTCCGGGCGGCCGCCCTGGTGATGGGGACCGAGCTGAACCGCCGCCTGCTCGCCGAGGCCCACCTCCTGCCCGCGGAGGCCGAGCGGGCCGGGGCGGCCGACCTCGTCATCGCGGTCCGCGCGGAGAGCGCGGCGGTGGCCGAGGCTGCCCTCGGCCAGGCCGAGGCGTTCCTCGCCGCCCGTCGAAGCGACCAGGGCCCGGAGCGGAGCTCACCACCGCGCTCAATCGTTGGCGCCGCCCGGAGGCTGCCGGGGGCGAACGTCGCTCTGGTCTCGGTGCCCGGGGCCCATGCGACGGCGGAGGCCCACCAGGCGCTCTCCGCCGGCCTCCACGTGTTCCTCTTCAGTGACGGTGTCCCGCTGGCCGACGAGATCCGGCTCAAGCGACGGGCCCAGGCCCGGGGGCTCCTCGTGATGGGGCCGGAGTGCGGCACGAGCCTCGTCAATGGGGTGGGGCTCGGCTTCGCCAACCGGGTCCGGCGCGGGCATGTCGGGCTGGTCGCGGCGTCCGGGACGGGCCTTCAGGAGGTCACGAGCTTGATCCACCGGCTGGGCGCGGGGATCTCGCAGGGCATTGGCACAGGGGGGCGAGATCTCCACGAGGCCGTGGGCGGGCTGTCGACGCTGCAGGCGCTGTCCTGGCTGGGCCGGGATCCCGAGACGCGCGTCATCGGGCTCGTCTCGAAGGCGCCCTCCGCCGCTGTCGCTGCGCGCGTGCTCGAGGTCGCCGGCGCGACCGGGAAGCCGGTGGTGGCCTACCTGCCGGGCTTCCACGGCGCGCCGCCGGCCAGCGTGCTGAGCGTGGCGACGCTCGAGGCGGCTGCCGTCGGGTGCGTCCGGATGCTCGGGCGCAAGAGGCCGCGCCTCGATGGCCGGAGCGGGCGAGCGGGCCGCCCTCGGACGGGCCAGGTGCTCGGCCTCTTCACCGGGGGCACGCTCTGCGACGAGGCGCGGGCCATCGTCGGCGACGCCGCGCGGGAGTTCGTCGACTTTGGCGCCGACGACTACACGCGCGGGCGGCCGCATCCCATCATCGATCCGAGCCTCCGCAGCGCGGCCGTGGCGTGCGCCGGGGGCGATCGACGCGTCGGCGTCGTGCTGGTGGACGTGATCCTCGGCGCCGGCGCCCATCCGGATCCGGCCGGCCCGCTGGCGGCCGCGATCGGCGAGGCCCGGGTCCGCGCCCGCCGCGTGCACCGGACGCTCGAGGTCGTCGCGCACGTGGTCGGCACCGACGAGGACCCTCAGGGGCTCGCCGACCAGGAGCGGAAGCTCCAGAAGGCAGGCGCGCGCGTCTGTCCGACGAACCGCTTGGCCGCCGAGCTGGCTCGAGATCTCGTGCGAGGGCGCCGTGGCCGCTGAGGGCGGGCTGTTCGGGGCGGAGCTACGCGTCATCAACGCCGGGGTGGACCTCTTCGCCGACGCGCTCGGCGCCCGCGGCGTCGAGGTGAGCCGCGTGGACTGGCGCCCCCCGGTCTCGGACACCGTGGCGGCCCTCTGGCGGGACGAGGTCGACGCCGCCAACCGCGAGGCGCTCCGGCGGCTCGGCGCCGCCCAGCCCGTGCTCGTGGACGTCCGCCCCGCCCTCGAGGTCGTGCCCGGGATGACGCCGACGACCCTGCTCCACGCCGGGCCCCCGCTTCCGTGGGCCCGGATGAGCGGGCCGGTGCGGGGCGCGGTCATCGGGGCGCTGCTCTACGAGCGCCTCGCCGAGACGCAGGAAGAGGCCGAGCGCCTCGCCGGGTCGGGCACCCTGACGTTCGATCCCTGCCACCATCACGCCGCGGTGGGGCCGATGGCCGGGATCACGACGGCGAGGATGCCGGTCCTCGTGATGGAGAACCGGGCCGGCGGGAACCGGAGCTACTCCACGCTGAACGAGGGGCTCGGGAGGGCGCTCCGCTACGGCGCCTTTGCGGCTGACGTCATCGAGCGGCTCCGGTGGTTCGAGACGGTCCTCGGCCCCGCGCTCGGCGAGGTGCTCCGGCGGATCGGGGGCGTCGACATCCGGAGCCTGATCGCCCAGGCCGTGCAGATGGGGGACGAGTGTCACAACCGGAACCGGGCCGCCTCGGCGCTCCTCATCAAGACGCTAGCGCCGCACGTGGCGGCGCTCGACATCCCGGCGGTCGAGCGCGAGCGCATCCTCGCCTTCGCGGCGGGAAACGACCACTTCTTCCTGAACGTGGGCATGGCGGCGTGCAAGGTCGCGCTCGACGCGGCCCACGGCGTCCGCTGGAGCAGCCTGGTGACGGTGATGGCGCGGAACGGCACCGAGTTCGGCATCCGTGTGAGCGGCCTCGGAGACCGGTGGTTCACCGGCCCGTCCGGAACGCCAGTCGGCCTCTACTTCGCGGGCTTCAGCGGTGAGGACGCCAATCCCGACATGGGCGACAGTGCCATCACCGAAACGGCAGGCCTCGGCGCCTTCGCGATGGCCGGCGCTCCGGCCATCGTCCAATTCGTGGGCGGCACCCCGGCGGACGCCCTCGGCTACACCCGGCGCATGTACGAGATCACACTCGGCGAGAGCGAGGCCTACCGGCTGCCGGCGCTCGACTTCCGCGGCACGCCGACCGGGATCGACGTCCGGCTCGTCCTCCAGACCGGGATCCTGCCCCAGATCAACACCGGCATTGCCCACCGCCTGGCGGGGATCGGCCAGATCGGCGCCGGGCTCGTCAATCCGCCCATGGCGTGCTTCGAGGCGGCTGGCCGGGCGCTGGCGGCCGAGCTGGCCGGAGCGGATCGAGGCTCCGGGTCAGGGACGTGAGCACGCCCGGCGCCCCTCACCGGGACGGACCCGTCCTCGCGCGGCCGGCGCGGCGGTGGCTCTCGTCGCTCGCGGTGGCGGGAGCCGTGGTCCTCGGGTGGGAAGGCAGCAAGGCGCTGTTCGGGATTCCGCGTTACAAGCTCCCGCACGTCCACGAGATCCTCGCCGAGTTTCTCCGGGAGGGCGGGGACGGCACGCCCTGGCTCCTGATCATGGCCCACAATGCCGCGTACACGGCGCTCGAGGCCCTGACGGGTTTCGTGCTCGGCGCCGCGACGGGGCTTGTTCTGGCCGTCCTCTTCGCGCGCTTTCGCCTCCTTGAGCGAGGCCTCCTCCCGTACGTGATGGTGTCCCAGACGGTGCCGATCCTCGCGATCGCGCCGATGGTGGTCGTGTGGCTCGGCACCTCGTGGCTGTCCAAGGCGGTGATCGCCGCGTACCTCACCTTCTTCCCGGTGACCGTCAATATGCTGCGCGGTCTCCGGGCGGTCGAGCCGGACGCGCTCGCCCTCATGCGGGCGCTTGCCGCGACGCCGCGGCAGGTGTTCCTGAAGCTTCGCTTCCCGTCCTCGCTCCCGTACCTCTTCACCGCGCTCCGGATCTCGGCGACGGCCAGCGTGGTCGGGGCCATCATCGGCGAGCTCCCGGTCGGCAGCCGGTTCGGCATGGGCGTGGTGATCATCAACGCCGCCCAGTACTACAACTGGCAGCCCGCGAACCTCTGGGCCGCCATCCTGGTGTCGGCGCTGCTCGGCATTGCCTTCTACCATGCGGTGGCCGCCGTCGAGCGGCGCGTGGTTCGCTGGCAGCCGGCCGCCTAGCTGGCGCAGGGAGACAGGATGGTGATCAGTCGCAGAACGCTCCTCGTCGCCGTGGGTCTGAGCACGCTGAGGACACCGCCCGCCTTCGCGCAGCAACCGGCGCCGTTCCGCGTCGGCTGGATCTCCCTCGACCAGGCCGGCGGATCGCCCTTCTTCGAGGCGTTCCGCGAGGGATTGCGTGACCTGGGCTGGGCCGAGGGGCACGAGCTGACCATCGAGGCGCGCTGGGCCGAAGGGTCGAGGGAGCGCCTCGATCTGATGGCGGCCGACCTCCTCGCGTCGAAACCGCACGTCATCGTCACGCAAGGGGCGGCGCTGCAGCCATTTCGTCGGATCGTCACCACCGTGCCAATCGTGTTTGGATTCAGCGGGGATCCCGTCGAAGCGGGTTTCGTGGAGAGCCTGGCTCGTCCCGGCCGCAATCTCACCGGCGTGTCGTTCCTCTCCTTGGAGCTCGTTGGCAAGCGGATCGAGCTGCTCAAGGACGTGGTACCGACGCTGGCGAGGGTTGCGATCCTTGCCAACCCCGAGCACCCGGGTGATCAGGCGGAGCTCCGCGCCTCGCAAGCCGTGGCGAAGGCGCTCGGCCTGACCCTCGAATACTTCGCGGTCCGTGGCGTGCCGGACCTCGAGCACGCATTCGCGGCAATTCCAAGGTCACGCAGCGAGGCGGTGGTGGTGTTTCCCGACGCTTTCACGCTCCGCAGCCGTGAGCGCATCGCCCGGTTCGGAGTGGGGCATCGAATACCGGTCGTCTCAGGCTGGGCTCCGTTCGCGGAGAGCGGCTGTCTCATGGCGTACGGCCCGAACCTGCGGGCGTCGTTTCGACGGCTGGCGGCGTACGTCGACCGGATCCTCAAGGGCGCCAAGCCGGCGGAGCTGCCGGTCGAGTTGCCGACGAGCGTGGAGCTCGTGGTGAACCTGAAGACCGCCACGGCGCTCGGCATCAAGATTCCGCCGACGGTCCTGGCGCGGGCCGACCAGGTGATCCAGTGATGAACCGGCGCATGTTCCTGGCGGGTACTGTTGGTCTCCTCGTTGCGCCGCTCGATGCCGGGGCGCAGCAGCCGACGAGAGTCCCTCGGATCGGGTATCTGGAGCCCGGTTCGATCACATCGGATGCCCTCCTGTTCGAGGCATTCCGGCAAGGGCTGCGCGATCGCGGCTGGGTGGAGGGTCAGAGCATCGCGATCGAAGTCCGGGCCGCCGAGGGAAGGTATGAGCGGCTCCCCGATCTCGCGGCCGAGCTCGTACACGCGAAGGTTGACGTGATCTTCGCCGTCAGCACGCCGGGGGCCGTAGCAGCCCAGCGCGCCACGAGGACGCTCCCCATCGTCATCGGGCGTGTCGCCGATCCGGTGAGGAGTGGGCTCGTCGCCAGCCTGGCGCGCCCCGGCGGCAATGTCACGGGCTGGACGCACCAGGGTCTGGAGTTGCGCGCGAAGTACCTCGACCTTCTCAAGGAGGCCGTTCCAGGGGCGACTCGCATCGGCGTCCTCTGGAACCCTGCCAACCCAATCCACGGCCCTTCGCTGAAAACGATCGAGGCCACAGCCCGGGCTCTGACAGTGGAGCTTCACCCCGTGGGCGTGCGGAAGCCAGAGGAGATCGAGGGCGCCTTCTCGACGCTGGCCCGTCAGCGCGTCCAGGCCCTTACGGTGTTTCAGGACGGGATGTTTCTGGCTCGCGGCCCGCAGATCGTCGCGCTCGCCGCGAAAACCCGGCTTCCGGCGATGTATGCCACGACCGAACTCGTCAGGGGCGGTGGCTTGATGGGGTATGGGGTCAACTTGCCGGAGATGTACCGCCGCGGGGCGTCGTTCGTGGACCGGATCCTCAAGGGCGCGAAGCCCGCCGACCTGCCGGTCGAGCAACCGACCGTGTTCGAGCTGGTAATCAACCTTCGGACCGCCGAGGCGCTCGGCCTCACGATCCCGCCGGCGGTGCTGGCGCGGGCGGACGAGGTGATCCAGTAGTGGACCGACCCGCGTCTCTCGGCGCGGTCACCCGGGGCCTCCTCGCCGCGCCGCTGCTCGCGGAGGCGCAGCCGCCGGCGAAGGTGTTCCGGATCGGCCTTCTCGGGTGGTTCCCCGCCGACCAGCCCGGAGGCCTTGCACGCTGGGGCGGCGTTCTCCCAAGGATTGCGGGTTTTCGGGTACGTCGAGGGCCAGAACGCCGTCATCGAGGGCCGATGGTACGGGGATCAGGTCGAACGACTTCCCGGCCTGGCGGCCGAGCTGATCCGGCTGGAGATCGAGAACCGTCTGCCGGCGATGCTGACCGGCCGCAGGGACTCGGTCGAGGCGGGCGGCTTGGTGGCGTATGGGGCTGATCTTGGTGGCCGCGGCCTATGTGGATCCTGAAGGGTGCCAAGCCCGCCGACCTGCCGATCGAGCAGCCCACGAAGTTCGAGCTTGTGATCAAGTTGAGGACCGCGAGGGCGCTCGACGGCGCGGGCGGACGAGATGATCCAGTGAGCGGCGGCGGGTCGAGACGGGCGGGCGGGGAGTAGCTTGCGTGGCGATCATCACCCTCGACCGGGTGAGCAAGACGTACGCGAGCCAGGCGGGCGAGACGGAGGTCCTCCACGACCTCTCGCTGGCCGTCGAGCAGGGCGAGTTCGTCTCGCTGATCGGCCCTTCGGGGTGCGGGAAGTCGACGCTCCTCCGGATCGTGGGCGACCTCGTGGCGCCGTCGGCCGGATCGGTCACCGTCAACGGGAAGGGCGCCGAGGCGGCGCGCCTCGACCGGGACTACGGTATCGTGTTCCAGGCGCCGATCCTCTACGAGTGGCGCACGGTGGAGGCGAACGTCGGATTGCCGCTCGAGGTGATCGGCCGGCCGCGGCCCGAGCGGGACCGGCGGGTGCGGGCACTGCTGCGGCTGGTCGGGCTCGAAGGCTTCCGCCGCCACTATCCGTGGCAGCTCTCGGGCGGGATGCAGCAGCGCGCTGCCATCGCCCGGGCGCTCGTGACCCACCCGGCGATCCTGCTGATGGACGAGCCGTTCGGCGCGCTCGACGAGATGACGCGCGAGCGCCTGAACCTGGAGCTCCTGAACGCCTGCCGCGAGACCGGGGCCACGGTGCTCTTCGTGACCCACAGCATCGCCGAGGCCGTCTTCCTCTCGAACCGCGTGGTCGTGCTGACGCCCCGCCCCGGCCGGATCGAGCGGGTCGTGGACGTCGACCTGGCGCAGCCTCGCAGCGAGAAGACGCGCGCCCTGCCGCGCTTCTTCGAGCTGGTCACCCTCGTGCGGGAGCACCTGGTCGCGGATCCCGCCCTGACCGCGGGCCGGGACGCCGGCCCCGAGGGCCGGTAGCCGATGCGGCCGATCCAGGAGTACCTGCCGGACTACGTGCTGGTCTCGGGCGTCTTCGTGCTCGGACTCGCCCTGTGGGAAGCGTTCGTCTTCGCCTTCTCGATTCAGTTCTACCTCCTGCCGGCGCCGCACGTGATCGCGGCGACCCTCCGGGAGACCTACCCGCTGCTGCTGGAGGTGGCGCTCTACACGTTCGGCGAGGCGCTGGCCGGCTACGCGATCGGGTGCGGCGGCGGCGTCCTGGTCGCCGCCTTGGCGAGCCGGTTCCCGGGGTTCGCGGGCGTCGTCCTTCCCTATGCGATCGCGTCGGCCTCGGTGCCGATCGTCGCCCTGGCGCCGCTGGCGATCGTCTGGTTCGGCATCGGCCCGGGCTCCAAGATCGTCATCGCGGCCCTGATGACCTTCTTCCCGACCTTCGTCGGCACGCTCCGGGGCCTCCTGGGCGTCGACGCGCGGAGCCTCGTGCTGATGCGGAGCATCGCCGCGACCGAGTGGCAGGTGTTCTGGAAGCTGCGGCTCCCGCACAGCCTGCCCCACATGTTCGCGGCGTTCCGGGCCTGCACGACACTGGCCATGATCGGCGCCGTCGTGAGCGAGTTCTTCGGCGGCCCGATGAAATCGCTCGGCGTGTACATCAAGAGCACGGCGAGCCTCTTCCAGACCCGCCAGGCGTGGTCGGCCATCCTGGTGGCCTGCGTGCTCGGGCTCCTGTTCTACCTGGCGGTGGCGCTCGTCGAGCGTCTCGCGATACCGTGGCGCGTGGGAGAGGAGCGCGAGCCGGCGTGACCGCGCCCCGCGTCCGGGTCGAAACTCCAGGCGAAGTGGGGAGGGACCGGCGATGACGAGACGGCAGAACGGGACGACCTGGCTCGCGGTAACCGTGCTGACCGTGGCGACCCTGCTGTGGACGGGGTCGGTCGCGGCGCAGGCCGCGAGGGTGCGGCTCCAGCTCAAGTGGGTGACCCAGGCCCAGTTCGCCGGCTACTACGCCGCGAAGCAGGAGGGCTTCTACCGCGCCGAGAACCTGGACGTCACCATCATTCCCGGCGGCCCGGACATCGTGCCCGAGCAGGTCGTGGCCGGCGGCGGGGCGGAGTTCGGGATCGACTGGCTGCCGAGCCTCCTGTCCTCGCGGGAGCAGGGCGTGCCGCTGGTCAACATCGGCCAGATCTTCGCCCACAGCGGGATGCGGGAGCTCGCGTTCAAGACGTCCGGGATCAAGACCCCGGCCGACCTCAAGGGCCGGAAGGTCGCGGTGTGGTTCGGGGGCAACGAGTTCGCGCTCCTGGCGACCCTCGCCAAGTACAAGCTCGACCCGCAGAAGGACCTCACGCTGGTCCAGCAGCCGTTCGACATGAACCTCCTGCTCCAGAAGCAGGTCGACGCCGCCGCGGCCATGACCTACAACGAGTACAAGCAGGTGCTGGATGCGGGTGTGAAGGCCGAGGACCTGGTCGTCATCGACTTCAACGCCGAGGGCACGGCCATGCTGGAGGACGGGATCTTCGTGCGCGGCGACTGGCTCCGCGCCGGCAGGAACAAGGAGACCGCCGCCCGGTTCCTCCGCGCCTCGCTCAGGGGCTGGGAGTTCTGCCGCAACCAGGCCGCCGTCTGCGTGGACCTTGTGCTCAGGGAGAGCCCCGTCCTCGGGAAACCTCACCAGGCGTGGATGATGGCCGAGATCAGCAAGCTCGTGTGGGGCCCGCCCGCGCCCAAGACGCCCGCCGGGAAGATGGACCCCGAGGCCTTCAAGCGCACGGCTGACATCGCCCTCAAGTTCGGCGTGATCAAGAAGCCGGCCGAGTCGTCCGCCTACACCCACGAGGTCTGGGAGCTGGCCCAGACGTTGAAGTAGACGGGCTGACGGTGATATCGCGACACTGGACAGGCGTCGCCCGGTCGGGGCAGGTCGAGAGCTACGTGAACCACTTGCGGACGGACACGTTCCCGCAGCTCTCGGCGATCCCGGGCTTCGTCCGCGCCGCCATCCTCCGGCGAGAGGTCGACGGCGGCACCGAGTTCAGGATCGTCACCGAGTGGGCGTCCCTGGCCGCGATCCGCGCGTTCGCCGGGCACGATTTCGAGCTGGCCGTCGTACCGCCGGTGGTCCAGGCCATGATGGACCGCTACGATGCCCGGGTGGCGCACTACGAGATCGCCGATGTGTATCCGGGCTAGGCGGCTCGAGTAGGAGGACCGCGTGGACCTCGTGATCCGACGCGCGCGCGTCGCGGGCGTCGACCGGCCCGTCGACATCGGCGTCCGCGGCGAGCGCATCGCGCGGGTCTGCCCGGGGCTCTCCGAGCGGGGCGCGGTCGAGATCGAGGCCGAGGGCCGGCTGGTGACACCGGCCCTCGTCGAGCCCCATCTTCACCTCGACGCGGTCCTCACGGAGGGCGAGCCGCGCTCCAACAGGAGCGGCTCCCTCTTCGAGGGGATCGAGATCTGGGCCGAGCGTGTGAAGAGCCTCACGGCCCGGGACATCACCCACCGTGCGGACACGGCGCTGCGCTGGCTGCTGGCCCATGGCGTCACCTCCCTTCGGGCCCACGTGGACGTCTGCGACCCCGCGCTCACGGCCGTGCGGGCACTCCTCCCGGTCCGGGAGGCCTGGCGCGGGATCGTCGACATCCAGCTCGTCGCGTTCCCCCAGCAGGGGATCCACTCGTTCCCCGACGGCGAGAAGCTCATGGTGGAGGCGCTCGAGCTGGGGGTCGACGTCGTGGGCGGCATCCCCCACTACGAGTGGACCCGCGAGTACGGCGAGCGGGACGTGAAGACGGCGCTCGCCCTGGCCGCGCGCTACGGGCGGCCGGCCGACCTCCACTGTGACGAGACGGACGACGACCAGAGCCGCTTCCTCGAGGTGCTGGCCGCGGAGACCATCCGGCTCGGCCTCCAGGGGCGGGTGACGGCGAGCCACACCACTGCGATGCACTCCTATAACAACGCCTACGCCTACAAGCTGATCCGCCTGGCGCGTGCCGCCGGCCTCCACTTCGTCACGAACCCCCTCGACAACTCGGTCCTCCAGGGGCGCTTCGACGGTTATCCGGTCCGGCGTGGGTTCACGCGAGTGAAGGAGCTCCTCCGGGCCGGCGTGAACGTCGCCTTCGGCCACGACTCGATCATGGATCCCTGGTATCCCCTCGGGGTCGGCGATCCGGTCCAGTCCTGCTTCGTGATGGTCCACTACGGCCACATGTCGGGCCACGACGAGCTCGCGCAGATGCTCGACTTCGTCACGACCCGGGCCGCCGCGTGCCTGGGCCTCCAGGACTACGGCCTCGCCGAGGGCCGCCGCGCCGACCTGGCGGTCTTCGACGCCCCGACGCCGGTGGACGCGATCCGGACGCTCGCGGTCCGGACGGCGGTGGTGTCCCGGGGAAAGGTCGTGGCGCGCACCTCACCGCCGCGGACGACGGTGACCGTGGACGGCGGGGAATCGCCGGTGACGTTCCTGCGCTGACGACGGGACCGCTGGATCCTCGTCCGGCCGGGTCAGGGGAGCCCTCGGCTGGCCGTACGGCTGTACGCGCCGGGCGGCTACACGATATCGTTGTATCGCGATGCCATGGTACGTCACGACCAACCTGCGGTTGCCGGCCGAGGCCTGTCGCGAGCTGCGCTACCAGGCCGCGCGCCGCGGCACGACGCTGCCGGCCGTCGTCCGCGAGGCGGTGGCGCGGCACCCCTGGAAATCGCCGCCGCGTTCACGTTCGACCGTGACTTCCGCGCCTGCGGCTTCCGCCTGCTGCCGTGAAAGGCGCGATCCTCGACCGCCGTCCCGGCGTTCGGGACCGGGGCGGCGCGTGATCGGGACGGGACGCGCGTGGCTGTCCGGGCGCCGGCGGGCGCAGCGCTCTCCGCACCGGCGTCGGACGCTACACCGGTCAGCTTGGCGACCGGCCCGGAGGGTTCCGCGGTGAGCGAGCCCGGCGGCGCCGCCGCGCCGGGGCCGCCGCGAGGGCGCCCTGGCGAGCTGCGCTCCTGGCTCGTGTTCGGCGTGGTGGCCCTCGCCGCCTGGGAGGCGGCGTCGCGGCTCTACGCGCAGCCCTACCTCCTGCCCGCGCCGTCCCAGATCGCGCGCGAGCTGGCGGAGCACTGGGAGCTGGTTCTCGCGTACGCCTGGATCACCACCCAGGAGGTCGTGGTCGGGTTCACCCTGGGGTCCACCGCGGCGCTCCTGGCCGCGATGCTGTTCCTGTGGCTCCCCGCATGGCTGGAGGACTTCCTCTACCGCGTGGTCGTGACCCTCAACAGCACCCCCTTCGTGGCCCTCGCGTCGCTGGCGGTGGTCTGGTTCGGGCTCGGGATCACCAGCAAGATCCTGATCGCCGGGATGTACACGCTTTTCGCCGTGCTCTACACGACCCACAAGGAGTTCATCTCGGTGGAGCCGATCCGCGAGCAGCTCATGGACGTCTACGGCGCGACGTGGTGGCAGCGGATCTTCCTCCTGAAGCTGCCCTCGTCCCTCCCCATCGTCTTCGTGAGCCTGAAGGGCGGCGCGATGGCGGCGGTCAACGGCGCGATCGTCGGCGAGCTGTTCGGGGCCTTCGAGGGGCTCGGGTACATGATCCTCGACTCGCGGTACGTCGGGAACACGGTGCGGGTCTTCCTGGCGGCCGTATTCTGCACGCTGATCGGCTGGCTGCTCCTCGGGCTGGTGGCGTTGGCCGAGCGGGCCTTGCTGCCGTGGCACGTGAGCATGGCGCGCGACCGGGGGGGTCGCTGAGCCGATCCGGCCGGCTCAGCCTCGGC
>DASZOL010000042.1:0-58545 GCA_035550795.1 Candidatus Methylomirabilota bacterium
CGGAGTCGCGGACGCCTGCCCCGTCCCACCGCCGCCGCGCTCCGTGGTATCCTGTCCGCCGTTTCGCAGGGTCGGCACTCCAACCCCGCGCCGCCCGGGAGGCCTGACGTGGAGATCCTCGCCGCTGACCGCCTGGAAACGCTTGCGACCCGCATCTTTGCCGCCCTCGGGGTCCCCGACGGCGACGCCGCGTGGGTGGCCCGACTCCTCGTCCGCGCCAACCTCCGTGGCCACGACTCCCACGGTGTGATCCGCGTGCCGCAGTACGTCGGCTCGATCCGGAAGGGGGAGGCCAACCCCCGCCCGGCGATGCGCGTTCTGGCGGAGACGCCGACCACGGCGATCGTCGACGGCGACCTGGGCCTGGGGCAGGTCGTCGCGCGCCACGCGGCGGAGGTGGCGCTCGACAAGGCCGCGCGGCTCGGGCTCGCGGCCGTCGGGATCCGGCGATCGAACCACATCGGGCGGCTGGCGGACTATGCCGAGCTGGCGGCGGCGCGCGGGTTCGTCGGGCTCGTCTGGGCCAACGCGCCGACGGCGCAGTCGGTCGTGCCTCACGGGGGCATCAGCCGGCGCCTCTCCACGAACCCGCTCGCGATCGCGGTCCCGGGGCCCGACGGTGGCGTCGCCATGTCCGTCGACATGGCCACCAGCATCGTCGCGGAGGGGAAGGTGCGCGTGAAGCGGAACCGGAAGGAGCCGCTGCCGGACGGCTGGGCGATCGATCCGGCGGGGCGCCCCGTCACCGACTCCGAGGGCTTCTACGGCCCACCGCGCGCGGGCCTCCTGCCGGCGGGCGGCCACAAGGGCACCGCGCTGGGCCTGGTCGTGGAGGTGCTGGGCGGGATCCTCTCCGGGGAGGGCGCGATCGGGGACCGGACGGGCCCGGTCCACAACGGCACCTTCCTCGTGCTGATCGAGGTGGCGCGCTTCCTCCCGCTCGCGGACTTCACGGGGCAGGTGACGGATCTGGTCGGGTGGGTCAAGTCCTCGGCGCTCGCCTCAGGCGTGGCCGAGGTCCTGGTTCCCGGCGAGCCCGAAGCCCGCTCGGAAGCCCACCGGCGGGCGCACGGCATTCCCGTGGAAGCCGAAACGTGGCGGCAGATCGAGGAGATCGCCGGCGAGCTGGGTGCCGGGTGACGCGCGCCCCGGGGGCCGGGGCGACGGGAACGGGCGCGTCCCCGCCGGCGTTCTGTCTGATGAACCGACCGCGAACCGATGGAGGGATGAGGTCATGAGGATGCGGAGCGGCGCGTGGCTCGCCCTGGGAATGCTCGGGCTCGTCCTCCTGGCCTCTGGCCCGGCGGACGCCCAGAAGAAGACGCTGACGATCGCGCTGAACCAGGACCCGGACGTCCTGGACCCGACGATCGCACGGACCTACGTCGGACGGATCGTGTTCGCAAGCATGTGCGAGAAGCTCTACGAGATCGACGAGAACCTGAACATCCACCCCCAGCTGGCCGCCGAGATGCCGCGCTTCACCGACGGAGGCAAGACCGTGACGTTCAAGCTCCGGTCGGGGGTGAAGTTCAACGACGGGACGCCGATGGACGCCGCCGCCGTCAAGTTCTCCCTCGACCGCCACCGCGACATGAAGGGGAGCACGCGGAAGAGCGAGCTCGCCCTCGTCACGGAGGTGGAGGCGCCGGATCCCCTGACCGTCCGCATCCGGCTGTCGAAGCCGTTCTCACCGATTGTGGCCGTCCTCGCCGACCGCGCCGGCATGCCGGTCTCGCCGACCCAGGCGAAGAAGCTCGACGACAAGTTCGGGACTGCGCCGGTCTGCGTCGGTCCCTGGGCCTTCACCGAGCGGGTCGCCCAGGACCGCATCGTCCTCGACAAGTCCTCGCACTACTTCGACCCGAGCCAGGCCAAGTTCGATCGGCTGATCTTCCGCATCATCCCCGACGACAACGTCCGGGTCGCCAACCTGCGCTCGGGGGACGTCGACATCGTGCAGCGCATCAGCCCGACTGACGCCCAGAGCCTCCGGAAGGAGGGGAAGTTCTCGGTGTCCAGCGTGACGGGCATCGGCTACGATGGCATCACGGTCAACATCCACAACAAGACTGGGAAGCACGCGCCCAGGGGCGACCTCGGCACGCCGCTCGCCAACGACCCCCGGGTCCGGGAGGCCCTCGAGCTGTCGATCGACCGGACCGCCCTGAACCAGGTGGCCTGGGAGGGGCAGTACACGCCCGGCTGCGGGCCGCTGCCGCCGAACAGCCCGTTCTTCGACAAGAGCCGCCAGTGCTCCACCCGGGACGTGGCGCGGGCCAAGAAGTTGCTCGCTGACGCGGGGCTGGGCGCGGGGTACGCGTTCGAGATGGTGATCGTCAACAACCCGCAAGAGCGGCGGATGGGCGAGATCATCCAGGGGATGGCAAAGGAGGCCGGCTTCAACATCACGCTGGTCCCGAAGGAGTTCGCCTCGGCGTTGCAGGACAGCGACGCCGGCAAGGACCAGGCCTTCCTGATCGGGTGGAGCGGGCGCGTTGATCCGGACACCGAGTTCCACACGTTCCACGCCTGCGGCGCCAGCCTCAACCAGTCCAACGTCTGCGATGAGGACCTCGACGTCCTCCTGAACAAGGCGCGGGAGGTGAGCGACCAGAAGGAGCGCATCGAGCTCTACCGCCGGGCGATGGACAAGGTGGGCGCCCGCCGTAACATCATCTACCTCTACCACCGGGGCTACATCGTCGCGTTCCCGAAGAACCTCACGGGCTACCGGGCGGTCCCGGACGGCCTGATCCGTGTCAAGGGCGTGAGCTGGAACTAGCCTCCCAGAGGGGCCGAGGGGTCCGGTCGCAGGCCCCCTCGGCCGGCCTCATCGCCGGGGCGCCGTGGCGGAGTTCCTGATCCAGCGAGGCTTCATCTCGCTGATCACCCTGTTCCTCATCACCGTCATCGTGTTCACCGGCGTGCGCATGATCCCCGGGGATCCCGCCCGGGTCATGGCGGGCACCGACGCGGACGAGTCGGGTCTGGAGGAGATCCGCCGGAAGTACGGGCTGCGCGATCCCATTCCCGTCCAGTACGCGAGGTGGCTCTCGCTCGCGCTCCGCGGCGACCTCGGCGAGTCGATCCGGACCCGCGACTCCGTGCTGCGTCTCGTGGGCCAGAAGCTGCCGATCACGCTGCAGCTCGCCAGCTACGCCCTGCTGGTCGCGCTCGTGATCGCCATCCCCGTCGGGGTCCTCGCGGCCGTGCGGCGGAACACGGCGTGGGACTACCTCGCGAGCAGCGTCTCCCTCTGCGGCGTGTCGATCCCGAACTTCTGGCTGGGGATCATGCTGATCCTCCTGGTCTCGGTGCGCCTCCAGTGGCTGCCCGCCTCGGGCTTCGTCCCGCTCTTCCAGGACCCCTGGGCCAATACCCAGCGCCTGCTGATGCCGGCAGTGGTGCTCGGAGCCGCCCTGGCCGCGGTCCTGATGCGCCAGACCCGGAACAGCATGATCGAGGTGCTGAGCGCCGACTACATCCGCACTGCCTACGCGAAGGGGCTCCGGACGCGGATCGTGGTCTTCCGCCACGCGATCCGGAACGGGCTGATCCCGGTCATCACGATTTTCGGCCTGCAGCTCGGCGCCCTCATCGGGGGCGCGGTGGTCACCGAGCAGATCTTCGTGGTGCCGGGCTTCGGCCGGCTGATCCTGGAGGCCGTGTTCACCCGCGACTACCCGGTCGTCCAGGGCGTCGTGCTCATCACGGCCAGCGCGTACGTCCTGATCAACCTCCTGGTGGACGTGTCCTACTCGCTCCTCAACCCGCGGATCCGGATCGGGGGCGGCCGTGATGAGCCCTGACGGGCCGCCCCGAGCGGGGGTGGCCGCGGCTCTGCCGGCCCCGACTTCCGGCCCCGGGGCCGCGACCGCGGGGCCCCTCCGCGCGGGCTGGCGGCGCCTCGCCCGACGCCCCCCCGCCGTGGCGGGCACGCTCGTGGTCCTGGCCTTCGTGGTTCTCGCCCTCGGCGCCCCGTGGATCGCGCCCGCCGACCCCATCCAGACCAGCTGGAGCCAGATCCGCAAGGCCCCCAGCTGGGCGCACCCGTTCGGGACCGACGACCTTGGTCGCGACATGGTCTCGCGCGTGGTTTGGGGCGCACGGGTCTCCATGCTGGCCGGCGTCCTGTCGATCCTCTTCGCGATCGTCGTGGGGGTGCCGACAGGCCTGAGCGCGGGCTACTACCGCGGGACGATCGACCAGGCGGTGATGCGGCTCACGGACGCGTGGCTCTCGTTCCCCTTCCTCATCCTGGCCATCGGGCTGGTGACGATCCTGGGTCCGTCGCTCACCAACGCGACCCTGGCCATCGGGCTCGGCGCCACGCCGACGTACATCCGGCTCAGCCGGGGTCTCGTTCTCGCGACCCGCGAGGAGGAGTACGTCCAGGGGGCCCGGGCCATGGGCGCGGGCGACCTCCGCGTCATGGCCCGCCACGTGTTCCCCAACATCGTCAGTTCGATCCTGGTGCAGGCGACGGTCTCGGTGCCGGCGGCGATCATCGCGGAGGCCGTGCTCTCGTTCCTGGGTCTCGGCGTTCAGCCGCCCACGCCCAGCTGGGGCACCATGCTCAACACGGCCCAGGCGTTCCTGGAGACCGCGCCGTGGATGGCCTGGTGGCCCGGCCTCGCCATCTTCGTCCTTGCGCTGTCGTTCAACCTGGCCGGCGACGGCATCCGCGACGTCCTCGACCCCCGGGACTACTGAACGGGCTCGTGGCACCAAGTTCAAGCCGACCTCGTTCCCGACGCCAGGGCCTATCGTACCCTGGCGGCCACACGCCCCACGTGCGACGCGCTTCATCCGTCGGGGACGGTCGGCCGCGACCGATGACCAACTACTGACAGGAGATGCGGAACGGGCAAATTGACGTGTCCCGAGCCCGGATGGTACGGTCTCGACGCCCCATGTCCGGCCACCGCGGCGAATGGGAGAGACGCCTGACAGCGCGTGTCATGGCCTGGTCGACACGGTGACCGGCGGAGGGCCGGATCGGCCAGGGTCCGTCCCGGCCCGCGCCGCCCCGCCCGTTCTCTCGGTGCGCGACCTCACCGTGCGGTTCGGCGGGATCGTTGCCCTGGACGGCGTCTCCTTCCAGGTGCTGGCCGGCCAGATCGTGGGGCTGATCGGACCCAACGGCGCCGGCAAGACGACGCTCTTCAACTGCCTGTCCCGACTCTACGCGCCGGAGCGTGGCGCGCTCGAGTTCGAGGGGCGCCCGATCCAGGACACCCCGGCCCACCGGATCCCGGCGCTCGGTATCAGCCGCACGTTCCAGAACCTGGCCCTGTTCCCGAGCCTCTCGGTCCTGCAGAACGTCATGGTGGGCGTGCACTCCCGGAGCCGGGGCGGGTTCGTGGCGAGCGCCCTTCGCCTCCCGGCCATGCGGCACGAGGAGCGGCAGATCGCGGACCGCGCGCGCCAGCTGGTCGCGTTCTTCGGGCTGGAGGCCGTGGCCGGCCATCCCGCCGCGGGCCTCCCGTTCGGCACGCTGAAGCGCGTCGAGCTCGCCCGGGCGCTGGCCGGCCAGCCCCGGCTCCTGCTGCTCGACGAGCCGGCGGCGGGGCTGAACCACGAGGAGGTCGAGGCGCTCGCCCGGCTCATCCGGGCCATCCGCGACGATCGCGGCCTGACCATCCTGCTGGTCGAGCACCACATGGGTCTGGTCATGGCGGTGTCTGACCGGGTCGTGGTCCTCGACTTCGGGCGGAAGATCGCGGAAGGATCCCCGGCCGAGGTCCAGCAGCATCCGGACGTCATCCGAGCCTACCTCGGCGTGCACCCCGGCGAAGCGGTCGCCCGCTGATGGCGGCCATCCTCGAGGTCGAGGATCTTCACGTCGCCTACGGCGCGACGCGGGTCCTACACGGGCTCGGGTTCACCGTCGAGGCGCGGGGCATCACCACGATCCTGGGTGCCAACGGCGCCGGGAAGACGACCACATTGCGGGCGGTGTCGGGGATCGTCCGCCCGGTAGGGACCGTGCGGTTCGACGGGCGCCGGATCGACGGGCGGCCGAGCGAGGACATCGCGCGGCTCGGCATCGCGCACGTGCCGGAGGGGCGGGGCACGTTCGTCGGCTTCACCGTCGAGGAGAACCTGCGGCTCGGCGCCTACGTGCGCCGCGACCGGGCCGCGGTCGGCCAGGACCTCGATCGCGTCTACGCCCACTTCCCGGTCCTCGGGGAGCGCCGGCGCCAGGCCGCCGGCACGCTCTCCGGCGGGGAGCAGCAGATGCTCGCCCTGGCCCGGGCCCTCATGCTGCGGCCGCGTCTGCTCCTCCTGGACGAGCCGTCCCTCGGGCTGGCCCCGCTCGTGGTGCAGGAGATCTTCCGCATCGTCCGCACGATCAACGAGCGGGACGGCGTGAGCGTGCTCCTTGTCGAGCAGAACGCGGCCCTCGCCCTCGGGCTGGCGGACCACGCGTACCTCCTCGAGACGGGACGCGTCGTCCTCGCGGGCCCGGCCGACGAGATCCGGAGGAACGACGCCGTCCGCCGAGCGTACCTTGGCTATTGACACCTTCCTCCAGCAGGTCGTCTCCGGGCTCGCCACCGGCGGGATCTACGCGAGCCTTGCGCTGGCGCTCGTGATGATCTACCAGGCGACCGAGATCGTGAACTTCGCCCAGGGCGAGATGGCGATGTTCAGCACGTATGTCGCATGGTCGATGCTGAACGCCGGCGTTCCCTACTGGGCGGCCTTCCTCGGCACTCTCGTCCTCGCGTTCCTGGGCGGGTTCCTCATCGAGCGCGTCATCGTCCGGCCCGTCGAAGGGAAGCCCGTCCTCACGCTGGTCATCGTCTGCATCGGGTTGCTCGTCATCCTGAACAGCCTCGCGGGGTGGATCTACTCCTACGTCATTCAGCCCTTCCCGAGCCCGTTTCCTCGCGCGCCGATCCGCGTCGGGACGGTCGTCTTCGGGCCCCACGACCTGGGCGTGATCGTCGTGACGCTCGCCATGCTCGGGCTGCTCTACGCGTTCTTTCGCTACACGACCCTCGGCCTCGCCATGCGGGCGGCGGCGCAGAATCCGGGGTCGAGCAGGCTCTGCGGCATCCGCGTCGGCCGGATGCTCGGGCTCGGCTGGGGGCTGGCCGCGCTGGTGGGGGCGGTGGCGGGCTTGCTCGTCGCGCCGGTGATCTTCCTCGAGCCCAACATGATGGGCGGCATCCTCATCTACGCCTTCGCGGCGGCGACGCTCGGCGGGATCACCAGCCCCTTCGGCGCCGTCGTGGGCGGGTTCCTGGTCGGGGTGATCGAGAACCTCGCCGGGACGTACATCCCCTTCATCGGCACCGAGCTGAAGCTCACGGTCGCGCTCCTCATCATCGTGGTCGTGCTCCTCGTCCGCCCCACCGGTCTCTTCGGCCACGCCGTCGTGCGGCGGGTCTGACATGCCGCGCGGGCGGGCCGTCGGTCTGGGGGCGCTCCTCCTGCTCGTGCTACTCATGCCGTTCGCGCTCAGCGGCTTCCGCCTGTTCCAGTTCACGCAGGTCTGCGTCTACGCGATGGTGCTCCTGGGCCTGAACCTGCTCACCGGCTACAACGGCCAGATCTCTCTCGGCCACGGTGCCTTCTACGCGCTGGGGGCGTACACGGCGGCGATCATGATCGACCGCTGGAGCGTGCCCTACGGATGGACCATCCCGGCCGCCGGGGCCGCCTGCTTCCTGGTCGGCTTCCTCTTCGGGATACCCGCCCTCCGCCTGGAGGGGCTCCATCTCGCGCTGGCCACCTTCGCCCTGGCGCTGGCCGTGCCCCAGATCCTGAAGTACTTCGACGGCTGGACCGGCGGCTCCCAGGGCATCGTGCTCTCGAAGCCGAGGGCGCCCCTGGGGATTCCCCTCTCCCCGGACCAGTGGCTCTACTACCTCGCGCTGGTCGTCCTTCTCGTCCTCTTCGTGCTGACCTGGAACCTTCTCCGGAGCCGGCCCGGACGGGCGATCGTGGCCATCCGGGACAACCCCATCGCCGCCCGGGCCATGGGGATCGACGCCGCGCTCTACAAGTCCCTGACGTTCGGGGTCAGCGCCGGCTACACTGGCGTCGCCGGCGCCCTCGGCGGGCTGGCGGTGGCGTTCGTGGCCCCGGACTCGTTCAACGTGTTCCTCTCGATCACGTTTCTCGTCGGCATCGTGATCGGCGGGCTCGCCTCCGTTCCGGGGGCGATCTTCGGAGCCCTGTTCATCCAGTTCGTGCCGAACTACGCGCAGGAGATCTCGAAGGCCGCTCCCTGGGCCATCTACGGCGTGTTCCTCATCGCGTTCATGTACGTCATGCCGGACGGGGTTGCCGGCTTCCTCCGGCGCCTCGCCCACCGAGCGGGCGATCAGGCCCGCCCGGTCCGCCCCGCAGCGTCCACCACACCCAAAGGGGGACAACATGCACACACGTAGGACGATCCTCGCCCTGTCCCTGACCGTCGCGCTCGGGCTTCTGGCCGGCCCCGCCTCCGCGGCCGATCCGGGGGTGACGGCGACGGAGATCAAGATCGGCCACACGAACCCCTACAGCGGCCCGGCCTCGGCCTACGGGACGATCGGCAAGGCCATCGGGGCGTATTTCAAGAAGGTCAACGAGGAGGGTGGCGTCAACGGGCGTAAGATCAACTTCATCACGCTCGACGACGGTTACAGCCCACCCAAGGCGGTCGAGATGGTCCGCAAGCTCGTCGAGCAGGATCAGGTGCTCCTCCTGTTCCAGACCCTCGGCACCCCGTCGAACACCGCCATCTGGAAGTACATGAACGACCAGCAGGTGCCGCAGCTGTTCGTGGCCACCGGCGCCACGAAGTGGGGCGACCCGAAGGGTCACCCGTGGACGATGGGCTGGCAGCCCACCTACCAGACCGAGGGGCACATCTACGCGCAGTACATTCTCCGGAACGTCCCGGACGCCAAGATCGGGATCCTCTTCCAGAACGACGACTACGGGAAGGACTACCTCAAGGGGCTGAAGGACGGCCTCGGTGACGCCGCCAAGAAGGCGATCGTGCTCGAGCAGTCCTACGAGGTCACGGACCCGACCGTCGACTCGCAGATCGTCAACCTCAAGAATAGTGGCGCCAACGTGTTCTTCAACGTCACGACGCCCAAGTTCGCGGCCCAGGCGATCAAGAAGGCCGCCGACATCGGCTGGCAGCCGGTCCACCTGCTCAACAACGTCTCGTCCTCGGTGGGCGCCGTCCTGAAGCCGGCCGGCCTGAGCGCGTCGAAGGGCGTGATCACGACGCAGTACCTGAAGGACCCGACCGATCCCCAGTGGAAGAACGACCAGGGCTTCAAGGACTGGGTCGCGTTCATGGACAAGTACTACCCGGAGGGGAACAAGGCCGACGCGTTCAACGTGTACGGCTACTCGGTCGCCCAGTCGCTCATCCAGGTCCTCAAGCAGTGCGGGAACGACCTCTCGCGGGCCAACGTGCTGAAGCAGGCGGCCAGCCTGAAGGGCTTCGCGGTGCCAATGCTGCTGCCCGGTATCAAGATCAACACGAGTCCGACGGACTTCTACCCGATCGAGCAGGAGCAACTCGCCCGCTTCGACGGCGAGCGCTGGGTGCTGTTCGGGGAGCTCTTCGACGCCGGCAAAAAGTGAGCACGCCTCCGCCGGCCAGCTAGAGCGCCGCGGCCAGCTCGCGGTGGCCGCGCTCGGCCAGGAACGCGGCCACCGCGAGCATGCGCGGGATTCCCCGTCGCCCGCCGAGCGCGCGGCACTTCATGGCCGCCACCGCGTTCGCGAACGTGAGCGTCCACTCGAACGGCCCGCCGCGGAGCTCGCCGCCGGCGCACGCCCCGTGAAAGACGTCGCCCGCGCCGTTCGTGTCCACGACGGGCACCGTGAACCCGGGCGTCCGCACGAAGCGCCCCGCCTCGAGACCGAGCGACCCGTCCCCCGCCAGCGTGACCGCCACCCGGGCGGGCCCGCGCGCGGCCAGGGCGGCGAGGCCCTCCTCCACCCCCGCGCGCCCGGTCACCTGGGCCACGAACCCGGGGTTGCAGACCAGGAGGTCGACCGCCGGCCATACCCTGTCGATGCCCTCCACCACGCGCTCGCCGTCCATCGTGACCCGGCGCCCGGCTTCCCGGGCCCAGCGGACCGCCACCGCCGCCGCCGCGGCGTCCACGCCGTCCACGTGGAGGAGCCGGCCCGACGTGATGACCGCCCGGTCGAGCTCGTCGGGCCGGATGGCGTAGGCCGGCGGGCGCCGGTAAAAGCCGGTCCGGAGGCCCGTGCGGGCGTCGACGAGCATGATGCTCGCGTGGCCGACGCTGCCGCGGGCCGGGAGCGCGTCCCGCACGTCCACGCCGTCGCGGGCGAGGAGGCGGCGGCCCAGCCGCGCCCAGTAGTCGTCACCGACCTTGCCGATGTACCGGGCCCGGAGGCCGAGTCGGGCACAGGCCACCAGCGCGGTTGCGTCATGCCGCCCCCCTGCACCTCGGCCTCCCTGTCGCGGCATCGTGACGTTGCGCTCGACCAGAACGACGCGGCCGTATTGTCGCTCGCCGCGGCGGCTCGCGCGACGCCCTTGAGACCTGGAGCCTCGTGTATCATCCTCGAAGAAAGCGGTCGCCGAGAAGCGGTCGGCGCGAGGCCAGCACTCCGGATGCTCGGAGGAGCAGGAGGCATCCATGGCGGGGATGGCGCAGGAGTTCAAAGAGTTCGTGATGCGCGGGAATGTCCTCGACCTGGCGGTCGGGGTGGTCATCGGCGCCGCGTTCGGGAAGATCGTCTCCTCGCTGGTGGCCGACGTCATCATGCCGCCCATCGGACTCCTGCTCGGGGGCGTGGACTTCTCCCAGCTCGCCTGGACCCTCAAGCCCGCGGTCGGCGACGCTCCCGCCGTCGTCATCGGCATCGGCAAGTTCATCCAGACGATCGTGGACTTCGTCATCATCGCATTCGCGATCTTCCTGGTGGTCAAGGCGGCCAACCGCCTGAAACGCGAGGCGCCGCCTCCCCCTGCGCCACCGACGCCCACCGAGCAGTTGCTCACCGAGATCCGGAACCTCCTCCGCCAGGGGCGTTGAGCCTCGACACCTTCCACGGCGGACCCCCCGGGCCGGACAACGATGCCGCCGCCGGGCCCGGGGCGTCTTGAGGGCATCGCGTGAAGATCTCGGCTGTCGAAGCCGTTCCCCTCGGGATTCCCTGGCAGCCGACCGATCCGCCCTCGCCCTGGACCGCACGGCTCGGGACGCAGGTCCTCGTCCGCGTCGCGACCGACGAGGGGGCCGTGGGCTGGGGCGAGGCGTTCGCGCTCGGCTCCCCGGCGGCCGTCTGCGCGGTCGTGCACGACGCGCTCAGGGCCCTGCTGATCGGCGAGCCGCCGGCCGAGATCGAGCGCCTGGTCGACCGGCTGCACCGAGCGACGCTGCTCTTCGGCCGGCGCGGTCTCGGCATGTTCGCCATCAGCGGCGTGGAGCTCGCCCTCTGGGACCTCGCCGGGCAGGTGCGCGGCGTCCCCGTGTACGAGCTCCTCGGCGGCCTGGTCCAGCCTCGGATCGCAGCCTATGCGAGCCTCGCGCGGTTTGACCGGCCCCGCGATGTAGCGCGGGCGGCGGCGGCAGCCGTCGCGCAGGGCTTCCGCGGCGTGAAGCTCCACCAGACGGACGAGGCCTCCGTCGCGGCCGTGCGGGAGGCCGTGGGGCCCGGCGTGGCGCTGATGCTCGACGTCAACTGTCCGTGGACGCCGGACGAGGCGATCCGCATGGGCCGGGCGCTCGCCCGCTATGACCTTGCATGGCTCGAGGAGCCGGTGTGGCCGCCCGAGGACTACCAGGGGCTGGCCCGCGTCGCGGCGGCGCTCGATACCCCGATCGCCGCGGGGGAGAACGAGGCCACGGCGCTCGGGTTCCGGGAGATGCTGCGCGCGCGGGCCGCGGACATCCTGCAGCCGAGCCCCACGAAGGTGGGCGGGCTCGGCGAGGCGCGGACAATCGTGCGCCTCGCAGCCGAGGAGAAGGTGTCCGTCGTGCCGCACTCGTTCTACTTCGGCCCGGGGCTCGCCGCGGCGCTCCACCTGGCGGCGTCGACGCCGGGGATTCGCTGGGTCGAGTGGCCCATGGGCGAGCTCGCCACCCCGCTTCTCGATGTGCCGATTCGTCCGGAGGCCGGGTGGCTCGCTCCGCCCGCGGGGCCCGGGCTCGGCGGACGGCCGAGCGCGGCGGCGCTCCGGCGCCATCCGCTGGATGCCGCCGCCGGCCCGGCGTTCACGACCGGGTAGCGGACCGCGCCCGTGCTCGGGCTTGCCGTGGTGGGCCTCGGCTACGTGGCGCGGGAGGTTCATCTCCCGCTCCTGCGCCGGGTGCCGGGCGTGGAGGTGGTGGGCCTGGTCGACCCGGCGCCGGCGGCGCGCGCGCGGGCGCTCGCGGAGTCGGGATTCGGTCCGGGGTACCCCTCGATCGACGCGCTGCTCGCCGCCACGCGTCCGGACGGCGTGCTGGTCCTGACTCCGAAGCAGATCGAGCACTTCGTCGAGTGCGTCCGGACGCGGGCCGAGCCGCGAACGTCCAGCGCCGACGCGGTGGGCACCCAGGCGCTCATGGACCGCCTGCTCCAGGCGATGGGGCTTCCGCTCGAGGACCGGCCGGGCGGTTGAGCCGCGAGCGCGCGCGGGCGGCGAAGGTCCTGATGGACGCGGGCCCGGGCCGGCTCACCCGGGCGGCCCTCGCGCTCCTGGCGTGGTACCAGCGGTGGCTCTCGCCGCTCTTGCCCGGCGCGTGCCGCTTCTGGCCGACCTGCTCCGAGTACGCCCGGCTGGCTCTCCTCCGGCACGGCCTGGTGAGAGGGAGCGCGCTCGCGGTCTGGCGGCTCTGCCGCTGCCATCGGTTCGCCCGCGGCGGGCTCGATCCCCCGCCGTGAGTCACGGCGCGCGAACCGACGCCGGCCTCCGGATCCTCTAACGGGGTAGACCCCATGGTAGATCCCTCCGTCCATCCCATCGGAGGTCCGGTAATGCGCGTCGCTGAGCTCTGGCGGTACCCTGTGAAGTCGCTCGCCGGAGAGCGGGTCGAGAGCGCGGAGATCCGGCCCGACGGCCTGGCCGGTGACCGGCTGGTCCAGGTGTACGACGTGCGGGGGCGCGTGGTCACCGCGCGGACGCACCCGGGGCTACTTGGACATCGAGGCACCCTCGGGCCTGACGGCGAGCCGCGGGTGGATGGCTGGCCGTGGGCGTCCCCGGAGGCGGCGGCTCTGATCGCCCGCGCGGCGGGGCCGGCCATGCGGCTCAACCGCTTCGCCGGGGAGGAGCGATTTGACGTCCTCCCGCTCCTCGTCGCGACGGATGGCGCCATTGCGGCCCTCGGGGTCGACGGGCGCCGGCTGCGCCCCAACATCGTGGTGGGCGGCGTCGAGGGGCTGGCGGAGCGAGGGTGGCCCGGCCGGCGCCTCCGGATCGGGGAGGTGATCGTCGCCGTCGCCCAGCTCCGGGCTCGCTGCGTGATGACCACGTACGATCCGGACACGCAGGCCCAGGATCCAGGGGTGCTCCGCCGGATCGTCCGGGAGTTCGGCGGCTCGATGGCGCTCGATTGCGCGGTCCTGTCGGGTGGCCCCGTGCGCGTGGGCGATCCGGTCGAGCTCTTGTAGCTCGAGCCCTGGGGCCTGGCCGAAGCGTCGCTCCCACATGCTGGGGTTGTCCAGGACACACAACTCATGTTTAGTATCTCTCGCGACGCTGCACCGTCGCGTTCGCTATGGAGCCCGTGTCTCTGGCCGTGGACCTCGCTCGCGGGCATGCTTCGGCGGCCCGACGATCCGCACTGGCGGATGATCCCGCTCTGGCCGGGCACCTCGTCCAGCCGGGGATCCGCCCGCCCGCGGCGCCCAAGCTGCCCACCGGGCTCGGGCCGCTCGATGGGCTCCTCGACGGGGGATTCCCGCGGGGCCAGCTTGTAGAGCTGGTCGGCCCGCGCACCTCGGGGCGCACCCGGGTGCTTCTCGGCACCCTGGCGGGCGTCACGAGGCGGGGGGCGTGGGCCGCGCTGGTCGACGGGACCGACGGCCTCGACCCCGCTTCGGCCGCGGCGCTCGGCATCCCGCTCGGCCGCCTCCTCTGGGTCCGATGCGGCGGCCGGCTCACCGCCGCGTGGCGCGCCGCGGACGTCCTCGTCCAGAGCGGCGGGTTCGAGATGGTCGCGGTCGATCTCGGTGACCTGCCGCCGTGGACGCTGGCCCGCACTCCGCCTGCCGTCTTCGTGCGCCTTCAGCGGGCGGTCGAGCGCACGGTGACCGGTCTGCTCGTCGCCGGACCGCGGCGCGTGGCGGGCAGCCTTGCCGCGGTCGCGGTGGCGCTCGTTCCGCGTGCTGTCCACTGGGCCCGCGGCGGGCCGGGGCTCCTGACGGGGGTGGAGACGGAGGCCTGGCTGATCCGATCGCGAACCCGTGCGCCGGGGGCCGGCGTCCGACTGGACTGGACCGCTCTGGAGGCCGACCGCGCGCGGCCGAGCGGGAGCCCACCGGCGGCCGGCCGTCGGTTCGACTCCCGCGGAGCCCGGGTAGCCCAGGGTGCGGTTCTCGCCCGCATGGCGGCGCGCGCGGGCTCCTGATGACCCGGGTCATCGCGTCTCCCCGCTATGCGTGTGCCTGGGTGCCGGGGTTCGCGGCCGCGGCGCTGGTTCGACAGGACCCCGCCCTCGGCGGCCGTCCGGTCGCAGCGCTCCGGGGCACGACGCACCGGATCGTCGTCGCGGTCACGCCGGCGGCGGCGGCCGCCGGGGCGCGCGCGGGCATGAGCGCGACCGAGGCGGCGACGCGCGTCCCCGGGCTCATCGGGCGCATCGAGGACTTCGAGGCCGAGCGCGCCGCGGCCGGCGCGCTTCTCGATGCCGCCTGGGGAATCTCGCCGCGCGTCGAGGTGGTCGAGCCCGGCAGCCTCTGCCTCGACCTCGCCGGTCTCACCACGCTCTTCGGGGAGGAGTGGCGGATCGGCGAACGGCTGGCAGCGGCGGGCGAGGCCGTCGGGCTGCCGATCCGCGTCGGCATCGGGGCGACCCGGACCCTCGCGCGCCTCGCGGCGCTCGCCGGCCCGGGCCTCCTGGTGGTGCCGCCGGGCGGAGAGCAGGAGTTCCTCGCTCCGCGCCCCCTCGGGCTCCTCGCCCCCGAGCCGGATCTGGCGCTCGCGCTGGAGCGCTGGGGAATCGGGACACTCGGCGCGCTCGCGGCGCTCCCGACGGCCGCCCTGCTGGCCCGTCTCGGTCCGCCCGCGGTCCGGCTCCAGGCCCTCGCCCGCGGCGCTGACGCCGGACCGTTCGTGCCGCACCTCATCCCCGAGCCTTGCCGCGAGGCCGTCACGCTCGACTGGGAAGTGCCGTCGCTGGCGGCGCTCGCCTTCATCCTCGATCGGTTCCTCGCGCGACTCGCGGCGCGCCTGGCGCTTCGCGAGGCCGGGGCGGCCGCGCTCCGCCTGACACTCCGTCTCGCGGACGGCGGGGTGCACGCGCACCGCCTGAGCGTCGCCGCACCGCTTCGCGACGGGCGGACGCTCGGCCGTCTCCTCCGGACGGAGCTGGAGGCGCTCACGCTGCCGGCGCCCGTGGTCGCCGTCTCCATGGAGGCCGAGCCCGCGCCGCTCGCCCCGCTCCAGGCGGATCTCTTCGCGCCGCCCCGGCCGAGCCCCCGTGAGCTCGGCGAGATCCTCGGTCGGCTCGCCGCCCTTGTCGGCGCGGACCGGGTCGGCGCGCCGCTCGTGCCCGACACCCATCGGCCCGATGCGATCGCGGTCGCGCCGTTTCCCGGAGGGGAGTCCGGGCCGGGCCGGGCCGCGGGGGACCCTTCACCCGCCGCCTCCGCGAAGCCCCACGCGCCCGTCTGGATCACCGGCGCGCCGCTCGTCCGCTGCCGGCTCGTCCCCCCGCGTCCGGCCCGGGTGGAGTGCCGGGCGGGCCGACCGGTCCGGATCGAGGCCGCCGGGCTCCGGGGCACGATCACCGCGGCGGCGGGGCCCTGGCAGACGGCGGGCGAATGGTGGGCCGAGACGGCGTGGGCGCGCGAGGAATGGGACGTCGCCCTGCGGGACGGGACGGCCTGCCGGCTCGCGCAGGACCTCGCGACGGGCGCCTGGACCGTCGACGCGGTCTACGACTGATGCGCCATGACACGCTCCGGCCACCCGATGCCGCGTGCGACCAGATCCTCGTGGCTCGGCGGCCCGGGCCTGGCGGCGGAACGCACGGAGGGCTCTGGATGACCACGCTTGTGCCGGCCGACCGCGTCAAGCGGGGCATCCTCACGATCCGGAGCCAGAAGGTCATGCTCGACGCTGACTTGGCCGATCTCTACGGGGTGACGACCCGGCGGCTCAACGAGCAGGTGAAGCGCAACCGGGAGCGGTTTCCCGCGGACTTCATGTTCCAGCTGACCGCCGAGGAGAAGACGGAGGTAGTCGCAAAATGCGACCACCTCCGGCGGCTCAAGTTCTCGCCAACGCTTCCGTATGTCTTCACGGAGCACGGGGCCCTCATGCTGTCGAGCGTGCTGAACAGCGTGGCCGCGGCCGAGGTCAGCCTTCAGATCGTCCGGGTGTTTGTCCGTCTGCGGGAGACCATTCGGTCTCACAAGGAGCTCCGCCGTCGACTGGCGGCGCTGGAGCAGAAGTACGAAGCGCAGGACTCGCAGATCCAGGAGGTCTTCGCCGCCATCCGTGCGCTCATGGCGCCGCTGCCCGGCGCTGCCCGGCGCCGGTTCGGCTTCCGGCCGCTGCCGGATGGGACGGGCGAATGAGACACACCGAGTCGCCCGCCGGATCCGGTGGACCGGGATCGGGACCGTCAGCGGCCCGCCGCGGCCGGCGTCGGCGATCCGGGACACACCAGGTCAGCCAGGAATCGCGCTTCCGCGTCCGCCGCGACGCGGTTGCCCCGGATCGTCCAGTGCCCGTCCCGCTCCTTGTAGAGAGGCTTCCCGGCGGCGCTCGCCTCGACGAAAGCCGGCGTGAGGTCGACGCATGGGAGGGCGGCGCGCCGGCAATATGCGGCGAGCTGCCGGTTGGGGAGGGAAGGATCGAGGGCGTCCACCCTGAGTGCGGCGTACCGCGGCCGGGGGCGCAGCCGCTCGACCAGGGCCGCGTGCTCGGCGGGATAGACCTGGAGGGCCGAGGGGTAGACGGCGAGCGCCAGCCGGCCGCCCTGCCGAAGGACCTCCGTGCGGATGGCCTCGAGCTCTTGGAGGACGGGTCGCCAGGCACGCTCCACGATCGCCGGATCCTCGGGACGGTAGAGCCGCCGGAGCTCCTCCGCCTGGATGGCGGTGAACGTGGCCTCCGTGAAGATGGGCCCGGTGAGGGCGGGATGGTCCTCGCGCACGTGGTGGACCGGGTCGACGGGCGTCCCGCCGCGCGGCACCTGGCCCGCGGACGCGGGCCGGGCCGGCGCGGTGACGGTGCGGAGATCGTCGACCCCGCGCCAGAGCTTGAGCACGTTCCGTCCGAACGTCCAGAGGCGCGAGGGGCCGAGGATCGCGCGGACGCGCGAGCCCTCGTGCACGCGCCGGTAGAGGTCCGGCGCGTCGTTGCCGGCGTAGAAGTTGAGCAGGACGAGGTCGGGCTCGTAGGTGGCGAGGCCGAGGGTCACGATGGTCTGGTAGTCGCGGACCCCGGCACCGGCGATGCCGAAGTTGAGGAGGTCTAGATCTTGCCCCCCGCAGGCGGTGCGCAGGCGCGCCTCCAGCAGGGTCATGGCGGTGTGCGGGTAGGGGACCAGGCCGTAGGTGAACGAGTCGCCGAGCGCCAGGATGCGGAACCGGCCCGGGGGCTTCGGGACCTCGAACTCCTCGTCGTTCAGCCCGAGGGCGTTGTTCCAGTAGTTGAACCAGTTGCGGTGGGGGATGACGTGGGTGGGCTGTGACGCGAGGTATGCCGCCAGGGAGGTGAAGGTGCGCGGTTCACGGCGGGCCCGGGAGACCGCGAGATCCCGGACCGCGGGGCTCCACCGGGCGGCGAGGCGGACCACTCCCTCCCCGACCGCCAGGGCAGCCACGATGCCGAGGGCGAGGGCGCCGAGGACGGAGCGTGCCGGAGCTCGCATCATCGTTCAGGGGCGCGGCGGCAGTCTGCCGCGCGGCACCAGGATACCGTGGGTGAGGCGTGGCCCGGCGCGCCGCCGGCGCCGCGGATGACCCCGTACGTCGAGCTCTCCGCCCGGAGCGCGTTCAGCTTCCTCGAGGCGGCCTCCGGGCCCGAGCGCCTCGTCGACGAGGCGGCGCGACTCGAGCTGCCCGCCCTGGCGCTGCTCGACGTGGATGGCGTCTACGGCGCCCCCCGCTTTCACAAGGCGGCGCAGGCGGCGGGCGTGCGCCCCATCGTGGGTGCCGCCCTCACGCTGGCCGACGGCACGCGCCTCGGCCTCCTGGTCGAGTCCCGCACGGGGTACCGGACGCTCTGCCGCCTCATCACGCAGGTGAAGGCGCGCGCGCCGAAGGGCCGGGCGCGCGCGACCCTCGACGACCTCGCCGGCGCGGGCGCGGGGCTCCTCTGCCTCACGGGAGGCATGGACGGCCCGCTCACTCCGGATCTCCTCGCCGGGCGCCGGGCCGCGGCCCTGAGGACCCTCGGCCAGCTCGTGGGGAGTCTCGGCCGGGGCCGGGTCTACGTGGAGCTCCAGCGGCATGGCACGCGCGAGAGCGAGCTCGTGACCCGCCGCGCCGCGGCTCTCGCGCGCGAGGCCGGGCTGCCCATCGTGGGCACCGGCGGCGTGCGCCACGCCACGCCCGGCGAGCGCCCCGTGCTGGACGTCCTGACGGCCATCCGGCTCCGGGCGCCGCTGGATGCCCTCGGCCGCCGCCTGCCGCCGAACGCCGAGCGGCACCTCCGGGCCCCGGGCGAGATGGTCCAGCGCTTCGCCGACCTGCCGCAGGCCCTGGCGGTCACCGGCGAGATCGCCGCCCGCTGCGAGTTCACGCTCGGGGACCTCGGGTACCGCTTCCCCGACTATCCGACTCCCGGCGGTCGGCCCCAGATCGCCTACCTCCGCGAGCTCGTCGAGGCCGGCGCCCGTGGGCGGTATCGCCCCGTGACGGCGCGCGTGCGCGGGCAGCTGGCCCGCGAGCTCGCGCTCATCGAGAAGCTCGATCTCGCCGGCTACTTCCTGATCGTCTGGGATATCGTGCGCGAGGCTCGCGCGCGCGGGATCCTCGTCCAGGGCCGGGGCTCGGCGGCGAACAGCGCGGTCTGCTACAGCCTCGGGATCACGGCCGTCGACCCGGTCGGGATGGACCTGCTCTTCGAGCGCTTCCTGTCGGAGGAGCGGGGCGAGTGGCCCGACATCGACCTCGACCTCCCGTCGGGGGAGCGCCGCGAGGCGATCATCCAGTACGTCTACCAGCGCTATGGCGGGACGAGCGCTGCGATGACCGCGAACGTCATCACCTACCAGCCGCGGCGCGCGGTGCGCGAGGTCGGGAAGGCCCTTGGCCTCCCACCGGACTTCCTCGACCGGCTCGCGAAGGGCGTCCCCGGCTGGGGCTATCGGGACCCGGACGAGGAGGGCCCGTGCCGCCATCTGAGCCGTGCCGGTGCCGACCTCGGAGACGCACGGATCCGGCGCTTCGCCGCGCTCTGGCATGCCGTCGTCGGGCTCCCGCGCCACCTCGGCCAGCACTCGGGGGGCATGGTGCTCTGCGCGGGCCGGCTCGACGAGGTGGTGCCGCTGGAGCCCGCCACGATGCCGGGTCGCGTCGTCGTCCAGTGGGACAAGGACGACTGCGTCGAGCTCGGGATCATCAAGGTCGACCTCCTCGGCCTCGGGATGATGGCCGCCCTCGAGGAGGCGATCGCGCTCTGCCGGACGGCCGGGCGCGAGGTCGATCTCGCGCATCTGCCACCCGACGATCCGGCGGTCTACCGGCTCCTCCAGGCGGCCGACACGATCGGGCTCTTCCAGGTGGAGAGCCGCGCCCAGATGGCGACGCTCCCGCGCCTGCGGCCCCGGCGCTTCTACGACCTGGTCGTCCAGATCGCGATCATCCGCCCCGGGCCGATCGTCGGCCAGATGGTCCACCCGTATCTCGCGCGGCGGGCGGGGCGCCAGCCGGTCGCCTATCCCCACCCCTCGCTCGAGCCCATCCTCGCGCGGACGCTCGGCGTGCCGCTCTTTCAGGAGCAGCTCCTCCGGATGGGGATGGTCACCGCCGGCCTCACCGGCGGGGAGGCCGAGGAGCTCCGCCGGGCCTTCGGCTTCCGGCGCTCACAGGCGCGCATGCAGACGATCGAGGCGAAGCTGCGCGCCGGGATCGCCCGGAACGGGATTACCGGCTCGGCGGCCGAGGAGATCGTGCGCGCGATCACCTCGTTCGCGGAGTACGGCTTCCCGGAATCGCACGCGGCCAGCTTCGCGCTCCTTGCCTACGCGAGCGCGTACCTGAAGGTCCACCACCCGGCCGAGTTCTACGCGGCGCTCCTCAACAACCAGCCGATGGGCTTCTACCACCCGGCGACGGTCGTCCGGGACGCGCTCCGCCGCGGCCAGGCCGTGCGGCCGGTGGACGTCGGCGTCTCGGCTTGGCGCGCGACGGTCGAGGCGGGCGCCGTGCGGCTCGGCCTCGGACAGGTCAAGGGGCTCCGCGAGGCCGCGGCGGCGCGGATCGTCGCCGCGCGCCAGGTCCAGCCGTTCGTCTCCGTGGACGACCTCTGCGCACGGGCGGGGCTCTCGCGGGACGAGGTGACGGTGCTCGCGGAGGTGGGCGCGCTGGGGAGTCTCGGGCTCCGACGCCGGGCCGCGCTCTGGCAGGCCGAGCGGGCGGTGCGGCCGCCGGGCCCGCTGTTCGCGGGCCACCCCCCGGCCCCCGAGCCCTCACCGCTCCGCGAGATGACGGTGACCGAGCGGCTCGTGGCTGACTACCGCGGGACCGGCGTCACGGTCGGACCTCATCCCATGGCGCTCCGCCGCGCAGACTGCGCGCGGCTCGGCGTGACTCCGGCCGCCCGCCTGGCGGAGCTCGCCGGCAGCGATCGCGTCCGGGTCGCCGGCGCCGTGGTCGTGCGCCAGCGGCCGGGCACGGCGAAGGGCTTCGTCTTTCTCTCGCTGGAGGACGAGACGGGGATCGCCAACGTCATCGTTCAGCCCGCGCTCTTCGAGCGGACACGCGCCACGCTCGTCCACGAGCCCTTCCTGCTGGTCGACGGAGTGCTCCAGCACGAGGACGGGGTCACGGCCGTGCGGGCGACGGCGGTGCGCCCGCTCACCGGGCGGGCCGCCGTGCCGTCGCACGACTTCCACTGACGGGGGAGCGTCGGCGGGGCGAGTCCGAGGACGTGCGGGCGTGGGCGTCGAGGCGGGCGACCACCCGGGCCGGCGCGGCGCTCGCGGCGTCAGTGCGCAACCGCCGGCGAGCGCCGGACTCGGACCGGTCGTTACTGCTTGATGGCGCTGACGGTGACGGCGGACTTCACGAGGAAGTGCGCGCGCCGGTTATGCCCCCAGCACTTCTCGTGCGGTTCGTGGCACATCGGCCGCTCCTCGCCGTAGCTCACGAGCATGATGCGGGACGCGATCACGCCGCGGGCGACGAGCCCGTCGCGCGTGGCGCGCGCCCGGCTCTCGCCGAGCGCCCGGTTGTACTCGTTCGTGCCGCGCTCGTCCGCGTGGCCCTCGATCAGAACCTGCGTCCCGGCGTTCTCGAGCAGCCAGCGCGCGTTCGCGTCGAGGATCCGCGCATCCTCGGCCCGGAGCGCGACGCGATCGAAGTCGAAGTGCACGTCGCGCAGCCCGGCCACCTCGGTGAACTCCTTGGGCGACGGCAAGGTCGGGAAGAGCGTGGCCCCCGGCGCCCCCACCGCAGCGCCGTCGCTGCCCGAGCCGCCGGCCCCGCCCGCGCCGGCCCCACCCGCCGCCAGACCGCCGGCCCCCGCGCCGCTCGCTCCGGTCCCGGCGGCGTCCGCCGCCCCGGTGCCCTGCGTGGCGTGGGTCGCGCACCCCGTCAGCGCCAGGACCAACCCCCCGGCGACGATGAGCCCCGTTGGCAGCCGCATCGGCCACCGATTCGGATCGACACGTCGTGTCATGACAGCCTCCTGTCCAAAGCGCCAGGGTACGGCGGCGCCGGTAGGGCTTTCCCCTGCAACCCTCGCGCCCGTGGAGCCCGGAGGCCAATTACTTGAAAATGCGACGGTCGCAACCGGATCGGGGCCGGGCTCCCTGCCGGGGATGCCGCGGAGCGGTCCGGATTGGCAGCCCGCGTGTCGCGGATTGTCAGGGCGCCGAGGGCCGGTTGACGGTCCGGCGGGCCCCGGCTAGACTCCACGGCCAGGGGATCGCGGGAGCTCGGAACGCCGAGCTGAGAGGGCAGCGTGCGCTGCCGACCGCCTGAACCTGACCTGGGTAATACCAGCGCAGGGAGGGTCCAAATGCTGCGGCGTCACCTCGTCACGTCAGGCGTCCTGGTCGCCGGCCTGCTCGCACTCACTCTCGCGGGTCCGCCGCCGGCGGCGGCACAGACCTCGCTGCACCTGGCGCTCACCCCGTCCCAGAAGCCGACGGACCTCCTGGTCGCCGGCGAGGCGTTCGGCGCTGCGCTCGGAAAGCTCGTCGGGGTCCCGATCCGCGTGACGGTGGCGTCCGACTACGCGGCCGTCGTCGAGGCGCTGCGGAACCGGACCGCCGATCTCGCCTTCGTTCACCCGGCCGGCTACGTCCTCGCCAATCGCGAGGCGAAGGCCATGATCGTCGCCAAGGACCAGTGGCACGGGAACACGTCGTACACGTCGCGGATCTACGTCCGGAAGGAATCGGGGCTCAAGACCCTCGAGGATCTCCGGGGCAAGACCATCGCCTTCGTGGACCCCTCCAGCACCTCGGGCTACGTCTATCCGATGGTGATGCTCATCGAGAAGGGACTGGTCCGGAACCGGGATCCCAAGACGTTCTTCAAAGACTTCGTGTTCGCCGGCTCGCACGACGCCGGTCTCCAGGCGCTCCTCAACGGCCACGTCGACGCCTTCGCCTCCTTCGACCAGGCGCGCGAGCAGTACCTGAAGGACCCCGCCGAGCGGGAGAAGCTCATCTGGGTCGCCGAGAGTGCGCCGATCCCGGAGGGCGGCATCTGCGCGCGCGACGGGCTCGACCCCGCGCTCGTGGCGAAGGTCCGCGCGGCCCTCCTGTCGATGAAGGGCCCCACCTACGCGCCGATCCTCAAGGCGCTCTACGACATCGACGGGTTCGAGCCCGCGGAGGACGGGGAGTACGCGCCGGTCCGCGCGGCGATGGACCTGCTCGGCTGGCGCCCGAAGCGCTGACCCGGAACGCCCGGGGCGCGGCCCCGCAGTCGGCCGGGGCCCCCATGATCGAGGTGCGCGGCCTCCGGGTGGTGCTGCCTCCCGAGACGGTCGCGCTGTACGGGGTCGATCTCGTGGTGCAGCCCGGCGAGTTCGTCATCATCATCGGGCGGAGCGGGGCCGGCAAGACGACGTTCCTCCGCGCGATCAACCGCCTGATCGAGCCCACGGCGGGGACCGTCCGGGTTGCCGGCCAGCCCGTGACCGGCGCCGATCCCACGGCCCTTCGCCAGGTGCGCCGGCACATCGGGATGATCTTCCAGCAGTTCAACCTGGTCCGCCGCGCGTCCGTGCTCGAGAACGTGCTCGCGGGCCGCCTGGGCTACGTCCCCGAGTGGCCGAGTCTCGCCGGGCACTTCCCGCCGCCCGACCGGGCCCTCGCGCTCGAGTGCCTGGGCCAGGTCGGGCTCACCGAGTTTGCCGACCGCCGGGCGGACACGCTGTCGGGCGGGGAGCAGCAGCGCGTCGCGATCGCGCGCGCGCTGGCCCAGGAGCCCCGCGTGATCCTCGGAGACGAGCCCACCGCGAGCCTCGACCCCGCGCTCGCGGACTCGATCATGGGCATCCTGCGCCGGATCAACCAGGAGCGGCGCCTCACCCTGGTCGTCAGCCAGCACCAGCTCGAGGCCGCCCTGGAGTACGGGACGCGCATCGTCGGGTTCCGGGCCGGGCACGTGGTGTTCGACGGCCCGCCGGCGGCCGTCTCGGACGCGGTGGTCCGGGCCGTCTACGGGGAGGAGGCGGCGTGAGACGCGCGGCGTGGCTCGCCGGGGCCGCCCTGCTCGTCGTGATCGCCTGGCACACGGACGCCAATCCCATGCGGCTCGTGCGCGGACTCCCGTGGATGTGGGACTTCGTCCGGCGCATGGTGCCGCCCGATCTCGCCGTCCTGCCCTCCGCCCTCAGGGGCGCGGTCGGCACGATCGAGATCGCGCTGCTTGGAACGACGCTGGCGGCGGCGCTGGCCGTCCCGCTGGGCTTTCTCTCGGCGCGCAACGTCGCGCCGCCGGGCATCTACTACGCGGTGCGCACGGGGCTCAACTTCTTCCGCAGCATCGACACGCTGGTCTACGCGCTGCTCTTCGTCGCCGCCGTGGGCCTCGGCCCCTTCCCCGGCATGCTCGCCGTGGTCGCGTACACCACGACATCGCTCGCCAAGCTCTACTCGGAGACGATCGAGGGCATCGAGCCGGGCCCGGTGGACGCGATCCGCGCGACCGGCGCGACACGGCTCCAGGTGCTCCGCTTCGGCGTCCTCCCCCAGGTGCTCCCCCTCTTCCTCTCGTACGTCCTCTACCGTTTCGAGTCGAACGTTCGCGCCGCGACGGTGCTGGGGTTCGTCGGCGCCGGAGGGATCGGGCTGTACCTCCAGACCTACCTGCGGATGATCGACTATCCGGCCGCCTCCACCGTGCTCCTCGTCACCGTCGTGATGGTGATGGCCGTCGACTTCGCGAGCGCCCGGATCCGGGCGCGGCTCGTCTGAGGGCGCCGCCCTGGCCGGCGGAGGCCGCGCCCGGCGGTCGCCCTTGCCCCCCGGGCGTAGTACGATGACGCGCGCCGCCGGCGGCAGGCGTTCCCCCGTCCGGGGCGGGGCCGGCCGGCGCGATCCCGGACCGGAGGATACGGCCAATGGCGAAGGTTGAGGGCGTCGAGCTGCAGGGACCGACCGAGGGGCGATTCGCCGAGATCCTGACGCCGGGGGCGCTCGCGTTCGTGGCCGAGCTCCAGCGGGAGCTCGGCGCGCGCCGGACCGCGCTCCTCCGGCGTCGCGCGGAGCGGCAGGCGTCGTTCGACGCCGGCAGCCGCCTGGACTTCCTGCCGGAGACCCGCGCGATCCGCGATGGTGCCTGGACGGTCGCGTCCGCCCCCAAGGATCTCGAGCGCCGGTGGGTCGAGCTCACGGGCCCCGCCGAGCGGAAGATGGTCATCAACGCGCTCAACTCCGGCGCGGACGTCTTCATGGCGGACTTCGAGGACGCGAACACGCCGACCTGGGGCAACATGGTCCAGGGCCAGGTGAATCTCGTCGACGCGGTCGGGCGGACGATCGAACACCGGAACCCGGACGGGCGGGTCTATCGCCTGAACGACGTGGTCGCCACCCTGCTGGTCCGCCCGCGCGGCTGGCACCTGTCCGAGCGTCACTGCCGGGTCGATGAGGCCGCCGTCTCGGGCAGTCTGTTCGACTTCGGCCTCTACGTATTTCACAACGCCCGCCGCCTGCTCGAGCGCGGCAGCGGGCCCTACTTCTACCTTCCCAAGATCGAGAGCCATCTGGAGGCCCGCCTCTGGAACGACGCGTTCGTGCTCGCCGAGACCCGGCTCGGGCTCCCGCGAGGCGCGATCCGCGCGACCGTCCTCGTCGAGACGATTCCGGCCGCCTTCGAGATGGACGAGATCCTGTGGGAGCTCCGGGACCACTCCGGGGGCCTCAACGCCGGCCGGTGGGACTACATGTTCAGCCTCATCAAGAAGTTCCGCGCCCAGCCCGAGTTCGCCCTGCCGGACCGGGCTCAGGTCACGATGACGGTGCCGTTCATGCGCGCGTACACCGAGCTCCTCGTCAAGACCTGCCACCGTCGGGGCGCCCATGCGCTTGGCGGCATGGCGGCCTTCATCCCCAGCCGGCGCGATCCCCAGGTCAACGAGATGGCGCTGGCCCGCGTCCGGGAGGACAAGGTCCGCGAGTCGCAGGACGGGTTCGACGGGACGTGGGTGGCCCACCCGGACCTGGTGTCCGTGGCGCGGGAGCCGTTCGCGCAGCTGCTCGGCGCCCGGCCCCACCAGCTCGAGCGGCAGCGCACCGAGGTGGCGGCGGACGCGCGGGCGCTCCTGGACGTCCGGGTGCCGGGCGGGACGGTGACCGAGGCCGGCCTCCGGAACAACGTGAGCGTGGCCCTCCAGTACCTGGCGGCGTGGCTCGGCGGAAACGGCGCCGTCGCCATCTTCAACCTCATGGAAGACGCGGCGACGGCGGAGATCTCGCGCTCACAGGTCTGGCAATGGACCCGCCACGGCGTCCGCCTCCTCGAGGGGGCCGCGGTGACGCCGGAGCTCGTGCGGCGGATCGTGGGGGAGGAGCTCGGCCGGATCCGGGACACGGTCGGGGAGGCCCAGTACGCGCGCGGGCACTACGGCGCGGCGCGGGAGGTCTTCGAGGCGGTCGCCCTCGGCGAGCCCTTCGTCGAGTTCCTCACGCTACCCGCATCCGAGCGGATCGACCTCTAGCGCGCGCCCGCAATCTGCCGCGCACGGGGGACGCGTAGGACCGGGCAGGAGGGCGTCCAGGCTTCCCGACGAGGCTCTTGCCGCCTTGCGGCGCTACCCGCTCCTCGATGCGCTTCGCGAGCGTCGCTCGCGCGCCGCTTCGGGCTCGGCATGGCCATGGACGCGGGCCCGCTCGCCTATCGCAGCCGCCATCCGGGCCTGCGCCTCGCCGAGGGCGAGGAGGCGCTCCTGGCGTTCGCGGCGTGCGGGGTCACCGGCCCGGCCCTCGCCGATCTCGCGTACGCCCCGGGGCAGGGCGGGACGATCATGGCCGGTCTGCTCGGGCGGACGATCGGGAGCGGCGACGCCATCCAGAGCGTGGCCGTCTTCGTCACCAACGCCGAGGCGAACGACCTCCTGAAGCGGCCGCGGGACTTCGCGCCGGCGGAGATCGCCGGGCTGGTCGCCCTCGGCGAGGCCGGGGAGTACGTCGAGCTCTACCGGCGGAGCCGGGTGCCGATCCGCGCTCGCGCACCGCGGCACCGCTCGCCCCGCCGTTCAACCTCGACGTGAACCCGCTGGCCGCTCTACGACCCGGCGGGCACGTATTTCCTGCCGGTCAACGAGCTGACGCTCCTTTCTACCGGCCCGAGGCGCTCGCCGCGACGCAGCGCGCGCACCTCGCCCGCTGGCATGACGAGGCGCCATGCGGGGACCCGGGGAGGTCGGGTTGACGGCCGCGGTGAGCGCGGCGAGCGCTCACCGCGCGTCGCCGTCCAGCAGCCGATCCAGCGCGGGAAAGGCGACCGCCGGATGCGCGCCGAGGCGGCCGAGCAGCTCGTCCAGGGCCATCCACGCCGGGGGGGTCAGGTCCCGGTGGTGGGTGAGCAGTCCCGTCGGCTCCATGGGATCGACCCGGTCCCTGCGCCGGTCGGCGAGGTGCGTCGCGATCTGATCCAGCGTCCACGCCATCCCGCGGAAGCGCTTCCCCGCCCGCCACTCGATCGGATCGACGTGGGTATTGAGCGCCCGGGGCCCCGCCGCCGTCGCCGTGCGAGGCCCGAAGGTCGACAGGACCCGATACCCGGCCCCGGGCAGCGCCTCGCGCACCGCGGGGGCGATGCGGTTCCAGGGTGGGGCCAGCGCCGCGCGAAGGCGCGTGGGCACGAGCGTCGCGAGGCGCGCCCACCCCGCGGTGAGATCGGCGAGGACGACGTCGACCGGCCGGGCAGTGCCCAGCTCCGCCGGGCGGCCGCGCCCGCCGGCCGGCGCCGCCGGCTCGTGGTTCCGGTGCGCGTAGCCGTGCTGGACGACGCGGAGCCCGGGCGCCGCGTCGCGGATCAGTGCGGCGGCCGCCTCGTCGAGCCAGACCGGGACCACGGCGAGCGCCAGCGGTGCCGTGTGGGCCGTCGCCAGCGCGAGCAGGCGGTCGAAGGCGGGCCCGGCCGCGCCCGCGTCGTCGTCCCGCCACCAGAAGGTCGCGCCGCGAGGAGGCCAGCGGTCGAGCTCTGCCGTGAGGCGCGTCCAGGCGGCCGCGTCCGGGCCGTCCGTCACCGCTCGGGGCCGCCCGGGGCCGCGGCCCGGCGTGGCGCCCTCCCGAGCCGGCGGGTATGCTCGGGAGGCCCGTCATGAGCCGGCTGGACTTCCACATCGAGCAGAAGATCGCCCAGCGCGACAGCATCGACCTGGCCGCGCGCGCGCTCGCGGGGCGCCCGGGCTGGGTCGTCGAGTTCGGCCTGGGCCGCGGCCGCTCGTACTCGCACCTCGCCGCGCAGTTCCCCGGCCGCGAGATCTACTGCTTCGATCGCGAGCTTGCCACCAACCCCGGCTGGGGCCCGCCCCCCGAGCGCGTCGTCCTGGGCGATCTCGCCGCCGTGCTGGAGGACCCGGCGGTGCAGGCGCGCTTCCGCGGCCGCGTGATCCTGGCCCACCTCGACCTCGCCTGGGGAGATTCGGCCGACACCCGGCTGCATCGCCTGGTCGTCGACCGCACGCGTAGCTGGCTCCTGCCCGGGGCCTGGATCCTGAGCGATCGGGCGGTGCCGCTCGATCCCGGGTGGGACCTGGCGCCGGTCCCGGCGCCGGAGGGGGTCGGATACGCCCACCGCTTCCATCGCTACGAGCATCGCCCGGCGCCCTGAGCCCGCGCAGCACGGACGCCCGCCGCGAGCTCGGCCAGGATCTCCACGGAGCGTGCGGCCCCGCCGAGGTCGAGGCGGGCCGGGGCCGGGCGGCCGGGTTGCCCGAGCGTCGCGTCCATCGCCGCCGCGAGGCGGGCCGGCGTGAGGTCCGCCTCCGGCACGATCGCGAGGAGTCCCCGCTCGGCGAGCAGCCGGGCGCGCAGGGGCTGCTCGTCGCCGCTGCCCTCGTACGGCACGACCAGGGCGCGGACACGGTGGGCCACCAGCTCGAGCACCGTGTTGTATCCCGCCTGGCTGACCGAGAGCGCCGCGCCGGCGAGGTGGGCGCCAAGGTCAGGGCGATGCGCCTCCACGACGACGGCGGGGCGGCCGTCGCGTGCCGGCAGCCCGCGGGCCTGCTGGTCGAGCTCGCTCCGGGCGACCTCGGGCAGGTAGGGCCCGGTCACGAGGCGCCAGGGCCGCTCCCGCGCGACCGTTGTGAGCGGCCACGCCGCGAGGGCTGCCCGGAAGAGCGGGCCGGCCACTTGCCCCCCGCCGCCCGAGATCACGACCTCGCCGTGCGCCCTGACCGGCCCGGAGGCCTCCGGGCCGAGGTAGCCCGTGTAGACGAGCCGCTCGCCGATCCGGTCCGCGAGCGTGAGGGTCCGGTCGAGCGGGATCATGTCGGGGCTCCCGTGGACGAGCACGCGGTCCGTCCACTGGCGCGCCACCGCGACGGCGGCGAGCTCAAACCACGCCTGGTTCGGCTTGCTGACGAGCACGTCCCGGAGGCTCACCGCGACCCGGGGCGCCGCCGGGCCGCGCCGCGCCCGGTCGTCGGCCACCGCGAGGAGGAGCGGTCCCAGCTCAAACGTGAGCGCGTGTCGGCCGAAGGGGAACAGCTCGAGCAGCACCACGCTCGGGTCATGCGTGCGGAGACACGCGAGCAGGCGGTCCCGGCGGTCTGCAAGCTCGGCCGGCGTCGGCCGGCGCCCGTCCGGCCGCGCGAGCCCGCTCGCCGCCTCGTTCGCTGCCACCAGCGGCGGGAGCGCCACGACCTCGGCACCACCGAGGTCAAGCCCGGGGACGGGCCGGCCCCCCTGGACGAAGACGACGGGCTCGCCGGCCCGGCGAAGCGCGCGCGTGAGCCGGGCCGCGCGCTCGAGATGGCCGAGCCCGAGGAGGTGCTGGCAGTAGAAGAGGAGCGGGCCGCGACTCACGGGGCTGTCCTGCTCAGCGGGAGTTGATCGGACGGCCTTTGGCCTGTTGGACTCATGGCTCGAGCGACTCGTTGAGCCCGATCAACTGGAGGAGCCCGTCCCCCCGACGGCGCACCCGATGGAGACGCTCGGGCAACAGGCGCACCGGGGCGGGCTCGTCGAGGTCCCAGCGAAGCGCCGCCGCGACGACCGCCTGGATCACCCCCATGTGCGTCACCGCCGCCCAGGTGTCCGGCCCGTCTCCGGCGGCCAGTTCGTCGAGCCACGCGCGCACCCGTGCGAGAACGCTGGCCAGGGATTCGCCACCGGGCGGCGCGGCGTCCCATCGCACGCCGCCCGGCTCGGCGGCCAGCGCCGCGCGCGCCCGCCCAGTCCATTCGCCCCAGTCCTGCTCGGCGAGGCGAGGCTCCACGGCGGGCGCGACGGCTCCAAGAGCCCGCGCGGTCTCGACGGCCCGCTGCAGCGGGCTCGTCGCCCAGCCGAGCTGTCCCTGCGCGGCGCGGACCCGGAGGTCCCGCGGCAGCTGCCACTGCGTGACCCGGGCCGCGCCCCCGGGCGAGAGCGGCGGGTCCGCCTGGCCGAGCACCCGCCCCTCCGCGTTCCACGCCGTCGGCGCGTGGCGGATCAGCGCGACGTAGATGGAGCGCACGGGAACCCCAGGACGGCGAGGCCCGAGGCCAGGCGGCGCTGGAATGCCTCGAGGGTTCGGTCGGTCGCGACGAAGCGCCGGGCGGCGGCCCCCATCGTGGTCCGCAGGGCCGGATCGTCGAGCAGACGGGCGACACCGGTGGCGAAGGCGCCGGGGGTGGGGGCGGTGAGGAGCGCGCCGTCCGGCGCCACCATCGGATCGGGCTCCGGCCCCGCGCACGCGACCACCGGGAGACCGGCGGCCGCGGCCTGCAGATAGACGACGTGGAACCGGCCGGGGAAGGCGAACAGATCGGCGCCGAGGTAGGCGGTCGGCAGGATCTCGGGCTCGAGCGATCCCAGGAACGCGACGCGGCCGGAAGGCAGGACGGAGAGCGCCGCCGCGACGGCGGCGCGCGCCGGCCCGTCCCCGACCACGGCCAGGCGCCAGGGCCGGGCCGGCGCCGCGGCGTGGAGCTGCGCGAGGGCGTCGGCGAGGGTGCGGTACGGCTCGAGCTTCTTCACCTCGCGCATCGCCGCGACGGCCAGGATGACGGGGCCGTCAGCTCCCGCGAACCGCCCGGCCATGGCGGCGCGACAGGCCTCCCGGCGCTCCGGGCTCGCGTCGAAGCGCGCCGTGTCGACGGCCGGCGGAAGGTCGAGGATCCGCTCCGCGGCGAAGCGCGGCCCGCGGCACGCGGCGACGCGAGGCCGGTCCCGCGGGCTCATCAGGAAGACGAGGTCGGCGCGCCGGACCGCGAGCCGCGCGGCGCTGACCCACGGACGGAACGGCGTCCGGCGGCTCTTCGCCGAGAGGTAAGTGTCGACGAGGACATAGGGGATGCCGAGCGCGGTGGCGACGGTCGGGCCGACGAGATCCGGCGCGCGATAGTAGCTCTGGTAGGTGACCCACGCCTGCGGCCGCTGCTCCGTTCGCGCGCGGCGGTGCCGCGCGATCAGTCCGGCGGCCGTGACGGCCGCGATCCGCTCGACGCGCGCTGCCTCCCACGGGTCGAAGGCCCGCCGGTAGGTGAGGAGCCGGCTCGCAAGGCGTGGCGCAAAGCCGATCCCCCGGAGCGCCGCCATCAGAAGACGTCCAAGCTCGCGATCCCCGGACGGCTCCGTCTCGTACGGGTGCTTGACGGGCGTGTAGAAGGCCAGCGGGGTCACGGCCGAGCGCTTCCGGTGACCGCCGCGCCGGCCGGCACTCCCGGCGCGGCGAGCACGGCCGCGCGCAGGAGCTGAGACAGCCGGTCGGCCCCCGCGTCGAGATCCCAGCCGTCGGCGACGCGCTGGACCCCCGCCGCGCCCATGCGGTGACGCGCCGCGGGGTCGCGCGCCAGCTGGTCGATGGCCGCCGCGAGCGCGCTGGCATCGCCGGGGGGCACCAGGCAGCCGTGCACCCCGTCAACGACCAGCTCCGGGATCGCCGCCGCGCGCGTGGCGACGACCGGCAGACCCTGGGACAGGGCCTCGACGACGACGTTGGGCAGCCCGTCGCGGTCGCCGTCCGGCGCCACCTCGGACGCGAGGACGAGCAGGTCACTCGCGCGGTACAGGGCGCGGACCGCCGGCTGGTCGAGCGGCCCCGCCCACGTGACGCGGCTCGTCAGGTCGAGCGCCTCGACGCGGGCGCGGAGGGCGCCCTCGAGGGGCCCGTAGCCCACCACGGTGAGCCGGCTCTCGGCGCGCACCCGGGCGACGGCCTCGAGGAGAGTCGCGTAGCCCTTCTTCGGCTGGAAGCGTCCGACGGCCAGGAGCCGCACCGGGTCGGCCGGACTGGCGCCGTCGCGGCGCGAGCCGAACGCCGGAGGCGCCGCGAAGAGCTGGCGGTCGAGCCCGTGGTAGACGAGCTCCACTCGCCCGGGGGCGAGCGCGTCCAGGCGGGCGCGCCCGGCCGCGGTGCAGGTCACGGTGAACCGCGCGTCGGCGAGCTTTCTCGCAAGCTCCCAGTCCGGGGTCGTCCACACGTCCTTCGCATGGGCGGCCAGGCTGTAGGGCAGCCCCGTCATGACCGCCGCGTAGCGGGCGACCGAGGCCGGCGTGTGAAGAAAGTGGGCGTGCAGGTGCACGGCCCCGGCCGGCAGCTCGCCCGCGAGCACGCCGGCCTGGCCGAGCCGCCGGCCCCGATTCGGCGTGGGATCCCGCAGGACGTCCCGCAGCCAGCGGCCGAGCGCCCGCACGTAGCGGCGCGGCGCGCGCGCGAATGCCCGCGCATGGCCCGCCAGCACGCGGCCGGGCGCCTCGTAGAGGTATTCCGGCAGGTACGTCACCGCCGCCCGGATCGACGCGTGGACCGGGTGCGTGAGCGCATCGTAGGGGCGCCGGAGCGAGACGATGTGGAGCCGCAGGCCCCGGCGTTCCAGCGCGGCCAGCTCGTGGGCGATGAACGTCTCCGAGACGCGCGGATAACCCTTGAGGACCACGAGGATCACGGGGTGGACCATCGCGGGCCGCCGGGGCGCGGCCGTGGGCGTGGAGCTCAGACGGCCGGCCGGGTGTGGAGACGCCGGAGGGCGTCGGACCGGCCCAGTCCGCGGATCCCCGGGCGGGGAGGCCCCTCGACCCGCCACTTGGCGACGGCCTGGTTGATGAAGCGAAGGCCGTCGAGCAGGCCCGGGACCCGATGAATGGCGGGCGGCGGCTGATCCGGCAGGTGGATGATGGCCTCCGCCAGCGTCTCGGGCGTGAGCCGGGCGGGATCGAGCGTCTGGGCGAGCCCCAGTCCCGCCGCCGCCTGGGCCCGGAGGAGCTGCTCGGCGCGCGGCGTCACGCGCGGCACGATCAGGCTCCGCTTCTTGAGCGACAGGACCTCGCAGAAGGTGTTGTAGCCGCCGAGGCACACCACGGCGGCGGCCTTCTCGACGAGGTTCTCCAGGTGCTCGTGGAACTCGATCGTGGTGACCCGCGCGAGACGCGCCGCGCGTCGCTCGAACGCCGCGCGGTCCCGCGCCGGCAGGAATGGCCCGTACACCACGAGCGCCGGCCATGGCAGCCGGCCGTTGAAGCGCTCGTAGGCCGCGAGGGTCGCATCGACGAGCTGCGCGCCGTCCCCACCGCCCCCGGGCGTCACCAGGAGAAAGGGGCCTTGCTGGATCGCCGTCTGGACGTTCGCCGGCAGGGAGACCTCGGAGTTCGTCTCGCGGGGGAGATAGCCCGTGAAGGTCGTCTTGGCGGCCACGTCGGGAGGAAAGCCGTAGGCCTCGACCGGGTCGTAAACCTGCGGCAACCCGTACACCCAGATCTGATCGTAGAAGCGCTTGAGGGCCGGGATGGCGCGCTTGCGCCGCCACTCCTCGGCCAGCGACGTGGGGTCGTCCATGATGTCGCGAAGCCCGAGGACGAGCCGCGTGCCACCCTGGCGGCGGAGGAGCGCGAGGGTGCTCCGTACCTCGCCCAGCAGCCCGAGCGGCTCCTTGTCGACCAGGAAGAGGTCCGGGCGGAAGACGCGGGCGGTGTGCTCGATGATGGATGCCCTGAGGGCGAGCGTCTGCTCGACGTGGAAGTCGAGGTTCAAGCTCGTGTACTCCCCGTTCCGCCGCTTGATGATGCCGGGCACGCGGACGAAGTCGACGCGCGAGCGGAAACTGAAGCGCCCCAGGATCGGGGAGCCGCTCAGGATCAGGACGTTGAGCTTCTTGTGGTGAGCCACGAGCGAGTGGGCGATCGTCCGGCAGCGCCGGAGGTGTCCCAGCCCGAACGAGTCGTGGCTGTAGATCAGCACCCGGTACTGGGCTTGGTCTTCACCAGCAAGCCCTCGGCCATTGGCCGGGAGACTCACGCCGGATCGGGCGCCTCCCACATCTACCTCCCACAGGTCCCCCGCGGCGGCAACGCCGCGCCAGGCCGACGATTATCAGGGTGCCCCGGACATCCCTCGATGGCAATCAGGGCCGGGTAGGTCACCTGTATCAGAAAGCCCCGGAAAAGGAAAGGCGGTCAAGGGTCCCCGGGCGGTCCCGGCCGGACCCTCCCGCCCCTGCTCCGGGGGCCCTGGGGAGGGGGCCGGGCCCTTGCTTCGGGTCGGTCCCGAGTGGTAGTGATACGTGCGATGGGCGCGCCGTTGCTGGAGGTCCAGGGCCTGCGGACGTCCATCTACCTCGACGAGGGGATCGTCCGGGCGGTAAACGGCGTTTCCTTTTCGGTCGACCGAGGCCAGACGATGGCGATCGTCGGGGAGTCCGGGTCCGGCAAGAGCGTCCTGGCCCAGTCCATCATGCGAATCCTGCCAGCCCGGGCCCGGATCGAGGCCGGCCGGGTCTTGTTCTCGCGGGACGGCGGCACGCCGATTGACCTGGCAGCCCTGGCCCCCGACGGGCGGAAGATGCGAGCCATTCGGGGTGGGGCGATCACCATGATCTTCCAGGAGCCGATGACGGCGTTCTCCCCGGTGCATACGATCGGCGACCAGATCGGGGAGGTGGTGCGGCTCCACCGGCGGCTCAACCGGCAGCGGGCGCGGGCAGCGGCCATCGAGGCCCTGGACGCCGTCGGGTTTCCCGATCCGCCCCGGAAGGTCGACGCGTACCCGTTCGAGCTTTCGGGCGGCCTCCGGCAGCGCGCGATGATCGCCATGGCGCTCGTGTGCCGGCCGGCTCTCGTGATCGCGGACGAGCCGACCTCGGCCCTCGACGTGACCGTGCAGGCGCAAATCCTGGACCTCCTCGTGCGCCTGCAGCACGAGTACGGGATGGGGCTCATCATCATCACGCACGACCCCGGCGTCGTCGCCCACGTGGCCGATTTCGTGACGGTGATGTACTGCGGCCACGTGATGGAGCAAGGGCCGGTCAACGAGCTGTTCGAGGACCCCCAGCATCCCTACCTGCAGGCGCTCCTCCGCAGCACCCCCCAGTTCGGGGTCGCCGAGGGCGAGCGTCTGCAGACCATTCCCGGCACGGTCCCCGATCCGCTCGCCCCCATCCCGGGTTGCCCGTTCCTCTCGCGCTGCCCCGAGGGTGAGCCGGCGCTCTGCGGTGACGTCATGCCGGCCCTCCGCACGCTGGGGGTTCGGCGGCGCGTCGCCTGCTACAAGCGAGGATCGCTGCCCGAGACCGTTGGCCGGGGGCCTGACGCGTGACGGAACCCCTGCTCGAGGTTCGCGACCTCACGAAGCACTTTCCGCTCTACCAGCCGTGGCTGGCCGGCCTCGGCCGCCGCACCGTCGGCACCGTCGTGGCCGTGGAGGGGGTGAGCTTCGACGTCGCGAAGGGTGAGACGCTCGGCCTCGTCGGCGAGAGCGGCTGCGGGAAGACGACGACGGCGCGCCTCATCCTCCGGGCGCTCAAGCCCACACGGGGCGAGATCCGCTTCCGCGTCGGTGGCCAGGCCGTGCGGGTTGACCTGCTCAAGGGCCGAGCGCTCAGGGCCCTCCGCCCGCACATTCAGATGATCTTCCAGGATCCGTTCTCGTCACTGAACCCGCGCATGCCGGTCGGCGAGATCATCGGGGAGCCGCTCCAGATTCACGGGCGAGGGTCCCGCGAGGAAATCCAGGAGCGCGTGAAGGCGCTGATGGGGATGGTCGGGCTCAACGTCCAGTACCTCCGGCGCTACCCGCACTCCTTCTCCGGCGGTCAGCGGCAGCGGATCGGCATCGCGCGCGCGCTGGCACTCAACCCCGAGCTCGTGGTCTGCGACGAGCCGGTGTCGGCGCTCGACGTCTCGGTGCAGGCCCAGGTCCTCAACCTCCTGAAGGACCTCCAGACCGAGCTGGGGCTCACGTACCTCTTCATCTCCCACAACCTGGCTGTCGTCGACTACATGGCCGACCGGATCGCCGTGATGTACGCGGGCCGCATCGTCGAGATGGCGCCCAAGCGCCAGCTCTTCGAGCGCCCGCGCCATCCCTACACCGAGACGCTCCTGGCCGCGGTGCTGCGCCCGGACCCTCGTCTGCGCGGCGCCACCCTCGGCGCGGCGCGCGACGCGGCGGGGCTGCCGACCGGCGGCATCCTGGGGTGCGGCTACGCGGCCCGCTGCCCCTACGCCATCGAGCGCTGCCGGACCGAGAGACCGGAGCTCCGCGCCGTCGCCTCGGACCATCTGGCACGCTGCCACCGAGCCGAGGAGCTGTCCCTCACGCCGCTGCCGCGCCGGCCGGCCGCGCGGAGCGCGTGATGCGGCCGGGGCGTCCCTCCGGGGCGGCGGTCGAGGATCGCTGACGTGGGACGCTACCTCGTCCAGCGCCTGCTCCTGATGCTGCCGACCCTGTTCCTGATCTCGGTCGTCACGTTCGTCATCATCCAGCTCCCGCCCGGCGACTACCTGGAGACCCTCATCAGCGACCTCGAGGCGTCCGGGGAGCGCGCGGACCTCCAGAAGGTCGAGTTTCTTCGCCACGAGTTCGGCCTCGACCAGCCGCTCTGGAAGCAGTACTGGATGTGGGTCTCCGGGCTGGTGAAGGGCGACATGGGCTACTCGTTCGAGTACGACCGGCCGGTCACGGACATCATCGGAGAGCGGCTGTTCCTCACCTTCGTCGTCTCGTTCGGCTCGATCCTGTTCACCTGGCTCATGGCGTTCCCGATCGGGGTGTACTCGGCGACCCACCAGTACAGCTGGGCGGATCACGGGCTCACGCTCCTCGGCTTCCTCGGCCTCGCGACGCCCAACTTCCTGCTCGCGCTGATCCTGATGTTCATCTCCTTCACGTACTTCGGGACGAGCGTGGGCGGGCTCTTCTCGCCGGAGATGCAGAACGCCGCGTGGGGCTGGGCCCGGTTCTGGGATCTCCTCACGCACCTGTGGATCCCGGTCATCGTCATCGGGACGTCCGGCACCGCCGCGATGATCCGCCGGCTGCGGGCGAACCTGCTGGACGAACTCCGCCGGCCGTACGTCGTCACCGCCCGCGCGAAGGGCCTGGCACCGCGGCGGATCCTGCTCAAGTACCCGCTCCGGATCGCGCTGAACCCCTTCATCGGCGACATCGGGAACCTGCTGCCGCAGGTGATCTCGGGCGCGATCATCGTCTCGATCGTGCTGTCCCTGCCCACCACGGGGCCGATCCTTCTGCGGGCGCTGCGGTCGCAGGACATGTACCTCGCCGGCTCGTTCCTGATGCTCCTGGCGGCCCTCACGGTGGTCGGGGTCTTCCTGTCCGACCTCGCCCTCGCGGCCCTGGATCCCCGCATCCGCCAGGGAGGGGGGCAGACGCGGTGAGCCCCCAGGCCGCAGGCCGCCCGATCAGTCTCAGCGCGGGGCCCGCAGGCCGCAGGCCGGCCAACAGGGTGGCCTGGTGAGCGCGATCCCGGCCGCGGAGACGCTGCCGGCCGCCGCGGAGCAGCCGCGCCCCTCCGAGCAGGAGCGCTACTACTTCGCCTCGCAGTGGCAACTCATCTGGTGGCGGCTCCGGCGGCACCGCTTTGCGATGCTGTCCCTGTGGTTCCTGGTGGCACTCTACGGGACGATTCCGTTCGTGGAGTTCCTGGCGCCGTACGAGCTGCGCAGCCGCCACGCGACTCACATCTACTCGCCCCCGCAGCCGGTGCACTTCTTCCACGAGGGCCGGTGGGTGGGGCCATTCGTCTACGGGCAGTTCGTGACCGTCAACATGGCGAACCTCAAGCGCGAGTATCGCGACGATCCCTCGCGCATCTACCGCCTGCGCCTCTTCGCGCCGGGGGAGCCGTACCGGATGTGGGGGTTGTGGCGGGCGGAGCGGCACCTGGTAGGCGTCGAGGACGGCGGGACCATGTTCCTGCTCGGGACGGACCGCCTCGGACGGGACATGCTCTCGCGGATCATTCACGGGGCGCGCATCTCGCTCACCGTGGGCCTTCTGGGCATCGCGGTCAGCTTCGTGCTGGCGCTGGTGTTCGGCGGGCTGTCAGGCTACTACGGCGGTACTATCGACATCGTGATCCAGCGCCTCATCGAGGTGATCCGCGCGTTCCCCGAGCTGCCGCTGTGGATGGCCCTGTCCGCCGCCCTGCCGCCCCGCTGGGACCCGATCCTCATCTACATCGGCATCACGGTGATCCTGGGGGTCCTCGAGTGGACCGGGCTGGCCCGCAGCGTGCGGGGAAAGCTCCTCTCCGTGCGCGAGGAGGACTTTGCCACGGCGGCGGTGCTCATGGGCGGCTCCCCGCCGTACATCATCCGGCGGCATCTCCTGCCGGCCTTCACGAGCCACCTCATCGTCTCGGCCACGCTGTCGATCCCGAACATGATCCTCGGGGAGACGGCCCTGTCGTTCCTGGGACTCGGCCTGCGCCCCCCCATCACGAGCTGGGGGGTGCTGCTGTCCGAGGCGCAGAACATGAACGCGGTGGCGCTCTACCCCTGGCTCCTGACGCCGGTGGTGATGGTCGTGCTGACGGTCCTGGCCTTCAACTTCCTGGGCGACGGGCTCCGGGACGCCGCCGACCCGTACTCCTAGGCACGGACGGCGCTCGCGTGGAACGGAACCTCCACCGCTACATCGTCAATCGGAGCCTGCGGCCCCAGCTCGTCCTGATCGGGATCAGCTTTGTCCTTGGGCTCGGGCTGAACCCGGTCATGCTCGATCTCCAGAAGCGCATCATCAACCAGGCGATCGGGCAGCGGAACTTCGATGCCCTCCTCTGGCTCTGCGGTGCGTTCCTGGGGGCCGTGCTTCTGAACGGGGCCTTCAAGTACGTGAAGCAGAACCTCGAGGGGTACATCTCGGAGACCATGCTCCGGGATCTCCGGAGCGAGCTGTACAACCGGATCCTGCGGTTTCCGCTCCTCCACATGCGAAACACGTCCACCGGGCAGCTCGTGGCGATGATCCTGGGCGAGGTGGAAGACCTCGGCGGCTACTTCGGGCTGGCGCTGTCCACTCCCGCGTTCCACGGCGCCATGCTGATCGGCACCCTCGGGTTCATGGTGTACGCGAACCCGTGGATGGCCGCGGTGAGCATGGTGCTCTTCCCGATCCAGATCGTCTTCATCCGGCGGCTGCAGCGCAAGGTGAGCGCGATGGCCCGCGACCGGGTCCGGATGGTGCGGGGGCTGTCCGATCGGATCCAGGAGTCGGTGGGCGGCCTGCAGGAGATCTACGCGAACGATACCGCGGCCTATGAGTCGGGCCGGTTCCGGCACCAGCTCCAGCGGATCTTCAAGATCCGGCTCAGCATCTACAACCTCAAGTACCTGATCAAGTGGATCAACAACTTCCTGGAGAAGTTCGGGCAGTTCCTCCTGCTGCTCGTCGGCGGGTGGCTCATCATCAACCACCCCGACACGTTCAACCTCGGCACCCTCGTCGCCTTCATCCAGGCCTACGGACAGCTCAACGAGCCGTGGCGCGAGCTGATCAACTTCTTCCAGCTGAAGGAGAACGCACGGGTCAAGTACGAACAGGTCATCGCGAGCTTCGATCCGCCGGGTCTCCGGGGCGAGTTCCCAGGCGACGACGCCGCTCGCGACCGGTCCGCGGCGCTGGCGGGAGCCTACGACCTCCGCCAGGCGAGTGTCGTGCTGGACGGCCGGACCCACGCCCTGGACAACCTGCAGCTCACCATCGAGCCTCACCAGCACGTCGCCCTGGTCGGCACGGCCGGCAGCGGCAAGAGCACGCTCGCCCTCGTCCTGGCCAAGCTGACGGGCTTCACGGGAAGCGTGCTGCTGGACGGCGTGGACCTGGCCCAGCTGCCGCCGGCGCTGGCCGGGCGCGCGATCGGCTTCGTCCCGGCCGACGCGCGGCTCTTCACGGGCTCGGTGCTGGACAACCTGCTCTACGGGCTCCGGCATCGACGGACGCGGGAGCTGACGCCGGGCGCCGAGCTCGGCCTGACCGGGGAGGACTGGCTCGACCTGTCGCCCCTCGAGATCGAGAACCGCGCGGGGCTCGTCGGGGCGGCCCTGGAGGCTGTGCGGCTGGTGGGCCTGGAGGACGACCTCTTCGCGTTCGGCCTCCGGACGCGGGTCGACCCGACGCGGCACCCGGACGTGGCCGAGCGCCTCCTGGGCACGCGGCGGCTGGTGGCGGAGCGCTTCGCCGGCGAGGGCCAGGAGACGGCCGTCGAGTTCTTCGATCGGGATCGCTTCTCGGCCTACGCCTCGATCGGCGAGAACATCCTCTTCGGCCACAGTCCCCACGCCGCCCTGGCCCTCGAGCAGCTCGCCCAGCACCCGCACTTCCGCGCCGTGATCGCCGAGGTGGCGCTGGACGGGCCCCTGGTCGAGCTGGGCGCCGACGTGGCCCGGGACATGGTCGAGATCTTCAAGGACATCGCGGCCGACAACGAGCTGTTCGCCCGCTTCAGCCTGATCACGGCCAGCGAGCTCCCGGAGTACGCGCAGGTCGTCGCGCGGATCGGCCGGACTCCCCCCACCGAGCTCGGCGCCGCGGACCGCGACCGGCTGATTCGCCTCGCGCTAAGGCTGATTCCCGCCCGGCATCGCCTCGGCCGGATCGACGAGCCCTTCATCGCCAAGGTGCTCGCGGCGCGCCGGCAGTTCGCCGAGACGCTGCCTCCGGACCTGGCGGGGTCGTTCGTCCCGTACGACCGCGAGCGGTTCTTCACGGACGGGACCGTGCTCGACAACCTCCTGTTCGGCAAGGTGGTGGCGACGAGCAGCCTGGCGGTGAAGAAGGTCAACGCGATCGTGGAGGAGATCCTCGAGGCGGAGAACCTGCGGGGGCTCGTGCTGGAGGTCGGCCTCGACTACCACGTCGGGCTCTTCGGCGGCCGCCTGTCGCTGCCCCAGCGCCAGCGGGTGGCGCTGGCCCGCGCGCTGCTCAAGCGGCCGAACATCCTCATCCTCGACGGCGCGCTGTCGGCCCTCGAGCCGGGGGAGCGCCTGGAACTGCACCGCCGCGTGCTGATGGCCATGAAGGACCGGACGGTCGTCGCCGCGGTGGAGCGCCCGGACCTCGCACGGCTCTACGATCGCGTGGTGGTTCTGGACGCCGGCACGGTGGCGGAGACGGGCACGTACCAGGAGCTGATCGTCCGGGAAAACGGCGTGCTACGCCGGCTCGCGGTCCAGGCCGGCGTGCAGGTCGGGGGAGAGGGATGACCATGCAGCCACTGGAGCGTGACGTCGAGACCCTGCGAAAGATCCCCCTGTTCGCCGGGCTTCCGACCGCCCGCCTGAAGCTGATCGCGTACACGGCGGAGGTTGTGGAATTCGCCCCCGGCGAGACGATCGTCCGGCAAGGCGATGCGGCGGACGCGGTCTACATCGTGACCGAGGGCGAGGCCGAAGTGTTGCTCCGGGATGCCGACGGGCACGAGTTCAACCTGGCCACGATGGGTCGGCACAGCCTGTTCGGGGAGACGGCGGTGATCTGCAAGGGCCGGCGCACGGCCACCGTCCGCGCCCGGGACCGCGTGGCCACGTTCAAGATCTCCGCCGACGTGTTCCTGGACCTGGTCCGGCAGAGCCCGGAGATCAGCATGCAGGTGATGACGGTGCTCGCCCAGCGCCTCGAGCGGTCGAGCACGCTCCTGCAGCAGCAGCAGAGTCACTCGTGAGGCGCGGCCCTCGCGGGCGGCCGCCGTCTTGTGTTGGCGGCGGCGATGCCCTAGGATCGGGCCCCAGCAAGGGGCGCCCGGATCGATCGAGGTGCACTCAAGACAGGAGCGACGCGATGGTCAGACGATTCGTTCGCGGCATCACCGGGGTCGTGGTGGCGGGCGCGCTGGTCGTTGCTACCGCCGCGGGAGCGGAGATGCTGAGCGGGCTCAAGGCGGCCGAGCCCCAGCCCCCGGCCGACAAGCTCCAGCCGGGCCTCGCCGTGGGGTACGTGTACGGGCGCTTCAACCATATCAACGAGTTCAAGGCCAAGAAGTTCGAGCCCGGCAAGCCGCTGCCTCAGCTCGACTACCGCATGGGCGATGGCGCCGTTCTCACGACGAAGGAGCGGGACCAGGTCGGTGCGCTCATCACCGGCTTCATCCGCTTCGAGGCGGCGGGGACCTACGGCTTCGACGTGACGTCCAACGACGGGGTGCGGGTGGAGATCGGCGACAAGCTGCTCTACGAGGATCCGACGGTTCACTCGGACGACACCTCGGACCGGATCGACGTCAAGATCGACCAGCCGGGCTGGTATCCGATCCGGATCCTGTACTACGAGAAGAAGGGGACCGCGACGCTCGTCCTTCGGTGGGCGCTCCCCGCGGCCGACCCCAAGGCGAAGCTCGCCGCGGTCCCCGCCGCCGCGTTCGGCCACCTCAGATAGGCGCGGGGGGGCCCGGTCCGCCGGGCGGTCGGGGCAGGCCGGGCTAGCGCCGGCCGTTCTGCCAGTAGAAGGTGTCGGGGTTGTAGATCCCGAAATGCGAGCCGGGGTCCCAGGAGTAGATACCCTTGGCCGGGATCCCGCGGAGCCCGTTCTTCACGACGATCGGCTGGAGCGTCCCGCCGACGACGCCGATCGTGAAGACCTCCTCGGCGTTCAGGTCGAGCATCTCCGCCCAGATCCGGGCTCGCTCGCCCGGGTCGCTTGACACGAGCCACCGCTGGTACAGCTCCACCAGGTGCCGGGCCGCCGGCAGGGTCGGCGGCTCGCCCTCCCGGCCCTTGCTCTGGTAGTACGCGCCCCACTTCGGCCACTGGAGCTGCTGCTCGCTGACCGGCGCGAGCCAGTCCGGGCTCATGTCGGGCGTGGGCAGCCCGAAGCCGAAGTTCCCCTCGTAGGCGCTCATCATGGCCTCGCCCGAGAAGACCCGGCGCCGGAACACCTCGAGCTGACTCGGGCGGCTCAGGAGCTCGATGCCCAGCTCCGACCACGTGTCCTTGACGAGCTCGAGCACGTCGGTGTGCTCGGTCGAGTCGCCGGAGGTCTCCACGATGATGTCCAGTCGGCCGCCGTCCGGCCGGAGCCGGTACCCGCGCGAGTCGCGGCCGGTGAGGCCGATCTCGTCCAGCAGGCGGTTGGCCTGGGCCAGGTCAAACCGGGCGTAGGCCATGCGGGGCTCCTCGTGTCCGATGGGGCTCCGCAGGACCGTGTTCTGCCCCGGCAGACCGAGGCCGTAGTAGAGGATCTGGTTGATCTCGTTCCGGTTCACCCCGAGGGAGAGCGCCTGGCGGAAGCGCCGGTCGTGGAAGAGCTTCCGCATGACCGGGTCGTTCGTATTGAGGTTCGGGTAGAGGGCGACAGTGGACGGCACGCCGGTGTTCCACAGGTACACGCGGTACCCGGCGAGGCGCTCGTTCTTGCGGAGGAAGGGCACCTGGTCAAAGGAGAGGTACCGGGCCTGGAGATCCGCCTCCCCGGTGGAGGTCTTGACCGGGATCACCGCCTTCTCGACGAGGGTCATGACCAGGCGGTCGATGTAGGGGAGCTGTCGACCCCGCTCGTCGACCCGGTGAAAGTACGGATTCCGCTCCGCGACGAACTGCTGGGCCGGCGGCCCCACCGTCGGGCGCCAAGGCTGGAGCGTCGGGAGGTCAGGGTTGTCCATCACGTACATCGCGTCCTTCTTGTTGTGCAGCGCCGCCCAGTTCCGGCGCCCCTCGGCGCGCGCCAGCTTCCGGAGCGCGTCGGGGTTCGTGAAGGCGCCGTGGAACTGCTTCAGGTAGTGCGCGGGCCTGAACAGGATCGTCGGGTACGCACCGGCCTGGTCGGGGAGGAAGAGGTTGTTGGGCTTGCTCCAGCGGAACTGCACCGTCCACGTGTCGGGGAACTTCACCCGGGGCATCTCGCCGTCGACCCGGAGGCTGGCGGGCGGACCCCCCGGCGACAGCTCGTCGTTGTTGGCGACGTGGTTCCACCAGTAGGCAAAGTCCGCGCTCGTGAACGGCGCGCCGTCCGACCAGCGATGTCCCTTGCGGAGGAAAAACGTGAAGCTCCGTCCGCCTTCGGCGATCTCGAACCGCTCCAGGATGTCGGGCACGAGCCGGAAGGTGCGGTCGAACCCGACCAGCCGGGCATAGCCGTAGACGAAGGCGAGCTTCATGTCCTTCAGGGTCCCGATGAGCATCCTGAGCTCGCCCCCATAGGCCGCCTCGGCGTCGGCGGCCAGGACGCGAGGGTGCTCGGGAAGGCGCTGGGCGAGCGGGGGAAGCTGGCCCGTGGCCACCAGCTTGGCGAGTGCAGGCGCCTCCCCGCCGGGTGCGCTGCCGGCGATGAGACCCGGCGCGGAGGCTAGCGTCAGCGCGAGCGCCAGGCCGAGCCCGATCCAGCCGCGGCCGGTCCGCATAGGGGGATCTCCTCCCGGGAGATCGGCGCTGGTCGGGGGGCGCCCCATCTCTCCTCGTGGGCAGCGTAGCGCGAGGCTGCGGACGGTGCAAGGCGGCGTGCCCCTGCATCGGCTCCGGACGGCGTGGTAGTGTACGGGCACCGACGTACCGCACCCGACCGGACCGCCTGGCCGCGCTCGGTCGGACCTTGGCCTGGAGGAAGCCCATGCGCCGACGGGGAGTGTCCAGACTGTTGCTCAACCTGGTGGGGAGCGTCCTCCTCGCGGCGGGCGTCGCGGAGGCGCAGGGCGGCGGGATCGAGCGCTTCTTCGGGACGTACGTCGGGGAGGCGATCTCCGAGAGCGGGGACGAGCTCGACAAGCGCGACATCAACGCCGAAGTCACCTCGCAGGGCAAGGGCTTCAAGGTCAAGTTCACGGTCGTGGTCAAGCGCGGCAAGGACAAGCCGCGTCGGGACGAGTACACCATCGTGTTCACCCCGAGCAGGCGCACGGGGATCTACAGCTCGGCCATGCGGACGGACGTGTTCGGTAACGCGGTCCCCCTGGATCCGATCGCAGGCGATCCGTATATGTGGGCCCGGCTCGACGGCGACAAGTTCTGGCGCTACGCCTTGTTCGTGACCGAGACCGGCGGCTACGAGATGCAGACGTACGAGTACACCCTCGTGCCCGGCGGGCTGGCCCTCCGCTACTCCCGGATTCGGGACGGCGAGGTCCTGCGGACGGTGACCGGGAAGCTCAAGAAGGTCCGGTAGCGGGCCCGCGCGCCGCCCGGGCGAACGCCCTGGCGGCTGCCGGGTTGGCAAAGGCGAGGAACACGCGCCCGTCGGCCTTGAGCCCGTGCGTACGCCGGAACGAGGCCCCCAGGCCCCGGAGCGGATCGAAGCGGAGCGGCGCCAGCCCGGCCTGGCGCAGGCGGTCTGGATAGTCGCGCCCGTAGAAGCGATGCGAGCCGTTGGCCGCCACGTACGCTTGGGTGAAGCGACCGGGATCGCGCCGGCGCAGCGGCATGGGGGACGCCGTCCGCGCGACCTGCACGTCCACGTCCACCATCGCCACGCCGTCGGGCTTGAGACACCGCCGGATCTCGGCGAGGATCGCGGTGTCGTCCGGCACGAACGGCAGCACGTTGTTGCAGAGGATCACGTCGAAGGTCCCCTCTCCGAACCGGAGCCGCGCGGCATCCATCCGCCGGAACCGGTGGGGCGGTCGGAGGCGCGCGTGGTGCGGGCGGCGGTCCAGATCGACCGCGGTGTAACGGGCGGCTCCGATGGTCCGGCGGCGCGGCACGAAGCGGGTGGCGGGCTGGGAGGGGCCGATCTCGAGCACCTCGCTCCCGCCGCGGAGCCTCGGGCGGACCCAGCCACGCAGGAAGAGCAGGAGAGCGCGGTGCCGGGGCTTGGACCCGCACCGCGGGCAGAGGCCGGGCCGGGGCGGGAGCCCGTAGAGGGCGAACGCCGTGAAGCGTCCGCCGCAGGCCAGGCACGTCACGCCGGGGGCCGGCTGCCGCACGGGGCCATTGTACGGGCCGCGAGCGCCAGGGAGCCCCGCCCCGCCCGGAAAACCCCGGCAGCCGCTCCCCGCCGGGCCTTGGGGGTCGGCACGGCCCCTGAAAAACCGGTATCACCCGGGCGAAGGGTCTCCTACACTAGGCGAACGGGTCGGCCCGGATGTCGACGCTCGGGAGTCCTCGAGTCTCTGGTGTGAGCCTCGTCCGGACGGCGGTCCTCGCCCTCATGGCGCTGGGCGGGTCGGCCACGGCGAACGACTGGTCGTTGAAGGCCGTTCCGCGGACGGACGGGCCCGGGACCCGGTGCGTGATCGAGTCGAGCCGGCAGTCGATGCCCGATGGATACCAGACCACGACGGCGTACATTACCGTCGATAGCCGCTCGGTGGTGGTGACGTCGGCGTCCAACCTGGATCCGGCCCAGGCGGACATCGGTCTCGCGGTCGATCAGGAGCCCTTCGTGCCGATGGACAAGCTGGGGGGCAAGCGGACGGCGCTCTTCGACTCGAAGCACGCGCGGCTGGTCGAACGGTTCAAGGCCGGTCTCCAGGTGCGCGTGCAGCTCAGGTTCTGGCCGGAGTGGCCCACGACGGGGACGCACTCGGCGACCTTCAGTCTGATCGGATTCACCAAGGCGTACGGCGAACTGACCGACTGCCGCTGAAGACAGCCGGGGCGCCGAAGGGGGCGACATGGGACTGCGGCTCAAGTTCAACCTGGTGTTGCTGCTCGTGTTCCTGGTCGGCCTCGCGATCGCCGGCTGGATCTCGCGCGATCTCCTGGTGCGGAACGCGCGGGAGGAGGTGGCGCGGAACGCCGGCCTCATGATGGAGACCGCGCTGGCGATTCGCGGCTACACCATCAACCAGGTGCGGCCGCATCTCGACCTCCAGCTGATGCGCGCGTTCCTGCCCCAGAGCGTGCCGGCCTTCGCGGCGACGGAGACCCTCACGGAGCTCCGCAAGAAGTATCCGGACTACTTCTACAAGGAGGCGACGCTCAACCCGACCAACCCGCGCAACCGGGCGGCCGACTGGGAGGCGGATCTCGTCCAGGAGTTCCGGAACCGGCCCGCGGTCAAGGAGCTCGGCGGAGAGCGCGACACGCCGACCGGCCGCGCACTCTACCTCGCGCGGCCGATCCAGATCGGCAATCCGGCCTGCCTCGGGTGCCACAGCACGCCCGAGGCCGCGCCGGCCACCATGATCAAGCTCTACGGGCCTGCCAACGGCTTCGGCTGGAAGCTCAACGAGGTCGTGGGCGCCCAGGTCGTGTCGGTGCCCATGGCGCTGCCGCTCCAGAAGGCGCAGCAGGCGTTCTACACGTTCATGGGCTCGCTGGTCGCCGTCTTCGCACTGGTCTTCGTGGTGCTCAACCTGATGCTGAACTGGATGATCGTGCGGCCGGTGGCCCAGCTCTCGCACGCCGCGGATCACGTGAGCACCGGCAACTTCGAGATCCCGGAGTTCCCGGAGAAGGGCCGTGACGAGATCGCGCTGCTCGGGCGGGCGTTCAACCGCATGCGGCGGAGCCTCCAGAAGGCGATGCAGATGATCGAGAGCTGAAGGGACCGTGAACCAATTGCCTCGACGCGGCGGGACGTACCCATGCGGTGGGGGAGAGTGGGGCCACAGGCCGAAGGCCGTCAAACGGAGCGCCGCCGCTCCCCCCCACCTGGGCTGAAGACGTGGAGCAGGGCCATCCCGAGCCCGGCCACCGGACCTTCATCGCGACGGTGGTGTTCATCGACATCGTCGGGTACTCGGAGCGCCTCGTCACTCAGCAGGTCGACCTCAAGACGCGGCTCAACGGGCTGATCGCGGGCGTGCTCGAGCACGTCCCGACCGCGGACCGGATGATGCTGGACACCGGCGACGGGGCGGCCCTCTGCTTCCTCGGCGACCCGGAGGACGCCCTGTTCGCCGCGAGCAACCTGCGGGCGGGCACGGTGGCCATCGGCCCCGAGCTCGCCCTCCGGATCGGCATCAATCTCGGGCCGCTCCGGATCGTCAAGGACGTCAACGGCCAGCCCAACATGATCGGGGACGGCATCAACGTCGCCCAGCGCGTCATGAGCTTTGCCGAGCCGAACCAGATCCTGGTCTCGCGCTCGTACTTCGAGATCGTGTCCCGCCTCTCGCAGGAGTACGCGCGCCTGTTCCAGTACGTCGGGGTCCACCGGGACAAGCACGTCCGGGAGCACGAGGTGTACGTGATGACGGCGGGCGGCCCGGGCGCGGCGACCGCGGTGGCCGCGGAGGCGGCGCCCGGGGTGGCGGCGCCACCGCCCGGCCGGGTGGAGAGCAGCGAGTTCGTGCCGGTCGCCGGCCCGGGCTTCGAGCCGGCCGTGCTGGCCCGCGTCGAGAGCGCCTTGGCGGAGAGCATCGGCCCGCTCGCCCGCGTCCTCGTGCGGAAGGCCGCCAAGACGGCGCCGAACCTGTCCACCCTGTGCCAGCTGCTCGACGGCGCCGTGCCCGAGGCACAGCGCGCCGCCTTCCGGCGGCAGCTGGGGGACCTCGCGAGGCCGGTCTCGCCCCCGGCCGCCTCTCCGCCTCCCGCGGCCGAGAAGTCGCCGCGCCCCGCCGCCCGGGCGCGCGCGCTCTCGCCCGAGGTGCTCGCCGAGGCCGCCGAGCGGCTCGCCGTCCACATCGGCCCTGTCGCCAGCCTCCTGGTCAAGCGCGCGGCGAAGCAGGCTACCAGCGTGAAGGACCTCTACGAGCGGCTCGCGGGGCACATCGACGATCCGCGGGACCGCCGCCGCTTCGAGGCGGCCACCGAGGAGCTCTCGGAGCCGTAGCCCGCTCGGTGGGCTCGCCTCCGAGGCGCGGGCGGGCAGCCGGAGGGCCACGGCGAGCGGAGGAGGCCCTGCCCACCGGAGCCTGCGCGCGCGACGGGCGCCGTCGGCTCGAGCAAGCGGCCGTGCCGCGCCTAGGATCGGCGCCCGGGCCCTCAGTGGGCCGTGTACCCCCCGTCGACAGGCAAGACGACGCCGGTGATCCAGCGCGCCTCATCGGAAGCCAGGAACAGGGCGGCGTCGGCGACGTCGCGAGGCTCGCCGAGCCGGCGGAGCAAATGCTGGTCGAGCAGCCGGTCCCACGGGGTGCCCTCGGCCCGCATCCGCTCGAACATCGCCCGGTTGATGTTCGTGATCACGAAGGATGGGCTGAGCGCGTTGACGCGGATCCCGTGGCGCCCGAAGTCCACCGCCATCTGCTTCGTGAGGATCGCGACCGCTCCCTTCGACGCCGAGTAGGCGGGGCGGACCGGAAGGCCGACCACGCCAGTGATCGACGAGAGGTTCACGATGGCGCCGCCGCCCTGCCGGATCATCGCCGGCAGCGCGGCCTTGCTCATGAGGAACACCCCTTTGACGTTCACCCGCATCGTCTCGTCCCAGTCGGCCTCGGTGGTCTCCAGGACGGTCTCGCGGGACGGAAGGACGCCGGCGTTGTTGACGAGGATGTCAATGCGACCGAACCGCTCCTGGACGGCGTCGACGACACGGTGAGTGTCCGCCGTCGTCGCGACGCTCGCTTCGAGGGACACGGCCTCCCCACCGTCCGCCCGGATCGCGTCGACGACCGCGTCGTTCGGCCCGGGCCGGACGTCCACGCACGCCACGCGCGCCCCTTCCTCCGCGAACCGCCGGGCGATGGCCTCGCCCAGGCCCATCGCGGCGCCCGTGACGATGGCGACCTTGCCGTGCAATCGGGACTGTGGCACCGGCGAGCCTCCTCGCGCATCCGCTCCGGGGCGAGCGCGCGCGCAGCGTAGCGAGACCCGCCCGCCACGGTCAAGCGTGGTGTCCGACGGCGCGGGGGTCGGGTAGTGCCGGGCGCCTCCGGCGCTACGAGAGGAGGACGCCCAGCTTGACGGCGACGTTCTGGATCAGCAGGTCCGGGTCCTGGATCTGTGTGGCTTGGAAGAGGCGGCGAGCCTCAGCAAGGTGCTCCCGGGTCGTGGCCGGCTCGCCGCGGGCGGCCGCGATCGCAGCGAGCTCGAGTTCGGTCCGGGCATTCTCGTAACGAGCCTCGATCACCCTGAAGGTGTCGAGGGACTCGGCGGCGAGGTGGACTGCCTCGTCGAGCCGCCCGCCGCTGCGGGCGATCCGGGCCAGTGCCCGCGTCGCCAGGCCGACGCCGTAGGGGAACGCGGCGGCCCGCGCGAGCGCCAGCCCCCGGGTCGCCGCCTGATGCGCCCGCTCGGGCTCGCCCGCCGCCAGGTAGGCGTCGGCCAGCACGGTCGTGAACCACGCGAGCATCGGAGTGTGCTGGAACTCGGTCCACTGCTTGATCGACTGCTCGAGCAGCGGGGTCGCTTCTCCCACGGCCCCGGACTCGACCAGGACGTAGCCAAGGAAGCTCATCGCATCGGCCGTGTTCACGGGATCGGGCGAGCGCTCGAGGCTTCGCCGGCAGGCCGCCAGGGCCGCGTCCAGGTCGCCCAGCGCCGCCTGGACCCAGCCGGTAGTCCACGCGGCGTAGGTCTGGAGCCGCGGGTCGCCGATCGCGTTCCCGAGCGCATCGGCGCGGGCGGCGGCCTCCAGCGCTGGCCGGAATCTGCCGAGGAAGCCCAGCCCGAACGCCACGCCCCAGTGCGCCAGACCCAGCCACCACCGCTCCGGGGTGCGTTCCAGGATCGCGACCGCTTGCCGCCCCTCGGCCACGCTCTGGTGGAACCGACCCGACCAGAATCCGCTGCGGGCCAGCACGTAGTGCGCCTTCCCCAGAGTGGGCTCGTCGCCCGCCTGCGTCGCCTCCGCGATCGACCGCTCAGCGTCGGCGACCGCCGCCTCGTGCCGGCCGAGATGGCTCTCGGTGTGCGCGAGCCAGAAGTGGTACGCTCCCGCCAGCGCGGGGTCGCGCAGCCCCTCCACCGTGTCGCGCTGGCTGGCCAGGAGCGTCAGGGTGTCCGGGAAGCGGCCCAGGAAGTAGAGCGAGTGCGCCTGACGCAGCGCCAGGTCGACCTGGGTGCGGTCCCGGTCGCCGGGCGCCATCCGCGCGACGAACCCCAGGGCCTCCCGGAGCGCCGCCACCGCCTCGGTGTGGGCGTAGCTCCGCGCCGCCTTCTCCGCCGACCGTGTCAGGTAGTGCACCGCGCGGTGAGCGTCCTCGGCCCTCGCGTAGTGGTGCGCGACGCGGTCGTACACTTCTTCGAGGCGGTCGGCGTATTGCGCCTCCAGCGCCCGCGCCGCCGTGGCGTGAAGCCCGCGCCGCCGGGCGGGGGCGAGGCTCTGGTACGCGACCTCCTGGGTGAGCGCGTGGCGGAACACGTAGACTGGCTCGTCGGCCCCGGACTTCTCGTAGACGAACTCGAGGCGCCGGAGGTCGACCAGGTGGGGCTCGAGCCCTCCCGGCTCCTGCCAGAGCTCCGAGAGGAGGCGCAGCGAGAACTCGCGCCCCAGCACGGCGGCCGCCTGCAGGACGCGGCGGCAGTCGTCGGACAGCCGCTGGATCCGGCTGAGGAGCACCTCCTGCAGGGTATCGGGGATCCGGAGCGCTCCCGACCCGGCGTCCTGCTCGACCACGGCCAGCGCCAGCTCCTCGAGGAAGAGTGGGTTCCCCTCCGCCTTGGCCACGATGACGGAGGTGATCGCCGCGAGCGGCTCCGCGGCGTGGAGCATCGACCGGACGATGCTGGCCCCGTCGGTCCCGGTCAACGGCTGGAGCGCGATCTGCGTCGCGTAGGACTTCTCGATCCAGGCGGGGCGATAGCCCGGGCGGTACGTGAGGATCAGGAGGATCGGAGCGCCGGCAAGGCTCTCCACCAGCGCGCCCAGGTACTCGTCCGACGTCTTGTCGATCCAGTGCACGTTCTCGATCGCCAGGACCAGGGGCCGTCGCCGGCTGCCCTTGAGGCCCAGCTGGCGCTGGGTCTCGAACGTGCGGGCCTTGATCGCCTCGGGACTGAGGACGGCCAGGCGCTCCGTCCCGTCGCGTACTCCCAGAAGCTGCAGCAGGTACGGGGCGCCCTCGGCGGGATCCATGCCGACCTCTTCGAGCCCCCGGCGAACCTTCTCCACGATCGCCTTGGGGCTGTCCGCATCGACGATTCCACAGTGGCCGCGCAGGACGTCGAGGAGCGGCAGGTAGGGGATGGCGCTTCCGTACGGGAGGCAGCGACCCTCGACGTACCGGACGTCCTGGCTCAGGCCTTGCCGGAACTCGTGGAGGAGCCGGCTCTTGCCGAGCCCCGCCTCGCCGACGATGCCGACCACCTGGCCGCGGCCGCCGATGGCCGAGCTGAGCCGCCCCTGCAAGAGCTCGAGGTCGTGCCGCCGGCCCACGAAGGTTGCCAGCCGGCGTGTCGGAGCCGGGTCGGTGCGCTCCCGGCCCACCAGCCGGAATACCGGACCGGGGACCCCGTCGACGGTACCGACGGGCACCAGATCGAGCCGTCGTTCCAGGAAGGGCGCGACCCCCGCCGTCAGCAGGACGCGCCCCGGCTCGGCCTGCGTGAGCAGCGCCGCCATCAGGTGCTGGATCTCCCGGTGGGCGTCGGGCTCGATCTCGGCGGCCTCACCGGATCCGGTCACCGGCAGCGCTACGGTGTGGATGCCGACCTTCACCGCGTACGGGCGGAAGTCCTCGCGCCGAGCGCGCTCGGTCGCCTTCTGGACGGCCAGGGCGGCGTGAGCGGCGCGCAGCGGAGGGTCGTCCACTGGCTCCAGGCCGAACACCGCCCCGACGGTCGTCGGCCCCCGCTCGACCTCCCGGCCGCCAAAGCTGCGGACCTTGTCGATCACGGTCTCGAGCGCGCCGCTCGCCTCCGAGGGAGACGTTCCGGGGGGCATGATCACGCTGACGCCGAGGAACGACAGGTGGCGTCGGTCCCCGTCGGTCTGCTCGTCGGCGCGCGCGTCCGGCGGCTCGCCGCTCGGCGCGGCGCCGGAGGGCTCGGTCCGGCGCCCCCCCGGCCCCGGCCGATCGGCTTCGAGGCCGAAGCTCTGGATGCGATAGCGGATGGTGTTGCGGGTGAGGCCGAGCCGGGTGGCGGCCGCGGTCACGTTCCAGTTGGTCTGGCGCAGCGCCTCGAGCAGCTGCTCGCGCTCGCCGAGGGATCGCGACGCCGTCGGCCGACTCGGGCGGTCGGGGGCCCGGCCCCCTGCGCGGACGGGCGCCGGCGAGAGCCCCAGCATCTCGGCCCGCACGTCCCGGTCCTCGGAGAAGAGGGCGACCCGCTCCATCACGTTCGCCAGCTCGCGGACGTTGCCCGGCCACGCGTGCTTGAGCAGCGCCGCCCGGGCCTCAGGCGTGAGCATGCGCCGGGACAGCCCGTAGTCGGCGCATGCCCGCTCCAGGAAGTGCTCCGCGAGGCGGACGATGTCCTCCCCGCGGGTCCGCAAGGGAGGCAGCGTGACCTTCACGACGGCGAGGCGGTGGAAGAGGTCCTGGCGGAATCGCCCTTCCTGCGCGGCGTGCACGAGATCGACGCTCGTGGCGGCGACCACCCAGACGTCCACGGCCTCGGCCCGCGTGGCGCCGAGCCGCCGCACGGTCTGATCCTCGATCACCTTCAGGAGCTTCGCCTGGAGCCCCTCAGGCAGGAGTCCCACCTCGTCGAGGAAGATCATGCCGCCGTGGGCGATCTGGAAGAGCCCGGGCTTCGCCTGCCGGGCGTCGGTGAACGCGCCCCGCTCGAACCCGAAGAGCTCCGCCTCGAGGAGGGTGTCGGGGATCGCCGCGCAGTTGATGTCGACGAACGGGCCGTCGGCGCGGGGGCTCCCCCGGTGCAGTGCTCGGGCCAGCAGCCCCTTGCCCGTCCCGGTCTCGCCCTGGATCAGGATCGGAGGCAGGCGGCGCAGCTCGGTCCGGCGCGTGAGGAGGCGGCCGAGCTCCTCACGGACCGTGACCATCCCAGGACTCTGGCCGAGGAGCTCGCTCAGAGGTTCCATCGTCGCTGTCGGGTCGATCCTACTCCTCGGCTCCGACCCCCTCAAGCGCGCCCGCCGCGGACGTGATGACCGCGGCGCCGGCTCCTCGTCGACGGCGCGAGGCCGCGGGTCAGCGGACCAGGATGCAGTGTCGCGCCGCGATGCGGACGCCCACGGACTGGCCGACCGCCAGCCGGGGCTCCGGCACCCCGGTGGCCCGGAGCGTGCTTTGCGTCCCGGTGATCGCCACGAGGTAGTCCATCGCGTCGCCGAAGTAGCTCGCGCGCGTGACGGTCCCGGCGAAGACGTTCAGCGCCGCGCCGTCCGCCGGCTCTCCCGGCGCTCCCGTCGCGGCGCCGGACGACACGGTGACCATGTGGGGTCGGACCGAGACCGCGACTGCGTCCCCCGGCGTGTGCTCTCCTGCCGTCGCCGTGAGCAGAACCAGGCCGCCTTCGCAGGCGACCCGTCCGTCGGCGACGATCCGGCCCTTGAAGAGGTTCGTCCGACCGATGAACCCCGCTACGAACGCCGTGGCGGGTCGCTCGTACACCTCCGCCGGCGTGCCGACTTGCTCGACGCCCCCCGCGTTCATGACGGCGATGCGGTCCGAGGTGACCATGGCCTCGGCCTGGTCGTGCGTGACGTAGACCGTCGTAATCTGAGAGGCCTCGTGGACCCGCCGTATCTCGAATCGCATCTCCTCCCGGAGGTGCGCATCGAGGTTGCTGAGCGGCTCGTCGAGCAGCAGGATCGCCGGCTCGACGATGAGCGCGCGGGCCAGCGCGACCCGCTGCTGCTGGCCGCCGGAGAGCTCACCGGGGTAGCGATCCGCGAATCCCTCGAGGCGGACCAGCGCCAGGGCGTCCCGGAGGCGCCGGGGCCAGTCGACCCGGGGTACGCTCCGGAACTTGAGGCCATAGGTCACGTTCTCGGCGACCGTCTTGTGGGGCCAGACCGCGTAGGACTGGAAGAGCATGCTCATCCCGCGTCGCTCGGGAGGCACCGTCTCGTGCGGCGCCGACAGGCGGCGGTCTCCCAGCCAGATCTCGCCCGCGTCCGGGGCGAGGAAGCCCGCGATCAGGCGGAGGGTCGTGGTCTTGCCGCAGCCGGAGGGGCCGAGGAGCGACAGGAGCTCCCCGTGACGGATGTCGATCGTGAGGTCGTGGACCGCCGCGACATCCTCGCCGAACCGCTTCGTGAGGGCCTGCAGGCGGACCGCGGCCATCGGCCGGGTCAGATCTGCAGGAAGCGCCGGCCCAGGAACCGCTGGGCGACGGCCACGAGCAGGAGTGTGAGCCCCAGCAGCAGGATCCCCAGCGCCGACACGGCTTCCCAGAGCCCCTCCTCGTAGAGGGTGTAGATGACGACGGACACCACGCGGGAGCGTGTCGTGAAGAGCAGGATGGAGGAGGACAGCTCGCGGAGGCTCGGCAGGAACACGAGGAGCCACGCCGAGATCAGTCCCGCGCCGAAGAGCGGCACCGTCACGTCTTTGAAGGCGACCAGGCGGTTGGCGCCGAGGACCCGGGCCGCGTCCTCGAGGTCCACGTGCACCGTCTGGAGCGCGGCGTGGCAGGCCGTGTACGCGATCGGGAGGTACTTGGTCAGGTAGGCGACGAAGATGATCCAGATCGTCCCGTAGAGGAGAAGTGGCGGCCGCGAGTACGCCTTGAACAGCCCGATGGAGAGCACGATCCCCGGGATCGCGAGGGGCGCCGTGGCGAGGAACGCGAGCACCCGGGCTCCCCGGAGAAGCCGCCGCTGGGCGACGTAAGCGATCGCCCCCATGAGGAACACGGCGAGGGTGGCGGTGACGGTGGCCAGCTCGAGCGTGTTCACGATGGCCGAGCGCGTCGGGTCGAACTCGAAGAGCACGTAGTGAAAGTTCCGCAGGGTCAAGTTCTGCCACGACCACCCGAGGCCCCAGGCCTTGGCGAGGGCGGCACGGAGAAGCGCGAAGTAGGGGAGTCCGATCGAGAGCAGCAGCACGCCCACGCAGGCGGCGAGGCCCGCCCATCGCCAGGGGCCGAGCCGTACCGGGGGCGCGGCGCTGGCCCGCCCTCCCACGGTCGTGTAGCCGCGCCGGCCCATCAGCCGGCGCTGGGCCCACAGAAGGCCCACCGCGATCAGGAGCAGCGGCATGGCGTAGGCCGCGGCCACCTCGACCTGCGGCGGGTACTGGAAGAATGCCCAGACCTGGGTGGTCATGACGTGGAACCGCGCCGGGATGGCGAGCATGGCGGGCGCGCCGAAGAGCACCAGCGCCTCGAGGAAGGCCAGGATGAAGCCTCCGAAGATCGCCGGCAGCGCCAGGGGCAGCGTGATCGTGCGCATCACCGCAAGACGCCCAGCGCCGGCGATCCGCGCCGCCTCCTCCAGGTCAGCCGGCGTCGCGCTCAGGGCGGCGCTGGTCAGGATGAACACCACCGGGAACGTGTAGAGACTGGTGACGTAGATCAGGCCCGCCATGGAGAAGATGTTGAAGAGCGCCCCCTCCGCCCCGGTGACGGCCCGGTAGAGGACGTTGATGAGCCCCGCGTTCGGGCCCGCCAGGATGACGTAGGCGGTGGCGCCGAGGAAGGACGGGGTGACGAAGGCGGCGGTGGTGAACGTCCGGACCACCGCCTTGCCGGGCATGTCCGTCCGGGTGACGAGCCAGGCCATCGGGGCCCCGAGGACGACGCTCAGGACGCCGACCGAGATGGCGTACACGAGCGAGTTCCCGACCGGACCCCGGTAGATCGCCTGGCCGAACGCTTCGAGGAAGTTGGCCACCGTGAAGCCCGGCCCCTCCGGCGCCCGGACGGCCGTGACCAGGAGGATGGCGAGCGGCGCGACGACGAGGACCGCGAGGATCGCTGCGCTCAGGAGCCAGACGGCGGGCGCGGCGTCCAGCCGTTCCCGGGCCGTCCCGCCCCTGCTCGCCGTCCCCGTCGCCGCGCTCGACACCCCGTCAGACCCCGAAGAGCTCGCGGAACTTCTTCTTGATCTCGTCGTCCCGCTTCTGCATCTCTTCGGGCTCGACCTTGATGAGCTTGAGCTCCTTGAGCGGCCGCTTGTCCTTCGGGTAGGTCACGGCCTCGTTCGGCACGTACAGGCCGTCGTCGGCGAGGATCTGCTGGCCGTCCTTGTCGAAGAGGAAGTCCGTGAAGACCTTCGCCGCGTTCGGATGCGGCGCCTTGGCCAGGATGGCGTTGGCCGAGGACACGAACGGCACGCCTTCCTCGGGGAAGACGATCGCGATCGGGTCGCCCTTCTTGGCGACGCGGTAGAAGTTGTACTCGCCGGCCACCCCGAGCCACGCCTCGCCGCCCGCCACCTTCATCGGCGGGTCCTCGGCCGACTGCACCACGAGCGGGTCGTTCTTCGTGAGCGCGGCATAGTAGTCCCAGCCGCCCAGGACAGGGAGGAGGCCGGTCATCCCGGTCATGACCACGCCGCTGTAGCCGGGGTGAGCGTGGACCAGCTTTCCCTTCCACCGAGGGTCGGTCAGGTCCTTCCAGCGCTTGGGGGCGTCGGCCTTGCTGACCTTCTGGGTGTTGTACGCGATCACGTACGGCGTGCCGCGAAGCACCGTGTAGAGCCCGTCCCGGTCGCGGAAGTCCGAGCGGAACTTGTCCGCCCCCGCCGGGAGGTAACGCATCAGCATGTTCTTCTGCTGGAAGTCGAGGAAGTGCGAGATGTCGGAGGTGTGGACCACGTCGGCGATGGCGAGCCCCGCCCCCGCCTCCTGCATGACCTTCTGGAAGATGCGCTGGGAGCCGTCGCGGGCGAGCTCGCAGGTCACGCCCAGCGCCTTCTTGTTGAAGGCGTCACAGACCTTCTGGGCCAGCGATAGCCCGAGCGACGAGTACCAGATGACCTTGCCTTCCTTCTTGGCGGCCTCCATCACCGCCGGGTCTGCCGCCTCGGCGCGGGCCGCGAGCCCGAGCACGAAGGCGAGTCCGACCAGGATCCCTCGGAGTCTCTGCTGCGTCATCAGTGGCCTCCTTTCGTGTCCGTTCGCGGGTCAGGCGACGCGTCGGAGCGCGTCGGCCGTCGGCACGACGTCCGTCGCTCGCTCGATCGCGACCAGCCGCTCGAGCGCCGTGTCCACCTGCGCCACGGGCAAGGCCCGTGCCGCGTTGGCGCGAAACTTCGCCCAGAGCTCTTCCGGTGCGAGGGGGTGCTCCGGGCCGCCCCGGGGCGCGTCCTGCGTCTCCTCGATCACTCGCCCGTCGGCGAGCTCGACTCGCACGTGTCCCGTGAAGCGTTGCGGGTAGGGCAGAGTCGGGTCCAGGACGTAGCGGACCTTTCCCGCCACCTCCAGGATACGCGGATCCCGGGTTCTCGTCTCGCTGAAGCCCTCCACCCCGGCTGCGCCCTCCACGAGGACCAGCGCGATGCAGTACGGCAGGCTGAACTTCGCGCCGTAGGGAGTCGTCGGCCGCCGCTTCTCGGCGATGGGCTCCCACAGCCGGTGGACCGGCCCCTCCGCCGTCCGGCAGACGATCGCCCGGACCGCCGCCGGGTCGAAGCCCGGGCGCCCCCGGATCCGCGCCGCGCAGTCCATGTAGGGCTGGTTGATCGACCCGCACGGGT
>DASZOL010000043.1:0-45354 GCA_035550795.1 Candidatus Methylomirabilota bacterium
GCCGGTCGTGACGGACGCGCGCCGGCTCGAGCAGATCCTCGGCAACCTCATCATCTCGGCCGTCAAGTACACGGAGGTCGGGGAGATCCGGGTGAGCTGTTACCAGCGCGATCGAGAGGTCGTCCTCACGGTTGCGGACGACGGCCTCGGGTTCACGCCGGAGGAGCAGGAGCGGATCTTCCGGCCCTTCTGCCCGGTGGGCCCCCGGGCAGGACGGACGCTGCCCGGCACCGGCCTGCTCCTCACCGTGGCTGAGCGGCTGGCCGTTGCGCTCGGTGCGAAGATAAAGATGGAAAGCGAGACGGACCGCGGGACCTGGGTCACCGTCACGCTGCCGGTCCAGTGATGAGCGTCCTGAAACCGTCCACCCGCAGTCCCGCCGCCCTCGGCCGGGTACTGATCGTCGACGACGATGTCCTGGTCCGGGAGACGATGCGCGATTACATCGCGCACCTCGGGTACACGGTGCGCGACGCGGGCTCCGCGGGGGAGGCCCTCACCGAGATCGCCCGGGAAGCCCCGGACCTGGTCCTCCTGGACGTCCGGATGCCGGGAATCACCGGCCTCGACCTGTGCCGGCAGCTCAAGGGCGATCCGGTCACCCACCTCATTCCGGTGGTGCTGCTGACCGCCGAGCGCGAGCTCGAGTCACGGGTCGCGGGGCTCGCGGCGGGCGCGGACGACTACTTCACGAAGCCCGTCCACCCGCGCGAGCTCGGCGCGCGCCTCCGGTCGCTCATCCGTTTGAAGCGGGTGCTCGAGGAGCTGGAGGAGGCCGAGAGTCTGATCACGAGCCTCGCGCTCACGATCGAGGCGCGTGACCCGTACACCGGGGGGCACTGCGTCCGGCTGGCTGCCTGGGCCATGGGATTCGGCGAGCGCCTCGGGCTCCGCGAGGAGGAGCTCAAGGCGCTGCGTCTGGGGGGCTTCCTGCACGACCTCGGCAAGATCGCCGTGCCCGACGGAGTCCTGCTCAAGGCCGGCCCGCTCAGCTCCGAGGAGCGCCGGCTCATGGAGGAGCACCCGGCGGCGGGTGATCGGCTTGTCGTGCCCATGCGGACGCTCGGCCTGGTGCGGCCGATCATCCGACACCACCACGAGAGGTGGGACGGGCGTGGGTATCCGGACCGGCTCGGCGGGGAAGAGGTGCCGCTGCTCGCGCGCCTCATGGCGATCGTCGACGTCTACGACGCGCTTTGCACGCAACGCCCCTACAAGTCGCCGTTCGGCGAGGACGAAGCGCTGACGAGCCTCCGCGAGGGAGCCCACACCGGCCAGTTCGACCCGGAGCTGGTCCGCGTGTTCCTGGAGCTGCGACAGGCCCCGACGGATCGACGTCGCTGAACGCCCGCCCGAACGATGGCCGCCTGCGTCTTCTGCGAGATCGTCGCCGACCGGACTCGCGCCGCCATCGAGTACGAGGACGCGGAGGTCCTCGCCTTCCGCGACATCTATCCGAAGGCCCCGATCCACCTCCTCATCATTCCCAAGCGCCACGTTGAGTCCGTGATGGCGCTCGCTCCGGAGGACGCGCCGCTCGTCGGCCGCCTGGTCCTGGCCGCGCAGCACATCGGGGAGAGCCTGGGGCTGTCGGAGCGCGGGTACCGCCTCGCCATTCACTGCGGGCCGGACGGCGGCCAGGTCGTGTATCACTTGCACCTGCACTTCCTGGCGGGGCGCCGCGAGGAGCGGAAGGTCGAGCGGCGATGACGCCGAAGCCCGCCGCCGGCCCAGGGCCGTCCGATCGGCCCGGTCCGCCACAGGCCGAAGGCCGTCCGATCCATCCGAGCCCCGAGCGCGTGATGCTGGCGAACGGCCTCACCGTCGTGCTCCAGCCGCACGACGCGGCTGACGTCGCCGCCGTGCACCTCTGGGTCCGCGCCGGGGCGCGCGACGAGCGCCCGCACGAGGCGGGCCTGTCGCACTTCATCGAGCACCTTCTCTTCAAGGGCACGCCGCTGCGGGGGCCCGGCGTGATCGACGAGACGATCGCCGCGCTCGGGGGCGAGATGAACGCGGCGACGTCGCAGGACTGGACGTACTTCCACGTCGTCCTGCCGGCCGAGCGCCTCGACACCGCGCTGGACGTTCTGGCCGACGCCGCGCAGCACGCGGCGTTCGACCCCGTCGAGGTCGATCGGGAGCGTCACGTCGTGCTCGAGGAGATTCGCCGCGCGGAGGACACGCCGAGCGCCGCCCTCTGGCGCGTCTTGGCTCGGGGACACTTCGGCGAGCATCCCTACGGGCGGCCCGTCCTCGGGTCGGCAGAGTCCATTGCGGGAGTGCCCCTCGAGATGATCGTCGACTACTACCGGCGCTCCTACCTGCCGAACAACACGACGGTGGTCGTGGCCGGAAGCATGCCGGCGGCCCGGGGTCTTGAGGCCGTGCAGACGGCCTTCGGAGGCTGGGCGCCGCGGCCGGTCCCCGCGCGCCCTCGCCGCGCGCCGGAGGCGCCGCGCATGCCGCGCCGGCTCGAGGAGTCGAAGACGCTCCACCAGACGTACCTCGGGTTCGCGTGGGCGGGCGCCATTCCTCCGGACCCGGACGTCTATGCCCTGGACCTCGTGACGACCGTCCTGGGGCAGGGGCGGTCGTCGCGGCTGGTCCAGGCGCTCCGCGAGCGGCTCGGGCTGGTGTCCGGGATCGGCAGCAGCTTCTACCTCCAGCACGACGCGGGGACGATCGCGGTGACCGCGCGCACCGCCACCGCCCGCTACGCGGAGATCGAGACGGCGGTCCTGGCGGAGGTCGCGCGCTTGTCCGAGGAGCTCGTCACGGAAGAGGAGTTCGCGCGCGCGATGACGGCGGTCGAGGCCGAGCACGCCTTCGGCGGCGAGACGGCCGAAGGCGCGGCCTATGCCCTCGGGACGGCCGACGCCGTCTGGACCATCGAGTTCGAGCTGGGCTACGTCGACGCCGTCCGGCGTGTCACGCGCGAGGACATGCGCGAGGCGGCGCGGCGACACCTCCGGCTCGATCGCTTCACGGGCGCGGTCGTCGGCCCTCCCGGGCCCGGGGGCGGCCAGTGATCCCCGGCGGAGGCCTTCCGGGCGCGGGCTCGCCGCCCCGGGAGACGGGGCTCCTCCCGGAAGCCGGCCGTCCGGCTGCCGCGAGGTCGGACCCGGTCACGCGGCTCCTCCTGCCGAACGGGGTGACGGTCCTGGTCCGCGAGAGCCGGGGCGCTCCGGTGGTCGCGCTCACGCTCCTGTCGCGCGGAGGCTCCGCGGACGAGGCGCCCGAGCGGAACGGCGTGACCGCGCTCCTGGGGCGCGTGCTGCTCAAGGGGACGCGCACGCGGAGCGCCGTCGAGATCGCGAGCGCGGCTGAGGACGCCGGGGGCGGGATCGAGAGCGGAGTCGATCAGGAATACGGGGAGCTAAGGGCCTGGGGTCTCGCGCGGCACTGGCCGCGCCTCCTCGCGCTGCTCCATGACGTGGCCACCGAGCCGCGCCTGGGCGACGAGCAGATCGAGCGGGAGCGCGGAGTCCTCCTGGCCCAGATCCGGGGTCTGGAGGACCAGCCCGCCCAGGTCGCCAATCGCGTGCTCGCCCGGGCGCTGTTCGGCCCGCGGGGGTACGGGCTGCCACCGGGCGGAGAGGAGCCGACCGTCGCCCGGATCGTCCGGGGGGACCTGATCGAGCGCTTCGGCGAGACGTACGCGGCCGACCGGCTCGTGCTCGCCGTGTCCGGGGCGATCTCCACCGACGACGTGCTCGGCGCGGCGAGTCGACTGTTCGAGGGGCTGCGACCTGGCGGCCCGGGAGCGGCGGCACCGCCACCGCCGGAGCGGCCCGTACGGCTGCGCCAGCGTGAGAGCGCGCCGACGCAGCAGGCGCACGTCCTGCTCGGCTACCTCGCGCCGCCCGTGGCCGCGGCGGACCACGTCGCGCTGAAGGTCGCCAGCGGCGTGCTGGGAGGCGGCATGTCGAGCCGGCTCTTCCGGACCCTCAGGGACGAGGAGGGGCTCGCGTACTCGGTCGGCTCGACGTATCCGACACGGCGGGGCGCGGCCCGCCTCGTCCTGCACATCGGGACGGCCCCGGAGAACGTGGCGGCCGCGGAGGCGGGGCTCCGGCGCGAGATCGATCGCCTGGCCGGCGAGCCCGTGGCCGAGGACGAGCTGGATCGCGCCAAGGCCTACCTCTCGGGGTCCTTCGTGCTCGACCGGCGGACCAACGGGCGCCAGAGCTTCTATCTCGCCTTCTACGAGATCATGGGCGTCGGCGCCGAGTACGTGCTGCGCTATCCGGCCCTGCTGGACGCGGTCGACGCGACCGAGGTGCTCCAGGCCGCGCGCCGCCACCTGGTGGAGCCAGCGGTGGTGGTGGTCGGGCCGGCCTGAGAGCGGGCGGGCGCCGTGCTCCCGCTCAAGGACGACGTCTCGACGCGGTCCCTCCCCGCCGTCTCGGTCGCCCTCATCGCCGTCAACGTGATCATCTACCTCTACGAATTCTTCCTCTGGTTCGAGCCGTCCGCGCCCGGCCGGCCGTCGCTGGGGCCGCAGCTCTACGCGCAGCTCGTCGGCGAGTTCGGACTGATCCCGTGCCGGTTCGGGGACATCTGTCCCCTGGGGCTCGAGACGACGCTGGCCGGCGCCCCGCCGCCCGTGCTGACGATCTTCACCGCGATGTTCGTCCACGGCGGGCTGCTCCACGTCGGCGGGAACATGCTCTATCTGTGGATCTTCGGCAAGAGCGTCGAGGACTCCATGGGGCACGGCCGGTTCCTCGTCTTCTACCTCGTGTGCGGCCTGGCCGCCGCGGCGGCCCAGTACCTCCACAACCCGGCCTCGGCCATCCCGATGGTGGGCGCGAGCGGGGCCGTCTCGGGAACCCTGGGCGCGTACCTCCTCCTGTATCCCCACGCGCGGATCTGGACCCTCGTGATCTTCGGCTTCTTCGTGAGGGTGATTCCCGTGCCCGCTCTGCTCGTGCTGGGGTTCTGGCTCGTCCTGCAGCTCGGGAACAGCATCTTCACGTTCGCGTGGGGCGACGGCGGCGGCGTCGCCTTCCTGGCTCATCTGGGCGGGTTCGTCGCCGGGCTGCTGCTGGTCAACGCGTTCCGCCGCCCGCACGTCCGGCGCCGCCGGCGGCGGTGGGCGTGAGGTCCGCTCCCGGGCGCGCCCGGCGAGACGTCGGGCGCCGCGGCCTATAATTGGGCGGGGGGAGGACATCGGTGAGCGGCGGGCTCGATCCGATCAAGTTCGGCACGTCGGGGTGGCGCGCGCGGATCGCGGATACCTACACGTTCGCGAACGTGCGGCGGCTCAGCCGGGCCATCGCCGACCACCTCCGCGAGTCGGGAGAGGGGCAGCGCGGCGCCGTCGTCGGCTATGACACGCGCTTCCTGTCGGAGGAGTTCGCCGCCGCGGCGGCCGGGACGCTCGCCCAGGGCGGCATCCGGTGCCGGCTGGCCGTCGCGGCCGTCCCCACGCCCACGGTGGCCCATGCCGTCCTGCACCACCGGGCGGCCGCGGGCATCACGATCACGGCGAGCCACAACCCGGCGTGGGACAACGGGCTCAAGCTCTCGGGCCCGACCGGCGGTCCGGCCCTCCCGGAGGTGACGCGGGCGATCGAGACCCGCGTGGCCGGGCTCGACGACCCCGGCGGACGCCCTCTCGCCGAGGCGCAGGCCGCGGGGCTCGTGGAGTCGGCGGACTTCGCCCCCGCCTACCTGGACCAGTGCCGGGGGCTGGTCGAGCTCGGCCGGATCCGGCAGGCCCGCCTGCGGGTGGTGGTGGACGTGATGCATGGGCCCGCGCGCGGCTACCTCGACCGCCTCCTGGAGGAGGCGGGCTGCGAGGTGACGCTTCTCCACGGGGCCCGCGACGTCACGTTCGGCGGACACCCGCCCGAGCCCGCGGAGGAGTACCTGGGGGAGCTCATCGGGACCGTGCGCGAGCAGCGAGCGCAGCTGGGGCTCGCCACCGACGGCGATGCGGACCGCTTCGGGGTCGTGGACCGGGACGGAACGGTGCTGACGCCGAACCCGATCCTGGCGCTCGTGCTGCGCCACCTCCTGGTTCACCGCGGCTGGCGCGGTGGTGTGGCGCGGAGCGTGGCGACGACCCACCTCCTCGATGCGCTGGCCGCACGTCACGGCTGCGAGCTGCACGAGACCCCGGTGGGCTTCAAGTACCTGGGCGACCTGATCACCCAGGGCCGCGCCATGTTCGGCGGCGAGGAGTCGGGGGGGATGAGCCTCAGGGGACATCCGCCCGAGAAAGACGGGATCCTCGCGTGCCTCCTGGTGGCGGAGGTGGCTGCGGTGGAGGGGGTATCGCTCGGGACCGTGCTCGAGCGGCTCTACGGGGAGGTTGGACGGCTCGTGTCCGTTCGGGTCAACGTGCCGCTCTCCGATAGCGTGCGGCGCGCGCTGCCGGCGCGGATGGCGGAGCCCCCGGCGGAGCTCGGGGCGTGGCCCGTGAAGCGCGTCCAGACCACCGACGGGCTCAAGCTACACCTGGCCGGCGGGGCGTGGGTCCTCGTGCGCACATCGGGCACCGAGCCCGTGGCGCGACTCTACGCGGAGGCACCCGACGCGGCGACTCTCGACGCGGTGCGAGACGCGGCGGTCCGGTACTTCTTCGCATGAGCCCTGCCGAGACGGCTCGCGGGAGCCGCGTCCGACTGGACGAGCTGATGGTGGCGCGGGGGCTCGCGTCGAGCCGCGCCAAGGCCGCGCGCTTGATCCTTGCGGGCCAGGTGCGCCTGCCGGGCGGCCTGGCGGCCAAGGCCGGGCGTCTGGTGGCTCCTGACACGGCGGTGGAGCGGATCGCGGCGGCGCCGTTCGTTGGCCGGGGCGGGGAGAAGCTCGCGGCCGCTCTCGACGCCTTCGGGGTGCTGGTCGAGGGGCGGGTGTGCCTGGACGTGGGGGCGTCGACGGGAGGGTTCACCGACTGCCTGCTCGCTCGCGGGGCGCATCGGGTTCACGCCGTCGACGTGGGCCATGGACAGCTCCACCCCCGCCTTCGAAGCGATGCCCGCGTCGTGGTGTGGGAAGGAGTGAACGCCCGGCATCTCGATCCGGCCCGGTTCCCGGACGCTCCGAGCTTCGCCGCGGTCGACGTGTCCTTCATCTCGCTCGACAAGATCCTGCCCGCCGTGGCCGCGTGCCTTGTCGCCCCGGCGGAGATCGTGGCGCTCGTGAAGCCGCAGTTCGAGGTGGGCCGCGGCCAGGTCGGCAAGGGAGGGGTGGTCCGCGGGGGCGAGGCGCGGCGTGGCGCCGTGCGGGACGTCGCGGCCGCCGCCCGGGCGATCGGCCTGCGCGTCCGCGGCGTGGCGGCATCGGTACTCCGGGGGCCGAAGGGCAACCGCGAGGTCTTTCTCCACCTCGCCCGTCACGTGGAAGCGCCACAGCCCGCGGTCGAGGGCGCGGCATTCGAGGCCGCGCTCCTGGCGGCCGTTCCGGAGGGGACGGAAGATCGAGCCCGCGGCGTGAAGGGCCAGCCGGTCACTCCGGGCGGGGAGCCCGCGTAACCCTGTGGGCGGCGGGCAAGGCGGACACGAGAGGCACGGCATGCGGCGTATCGGGGTCGTGGCACGGCGTGACCGGGCCGAAGCGCTCGACGTGGTGCGCGGACTGGTCCAGTGGCTGATGGCGCGCGGGCGCGAGGTGGTGGTCGACGGCGAGACCGCCGGAGCGCTGGGCCTTCCCGGCGTCACGGTGGCCGAGCGCCAGGCACTCCCCGGCAAGGTCGACCTGATCGTGGTGCTGGGCGGCGACGGGACCCTGCTGGCCGTCGCGCGCCTGGTCGACGGGCTGGACGTGCCGATCCTCGGGGTCAACCTCGGAGGCCTCGGCTTCCTGACGGCAACCACCCTGGAGGCCCTGTTCCCCACGCTGGAGGCGGTGCTTCAGGGCGAGTACGCCGCCGAGGAGCGCCTGGTCCTCGTGGCCGGGCTCACGCGAGGCGGCGTCCCGGTGGCGGAGCAGCTGGCCCTGAACGACGTCGTGGTGGCGAAGGGGGCGCTCGGCCGGCTGATCGACCTGGACGTGCGCGCCGACGGCCAGCCGATGACGGCCTACCGTGCGGACGGGCTCATCATCGCTACCCCGACCGGCTCGACGGCCTACAACCTGTCGGCCGCCGGGCCGATCCTGTTCCCGACGATGGACGTCGTCGTCCTGACCCCGATCTGCTCGCACACGCTGACGAACCGGCCGATCGTGCTGCCCGCCTCGATCCGGCTGGAGGTGACCCTCCTGACGGAGGCGCCCGACGTGGTCCTCTCGGTGGACGGCCAGCCGGGACCCCCGGTCGCCGCGGGGGACGTGGTCCACGTCCGGCAGGCGGGGTCCCGGATCCGCCTGATCCGGGACCCTCGGAAATCCTACTTCGAGGTGCTGCGCACAAAGCTAAAATGGGGCGAACGTTGACCACCTGGAGGGCCCTCGCGGGTGCTCAGAGAGCTCAGAGTCCGGAACCTCGCGGTCATTGAATCGCTGACGGTCCCGTTCGGCCCGGGCCTGAACGTCCTCACCGGCGAGACGGGGGCGGGAAAGTCGATCCTCATCGATGCGCTTACCCTGCTCCTCGGCGAGCGGGCTCAGCCGGCCGAGACCATCCGCGCGGGCGCCGAGACCGCCACGATCGAGGCCGTGTTCGACGCCCCCTCGAAGAGTCCGGTGGCCGCCGTGCTGCAAGAGCACGGCATCGCCCTGGAGAACGGTCAGCTCCTGGTCCGCCGGGAGCTGGTGCGCGGCGGGCGCGGGCGCGTCTTCCTGAACGACACCAACACCACGCTGGCCCTGCTGGAGAAGCTCGGCGAGGCCCTGGTCGAGGTCCACGGACAGCACGAGCATCAGGCCCTGCTCCGCCCGGGTCGTCACCTCGACCTGCTGGACGCGTTCGCGGGCCTGGGGATCCTGCGCGACCGGCTGCGCCAGCGCCACGAGGAGTGGCGCAGCGCCTCGACGGAGCTGGATGCGCTCCGCGCGTCGGCCCGCGACCGGGTGGCGCGCATCGCCCAGTACCGGGAGTCGATCGCCGAGATCGACGCCGCGCGGCTCCGGAGCGGGGAGGACGAGGATCTGCGGGAGGAGCGTCGGCGGCTCATGAACGCCGAGCGTCTGGCCGAGGGCGCCACCGGAGCCTACCGGGAGCTCTACGACGACCCGGCCTCGGCCGTCGAGCGGGCGGGCCGCGCGGCGACCCACCTGCGCGAGCTGGCCCGCATCGACCCCGCGGTCCAGCCGACCCTCCAGGCCCTCGACACCGCCCTGGTCCACCTCGACGAGACTGCCCGCGCGCTCCGGAGCTACCGCGACGCTGTCGTGTTCGATCCGCCCCGGCTCGACGCGATCGAGCGGCGGGTGGACGAGATCGGGCGGCTCAAGCGGAAGTACGGCGAGAGCGTCGAGGCGGTCCTGGCGTTCCGGGCGAAGGTCGAGTCCGACCTGGAGGGCCTCGCGCACGCTGGCGAGGACGAGGGTCGGCTGGCCGAGCGGGTCGACCGCCTGCGGACGGAGCTGGTGACGCGCGCGACGGACCTCGCCGAGCGCCGCGACCAGGCCGTGGGTCGGCTGGAGGCCTCCGTGCTGGCCGAGCTGGCGGCCCTGGACCTGGAGGCGGCGGTGTTCCGGGTGCGCCTGGCCCGGGAGCGAGCCGGGCACGGAGATCTGGCGGTGGGCCCGGAGGCGTGGCGGCTCGGTCCGCGGGGCGTCGACCAGGCCGAGTTCCTCTTCTCGGGGAACGCGGGCGAGGACGCGCGGCCTCTCGCGCGCATCGCCTCGGGCGGGGAGCTGTCCCGCACGATGCTCGCGCTCAAGGTCGTGCTCGCGGCGACCGACGCGGTGCCGGTGCTGATCTTCGACGAGGTGGACGTCGGCATCGGCGGGAAGACGGCCGACACCGTGGGCAAGAAGCTCCGCCAGGTGGCCCGCGTGCGCCAGGTCCTCTGCGTCACCCACCTGCCGCAGATCGCGGCGTACGCCGACCAGCACTTCCGCGTCGAGAAGCGCGAGGAGGAAGGGCGCACGGCGACGACCGTGGCGGCCCTGGTGAGGAACGACCGGGTCCGGGAGGTGGCCCGCATGCTCGGAGGCGAGTCCGTCACCGACACGAGCCTCCAGCATGCGCGCGAGCTCATCACCCAGGCACGGGGAAAGTGACCCTCCGCCGGGGCCGGTCCCGCGCGGCCCGGCGTGGACCGCGGTAGTACAATGAACCCGCCATGATCGACCTGATCCTCCGGAAGGTCTTTGGCTCCAAGCACGAGCGCGACGTCCGGCGCATGCGGCCGCGCGTTGCCGCCATCAGCGCCCTCGAGGCCGAGGTCGGCCAGTGGCCGGACGAGGCCTTCCGCACGCGGGCCGACGAGCTACGGCAGAGGCTCCAGGCGGGAAGCGGGGTCGACGAGATCCTGCCCGAGGTCTTCGCCATGGTCCGGGAGGTGGGCCGCCGCCGGGTCAGCATGCGGCACTTCGACGTTCAGCTGATGGGTGGGATGGTGCTCCACGAGGGCAAGATCGCCGAGATGGCGACCGGCGAGGGCAAGACCCTGGTCGCCACGCTGCCCGCGGTGCTGAACGGCCTCACCGGCCGCGGGGTGCACATCGTCACGGTCAACGACTACCTGGCCCGGCGCGACGCCCAGTGGATGGGTCCCATCTACCACCAGCTGGGCCTGTCGGTCTCGGTCATCCAGCACGAGGCTTCGTTCCTCTACGATCCCGCCTACGTGCCGGCCGACTCCCGCTTCGCCGGGCTCCGACCGTGCGAGCGCCGGGAGGCCTACCTGGCCGACATCACCTACGGGACGAACAACGAGTTCGGGTTCGACTACCTGCGCGACAACATGCGGTTCTCGCTCGACGAGCTGGTCCAGCGGGAGCTGCACTACGCCATCGTCGACGAGGTCGACTCCATCCTGATCGACGAGGCGCGGACCCCGCTGATCATCTCGGGCCCGACCGAGGAGTCGACGGATCTCTACTACAAGGTCGATCGGATCATTCCCCGGCTCACGCGCGCGGCGACGATCACCGAGGGGAAGCTCCACGAGATCGAGGAGGTCCGGCAAGGCGACTACATCGTCGACGAGAAGGCGAAGACGGTCACCCTGACCGAGAGCGGCATCGCCCGGTGCGAGCAGCTGCTCAGCGTGGGCAACCTCTACGATCCCCAGAACATCGACACGCTCCATCACATCCACCAGGGCCTTCGCGCCCATGCCCTCTTCCAGAAGGACGTGGACTACGTCGCCAAGGACGGCCAGATCGTCATCGTCGATGAGTTCACGGGCCGCCTCATGCCCGGCCGTCGATGGTCGGACGGCCTCCACCAGGCGATCGAGGCGAAGGAGGGGCTCCGGATCCAGCAGGAGAACCAGACCCTCGCCACCATCACCTTCCAGAACTACTTCCGGATGTACGACAAGCTCGCCGGCATGACGGGAACGGCGGACACCGAGGCGGCGGAGTTCGCCAAGATCTACAAGCTGGACGTCGTCGTGATTCCCACGAACCGCTCGCTGGTCCGCGTGAACAACCCGGACGTCGTCTACAAGACCGAGCGCGAGAAGTTCGAAGCCGTCGTCCAGGAGATCAAGGAGCTGCACGAGAAGGGGCGGCCGATCCTCATCGGGACGGTGTCCATCGAGAAGTCCGAGCGGCTGTCCAAGCTGCTCAAGAAGAGCGGCGTGCCCGACCACCAGGTGCTCAACGCCAAGTACCACGAGAAGGAAGCGGAGATCGTCGCCCAGGCGGGGCGGATGAACGCGGTGACCATCGCCACCAACATGGCGGGCCGCGGCACGGACATCCTGCTCGGCGGCAACCCGGACTTCCTCGCCCGGGAGATGGTGCGCAAGCGGGGCCTCGATCCCGCGACCCTGGCCGACGAGGACCGCCGGCGCGCGCACGAAGAGGCCCGCAAGATCACGGAGGCGGAGCACGGCCGCGTCGTCGAGCTGGGCGGACTTCACATCCTGGCCACGGAGCGGCACGAGTCCCGCCGGGTGGACAACCAGCTCCGCGGGCGGTCGGGCCGCCAGGGCGATCCGGGGTCCTCCCGCTTCTACCTGTCCCTGGAGGACGACCTCCTTCGGATCTTCGGCTCCGAGCGGATCCAGAAGATCATGGATCGCCTCGGGATGGAGGAAGGGGAGCCCATCGAGCATCGCCTGGTGACCCGAGCGATCCAGACGGCCCAGAAGCGCGTCGAGGCGCACCACTTCGAGATCCGCAAGCACCTCCTCGAGTACGACGACGTCATGAACAAGCAGCGCGAGGTCGTCTACAAGATGCGCCGGGAGATTCTCCAGGGCGAGAGCCAGGAGGAGACGGTCCGCGAGTGGATGGACGATCTGCTTGACGGCATCGTCGACACCTACGCGGCGGAGGCTGTCCACCCGGAGGACTGGGACCTGGGCGGGCTCGGCGAGGCCCTGAACCGGCAGTTCGACGTGAAGCTTCCGGCCGGCGTGGCGGCGCGCGAGATCGCGTCGAGGGAGGCCCTGCGCGAGGCGCTGGGCGAGGCCGTGCAGGCGCGCTACGCCGCCCGCGAGACGGAGCTGTCCGCGGATCTGATGCGGACGCTGGAACGCTGGGTCATGCTCCACGTGATCGACGGTCAGTGGAAAGACCACCTCCTGTCCATGGACCACATGAAGGAGGGCATCGGACTTCGCGGCTACGGCCAGCGCGACCCGCTGACCGAGTACAAGCGCGAGGCGTACGACCTCTTCGAGGACATGGTCGACCGCGTGCGAGCCACCGTGACCGAGCTTCTCTTCAAGATGCAGGTAGCCCGGGATGCCGTGCCCGAGCCCACGCCGCGGCCGACCGCCGCGCCCCGCTCCGTGCCGGGCGCCACGGCGCCGCGGAGCGCGCCGGAGCGGCGGGCCGAGGGTGCGCGCAGCGGCCAGAAGGTCGGCCGGAACGACACCTGCCCGTGCGGATCCGGGAAGAAGTACAAGAAGTGCTGTCTCGCCAAGGGGGCGTGAGGGCGCGCGGCCGCGCGGGCTGATCCCCCGGCCGGCGCGGCCGGCCACCCTGCTCGGGTACCCACATCTTGGGCCTGGGCGGCGAGGGGGCGCCCACCGCTGGTACTTTTTTCCTTGGACGGGTCCTCCGTCCGTGCTATCAGTCGTTGACGCTTATGCGGCTCCAGGGAGTCACGCTCTTCGGCTTCAAGTCCTTCGCGGACCGCACGGATGTGCGCATCCTTCCCGGGATCACGGCCATCGTCGGCCCCAACGGCTGCGGCAAGTCGAACATCTCGGACGCCCTTCGCTGGGCGCTCGGCGAGCAGAGCCCGAAGGCCCTCCGGGGCCAGCGGATGGAGGACGTGATCTTCCACGGCTCGGCCTCCCGGCGGCCGCTCGGGCTCGCGGAGGTTCTCCTGACGTTCTCCAACGACGGCGACCTCGCCGTGCCGTGGAGCGAAGTCGGGGTCGGCCGGCGCCTCTACCGGGACGGCGAGTCCGAGTACGTGCTCAACAAGACCGTGTGCCGCCTGAAGGACGTCCACGACCTCTTCTTGGGCACTGGCGTCAACCCCAAGGCCTACGCGCTGATGGAGCAGGAGCGACTGGCGCAGATCCTCACCGCGAAGCCGCTCGACCGCCGGGTCTTCGTGGAGGAGGCGGCCGGCATCACGCGATACAAGCTCCAGCGGGCCGAGACCCTCGGAAAGCTCGAGGCGACGCGCCAGAATCTCCTGCGCGTCCGGGACGTGATGGACGAGGTCAAGCGCCAGCTCGCCTCCCTCGAGCGCCAGGCGAAGAAGGCCCAGCAGCACAAGGCGCTCCAGGCCGAGCGGCGGACGATCGAGGTCTCCCTCCTGGCGGCGGAGCACGCCGCACTGACCGGGGAGGAGGAGCGGCTCGGCCTCGAAGAGGCGTCCGAGCGCACCCGCGCCGAAGCTGGCCATACCCGGGCGGCGGCCCTGGGGGCGGCGCTCGAGCTGGCGCGCGCCGACGTCATGACGGCCGAGCAGCGGGCGGCCGAAGCGCGTCACGTGCTCCAGCGCACCGAGCTCGAGCTCGAGGGCTGCGTGGGGCGGGCCGAGCAGCTCCGTCTGGTGGAGCGCGACCTCGACGCCGAGGTGACGCGGCTCGGCGAGGAGGCCGAGACCCTCTCGCTCCGGCTGAAGACGCTGGCCGAGGAGCGTCGGGCGAAGGGCACGCTCCTCGAGGCCATCCAGCGCGAGTTCGCGGCGCTGCAGGCCCGGGCGACGGCCGAGGAAGTGGCCCTGGACGAGCTCCGCGGGCGCCTCCGGGGCGCCCGCGAGGCGGCGGAGTCACGGCGGGCCGAGCAGGTGAGCCTGGCCGGGCGCCGGACCGAGCTCGGGCAGGTGCTGGGCGCCCTCGACGAGCGGCGCGAGCACCTTCATCGCCGTCTCGACCGGCTCAAGGCGGAACGGGTGGAGGCCGACGCGGAGCGGGGTCGCATCGAGGCCGCGCGAGGAGCTGCCAGCGCGCGGGTGGGCGCCGCGGCGGCGCGCGTGGCCGCGCTGGAGGTCGAGCTGCGAGACCTGGCCACGGACGCCGGGGCGGCGGCGGTCGAGCGGGCCGCGTCCACCGAGGCGGTCGAGACGTGCCGCGTCGCGCTTGCCTCGCGCCGATCGAGCCGGGCCGTACTGGAGGAGCTCGAAGCCCAGCGGGCGGGCTACACGCAGGGCGTCCAGGCGGTCTTCGCGGCCGCCGGGGAAGCGCGCCTGGGCGGGGTCGTGGGAACGGTCGCCGATCTCCTCGACGTGCCCCGGGAGCTCGAGCATGCGGTCGAGGCCGCGCTCGGCGAGCGGCTCCAGTGGGTCGTCATGGAGACGTTCGAGGCGGCCAAGACGGCGCTCAGCTACCTCGGGCGGTCAGGCGGCGGGCAGGCGACGTTCCTCCCGCTGGACTGGCTCAACGGCGGCCCGGAGGCCCACGTCGCCAGGGATCCCGGCGTCGTGGGCCTCGCGGAAACGCTCGTCGCCTCGGGGCACCCCCGGCTCGTCGCCAACCTGCTGGGCTCGGTCGTGGTGGTCCGCGACCTCGGGGCCGCCGAGCGGCTGTACGCGCAGAACGGTCACGGAGCGAGCTTCGTGACCGTGGATGGCGAGCTGCTCGGTCCGCCCGGCGCACTCGGGGGCGGACGGGTGGCGGCCGGCGGCGACGCGTCGCTCCTCGCGCGCAAGCGCGCCATCCGAGACCTGGGCGCGGAGATCGAGCGCCTGGAGGTCGAGCTCGAGGAGACGCAGGAGCGCGTGCGCCGGGCGGACGCGCGCGTCGCGGTGCTCGACGAGACTCAGCGCGCTCGCGCGACGGCCCGGGAGAGCGCGGAGGTCGAGCGCCTGACGGCGTCGAAGGACCTGGAGCAGGTCGTTCGTGAGGCCGAGCGGGTCGCGCTGGTCGCCGAGGCGGTTCGCACGGAGGTCACCCAGCTGCGCGCTGACGTCGCCTCCGTGGAGACCGAGGCGCAGGGCCACCGGAGGACGCTCACCGAGGTCGAGGCGGCGGCGGCGCGCGTGGCGGCGGAGATCGCGGACCTCCTGGGTCGGATCGAGGCGGATGCGCTCGACGAGGCCAGCCGGTCCCAGGCGTTCCTGGACGCGCAGGTGGAGCTGGCGGCGCTGGCCGGTCGCATCGACACGGTGCAGTCCGACCTCACGCGCAACCAGGCGGACGAAGAGGAGGCCCAGCAGCGAATCCGCGCGGGCGAGGAGCGCCTGGTGACGCTCCGGCAGCGGCTCGAGGACGGCGCGGTGGAGCGGCGTCGCCTTGACGCCCGCGCCGCGGCGGTCCGGGCGGAGCGCGACCAGACCGAGGCCGTGGCGCGGGCCGCGGCCGAGACGGTGCGTGAGCGGATGGAGGCGCTGACCCAGGCCGGCGACGACCTCCGGGGCACCGAGGCCGAGCTTCACCGCGCCACCAGGGCGGTCCAGGAGCATGCCATCCGCCTGGCCGAGCTGCGCGTCAGGCGTCAGGACCTGGAGGCCGACACCCGGCGCCGCTTCGAGGTGAAGCCGGACGACCTGCGCCAGGCCTACGACCCGGGGCGGGATCTCGCGGAGATGCAGGCCCGGCTCGAGACGCTCGCCCAGCGGATCGCCGCCCTCGAGCCGGTCAACCTCATCGCGGACGAGGAGTATCGCGAGCTGGACGAGCGCCTGGGATTCCTCCGTGTCCAGCACGATGACCTGTCCTCGTCGATCCGCGACCTGGAGAAGGCACTGCGCGGGATGACGCGCACCGCCCAGGAGCGCTTCCAGGAGGCGTTCGAGGCCATCAACCGGAACTTCCAGGACCTCTTCACGCGGCTCTTCGAGGGGGGGCGCGCGGAGCTGCGCCTGGTCGAGGCCCCGGAGGGGGGCGACCCGATGGACACCGGGATCGAGATGGTCGCGCAGCCCCGCGGCAAGCGCCTCCAGGCGATCTCCCTCCTGTCCGGGGGCGAGAAGGCGTTGACTGGGCTCGCGCTGCTGTTCGCGATCTTCTACTACCGGCCCAGCCCGTTCTGTCTCCTCGACGAGGTGGACGCTCCGCTCGACGACGCGAACATCCATCGCTTCACGCGGGTGCTCCGCGAGCTGTCGAGCCAGACGCAGTTCGTCGTGATCACGCACAACCGGAAGACCATGGAAGCGGCCGACGTGCTGTACGGCGTCACCATGGAGGAGCCGGGCCTCTCCCGCATCGTGTCCGTCAGCCTCGCCTGACGCCGGTCCCGGCCCGGGTCCCGGCAGGGGTCCGCCGGGTGAGCCTGCCTCGCGGGTTTTGCCTGTATCTATCGTCCCTTGGCGTCCCGGTCGGGATCGACCCGTGTGCTAGACTACGAGCAAAATCATGAGCCTGGAATCCGACCTCGGGAGCTACCTGCGCCGGCACCGGGAGCGGTCCGGGCTGTCCGTGGACGCGGTCGCCACCGGGAGTCGGATCGTACCGCGTCTGGTCGACGCGCTCGAAGCGGGCCGGCACGACCTCCTGCCCGCGCCCGTGTACGTGCGTGGCTTCATCCGCGCCTACTGCCAGCAGGTGGGGGCGGACCCGGAGAGGGCGCTCCAGCTCTACGACGCGAACGGGATTCCCGATCCCGCGCTGGCCATCCCGCCGCGGCGTGCAGCTCCGCCGCGCGAGCCCGGAGGGGGCCGCTGGCGGCGGGTCGCGGCCGGCTCGCTTCTGGTCGCGGTACTGGGGGCCGCGCTCGTCGTCCTGCTCACGCGTCGTCAGCCGGACGCCGCCGCCGGCCGGGGATCAGGCCCGAGGATGACTGCTGTTCGAGCTCCGACGACTCCGGGGCCTGCCGCGCCGGCGTCACCGAGTCCGGCTGAGACCACCGATTCCGCCGGGACCGCCTCGCCGCCCGTGCCGCCAGCACCGGCGACGCCCGTGCCCGTCGAGCGAATACTCCTCATGCGGGCGGTCGAGACAACCTGGGTGCGCGTCACGCCGGACGGCGCGCGGCCAACCGAGGAAACGCTCCCCCCCGGCGCGGTGCGCGAGTGGCGCAGCCCCGGCCGGTTTCACGTGACCGTCGGCAACGCCGGCGGCGTCGAGATCGAGCTGGATGGCCGCGCGCTGCCCGCGCTGGGGGGGCATGGCCAGGTCGTGCGGGACGCGACGATCCCGAGCGAGCGCCCGTGAAGTTCTTCTCCGCCCTCGGCGAGCGGCTGAAGGACGGGCTCGGCAAGACCCGCACGGCGTTCGAGGAGGGCTTCGCCCGCATCTTCCGGGGGGAGGAGCTCGAAGCGGATACCGTGGAGGAGCTGGAGGCGCTGCTTCTCCAGGCCGACCTCGGGCTCGAGACGGCCGAGGGGTTCGTGGAGCGCGTCCGGGAGCAGGCGCGGCGCGGGCGCCTGACGGACGGCGACGCGCGGCGCGCGCTCGCGGAACACCTCCGCGAGGTGCTGGCCGGAGCGGGCGCCCCGCTCAATCTGGACGCCCGCCCCGCGGTCGTGCTCGTCGTCGGCGTGAACGGATCGGGGAAGACGACGACCTGCGGGAAGCTTGCCTGGCGCCTGCGTCGTGAGGGGCATTCGGTCCTCCTCGGAGCCGGGGACACGTTTCGCGCGGCGGCGATCGAGCAGCTCGAGCGCTGGGGCGAGCGGGCGGACGTCCCGGTCGTGACCCAGGGCCCCGGCGCGGACACCTCGGCGGTGGCGTTCGACGCCGTGAAGGCCGCCCAGGCCCGCGGCTCCGAGGTGCTCATCGTCGACACGGCCGGCCGGCTCCACACGAAGTCGAACCTCATGGCGGAGCTGGCCAAGGTCAAGCGCGTGGTCGAGCGCCAGTGCGCCGGCGCCCCGCACGAGGTCCTCCTCGTCCTGGACGCGACCACCGGGCAGAACGGGATCGCGCAGGCGCGGGTGTTCCACGAGGGTGTCGGGCTCACCGGCCTCGTGCTCACGAAGCTCGATGGCACCGCCAAGGGAGGCATCGTCATCCGGATCTACCGTGAGCTGGGGATTCCCATCAAGCTCGTGGCGACCGGAGAGAAGCCGGAGGACCTGGCGACGTTCGACCCCGATGCCTACGTCAGCGCGCTGGTCGGAGCCTGACATGCGGTGGCGCACGCCGCGCGACGTCGGCGGCCGGGACGCGCTGTGGATGGACCGTGCCTTGCGGCTCGCCGCGCGCGGCATCGGGCTGACCTCGCCGAATCCGATGGTCGGCGCGGTTCTCGTCAGGGACGGTCGCGTCGTGGGCGAGGGCGCCCACCTCAGGGCGGGTGGTCCTCACGCCGAGGCCGTGGCGCTCGCGGCGGCCGGGCCGGCCGCCCGGGGCGCGACGTGCTACGTGACGCTCGAGCCCTGCTCTCATTTCGGGCGCACGCCTCCCTGCGCCGACGCGCTCGTGCGGGACGGGGTCGCCCGCGTGGTCACGGCCATGCGGGACCCGAGCCCGGAGGTGGACGGCCGCGGCCTGGCGCGGCTACGGGCGGCCGGCGTTCCCGTGTCGGTGGGTGTCCGGGAGGCCCAGGCGCGCGGGCTCAACCGCGCCTTCGTGTGCGCCGTGACCCAGGGGCGGCCCCACGTCACGCTGAAGGCGGCCATGACGCTGGACGGCAAGATCGCCGCGGCGGACGGAGCCTCTCGCTGGATCACCGGCGACCTGGCCCGGCTCGAGGCCCATCGGCTGCGCTTCGCGGCGGACGCGGTCCTGGTGGGCGTCGGCACCGTCCTCGCGGATGATCCCCAGCTCACCGTGCGGCATGCCGGGCTGCCGCCGAAGGAGCCGCTCCGCGTCGTCGTCGACAGCCGGCTCCGGACTCCCGCCGCCGCCCGTGTGCTCCGCTCAGGGGACCCTCGTCGAGCGGTCGTCGCGTGCGTGGCTCCCGCCCCCGCCGGCCCGGCCGCGGTCCTCCGCGCGCAGGGGAACCGCGTGATCGAGCTGCCCTCCGACGGAGGGCGCGTCGACCTCCGGTTGCTGCTCGAGGCCCTGCGGGCGCTCGACGTGATCGCTGTGCTCGCCGAGGGAGGTGCGGAGATCGGCGGGGCTCTGGCGGAAGCGGGCCTCGTCGACCGCGTGGCGTTCTTTGTCGCGCCGCGGCTGCTCGGCGGGCGGGAGGCGCCCGGGCCGCTCGGCGGGCGGGGGCGTCCGCTGAAGGAGGCTCTCTCACTGACGGACGTCGTGACCCGCCGGCTGGGGGAGGACCTTCTCGTCGAGGCGGAGGTCGGGCGCTGAGCCATGTTCACGGGCATCGTGGAGGCGCTCGGCCGCGTGGGGGCCCTGGAGGCCGGATCCCGGGAAGGGCGCCGGCTCCAGGTCAGGGTCCCGGACGAGTCCGGATGGCGGCTCGGCCTCGGGGAGAGCGTGGCGGTCAGCGGCGTTTGCCTGACCGTCGTGGACGCGGCGCCCGGACGGCTCGCGTTCGACCTCGCGGAGGAGACGCGGCGGGTGACGACCCTGGGCGGACTTGCCGCGGGTGACCCGGTCAACCTGGAGCGGCCGCTCCGGCTCGACGGGCGGCTGGGGGGGCACCTCGTGCTGGGCCACGTCGACGGCGTGGGCCGCGTGGCCGGCGTGAGGCCCGAGGGCGATGGGGCGCGCCTGGACGTGGAGGCGCCGGCCGGGCTTCGTCCGCTCCTGATCCCCAAGGGATCGGTCACGATCGACGGCGTGAGCCTGACGGTCGCGACCCTCGATGCCGAGACCTTCGCCGTCGCCCTCATACCGCACACGCTGGCGGTGACGACGCTGGGCACGCGTCGCCCCGGCGACCCTGTCAACCTGGAGATGGACGTGATCGGGAAGTACGTGCGAGGCTTCGTGGAGCAATGGGACACGGTGAGGAGGCGGCCATGACCGAGGCAGATCGGGGGAGAGAGCGTCACGGCTTCGCCCCGATCGCGGACGCGATCGACGACATCCGCCAGGGGCGGATGGTCGTGGTGGTGGACGACGAGGACCGGGAGAACGAGGGGGACTTCCTGATGGCGGCTGACCGGGCGACGCCGGAGGCCGTCAACTTCATGGCCAGGCACGGGCGCGGGCTGATCTGCGTGCCCATGACGGGCGAGCGTCTGGACGAGCTCCGGATCAGCATGATGGTGGCCGACAACACCGCGTCGATGGGCACGGCCTTCACGGTGACGGTCGACGCCAAGCGGGGGGTGACGACGGGCACCTCGGCCTACGACCGGGCGGTGACGGTCAAGGCGCTGGTCGATCCGACCACGCGTGCCGAGGACCTCGCGCGCCCGGGACACATCCTGCCGCTCCGCTCCATGCCGGGCGGGGTGCTGCGCCGGGCCGGCCACACGGAGGCCGCGGTCGACCTCGCGCGTCTGGCCGGCTGCTCGGAAGCCGGAGTGATCTGCGAGATCATGGACGAGCAGGGTGGAATGGCCCGGTTGCCTGAGCTCTTCGCCATCGCCCACCAGCACGGTCTGCACGTCATCACGATCAAGGATCTGATCCGCTACCGCATCCAGAAGGACAAGCTGGTCCGGCGGGCGGCGGCCACGCTGCTTCCCACCGTCTACGGCCCCTTCACGGCCATCGCCTACGAGACCACCGTGGACGACCGCGTCGTGCTGGGCCTCGTGATGGGAGAGGTCCGAGGGGACGACCCCATCCTGGTGCGCATGCATTCCGAGTGCCTCTCGGGCGATGTGTTCCGATCCCAGCGCTGCGATTGCGGAGACCAGCTCGCGAAGGCCCTCACCATCATCGCCGGCGAGGGCCGCGGCGTGCTCGTCTACCTCCGCCAGGAGGGCCGCGGGATCGGGCTCCTCAACAAGATGCGGGCGTACGAGCTCCAGGACGAGGGGAAGGACACGGTGGAGGCCAACGAGGCGCTCGGCTTCAAGGCCGACCTCCGCGACTACGGCATCGGCGCGCAGATCCTCGTCGACCTCGGCATCCGATCCATGCGCCTCCTCACGAACAACCCCAAGAAGATCGTGGGGCTGGAAGGGTACGGGCTCCACGTGGTCGAGCGCGTTCCGATCGAGGTGCCGCCGTCGGAGGCGAACCGCTTCTATCTCCGGACCAAGCACGACAAGCTGGGCCACCTCTTCTCCGACCGACCCTGAGCGCATGGCCGGTCCCGCCCCTTCGCCCACGCCTCGCCTGTCGGCACGCGGCCAGCGGGTGGCCATCGTCGCCTCGCGCTTCAACGAGGCGATCACGGTGCGCCTCGTGGACGGGGCGCGGGCCGCGCTGCTGCGCCACGGCGCCCGGGCCGGAGACGTCCGCGTCGTCTGGGTGCCCGGAGCGTTCGAGCTCGCCCAGGTCGCCGGCCGTCTGGCCGCGCGCGGCGACGCTGACGCGCTGGTGTGCGTCGGATGCGTCATCCGCGGGGAGACGCCGCACTTCGAGTACGTGGCCGGGGAAGCCGCCCGGGGGATCTCGGAGGTGGGGCGCTCGACCGGCGTGCCGACCACGTTCGGCGTCATCACCGCCAACACGCGGGAGCAGGCCGAGGCCCGGGCCGGCGGCGCTGTCGGCAACCGAGGGGAAGAGGCGGCGCTCGCGGCGCTCGAGCTCCTGGCCCTCTACGCGGGGTTTCGGGCCCGGAAGGGCCGCACTCGCGCGCCGGCCAGGCGAAGCCCGCGGTAGCATCGTGGGGCGGCGGCGGCGCGCTCGCGAGCTGGCGCTCCAGCTCCTCTACGAGCTGGACATCCGGGGTGACTCGGACCCCGGGCCCGTGATCGACGCGTTCTGGAAGCGCCAGCAGGCTCACGACGAGGTGAGGGCATTCGCGGAGGCGCTGGTGCGGGGCGTCAAGGAGCAGCAGCCCAAGATCGACGAGCTCATCGCACGGTTCGCCGAGCACTGGGAGCTCGGGCGGATGGCGGTCGTCGACCGCAACGTCCTCCGGGCCGGGATCTGGGAGCTGCTCTGGGGCGTCGACGTCCCGCCGAAGGTCGCCATCAACGAGGCGCTGGAGATCGCCAGGCGCTACTCAACCGAGGAGTCCACGGGCTTCATCAACGGCCTCCTCGACCGGGTTCGGCGGGAGCTCTGTCCGTAGGGCCGCTCCCGCGACGGCACGTCACGGGCGCCGGCCCCGTCGCGGCAGACGACGCGCGACCGTCCGAGCGGGCGCGGCGGCTCGCCGTCGCGGCGCTTGCGGGCTTCGCCATGCACCTGGCGTTTCCGCGGCCGGGATGGGACCTGGTCGGCTGGGTGGCGCTCGCCCCCGTGCTCGTCCTCTCCGTCACGACCCGCGCGCCCCGGCGGGCGTTCGTCGAGGGCTGGGTGGCGGGCCTGGCGTTCTTCCTCCCGCTCCTGCGCTGGCTGACCCACACGATGACTACCTTCTCCACCATGGGGCCGGCGCTCGCCGTGCTCGTGCTGGTCGGGCTCGCGGGATACCTCGCCCTCTTCTGGGGAGGCGTGGCCTGGGCGCTCGCCTGGCTCCGGGGCCGGCTCGGGGCGCGGGTCCTCTGGCTCGCCCCCGCGCTCTGGGTGGGAGCCGAGCTGGCGCGAACGCACCTCCTCAGCGGCTTCCCGTGGGGCCTCCTGGGCTACGTGCCGTCCGGGCGCCTCCTGGTGATCCAGATCGCGGCCTGGACGGGCGTCTACGGCGTGTCCGCCCTCCTGGTGCTGGTCAACACGGCGCTTGCGTGGACCGCCGTCGAGCGACGCTGGCGCGCGGCCACGGCCGCGTCCCTCGTCGCGGCGGTGGCCGTGGCCGGCGCGCTCCTGGTGGGACGCGCCCACCTTGCGCCGGTCGACGCGCCGACCCTGCCGATCGCCGTCGTGCAGGGGAACATCCCGCAGGCGGTCAAGTGGGACGCCGCGTTCAAGGCAGAGACCTTCCGGATCTACGGCGAGCTCACGCGGGCCGCCGCCCCGGCGAGCCGCCTCGTCGTGTGGCCGGAGGCCGCGGTGCCCGCGTACGTCCGCTTCGAGCCGGGCGCGATGGGCTGGCTCGTCGACCTGGCGGCGGGGGTGCGGGTCCCGCTTCTCGTGGGCGCTCCCGACGCGGAGCGGGACGGGCGCAGAGTGCGGTACCTGAACAGCGCCTTTCTCGTGGACGCCGAGGGTCTGCGCGCTCGCTATGATAAGATTCATCTGGTGCCGTTCGGGGAATATGTTCCCCTGAAGCGGCTCCTCTTTTTCGTGGAGGCGATCGCCGCCGAGATCGGGGACTTCGCTCCCGGCCGGCAGGTGGCGCTCCTCCCGCTGGAGGGCACGCCGTTCGGCACGGTCATCTGCTACGAGGTCATCTTCCCCGATCTCTTCCGGCGATTCGTCGCGGAGGGCGCAACCTTCATGGCTAACATCACCAACGACGCCTGGTTCGGCGACTCCGGCGGCCCGCTGCAGCACCTGGCGATGGTGCCGCTGCGGGCCGTCGAGAACCGGATCGCGATCGTGCGGGCTGCCAACACCGGCGTGTCGGCCTTCGTGCTGCCGTCGGGCGCGATCCAGAGCACGCTCCCGCTGGGAGCGCGCGGCACGCTCGTGGGCGACGTGCCGCTCCGGCGCGGGGACACGTTCTACTCGCGCTTCGGGGACGTCTTCGCCTACGCGTGCGCGGCGGTGTCCGGTGCCGCGCTGGCCGGCGGTCTCGCCGCCGGGCGGCGAGGCTAGCGCCGTGCTCGGGGAGCTCCGGCGCGAGTTCTCGGACGTCGAGCGGCGACTCGACGACCTCCGGGGGCATCTTTGACCTCGCCTCGAAGCAGGCTCGCATCGTCGCCATCGACGGAGAGATGGCGAGCGCCGGGTTCTGGGACGACACGCGGCGCGCGCAGGGGGTGGTCCGCGAGCGCAACGATCTGTCACGGCTCGTGGGGCGGATGGAGGAGCTCGGGCAGGACCTCGGCGACCTCCGGACCCTCTGGGAGATGGCCGTCGAGGAGAACGACGAGAGCCTCGAGCCGGATATCCAGTCGAGCGTCCAGCGCCTGCGCAAGGAGCTGCAGGACTTCGAGCTGACGGTCGTCCTGTCCGGAGACCACGACCGGAAGAACGCCATTCTCGCCATCCACGCCGGGGCCGGCGGGACCGAGTCGCAGGACTGGGCGCAGATGCTTCTCCGCATGTACACGCGCTGGACGGAGCGGCGCGGGTACAAGGTCGAGGTGGTGGACCTGCTTCCCGGCGACGAGGCCGGGATCAAGTCGGCGACGCTCGAGGTCACGGGGGAGTACGCCTACGGCTATCTGAAGGGCGAGACCGGAGTTCACCGTCTCGTGCGGATCTCGCCCTTCGACGCGGCCAAGCGCCGCCACACGTCCTTCGCGTCGATCTCCGTCATGCCGGAGGTCGAGGACATCGAGGTGGTGGTCCGGGACGACGAGCTCCGCGTGGACGTCTTTCGCTCGTCCGGCCCCGGTGGGCAGGGGGTCAACACGGCGGACTCGGCCGTGCGGATCACGCATCTGCCGACCGGGATCGTGGTGTCCTGCCAGAACGAGCGGTCGCAGCTCCGGAACCGTGACACGGCGATGCGCGTGCTCCGCGCGCGCCTCTACCAGATCGCGGACCAGAAGCGGAAGGTCGAGCTGGATCAGCTCACCGGCGACAAGAAGGAGATCGCGTTCGGGAGCCAGATCCGATCGTACGTGTTCGCTCCCTACCAGCTCATCAAGGACCACCGGACGAACGTCGAGATCGGCAACGTGGACGCGGTGATGGACGGCGACATCGATCCGTTCATCGAGGCGTACCTGTTCATGGGGCGGAGGTAGGCGCGGCATGTCCGACGAAGCGCTGGGCGGACCCGGCGAGGTGGCTGGCGGGGCACCGGCGTCTGCGAACGAGCTGGTCCGCCGGCGCCACGAGAAGCTTCGCGCCCTCCGCCAGGCCGGTGTCGACCCGTTCGGCACACGCTACCCGGTGACGCACTGGGCGGGCTCGCTCCACGCCCGGTGTGACGACGCTTCCGAGGAGGAGCTCCGGGGCGTGGAGCCGGTCAGCGTCGCGGGGCGGGTCATGTCCCTCCGCCACCACGGCAAGTCGTGCTTCGCCCACCTCCTCGATCAAACCGGCACCATCCAGCTGTACGCGCGCGCCGACGGGCTGGGCGAGGCGTACGCGGGCTTCACCGGGCTCGACGTCGCGGACTTCATCGGGGTGACCGGCGAGCTCATGCGGACCCGGACTGGCGAGCTGACGGTCCACGTGAAGGCCTGGTCCTTCCTCTCCAAATCGCTCCGGCCGTTGCCCGAAAAGTGGCACGGGCTCAAGGACGTCGAGACGCGCCACCGCCAGCGCTACGTCGACCTCCTGGTGAATCCCGAGGTGCGCGACGTCTTCCGGCTCCGGAGCCAGCTGATCCGCACGGTACGGAGGTTCCTGGACGCGCGCGGCTTCCAGGAGGTCGAGACGCCGGTCATGCAATCCCTGGCGGGAGGTGCGCTCGCGCGGCCTTTCGCCACCCACCACAACGCGCTCGACATCCCGCTCTACCTGCGCATCGCGCTGGAGCTCCATTTGAAGCGCCTCGTCGTGGGTGGCGTGGACCGCGTGTACGAGATCGGGCGGATCTTCCGGAACGAGGGCGTCTCGACGCAGCACAATCCCGAGTTCACGATGCTCGAGTTCTACCAGGCGTACGCCGACTACGGCGACCTGATGGGGCTGACCGAGTCCTTGGTCGGCGAGCTGGGACAGGAGCTGACCGGCGGGCTGAGCCTCAGCTACCAGGGAGCGCGGATCGACCTGACCCCGCCGTGGCGGCGTCTTCGCTACCTGGACGCGGTGGCGGAGGCCATTGGAGTCGGGCGGTCGGATCTCGGCGACCGGGAGCGCGTCCGGGCCGCGGCCCGGACGGCGGCGGACCGCGCGGACCTTGACGCGGGCGCCTGGGGCTGGGGCGCGGTCACGCCCGCCTACCAGCTGTGGAAGGACGTGTTCGAGGCGTTCGTCGAGCCGACCCTGGTCCAGCCGACCTTCGTCGTCGACTTCCCGACCGAGCTCTCGCCGCTGGCGCGGCAGAAGCGGGACGACCCCAGCCTGGTCGACCGCTTCGAGCTGTTCGTGGCGCGGATGGAGATGGCGAACGCCTACTCCGAGCTCAACGACCCGCTGGAGCAGCGGAGGCGCTTCGAGCAGCAGCTGGTCGCCCGGGCGGCCGGCGACGAGGAAGCCCATCGCCTCGACGAGGACTACATCCGCGCGCTGGAGTACGGCCTCCCGCCGACCGCCGGCGAGGGGGTCGGGATCGATCGGCTGGTGATGCTCTTCGCGGACCGGGCGTCGATCCGCGACGTGATCCTGTTCCCGCTGCTCCGCCCCGAGGACTTCGGCGCGGACGGGGCCTGAGCCCATGGGACGCGGGGCGCCGTTCGAGCTCTTCATCGGTCTCCGGTACATGCGGTCGAAGGGTGGCCGCGGGTTCCTCTCCCTGCTCACGCTCATCGCGATGGCGGGCATGGCGATCGGTGTGATGGCGCTCATCGTTGTGCTGGCGGTGATGACCGGGTTCGAGGACGAGCTGCGGAGCAAGATCCTCGGTACGACCGCCCATATCCTGGTCATGGACATCGGCGGCCGGGGCATCGAGGACCCCGAGCGGGCGCTGGAGACGATTGGCCGCCGGCCGGAGGTTCGCTCCGCGGCGCCGTTCGTCCTGCAGCAGGTGATGCTCTCCCACGGCGAGTCGGCGACCGGCGTCGTGCTCCGGGGGATCGATCCCGAGGCCGAGCGGCAGGAGCTCCAGCAACGGGTGAAGCAGGGGAGCCTGGCCGATCTCGGGAGCCCGGAGGCGACGGTCGCCCTCGGCCGCGAGCTGGCGCGAACGCTCGGGGCATTCGTGGGCGACACGGTGATCGCGATCTCGCCCCGGGGCGCGATGACCGCGGTCGGGACGATCCCGAAGATGCGCCCCCTGCGCGTCGTCGCCGTCTTCGAGATCGGGCTGTACGAGTACGACGCGGCGCTTGCCTACACGTCGATCGCGACGGCGCAGCAGTTCGCTGACCTCGGGAGCCGGGTCTCCGGCATCGAGATCCGGCTGGCCGACGTGTATCGCGCGCGCGCGGTCGCCCGTGAGCTGGGGGCCGCACTCGGGCCGCCCTACTGGACCCGGGACTGGACCGAGATGAACCGGAACCTCTTCTCGGCGATCCAGCTCGAGAAGACCGCCATGTTTGTGATCCTCACGCTGATCATCTGCGTGGCGGCCTTCGCCATCATCAGCCACCTGATCCTGATGGTGGCGGAGAAGCGGCGGGAGATCGGCGTCCTGAGGGCGCTGGGCGCGTCCTCGCGGAGCATCATGCTCGTCTTCATGGCGGAGGGGGTGCTGATCGGCCTGGTCGGAACCACCGTCGGCACCGTCCTCGGGGTGGTGATCGGATTCATCCAGGACCGGTACCACGTCGTGAAGATTCCCGGCGACGTCTACCAGCTCTCGGAGCTGCCCATGAAGATGCACCCGCCCGAGCTGGTCCTGATCGCGGTGGCGGCGCTGGTCCTCTCGTTCCTGGCGACCCTCTACCCGTCGCGCCAGGCGGCGCGGCTGCACCCGGTCGAGGTCCTTCGCTATGAGTGAGTCCCCCGGCTTCGGTCCGACGCGCTCCGGCAGCGGAGAGCCGGCGGGCCCGGCCCGCGCGCCCCTGATCGTTGCCGAGGGCGTCGAGAAGGAGTACCGCGCGGGCGGCGAGGCCCTGCGGGTCCTGAAGGGGGTCAACCTCACGGTTCACGAGGCCGAGCTGGTCGCCGTGGTGGGCGCGTCCGGCGTGGGCAAGTCCACCCTCCTGCACGTCCTGGGCGCCCTGGACCGGCCCACGGCGGGCCAGGTGCGCTTCCGGGGCCAGGACCTCTTCGCTCGCCCGGAGGCCGAGCTGACACGGTTCCGCCGGGACGAGGTGGGCTTCGTGTTCCAGCTCTACAACCTGCTGATCGACTTCTCCGCCCTCGAGAACGCCATGCTGCCGGCACTCATCCAGCGCCGGTCGGCCGAGGAGGCCCGGCGGCGGGCCATGGACGCCCTCCGGGAGGTCGGCCTCCTCGAGCGCGTTCGCCACCGGCCCGGCGAGCTCTCCGGCGGCGAGCAGCAGCGTGTCGCCCTGGCCCGTGCGCTGGTGGGGCGCCCGTCCGTGGTCCTGGCCGACGAGCCCACCGGGAACCTCGATCCCAAGACGAGCCAGGACGTCTTCGAGCTGTTCGCGCGGCTCCAGGCCGAGCGGGGGCTGGCCTTCGTCATCGCCACGCACAACCTGGACCTGGCGCGGCGCGCGGACCGCCTGGTACGCCTCGTGGACGGCCGCGCCGTCGTCGAGGCCTGACGCCCGCCAGACCGGGGAGCAGCTCGGACGGCCGATCGGCCCTAAGTGCCGGTTAATGGTCGAAAAGTTCCGCGACGCCTGCGGGTCATGTATACTGCGCTCGGGGAGTCCGGGGGGCGCGCCAAACGCCGGATGGCAGGAGCGGGCCCGCCCGGGCACCGGTGCCCGGCTACCGGGTCTGAAGGAGGCCACGTGTTCGAGCGATTCACCGAGCGTGCGCGCCGCGTCATCATCCTGGCCCGAGAGGAGGCCGGTCGGTTCCGCCACGACTTCGTGGGGACCGAGCACATCCTGCTGGGGCTGATCAGGGACGGGGAGGGAATCGCGACGGCGGTCCTCCAGCGTCTGGGGCTTCGCCTCGAGACCGTCAAGAGCGAAGTGGAGCGGGCCCTTGCCGGGTTCCCCAAGACGCTCACCTTCGGTGAAGTCCCGTTCACGCCCCAGGCCAAGCGGGTCCTGGAGCTGTCGATCGAGGAAGCGCGCCAGCTCGGGCACAACTATATCGGCACCGAGCACCTCCTTCTGGGCGTGATGAAGGAGGGTCAGTCGATCGCGGCCAAGATCCTCGAGTCCCTCGGAGCGCGGCTCGACGAGGTCCGGCAGGAGACCCTGGCGCTGCTCGGCGACCAGTACTACCCGCGGCCCAAGAAGCGCAGCCAGACGCCGGTTCTGGACGAGTTCGCGCGGGACCTCACGCAGTTCGCCCGCGACGGCAAGCTCGACCCCGTGATCGGCCGAGAGACCGAGATCGAGCGGGTCATCCAGATCCTCTCGCGGCGCACCAAGAACAACCCCGTGCTGATCGGCGAGCCCGGCGTGGGCAAGACGGCGATCGTCGAGGGCCTGGCCCAGAAGATCGTCAACCACGACGTGCCGGACGTCCTCGTCGCCAAGCGGCTCCTCCAGCTGGACCTCGGGGCGCTGGTCGCGGGCACCAAGTACCGCGGCCAGTTCGAGGAGCGCCTCAAGGCGGTCATGAAGGAGATCCGGCAGTCCGAGAACGTGATCCTGTTCCTGGACGAGCTGCACACGCTGATCGGTGCCGGCGCCGCCGAGGGCGCCATCGACGCGTCGAACATGCTCAAGCCCGCGCTCTCGCGCGGCGAGATCCAGTGCATCGGCGCGACGACCCTTGACGAGTACCGGAAGCACATCGAGAAGGACGGCGCACTGGAGCGGCGGTTCCAGCCCATCATCGTGCGGGCCCCGTCGGTGCAGGAGGCGGTCGAGATCATCAAGGGCCTCCGTCCGAAGTACGAGGCCCATCACCGCGTGAAGATCACCGACGCGGCGATCGACCTCGCGGTGAAGCTGGCTGACCGTCACATCACCGAGCGCCACCTGCCCGACAAGGCGATCGACGTGATCGACGAGGCCGCGAGCCGGACGCGACTGCAGGCCATGACTCCGCCCGCGACGATCAAGGAGCTCGAGAAGGAGATCGAGCGGGTCGTTCGCGAGAAGGACATGTTCCTCGAGGCGCAGGAGTTCGAGAAGGCCGCCTCGCTTCGTGAGAAGGAGAAGGCGCTCCGGGGCCGCGAGGAAGAGCTCAAGCGCGAGTGGGAGAAGAACAAGAACCGGCAGACCCAGGTCGTCGGCGAGCAGGACATCGAGTACATCGTCTCCCGGTGGACGGGGATCCCGCTCTCGCGTCTCGAGGAGAAGGAGTCGGCGAAGCTGGCCCGCATGGAGGAGGCGCTCCACGCGAGGGTCGTGGGTCAGGACGCCGCGATCCGGGCGGTATCCCGGGCCATCCGCCGCTCGCGGGCGGGCCTCAAGGACGCGAAGCGGCCCGTGGGCTCGTTCATCTTTCTCGGACCGACCGGCGTCGGGAAGACCGAGCTCGCGAGGGCCTTGGCCGAGTTCCTCTTCGGCGACGAGAATGCGCTGATCCGTGTCGACATGTCCGAGTACATGGAGAAGTTCTCGGTCTCGCGCCTCCTGGGCGCCCCCCCCGGCTACGTCGGGTACGAGGAGGGCGGCTACCTCACGGAGAAGGTGCGGCGGCGCCCGTACTCGGTCGTCCTCTTCGACGAGATCGAGAAGGCGCATCCGGACGTGTTCAACATGCTGCTCCAGGTGCTGGACGACGGCCGGCTGTCGGATTCCCTCGGGCACGTCGTGGACTTCAAGAACACGATCCTGATCATGACGTCCAACCTGGGCACGCAGATGATCGGCAAGCGCACCAGCCCGGGCTTCCTGTCGGCCTCGGATGAGGACACTTACGACCGGATGAAGGATCGCGTGCTCGATGAGCTTAAGCGGGCCTTCCGTCCGGAGTTCCTCAACCGGATCGACGAGGTGATCGTGTTCCACTCGCTGAACCCGGAGCACATCCGCGGCATCGTGCAGCTCATGCTGGACCGGGTGAACCGGCAGCTCGAGGAGCGCGCCATCCGGGTGAGCCTGGCCGCGGAGGCGGTGGACTTCCTGATCGAGAAGGGCTTCGACGCGACCTACGGCGCGCGGCAGCTGCGGCGAACCATTCAAAAACACATCGAGGATCCGCTGGCCGAGTCCATCATCGCGGGGCGGGTTCAGGATGGAATCCAGATCGAGATCCGGGTCCAGGGCGAGGGGCTTGTCTTCGAGCCAGTGTCCGAGCCGTCATTGAGCCTGGCGGAGCGCTGACCTCCCGGTCCCGGTTCCCCCGAGGAGTGCCCTCGGCTCTCGTCGAGGGGCGCCCGAAGTGGATGCCCCAGACGAGTGGATGGATCTCTCTCTCCACGGTGCTCGTGCTTCTGGCGCTCACCTGGAACGGGTGGGCTCAGGAGTCCCAACCCGCCCCGCCGCGTCCGGTCCCCACCGTCCGCGACATCGCGGTCGAGGGCAACCGGCGGATCCAGAGCCCGGCCATCCTGAACCGCATCCAGACCAAGATCGGCGACTCCCTCGCCCCCGCCGCCCTCCGCGACGACGTGCGCTCGATCTTCGGTCTCGGATTCTTCGACGACGTGCAGGTTCGTACCGAGGAATTCGAGGGCGGGGTGCGCGTGATCTTCGTGGTGGTCGAGCGGCCTTTGCTGCGTGAGGTCAGCTTCGAGGGGAACTCGGAGCTGACGACGGAGGAGCTCCGGGAGAAGGCCACCATCCGGGTCGGCGTGCTCTACAACCCGGTCGAGGTCCAGACGGCCGAGGAGGCGATCCGCCAGCAGTACGAGGACGAGGGGTTCTTCGGCGTCCAGATCACTCCGAGGACCGAGCGAACGCCCGAGGGCGACCTGCGGGTCGTGTTCAGGATCGAGGAGGGGCCGAAGCTTCACATCGACCGCATCCTCATCGAGGGCAACAAGGCGCTCACCGCCAGCCAGATCAAGGACGTGATGCAGACGCGGGAGCGCCTGTACTGGATCTTTCCCTTCTCGACCGTGCAGCGCAGAGTGTTCGACGACGACGTGGACCGGATCCTCCAGCTGTACGGCGACTACGGGTACATCCAGGCGCGCGTGGAGTCCACCGAGATCGTGCCCGACCTCGCGCGGAAGAAGGTCACCCTCCGGGTCCGGGTGGTGGAGGGGCCCCAGTTCACCACGGGCTCCATCACGATCACGGGAAACGAGCTGCTCTCCACGGAGGAGATCCGCCGCATGGTGAAGCTCCAGGAAGGCGGCGTCTTCAACCGCGGAGCGCTCCGGACGTCGGTGCGGGCGATCGTGGACCGCTATTCCGAGCTGGGGCGGGCCCGGGCCGAGGTCGACCCGCGGACGGTCAACGATCTGGCGAACCTGAAGGTGGACGTGACCATCCCGATCACCGAGGGCGGCCCGGTGTACGTCGAGCGGATCAACATCACCGGCAACACCAAGAGCTCGGAGAAGGTGCTGCGGCGCGAGCTGCGCGTGGCCGAGGGCGAGCTGTTCACGTTCCAGAAGCTCGTGCGAAGCCGCCAGCGGCTTTTCAACCTGGGGTACTTCGACGAGGTGAACGCCACCACCGAGCCGGGGAGCACGCCCGACAGGATCGTCGTGAACATCGACGTGAAGGAGCGCGCGACCGGGCTCTTCAGCATCGGCGCCGGTTACAGCAGTCTCGATAGCCTCTTCGCGACCGTCGACGTGAGTCAACGAAACCTCTTCGGCCGCGGGCAGGAGGCGTTCCTCCGGTTCCGGATCGGCTCCCAGAGCCGACTCGGCCTGGTCGGCTTCACCGAGCCGTACCTCTTCGACATTCCGCTCCGCGCGGGCTTCGACGTCTACGATCGCGAGCGGGAGTACGACGATTTCACGGAGGAGCGCCTCGGAGGCGATATCCGGGCCGCCTATCCGCTGACGGAGTACCTGACGATCTCCGGCCTCTATCGCCTGGAGGACGTCACGGTCTCGGACGTCTCGGAGTTCGCGAGCGAGGACCTGAAGAAGGAAGAGGGGTCGAAGCTCAACTCGGTGGTCGAGAGTGCCCTGACTCGGGACACCCGCGACAGCATCTTCGAGCCGACGCGGGGCAGCCGGAACTCGATCGAGTTCTCGTTCGCGGGGCTGGGCGGGGACACCCAGTTCTACAAGTTCGTGACCGAGTCGGCGTGGTTCGTGCCCCTGCCGGTGTTCAACCTCGTGTGGGCCGTCCGCGGCCTGTTCGGGATGGCGGAGGGCTGGGGCGGCCAGGAGGTGCCGATCTTCGAACGCTTCTTCCTGGGCGGCGCCACCACGCTCCGTGGGCAAGGGACGCGAGAGGTCTCCCCACGGGATGCAGCGGGCGAGCGCATCGGCGGCGACAAGGAGCTCCTCTTCAACACCGAGCTTCTGATCCCGATCTTTCCGCGCTTCCGGCTGGCGTTCTTCTTCGACGCGGGTAACGCGTACGGATTCGGCACCGACTTCGATCCCACGGATCTCCGGCTGGGGGCCGGCGTCGGGGTGCGGTTCTTCTCGCCCCTGGGTCCCATGCGGCTCGATTTCGGGTACAACCTGGATCGGCAGCCGGGCGAGAAGGATTATCAGATCAATTTCACGGTCGGGTCGCCCTTCTGAGCCCAGGGCCGTGCGAGGTGATGCCATGAGAGACAGGTGGGTACCGGGGACCGCGGCGCTCGTCGCCGGCGGGCTCATCGCGGGTCTGGTCGGGATGGGCGAGGCGGCCAGCTCGCGCATCGGATACGTGGACGTCCAGCGGGTCATCGTGCGGTCGGTCGCGGGCGTCGCCGCCCGCGAGCAGCTCGAGCGCGAGAAGGTGACGATGCAGAAGGACGTCGACAACCGGCGCACGGAGGTCGACAAGCTCCGGGAGGAGATGGACAAGAAGGGTCTGGTGCTGTCGCCCGAGGCCCGCCGCGAGAAGGAGGAGACTCTCCAGCGCAAGGTTCGAGATCTCCGGCGGCTGGCCGAGGACTTGGAGAAGGAGCTGCAGAAGAAGGAGCAGCAGGCTACCCAGCGAATTCTCGGGGAGCTCACGGGCATCATCGAGAAGATGGGCAAGGAGCGCGGCTTTCTCCTCATCGTCGAGCGACGCAGCGGCGGCGTAATTTACGGCGATCCAGAAGGCGACGTCACCGACGAGGTCATCAAGCTGTACGACCAGGAGAAGGCGAAGGAGAAGAAGTAGGATGTCGACGCGGTCCCTGGGCGAGCTTGCCCGGCTCGTCGGCGGGGACCTCGAGGGGGACCCGGCCCTCGAGATCCGAGGGTTCGCGAGCCTGGAGAGCGCGGGGCCCGGGGACCTGTCGTTCGTCGCGGCGGCCCGCCACCTGGACGCCGCCCGGCGGAGCGCGGCGACCGCGCTGGTCGCGCCGCCCGGACTCGACCTCGCCGGCCGGCCGGCCATCCGCGTCCCGCAGCCGTACGTCGCCCTGACCGTGGTGCTCCGAGCCTTCTTCCCAGACCCAGTCACGACTCCGGGCATTCATCCGACGGCGCACGTCGCGGACAGCGCACGGGTCTCGGTCGACGCGACCGTCGCGGCCTTCGCGGTCGTGGGCGAGCGGTCGGTCGTCGAGGCAGCGGCGGTCGTCCACCCGCACGTCTTCGTGGGCCCCGACTGCCGGGTTGGGGAGGGAAGCGTGCTCCACCCCCACGTGGTGCTGCGCGACCGCGTGGTGATCGGGCGCCGCGTCATCGTTCACCCGGGCAGCGTCCTCGGCGCCGACGGGTTCGGCTACGTGTTCGACGGGCAGGGGCACCGCAAGATCCCCCAGGTCGGCCGCGTCGTCGTGGAGGACGACGTCGAGATCGGCGCCAACGTCACGGTGGACCGGGCGACCCTCGGGGAGACGGTGATCGGCCACGGCACGAAGATCGACAACCTGGTGCAGATTGGCCATAATACCGTCGTCGGGGCGGACACCATCATCGTCGCGCAAGCGGGCGTCGCGGGTTCCTGCCGCATCGGGCGCCGCGTAGTCCTGGCCGGGCAGGTGGGGATTGCGGACCACGTGACGGTCGGGGACGGGGCCCAGATCGGATCCCAGGCGGGGGTGCATCGCGACGTGCCGGCCGGCGCCGGAATGATCGGCACGCCGGCAGTCGCGGGAGAAGCGGGCATGCGCGCCTTCGCGGCCATCGGACGCCTCCCGGAGCTGTTGCGGGACGTGCGGGCCCTGGGGCGGCGCATGGCCGCGCTGGAGCGGCGGCTCGGGCCCGGCGAAGGGGGCGCTCCCGGTGGGTGAGCGGACGGCGGACATCCACCCGACGGCGGTGGTGCACCCGGGGACCCTGCTGGGCGCGGGCGTGCGCATCGGTCCGTTCGCGGTCGTTGGCCAGGGCGTTTGCCTTGGCGAAGACGTCGAGATCGGCCCCCACGTGGTGCTGGAAGGCCGGCTTGAGGTGGGGGCCCGGTGTCAGATCCACGCGGGGGCCGCGATCGGCCTCCCGCCCCAGGACCTCAAGTGGAGCCCGGGGACGCCGTCGGGCGTGCGGATCGGCGAGGGCACGGTGGTGCGCGAGTACACGACCATCCACCGCGCGACGACCCCGGCCGGCTGGACGGTGATCGGGAAGGACTGCTACCTGATGGCGCAGGGTCACGTGGCCCACGACTGCCAGGTCGGCGACCACGTGGTCATGACCGGGTACGCGGCCCTCACGGGGTTCGTGCAGATCGGCGATCGGGCCGTCATCTCGGGCGTCACAGGGATCCACCAGTACGTGAGGATCGGGACGCTCGCCATGGTCGGCGGCTGCTCGCGGATCCCCCAGGACGTGCCGCCGTACTTCATCGCCGAGGGCAATCCGGTGGAAGTGCGCGGGGTGAACATCGTCGGGCTCCGGCGCGCCGACGTCCCGGCAGCGGTCCGGCTCAACCTCCAGCGTGCGTACAAGATCCTGTACCGATCCGGCCACTCCCCGGCAGCGGCGCTGGAGCGGATCCGGAGCGAAGTCGAGCCGTCGCCCGAGGTGGAGCACCTCTGCGAGTTCATCGCGTCGTCGAAGCGCGGGATCTGCTAGGGGAGGGAGATGGGTAAGCGCGAGCAGAAGCGACTGCGCGCCGGGGTCATCGGCGCCGGGCACATGGGGCAGTACCATATCCTGGTCTTCGCCGAGCTGTGGGACGTCGACCTCGTTGGCATCGTGGATGCGGATGCAGGGAAGGCGGCCCGTCTTGCCGCGCAGTACGACTCGCAGGCCTTCACGGACCACCGGGAGCTGTTCGACAAGGTGGACGTGGTGTCCATCGCCGTGCCCACTCCGCTCCACTTCGAGGTCGCGAAGGAGTGCCTGGAGGCGGGTATCAACGTCCTGGTTGAGAAGCCGCTGACGTCCACGCTCGAGGAGGCGCGGGATCTCTTCCGCATCGCGCGGGAGCGGAACGTCGTCCTGCACGTCGGCCACGTCGAGCGGTTCAACGGCGCCGTCCAGGAGCTGAGGAAGATCGTCGCGAACCCGATTCTCGTGGAGTCGCGACGGCTCGGGCCGTTCGTCCCGCGGGTCCAGCACGACACGGTGGTCATGGATCTCATGATCCACGACATCGACATCGTGCTGGGGCTGGTGGACAGCGAGGTCCGGCGGATCACGGCGGCGGGGGCGCGGGTCCATTCGGCCCGCTCCGACGTCGCGAACGTGCAGATCCTCTTCGAGAGCGGCACCGTCGCCAACATCACCGCCAGCCGCGCCACCGAGCACAAGGTCAGGACGCTCGCCATCACGCAGCCCGACGCCTACATTTCCCTCGACTACACCGACCAGGACATCCAGATCCACCGGCGCGCGGCGGCCGAGTACGTGCTGAACCGGGAGTCGATCCGGTATCGGCAGGAGTCCTTCGTCGAGCACCTGTTCGTCCACAAGGAGAACCCGCTCAAGCTGGAGATCCTGCACATCCTCAAGGCCGTCCGCGAGGCCCAGCCGGCGGGAAGGATCGAGCTCGTCGAGCAGGACGACGTCCGCTCCCTCGCCGTGGCGCTCGAGATCGAGCGCATGATCGAGGAAGGACGGCCGCACCTCGACTGGCCGCCCCGCTGAGGGAATGGCCGAGGTCCTCGGGCTGGTCGGCGGCGCCGGGGCGCTGCCGGCCCTCATGGCCCGCGAGGCGCGGCGGGCCGGCTGGCGGATCGTCGCGTTTGCCCTCTCCGATCCGGAGTTCCTCGCGCCCCACGCTGATCGCGTCGTGCCCTGTCAGATCGGCGACGTCGGGCCCATCCTGACCGCGCTCGGGGAAGAGAGGATTCATCACGTGGTGCTCGCCGGCCGGGTCCGGAAGGACGTCCTCTTCCAGGGGGCCCCGCTCGACACGGCGGCCCGGCAGCTCGTGTCCCGGGCCGCGGACTGGACGGACGAGAGCCTTCTCGGCGTCGCGGTGCAGACGCTCGGGGCGATGGGCATCGAGGTGCTCGACCAGCGGCGCTTCCTGGCTCCCTGGCTGGTCTCCCACGGGCCGGTGACCGGGCCGCCGATCCCTCCCGCTCTGGAGGCAGACGTGACGCGCGGGCTCGCGCTGGCGCGCGACCTGGCGGCGCGGGGCATCGGCCAGACCGTGGTGCTTCGTGCCGGATCGGTGGCGGCCGTGGAGGCGATGGAGGGGACGGACGAGGCCGTACGCCGGGGCCTGGCCCTCGCGGGCCGGGGGGCGGTCGTGGTCAAGGCGTCGGCCCCGGCGCACGACTACCGGCTGGACGTGCCCACCGTGGGCCCGGGCACGGTCGACTGCTGCACCGCGGGTGCCGCTGCCGTGCTTGCGCTGGAGTCGGGGCGCGTGTTGCTGCTGGACCGTGAGCGCGTCGAAGCGGCAGCGGCCCGCGCTGGACTGAGCATTGTCGGGGTCGCGGAGCGTCCGGGCGTCGACTGATGTCCTGATGGTGGCCGGCGAGGCCTCCGGGGACCTCCATGGGGCCACGCTGGCCCGGGCGCTGGTGATGCTGGCGCCCGATCTGCGGCTCGCCGGGATGGGAGGACCGCGGATGGCGGCGGCGGGTGTCCGCCTCCTCCAGCGCGCCGAGCGGGTGAGCGTCGTGGGCGGGACCGAGGCTCTCGGCCGGCTCGGCGCCCTCTGGACGGCGTTCCGCGCCCTCCGTCACCAGCTGCGGCGCCGGCGGCCGGCCGTGCTCGTGCTCATCGACTTTCCGGAGTTCAACCTGCGGCTCGCCAGGGTGTCGCGCCGCCTCGGCGTGCCGGTCGTCTACTTCGTGGCTCCGCAGGTGTGGGCGTGGCGGCGCGGACGCGTCCGGAGCATGGCCCGGGACGTCAGCCGGGTGCTGGCGATCTTCCCCTTCGAGGTGGGGCTCTACCAGGAGGCTGGGGTGCCCGTCGAGTTCGTGGGGCATCCCGTGCTCGACGTCCTGCCCGTCCTGGACCGGGACGCCGCGCGGGCGGGCCTCGCCGCGGCGGGCGAGCTCCTCGTCGGGCTCCTTCCGGGGAGCCGGGACGCCGAGCTGCGGCGCCATCTACCGGTGCTGCTGGGCGCGGCGAGCCGGATCGCCGCCCGACGGCCCCGGACGCGCTTCGCGCTGCCCGTGGCCTCACCCATCCCCGTCGGCGACGTCGAGCGGGCCGTGCGCGAGTCGGGGCTGCCGATCCAGGTGCGCCGGGGAGAGGCCTACCGGGTGATGGCTGCGGCGGACCTCCTGCTCGTGGCCTCGGGGACCGCGACCCTCGAGGCCGCCTGCTACGGGACGCCGATGGTCGTGCTGTACAAGCTCTCCGGGCTATCGCACGCGGTCGCCCGCCTGCTCGTTCGCGGCGTGTCGCACATCAGCCTTCCGAACATCGTGGCCGACCGGGAGATCGTGCCCGAGCTCATCCAGGAGCGGGCGACGCCCGGCGCGGTAGGGAACGCCGCGCTCGGTCTCCTCGAGGACGATGTCGCCCGGGCCGCCCAGCGCGCGGCCCTGCTGGAGGTCCGGGTCCGTCTCGGTGAGGTGGGCGCGGGTCTCCGGGCCGCCCGCGCGGTCCTCCGAGAGTGTGATGCCGCAGCGGCGCGCTGAGCCGGCCGCCGGGCGGCGGCCGCCACGGCCGCGGCCTCGCCTCGGCCGCGCGCTGGCGACCTCCGGACCGGCGGTGGCGGTCGGCCGCGGCCTCGTTCGCGCTCTGGCGGCGAGCCTGCGTCTCCGGGAGATCCCTTCTCCCGGGCTCGAGGCGCGCTGGCGCTCGCGGGAGCCCGTGATCTACACCGTGTGGCACGGCCGGATCCTTCTGCTGCCCTACCTCTACGGGCGGCGCTACCGGATCCATGCGCTCACCAGCCGGTCCCGCGATGGCGAGGTCCTGAGCCGCTTCGTCCAGGGCTTCGGCATCCGGGTCGAGCGAGGGTCGTCCTCCCGCGGCGGAGCCCGGGCGCTCCTGGCGCTCGCCCGGATGATCCGCGACGAGGGGGCCAACGCCCTGATCGTGCCCGACGGCCCGCGGGGCCCCCGCCACGTCGCGCAGAGCGGAGCCGTCCTGCTGGCGAAGGTGACCGGCGTCCCGATGGTGCCGTTGGCGTTCGGCGCGACGCCGTGCCGGGTCCTCCGCTCCTGGGACGCCTTCGTGGTGCCGTACCCCTTCGCCCGGGCGGCCGTCGCCTTCGGCGAGCCCATCGCCGTGCCGCGCGACGCCGACCGGGCCGTCATCGAGGCCAAGCGCTCGGAGCTCGAGACCGCTCTCCGGGAGATCACCGCCGCGGCGGATCGCGCGGCCGGCGGGGGCGATGTACCGGCTCTATAGTCTCGTCCTCGCGCTCCTGGCGCTTGGCTACTTGCCGCTGTTCCTCGTCCGCAAGGTGTGGAGCGCCGGATACCCGCTGGCGCTCCGGGAGCGGCTGGGATTCGTCCGGGTCCCGGCGCCGTCTCTGCCGGGTGGGCGCTTCTGGGTGCACGCGGTGTCGGTCGGGGAGGTGATGGCGGCGGTGCCTCTGGTCCAGGCCCTGCGCGCTCGGTGGCCCGCGGCCGACCTCGTGGTGTCGACGGTGACGGCGACCGGGGAGCGAGTGGCTCGCGCGCGGCTGCCCGAGGCCGTGGCGATGGTGACGTTCCCGCTCGACTTTCGCGGAGCCGTCCGGCGGGCCGTGCGTCGGGTGGAGCCGGGCTGCTTCATCGCGCTCGAAACGGAGCTGTGGCCCAACCTCCTGCGGGCGCTCCGCCAGGGACGGGTGCCCGCGGTCCTTGCGAACGGCCGGATCTCCGACCGATCCTACCGCCGCTATCGCCTGGTGCGGCGGCTGTTCCGTCGAGTGCTGGGCGACGTCGCGCTCTTCTGCATGCAGTCCGAGGAGGATGCGCGGCGGATCATCAGCCTCGGGGCGTACCCGGAGCGCGTCCTCGTGACCGGAAACCTCAAGATGGAGGCGCCGTCCGGCGACGCCGGCACCGAGCAGCTGTGGCGCCGACTCCTTCACCTCGGTCAGGCGCCCGTCGTCGTGGCGGGAAGCACGCACCGTGGGGAGGAGGCGACCGTCCTCGACGCGTTCCTGGCGACGCGCCCGGGGCTGGCTGGACTGAGACTCGTGCTGGCCCCGCGCCACCCGGAGAGACTGGACGAGGTGGAAGATCTGGCCCGGACCCGCGGGCTCGGGGTGGTCCGGCGGAGCGGCGTGAGCGCCGGCACCGGTGCGGAGGTGATCCTGCTCGACACCATGGGTGAGCTGGCCTCCCTCTACGCCGTGGCGGACGTGATCTTCGTCGGCGGCAGTCTCGTGCCGGTCGGCGGGCACAACGTGGTCGAGCCGGCGCTTCAGTCCAAGGCCGTCGTCTTCGGGCCGCACATGGAGAACTTCCGGGAGACCGCGGCGCTGCTTCTCCGCGCCGACGCGGCGGTCCAGGTGAAGGACGGGCCGGAGCTGGCGGCCGTCCTCGGGAGGCTCCTGGCCGACGCGCCTGCCCGCCAGGCGCTCGGCCGGGCAGCGTGGAGCGCGGTGCGTGCGCATCAGGGCGCCTGCGTCCGGACGGTCGCGGCGATCGAGCGGGTGCTGGCCGTGGCAGGGCGCGACGCCAGGTGAGGGCCGCAGAGGCTCGGCCGGGCGGGGACGCCCGGTGAGCGGCGAGCCCCGCGCCGTGTGGCGCGGTCGCCTGGTCCGCGCCTGGCGTGAAGGGCGCGCGGGTCCGCTGGGGCTCGTGCTGACGCCGGCCGCGTGGGCATACCGCGCGAGTCTGGGCATGCGGGAGGTCGCCTACGGCCGAGGGTGGCTCGTGCGCAGCCGCCTCCCGTGCCCGGTGGTGTCCGTGGGAAACCTGACCGTGGGCGGGACGGGCAAGACGCCGGCCGTGGAGATGGTCGCGCGCTGGATGGCGGAGGAGGGGCGCCGCGTGGCGATCGTCAGCCGGGGCTACGGCCGTCGGGCGGCGGGGCCCATCGAGCTGGTGTCGGATGGCGGCGCGCCGATGCTGACCGCCGAGCGGGCCGGTGACGAGCCGGTACTCCTGGCGCGGCGCCTGCGCGGAGTGGCCGTCGTCGTCGGCGCTGATCGTCTCGAGGCGGGCCGGTGGGCGGTGACGCACCTCCGCCCGGACGTCGTGCTGCTCGACGACGGGTTCCAGCAGCGGCGGCTGCAGAAGGACGTGGAGATCGTCTGTCTCGACGCCCGCGCCCCGTGGGGGCCGGGCGGCCTCTTCCCGCGGGGCACGCTCCGCGAGCCACCAGCGGCCCTCGCGCGGGCCCACCTGCTCATCGCGACGCGGCCGGGTGCCCCGGGGAGCCTCGGCGGCCTCCTCGAGGAGGTTCGCCGCCACGCCGGCCCGGTGCCCTGGCTGGCGGCCGACTACGTCGTGGAAGGGATCCAGGACCTCGGGTCGGGCGCCTTCCACGCCCGCGAGACGCTGCGGGGACAGTCCGTGGTCGCGTTCGCCGGGATCGCCGCTCCCGAGCGGCTCGCCGAGACTCTCGCTGCCCAGGGCGCGATCGTCCGAGACCTCGTGGTGTTCCCGGACCATCACGCCTACACGCCCCGGGATCTCGACGTCATCGCCCGTCGGGCCCGCGCCGCCGGGGCGAGCGCCATCGTGACGACCGAGAAGGACGCGGTGCGCCTGGCCCCGTCCGGGGCGCCGGACAGCACGGGCCACGCGGACCTCGCACGGGACGGGCGGCCGCCCGTCTGGGCGCTGCGCGTCCGCCTCGAGCCCGTCGCGATTCCACAGTCCGCCCCGGGCGGTCATGGAGCGGTGGCCGGCGGTCCGATCGACGCCTGGCGGGCCGAGCTGGTGAAGCGCATCGAGACGGCGGGCCGGCGGGAGGCCCGGAGCCCGCGCGGTGACCCGTGAATCGAGCCGATCGGCGTCGGCGGAGGGCCGGGCGAGCCCGGTGAGCCCGCGCGTGATCCCTCGCGCCACGATCCGGCGCGCCCTGGTGCGCCTCCCGAACTGGCTCGGCGACACGGTGATGGCGCTGCCCACGATCCGCTCGCTGCGGAACGCCCTTCCAAGGGCCGAGCTCTGGTGCCTCGGCCCCTGGGCGGGCCCCATTCTCGAGAACGAGCCCGGCGTGGCACGCTGGCTCGTCCCGCCAGATGGCGTCGGGGCCCGGCTCGCTCAGGCTCGGCGTCTCCGTCAGGCGCCCTTGGACCTCGCCCTGATCCTCACCAACTCCTTCGAGACGGCGCTCGCCGGGTGGCTCAGCGGGGCGCGCTGGCGCGTCGGCTACGGCGACGGCCGGGGAGCCCTGCTGACCCACTCGCTGCGGCGGGACCCCGCCGCGGTCCATCAGGTGGCGGCGTACCTTCGCCTGCTGCGGCCGCTGGGGATCGAGGAGCCTCTGGCTGCTCCGACGCTGGCCATCGACCCGGCGCGCCGGGTCGAAGCGCGGCGCCTCCTGGGCGAAGCCGGGCTGCCGGCGGGCGACCCGCGGGTCGGGCTCCAGCTCGGTGCGGCGCTGGGTCCCTCGAAGCTCTGGGCCCCGGAACGCCTCGCCGCGCTCACGACCAGCCTCGACGCACGCGGTGTCCGCGCCGTGCTGCTCGGGAGCCCCGGCGCGCGCGAGCTCGCGGCCGCGGTCACGGCGGCGGCCGGGACCCCGGTCCGGAGCCTGGTCGGCCGTGACCGGCCGGCGCTGCTTCCTGCGCTCATCTCGGAGCTGGACGCGCTCGTCGCCGCCGACAGCGGCCCCGCGCACGTCGCCGCCGCGGTCGGCGTGCCGGCCGTGACCCTGTTCGGCCCGACGGACCCGCGCCTGACCGCTCCGCTCGGTCCCCGCCAGCAGGCGTTGTGGCATCAGCCGTCCTGTGGCCCCTGCTTTCTCCGGGACTGCCCGATCGACCACCGTTGCATGCAGGCGATCGAGGTGGCGGAGGTGGAAGCGGCGGTCGTGGCCGCCGTCGCGGGACGTCGGTGAGGCCGCTCCGCATCCTGCACGTCGTCGCGAACCGGTGGTGGACCGGCAGCGCGGACCCGGCCCTGGACCTGGCACGGACGCTCAGGGAGCGGGGCCACTCCGTCTGGTTCGCCTGCGTCCGGGGGGACGTGCTCGAAGCCCACGTTCGCACCGCCGGGGTGGAGCTGGTGGACGCGCTGTCCCTCGAGAGAACGTCCCGTCCGTGGCGGCTTGTCGCCCAGATCCGGGGGCTGAAGGGGCTGATCCGGGAGCTTGGCGTCGACGTTGTCCACGCTCACCAGACGCACGATCACTGGCTGGCGGCGCTGGGACGGACCGGTACGGAGGCTCGCCTGGTCCGCACCGTCCACCACCGCCGCGCCGTCCACGCGGGGCCGGCTGCCCGCTGGCTATGGGGCCGGACCGATGCCGTGATCGCGGTGAGCGAAGGCATCGCCGGACGGCTCCGCGCCGCCGGTGGGCCTGCCCGCGTGACGGTCGTGCCGGGCGCCGTGGACGTCGACCGCTTTTCTCCCGGAGCGGACGGGGAGTCCGTACGGATCGAGCTCGGGCTCGGAGACGCGCCGGTGGTCGGATGCCTGGCGCGGATGGCGCCGGGGCGCGGGCACGATGTCCTGCTGCAGGCCGTCGCCCGCCTCCGCGAGCGACTGCCCGGGGTGCGCCTCGTTCTGGTCGGCCGGGGCGAGCGCCGGCCCGCCCTGGAGGCCCTGGTCCGGGACCTGCGCCTCGATTCCACGGTGGTCTTTGCCGGCTACCGTGGCGCGGACCTCCCCGCGGTCCTGGGGGCGCTTGACTGCCTGGTGCTGCTGGGCGAGGGATCAGAGGAATCCTGCCGCGCCGTGCTGGAGGCGATGGCCGTGGGGCGCCCCGTCATAGCGGCGCCCGTCGGTGCCGTTCCGGAGATCGTGGTGGATGGGGAGACGGGCTGGATGGTCGACCCGGCGCCCGACGCGGTCGCGGACCGGCTGGACACGGCGCTTCGAGATCGAGGGCGCCTGCGCCGGATGGGCGAGGCGGGACGGCGCCGAATGCTGGCGCTCTTCACGCCGTCACGGCGAGCCGCCCTGGTGGAGGAGGTGTACGGCCAGGTGCTCGCCAAAGAAGCGCTTCCCCGCCGGTGAGCCATCAGTATAATGACGCCGATGAGATACAGGTCGGAAGTGCCAGTTGGCACGGGCCTATCTCTCGCCCTCTCGCGCCAACCCTGCCGTGCCTAGCCTCGAGGCGGCCGAGCTCCTCCGTGTCGTGCGCGGGTTCGAGGACCGGCGGATCCTCGTGCTCGGTGACCTCGTGGCCGACGAGTACGTCTTCGGCACGCCCGAGCGCGTGTCCCGGGAGGCCCCCGTCCTCATTCTCCGGTACCTGTCGGAAGAGCTCCGCCTGGGGGGGGCCGCCAATGCCTGCCACAACCTCCACACCCTGGGAGCGCGGGTGGTGCCGCTCGGGGTGGTCGGGACCGACCCGGCCGGGGAGACGATCAGGCGCTCCCTGGAGGGGCGGAGCGCCTCCACCGATGGGGTCATCTCGGTGCCGGGGCGGCTCACCCCCGTCAAGACCCGGATCCTGGGAGGTGGGTGGGGATCCCGCTCCGCGCGGCAGCAGATCGTACGCGTGGACCGCGAGCCCGATGGGCCGATCCCGCCCGGCGCCGAGGCGGCCCTGATCGAGCGCCTCCGCGGGTGGGCTGGGCGCGTGGACGCGATCGTCCTGTCGGACTACGGCTACGGCACCATCACCCCTCGCCTCCTCTCCGAGGTCCGGACGCTCGGGGAGGGAGGGGTGATCGTCACGGCGGACTCACGATACGATCTCTTCCGGTTCGAGGGGCTCACGGCAGCGACGCCGAGCGAATCCGAGGTCGAGCATCTCCTCGGGGTCTCGCTCGACGGGGACAAGGCCGTGGAGCAGGCCGGGTGGCAGCTCCTCGATCGGCTCGGCTCGCGATACCTGCTGGTCACGCGCGGGGCCAAGGGGCTGGCCCTCTTCGAGCGCGGCGGTGAATCCACCTTCGTGCCCATCTTCGGGAGCGACGAGATCGCCGACGTCACGGGGGCCGGTGACACC
>DASZOL010000044.1:0-46781 GCA_035550795.1 Candidatus Methylomirabilota bacterium
CGCTCGCCCAGGGTCTTCCGGAGCGCCTCGTCGCCGACCAGGGACGCGGCGCCCGTGCCGAAGTCCCCCGGCGCCCGGTCGAACAGGAGGCCAGCGCCCGAGCGCTCCACGTGGCCCCGGAGCACCGGGGAGCGCGCGGTCGCCAGGACCGGCGAGCCCTGCGACCATGCTTCGAGGATCACGAAGGAGAAGCTCTCGTGGGGCGAGGGCATGACCACGGCGGTTGCGCCGGCGATCGCGTCGTGCTTCTCGGTCTGGGGCCGGAACCCGAGCGCCCGGATTGCCGGGTGGCGCGGGAGCCTGAGCGCGACCGTCCCCATCAGGACCAGGGTCACCGGCTCGACGGCGCGCTCGCGCCAGGCGAGGAACGTCTCCACGAGGGCGCGGCAGCCCTTCTCGACGTCGACCCGGCCGACGTAGAGGAGATAGGGGCCCTCGACCCCGTGCCGGCGCCGGAACCGCTCCCCGTCGGCGTCGGTGACCGCGTCGATCCCCGCGCCGATGACGGCGGAGGGGAGGCGCGCCGTGTGGAAGCGTTCCTCGACGAAGGCCCGTTCCTCCTCCACCTGGAAGACCAGCGCACGCGGGATCCGGAAGAGGCTCCGGAAGAGGTCCAGGTAGATCGGTCGCTCGTCGTGGGCGGTCGGCACGAGGACGGCCTTGTGCGCCACCAGCGGCAGCCCGAGCGTCGTCGGGAGGTACAGGTACGTGAAGAACACGAACCCGTCGTGGTCATCGGTGTGGGCGCGGATCCACTCGATTAGGCCTGGGACGAGCGGGCCCTGGCGCCGCACCCACTCGGCCTCGTCGAAGAACGTGTGCGGCGTCGCGTAGAGCCAGTCCGCGTAGCGCCCGAACGCGCGCACGCGGCGCGGGCGGTCCACCGGGAACCGTCGCACGCGGACGCCGTTGACCGTCTCGACGCCCGGCCGGTAGACGTTCCGCCAGGTCAGATAGTCCCGCGCGCAGGTCGTCAACACCTCGACGTCGTGGTATGGGACGAGCGCCTCCGCCACCCGGCGGCACTCGTACTCGGCGCCCCCGTCGATCTCGGGGCCGTAGCGCTGCACCACCAGGGCGAGCCGGAGCCGCCTTCCCGGGCGGCTCACCGGAGCGCCTCCGCGGCGGCCAGGGTCTCGAGGTGCTCGCGAAGGCAGGCCCCGATCGCGTCGGCGTCGAACACCCGGAGCCGGGCCTCTTGGCCCGCGACCACCGCGGCGCGGAGCGTGCGATCCCGGACGACGCAGTGGAGCAGCTCGGCGATCGCCGGGAAGTCCTTCTCCTGAACCAGGAGCCCGGCGTCGCCCATGGTGTCGGGCACGCCGGCCGCGGCGTACGCGACCACCGGCACGCCGAAGTGCATCGCCTCGAGCAGGGGGACGCAGAAGCCCTCATGCTCGGAGAGGCAGAGGTAGGCCGACGCGAGGCGGTAGTACGTGCAGAGCTCGGCCTGGGACACGGCGCCGGTGAAGACCACGTGGTCGAGAAGACCGAGCTCGGCGCAGAGCTTCTGGCACCCGGCCAGGTACGTCTCGGTGTCCACCGCGGAGCCGACGACGATCAGCCGGCTCTCCGGATCGAGCCGCCGGTAGAAGTAGTAGGTCTTGACGAGGTCCTCCACGCGCTTGTTCGGAGCGAGGCGGCCCACGAAGAGGAGGTTCGTCCCGCGCCCGTGCGCCTCCTCGAGCGCCCGGACCGGGGGAGCGGTGTACTGGTCCCAGTCCACCAGGATCGGCAGGACGCCGGTCCGGCGGAACCCCGCGGCCTCGATCTCCCGCCGATTGAACTCGGAGACCCCGAGGGCGAGCTCGGTCACGTTCCGGAGCCGGGCGAGCTCCCAGCGGCCGCGCCGGCAGCGGTCGGCCACGCGCGCGTTCACGCCGACGAAGTACTCCGGCGGGGTGATGTTGTGGTAGACGAGGGCGTGCCGGTCCGGCAGGCTCGCGAAGAAGCTGGTGACCTCCGAGCCGATCGAGAAGTGGAAGAGCACCACCGTGTCGGGCGAGGACACGGCCCGGTACGAGGTGTAGAAGTGGGCGTCCTTGAGGAGGCTCATGTGACGGTACTGCGCGTACACGTCCGAGACATAGCCCCAGCTCCGGAGGAGCCGACGCAGCGCCCGGACGTGGTTCCCGATCGCGTCGCCGACGTCGAAGTTCGACACGAGCTGGTGGACCGCGCGGAAGGGCAGGCGCGTCATGCGAATCGAGCCCCGATCCGGCGGAGAACGGCCAGGTAGCTGTCGGTGACCTGGTCCCACGTGTAGCGCGCGAGGACGTAGGCGCGCCCGGCCTCGCCCATGCGCCGGCGGAGCGCGGCGTCCCGGGCCAGCAGCTCGAGGGCCTCGACGAACTCGAAATAGTCGTCGAAGCACAGCCCGCCGTTTGACGCGAGGCAGTGGTCGCGCGTCACGGCGCACAGCCCGTGGACCAGCGCCGGCGCGCCGGCCAGCCAGGCCTCCATCATGACCAGCGAGAAGCTTTCGAGGAGCGAGGGCTGGCAGAGGGCCAGCGTCGCCGCGTACGCATCCGCCTTGTCCTGTGCCGAGACGAACCCGAGGTCCAGGATGTCTGCGGACAGCCGGGGCGGGATGCGCACGCCCCCCGCCCCGATCAGCACGAGCTTGAGCCGGCTCTGCGGATGCGTGAGCCGGTAGCGGGCGAAGTACTCGATGAGGAGCGGTGTGTTCTTCTCCGCCGCCTTCCGGCCCGCATAGAGGATGAAGGGGTCGAGCACCCGGTGGGTTCGCCGGAACCGCTCGCCGTCGCCGGGCGGCGGCGGGTCGACGCCCTCGCCGACCAGGTGGAATCGCTCCGCGTCGGCGCCGGCCAGGGTCTCGGCGAGCGCGCGCTCGGCCGGCACGTGGAAGCAGACGGCCCGGGCTGCGCGCAGGACGCGACGCGTCCACTTCAGGTGGGCGAACGGCTCGTCGTGGAGGCACGGGATCATGAGCGAGCGCTCGGGTGCGACGAGCGCGCCCTCCCAGGTGGTGCCGAAGCAGTAGGGGATGAACGCGTACCAGTAGCGGTCGCGTTCGCCTCCCAGGTACGCGTAGAGGTCGTTCGAGTTGACCGACTCCCGGACGAAGTCCTCTTCCTCGAACGAGGTCAGCGTCCCGCCGAGGGTCAGGCGCCACTGAAGGCGGCCGTACCGCTCGGGGTCCCGTGGCCGCACCTTGAAGCGGCGCACGACGAAGCCGTCCTCCTCCGTCACGCCGTCCGGGTGGTGGTCGGTCCAGGGCGAGGCGTGGTCGCGGGCGCAGGTCGTGAGGATCTCGACGGGGACGCCTCGGGCGCGGAGCGCGCGGGCGGTCGCGCGGCACTCGGCCTCGGCCCCGCCCGGGATGTCCCGGCCGTGCCAGGGGACGACGAAGGCCAGCGTGTCAGGCAACGAGTCGCTCCAGGGCGTCCCGCAAGCGAGCGGTCACCGCCGGCCAGCTGTACATCGCCTCGACGTAGGCCCGCCCCTGGGCGCCCAGGCGGCGCCGGCGCTCCGCGTCGTCGAGGAGCAGGTCCAGGGCCTCCGAGAACTCGTAGAAGTCCTCGAAGGCGAGGCCGCCTCCGGCCTGGAAGACGTGATGCGTGGTCACCGCGCAGCGGGCGTTGACGAGGACCGGCGTCCCCGCCAGCCAGGACTCCATCAGGACGATCGAGAACGATTCGTTGACCGAGGGCTGGCACACGACCGTGGCGGCCGCGTAGGCGGCCCTCTTGGCGGCGGCATCCAGGTAGCCCAGGTCCCGGACCCCGGGGGTGCCGGGCGGCGCGGTGACCGGGCCGTCGCCGGCGAGCACCAGCGTGAGGTCGGGGCGCCGGCCGGCGCGGTAGCGGAGGGCGTACTCGATCAGGAGGGGGACGTTCTTGCCCGTTTCCTTTCGACCGAGGTAGACGAGCAGCGGCCCCTCGAGGCCGTAACGGTGACGGAGCGCTGCGGGGTCGGCGGGTGGCGGCGGGTCGAAGCCGAGGCCCACGACGCCGGCCGGGCGGTCCCCGATCCCGTAGAGCTTCTCGGCCAAGGCGGCCTCCGGCGGCGAGTTGAAGATGAACCCCCGGCAGGCCTGGAACGTGTCGCGGACGATGCCGAGATGCGCGAACGGCTCGTCGTGGAGGCACGGGATCAGGACGGCGCGCCCCGGGGTCAGGGGCACCCCGCGGAGCGTCGTCCCGAACAGGTAGGGGGCGAAGCACACGAGGTCGTAGTCCGCCTGTCGCCGGGCGAGGTGGTCGAAGAGCTCGACGCTCCCCACGGACTCCGCCGCCCAGCGGGCCTCTTCCCGGGGACGGAGCCGGGAGCCGCGGAGGATCCGCTGCTGGAGCCACGCGTGCCGGCGCGTGTCGCGGAGCTGGACGGGAAAGCGCCGGACCACCACGCCCCCCTCCCGGCTCGCTCCCGCGGGGAGCGCGTTCTTCCACGACAGGTGGTCCCGCGCGCAGGTCGTCAACACCTCGACGCGGCTGCCCTCGGCGGCGACGTGCTCGGCAAGCCCCCGGACGAGGGTCTCGGCGCCACCCACGACGTCGGCGCCGTAGCGGGGCACGACGAACGCCAGACGGGGTCCTCCCCCGGCCCCCCTGGGCTCCGCGGGGTGCTCGGCGGGCTTCGCGCGCGGCCACCGCAGGAGGCGTCTCACGGCCGCCGCCCGATCACGGCGTAGTCCAGCGCGCCCCACAGGAGCTGGTTCAGGCGCTCGAAGTTGTCGTTGATCTGGCTGAGGAAGGCCTCCTCGTAGCGCCGCATGTACCAGAAGGCCTCGATCCGCTGGAGCTTACCGTCGACCGGGACCGGGTTGACGTACCGGATGCCGACGTCGCGGAACCCGGCGGCCTCGAGCACGAACCGCGCCGCCTCGGGATGGATGGGCTTGATGTGCGAGAGGTCGACGTAGAACGCGCCGGAGAACACGGTGAGGCACGCGGGGTTCGGCGTCTCGCAGAGCAGCACCCCGCCCGGCCGGAGCTTGCGGTAGGCCAGCCGGACCAGCGCGATCAGCGCCTCGGGGGGGAGGTGCTCGATCACCTGGGCGCAGAAGACCCCGCCCAGCTCACCGTCGGGCCGAGCGTCGAGGTACGCGATGGCGTCGGCCTGCTCGGCCGCGAGGCCCGCCTCCCGGCACCGGGCCACCATCGCGGCGTCGACATCGATGCCGCGGGCCTCGATGCCCGCCTCGCGACACAGCTCGAGGAACTCGCCGCGCCCGCAACCCACGTCCAGGACCGGGCCCCCGCCGGCGTAGAGGTCGAGATACTCGCGCTGGCGATGCCGGATCTCCTCGCGGGTCCCCCGGTGACGGTCCTCGAAGCGGACGTACGCGGCGGCCGGCAGCGCGCCGAGGGCCGGCGGCACGGCCGACGGGGGTGGCAGGCCCGCCGCTCCCGTCGGCTGGCGGACGCGGTCCAGCTCGGCCCGGAGGCTCTCCACCGACGCCGTGAGCGTGCCCAGGCGGTCGGCGAGCTCGCGCTCCTTCCGCTGCCGCTCCGCGTGCTCGACGGTCAGGCGCTCCTGGAGGTCGAGGGAGAGGTCCTCGAGTCGGCGGGTGAGGGTGGCCAGCCCGTCCCGGACGGGCAGGACGAAGGCATTGAGGAGGTGGAGCAAGGCGCTGTTGAACTCGACCTGGCGGGCGAGGATCAGGGTGATGTACGGCCGGGTTGCCCGGCGGAGGAGCTTCTTCGCGGCGACGATGAGGCCGCCGACCCCGGCGCGGTGGGAGGAGATCACCGGCTCCGCGGCGGTGTCCCATCCGTCGTTCAGCCGCTCGAGGTGCTCCTCCAGCTCGTCCTGGAACGTCGGCGCGCTCTCCGCGAGCTCGATCTCCATCTGGGTGATGCGGCGGACCTCCTCCTCGGAGTAGAAGCCGGAGGCCCGCCGCTCGCGCACGCGCTCCTTGATCTCCTCCATGAGGCGGGCGGCGTCCACCGCGCTCTCGGTCGCGCGCCCGTCGGGGCGGTCCGCGGCCTGTGTGCTCACGGCTCCTCTCCGCCGCCGTGCTGGAGCCGCCACCGGTGCGCCAGCCGCGCCACGCCCGTATCCCGCACGCGGGATCGCACGGCGAACGTGTAGAGGCGGCTCTGGTAGTCGTACGGGTGGCCGTCGCGCGCGTGGACCGCCACGTCGAGGAGATACTCCCCCTCGATCAGGTCCAGCCGCTCGATCTCGATCGTGGCCTCACCCTCGCCGTCGACCTTCCCGAACGTCAGCCCCTCCACCGCGGTGTTCGTCCCGTAGCAGCAGACCCCGTCCTTCCGGAAGACCCCGATGCCGAAGACGGGATCCGCGACCGGTCGGTGCGCCCGGAACGTGAGGTGAAGGGTGCAGGGCTCGCCTGTCTCGAACAGGTAGCGCTCGTGGCCGTCGCGGTCGGACAGGTGGACGCGGGTCAGCTCGATCTCCCGGTTGCCCCATCGCGCCGCGGTGCCGGTGCGGGCCGCCGCCTCGGCCCGGTCGTGCTCGACCCCCAGCGCCCGGGCCTCCTCACGCGCCACGTGGTCCAGGTAACGGCCGACCACCTCGCGGGTCTCGCCGTGAGCCTGGAGCCGTCCCTTGTCGAGCCACACCGCCTCGTCGCAGAGCCGCTCGATGCTGCCGAGGTCGTGAGAGACGAGCACGATCGTCTTTCCGCGCGCCTTGAACTCCTGGATCTTGGCCACGCACCGGTGCTGAAACGCCTCGTCGCCGACGGCGAGCACCTCGTCGATCAAGAGGACGTCCGGGTCGACGGTCACCGCGATGGCAAAGCCAAGGCGCATGTACATCCCCGACGAATAGGTCTTGACGGGGCTGTCGACGAACGCTTCGAGGCCTGCGAAGGCGACGATCTCGTCGAATCGGGCGCGGATCTCCGCGCGGGTGAGGCCCAGCAGCACGCCGTTGATGAAGACGTTCTCCCGCCCCGTGAACTCCGGGTGGAAGCCGGCGCCAAGCTCGATCAGCGCCGACACCCGCCCATGCACGGACACCTGGCCCGCGGTCGGCTTCAGGATGCCCCCGAGGAGCTTGAGCAGGGTGGACTTGCCGGAGCCGTTCGACCCGACGATCCCGACCATGCGTCCGCGATGGAGGTCCAGCGTCACGTTCCGGAGGGCCCAGAGCTCCTCGCCCGAGAACAGGCCGGATCCGCCCTGGCCGAGGAAGACGCGGACGAAGAAATCCTTCACGGTGGAGACCTGGCGCCCCCGGTAGAGGCGGAAGCGCTTCGAGACGTCCGTGAGCGAGATCGCGATCTCCGCGCCCGAGGGAGTCCGGCTCACGGGCCCTCAGACCTCCTCGGCCAGGCTGTCGCGCAGCCGATCGAACACCCGCCATCCGCAGACCAAGGCGAGGACCGCACAGACGGTCACGGTGCCGAGATGGATCCAGTGCGGCTCGCGACCGAAGAAGAAGATGTTCTGGTAGCTCTGCACCAGCCCCGCGATCGGGTTCAGGAAGTAGAGCGGCCGGAGGGGCACGGCCAAGGCGTCCGTCACGTGGAGCGTCGTGGGCACCGTCGACACCGGATAGAGAATCGGCGAGAGGAAGAACAGCAAGGTCAGGGCGTTGGTCAGGATCTGCTCCACGTCCCGGAGGTGGACGTTGAGCGCCGCCAGCGCGAGCGCGAGGCCGGTCGTGAGGAGGAACTGGAGGACGAGGAGGAGGGGCAGGAACACCAGCACTGCGTGCGGGCGGATCCCGAACATCAGCAAGAACAGGAAGAGGAGCGGGAGCGACAGGAGCATGTTGATCAGGTTCGCCAGGACGGAGACCAGCGGCAGGACCTCCGCCGGGAAGAGGACCCGCCTGACCAGCGCCCCCGAGCCGACGATCACGCCGGCGGCGTGGCCGAGCGAGGACGAGAACCAGAGCCAGGGGAGGAGCCCGGAGAAGAGAAAGACCGCGTACCCTTCCATCGGCACCCGCAGGTAGATCGAGAACACGAGGGCGTACACCAGCATGAGGAGCAGCGGGTTCAGGAAGGACCACAGGAAGCCGAGGAAGGAGCCCCGGTAGCGGGCCCGGAGCTCCCGCAGGACCAGCGTCCCGATCAGGGTGCGGTAGCGGTACAGGTCAGCCAGGTGCCCTGCCATGACCCTTCATTCTATCGCCGAGCGCCGGCGTACCCGCTCAGACGCGGTGCCGCCAGTCGTCCAGCACGTCGTCGAGGCTCTGCCGGAGCGGGATCTCGGGCGCCCACCCGGTGACCGTTCGGAGCCGGCTCGCGTCCCCGACGAGCAGGGGGATATCGATCGGCCGGACGCGCTCGGGGACCTGGCGCACCTCGATGGGACGCGCGGCGCGCGCGAGGAACCCGTCGATGACCTCCCGGATTGCTGTGGCCTTGCCCGAGGCGGCGTTGTAGGTCCGACCCGGCTGGGCTCGGGCCAGCAGGAGCCAGTACGCGCGCACCATGTCACGGACGTCGGTGAAGTCGCGCCGCGTCGTCGTGGTGCCCACCTCGAGGACGGCGGGACCGCTGCCCTTCTCGATCTCGGCGACCTGCCGGGCGACGTCGCTCCACACGAAGCCGAGCCCCTGGCGCGGGCCGACGTGGTTGAAGGCGCGGACGATCACGAGCGGAATGCTCTCGGAGCGCGCGTAGTACCCCGCGTAGAGCTCCTGGGAGGCCTTCGACAGGGCATAGGGTGAGCCCGGCGCCCAGCGCCGGTTCTCGGAGATCGGCTGCTCGGACTCCGGAACGACCCCGTAGACCTCGCCCGAAGAGACCAGGAGGCAGGGGACCGGATGGCGGCGCAGCCCCTCGCAGAGCTGGTAGGTGGCCTCGAGGTTCGTGCGGAGGACGTCCGCCCGGAGCGCCCACGACGTGCTCACCACGGAGGCCCCCGCCAGGTGGAACACGCGGTCCGGGCGCGTCGCCCGCAGCACCGCCGCCGCGGCGCCGGCCTCCGTCAGGTCGCAGCCGATGGTAGCCACGTCCTTTTGCACGGCCGCGAGATTGTCGGTCGATGCGTCCGGCAGCACCGTGCCGATCACCTCCGCGCCCTCACGCAGGGCCAGCTCGGCGAGGTGGCTGCCGGCGAAGCCGGCGATACCGGTGATCAGGACCTTCACGCTGCGGCCTTGCCTAGACGCGCTTCCGCCAGTGCTCGAGCAAGTCCTTCAGCGTGACCTCGAACGGGATCGTGGGCTCCCACGCGGTGGCGGCGCGGAACTTCCCGCAGTCGCCGACGAGGAGCGTGACGTCGGACGGGCGCATCCGGGCGGGATCCTCCCGCACCTCGACCTTCACGTGGGCCAGCCCCAGGAGGATGTCGAGCACCTGGCGCGCCGAGTAGCCCCGGCCCGAGCAGATGTTGTACACCTCCCCGGCCTGGCCCCGCTCGAGCGCCAGCCAGTACGCCCGGACCATGTCGCGGACGTCCGTGAAGTCGCGGATCGACTCGAGGTTGCCGACCCAGACGACCGGCTCGCGGAGGCCCTTCTCGATCTCGGCGACCTGCCGGGAGAAGTTGGAGGTGACGAAGACCTCGCCCCGCCGGGGCCCCGTGTGGTTGAAGCCGCGCGTGCGGACCACGTGGAGCTGATAGCTCTTCCAGTACTGGTACGCCAGCAGGTCCTGGGTCACCTTCGACACGCCGTAGGGGGAGAGCGGGCGGAGCGGGCCGTCCTCCCGGATCGGAACCTCCTGGGGCAGGACCAGCCCGTACTCCTCGCTGGACCCGGCGACGTGGACGCGGGCCGGCAGGCCGAGGTCCCGGAGCGCCTCGAACAGGTTCACCTGGCCGAGGACGTTGCCGGCCAGGGTCTCGGCAGGCGCGAGCCAGGACGTCGGCACATAGCTCTGGGCGGCCAGGTGGAAGATGCGGTCCGGTCGGACGGCGCGCAGCAGGCGGCGCACGCCGGCGGCGTCGCGCATGTCGCACTCGACCCGCCGCACCTGGGTCCCGAGGTGCTCGACGTTGTCCATCCGGCTTCGCCAGCGGTGAACGCCGAACACCTCCACGTCGCCGCGGGCGACGAGGTAGTCCGCAAGGTGGCTGCCGACGAAGCCGGTGAATCCCGTGATTAACACCCGCATCAACGGTCTCCTTCGAAAAAGCCCCGGACGGCGGCGACCACGGTGTCGATCTCGTCGGGCCGGAGCTCGGGGAAGCACGGAAGCGAGAGGACCTCCCGGGAGGCCGACCACGCGGCGGGGAAGGGTACCGCGTCATAGCCCAGCTCGCGGAACAGCGGCTGCGCCGGGATGGGGAGCGGGTAGTGGCACGCGGTGCCGATCCCGGCGTCCGCCAGATGCTTCATGAGCGCGTCGCGTTGGTGCGTGCGGAGCGTGTACTGGTGGAACACGTGGGTGGCTCCGGGCCGCTCCGGCGGCAGGACGATGGGGAGCCCGGCCAGGCCCTTCGTGTAACGCGCCGCGATCTCCTGCCGCGCCCGGGTCCACTCCGGCAGGTGGCGAAGCTTCACCCGGAGGATGGCCGCCTGCAGCTCGTCCAGGCGGGCCGTCCACCCGAGCTCGGCGTGACTGTACTTGACGGTCTCGCCGTGGTTCCGCGCCCGGCGGAGGTGCCCGGCGAGCTCGGGGTCGGTCGTCGTGACGAGGCCGGCGTCGCCGTACGCGGCGAGGTTCTTCGTCGGGTAGAAGCTGAACGCCGCCGCCTGCCCGTGCCCGCCCACGTGGCGCCCGCCGAGGGTCGCGCCGAATGCCTGGGCGGCGTCCTCCAGGAGATGGACTCCGTGGGCATCCGCCAGCACGCGGAGCGAGCCCATCGCGGCCGGCAGCCCGTAGAGGTGCACCGCCAGGATCGCCCGCGTGCGGGGCGTGATCGCGGCCGCGACGCGGTCGGGGTCCAGCGTCAGGGTGGCCGGCTCGATGTCGACGAAGACCGGCCGGGCTCCCAGCTGGAGCGCGGCCGTGGCGGAGGCGACGAAGGAGAACGCGGGCGTGATCACCTCCGTGTCCGGTCCGGCCCCCACCGCCTGTAGGATGAGCTTGATCGCATCCGAGCCCGAGCCGAGGCCGATCGCGTGGCTCACGCCCAGGTACGCGGCGCACTCGGCCTCGAAGGCGGCCCCCTCCGGCCCCAGGATGAACCGCCCGCTCCGCAGGACGCCTCGGATCGCCGCCTCGATCTCCGGCTCGATGTGCTCGTACTGCCGCGTCAGGTCGAACTGGGGAATCTTCACTGGAAGCCGGCGAACCCCCGTCCGAACCCGTACTGCCCCAGCTCGAGCAGGTTCACGCTGATCCGGAACTCGTCCTCGTCGACCCGGTCGATGTAGGCGGCGGTGATGCCCCAGCACTGCTCGCGGAAGTCGACCTCGATCCGGTTCTCGATGACGGTCCCGGTGTCGACGTTGTAGTCGCTCGAGAACCGCACGGTCCAGCGTGTGCCGAGCCTCGCCTGCAGGGAGGACTGGATGTAGACGAGCTCGCCCTTGTCGCCGTGGCGCGTGCCGAAGGCGGCGCGCCAGCGCGTCGCCTCGTAGAAGAAGTCGGTCGTGGCGGAGGTGACTCGCGCCTCGTAGGGGTCGAAGGACGCCGTCCCCCGGAACCGCACGCCGAAGAGCGGCTCGAAGATAAGGTCCGCGAAGACGTCCGACAGCCGCTTCGGTGTGAAGCTCACCGTCGTCGTCGTGGGGGTCGGAAGCGGAATGGGCTCGGGCTCCTGGGCGAGTCTCCGCCGGCGCGCCGCGGCCGTCGTGGTGGTGGGAGGAGGCGCGGGCGTCCCGACGACCGTCGTCACGATCGGGTCCGGCTCGACCGTGTAGGTCTGGCTGAGGGTGAATCGGATAACCTCCCACACGCGGCCCGGGCGGTCCTCCTCCCCCAGCGCGCGCGCCTTCAGCCGGTTGGTGAGGGAGTAGGTGACGGTGTGCCCGGGCGTGATCGTGTCGATCCCGTCCCACTGGGGCAAGTTCTTCGAATCGTCGCCGTCGAGGAAGTTGTAGCTCACGCGGGGCTCGATCACGTGCTGCAGCTTCTCGATCCCGAAATCGCCGCCGAGCTCGAACACCCGGTACGCGCGGGCGTCGAGGTCCGCCCCCGCCTCGAAGAGGGAGCGCACGGTCAGGTCCTTCCGCGTGTCCTCGACGATGAAGCCGCGGTCGACCTTGGTGCCCACGACCTCGGTATCGTAGATGGTCTCGCGGACGCCGACCCGGGGGGTGAGGGTGAAGAACCCGCCGGGCGACCAGGGGTAGAAGAGGCGTGGCGCCAGGTCGAGCCGCTGCCCCTCGGACCCGATGTCCCGCACGAAGTTGACGTAGGAGCTGTCCAGCTCGAACAGGAGCCCGGGCAAGCCCGGAATGGGCTGCTGGAACGCGTTGAGGCGGAGGTCGGGGAGCCGGTTCAGCTCGATCGGCTCCTCGGTCGTCAGGTCCTGGTAGAAGAAGAGCTGGCCGACGAAGTTCCACTTCTCCCACCGCTGCGAGAGCGAGACGGTCGACTCGAGGCGCTGCCGGCTCCGCTCGTCGAGCGTGTTGCCGAAGTCCTCCAGGAACTGGTTGTCGCTGACGCGGGCGACGTCCGCCTTGAGGATCAGCCGCGGCGTGATCACCTCTTCGTGACGGAGGCTCGCCACCCAGCGGTCCGCGTCGTAGTCCGGCGACTCCTTCGTGTCGTGGAGGTAGAAGCCGTCGAGCTCGCCCCGCGAGCCTTCCCGCCTGACGTACCGGTAGGTCGCGCCGATCCCGAAGCCGCGCTTCTCGAAGTAGGCCGGCGCCAGGGTGAGGTCCTGGCTGTCGGACAGCACGAAGTAGACCGGCTGGCGGGCGTAGAAGCCCTTCTCGTTGCTAGTCCCGAACGTCGGGGTGAGGAGCCCGCTGTGGCGGTCCTTCCGCAGGCTCGTCGCGAAGAACGGGATGAAGGGGACGAGCGGAACCTTCCAGACCCAGAAGGAGGCGTTGGTCCCCCACATGTAGTCATCGAGGTAGGCAGTGGCCTTGCCCAGGCGAACGGACCATGGCGGGGGCTCGTCCTCGCACGTCGTGAAGACCCCGCGCCCGATGCGGTACGCCTTGTCGCCGAACCGCTCCATGCTGTCGCCCGCGAAGAAGAAATGGGGCTCCGCGACGCCCTCCGCCTTGTAGACGATGCCCGTCCCGGACCGGAGGTTGTACTCGATGCGCTCGCCGGTGAGCCGGTCCCGGCCGTCGAAGAGGACCACGCGGCCGGTGGCGACGGCCTCGCCGGTCTCGGTGTTGACCTCGACGCGGTCGGCTTCCAGGCGCACGTCCCCCTGCTCGATCTGGACGTTGCCCTCAGCGAGGAGGAGCCGCTCGCGGTCCAGGTTCTCAACGCGGTCAGCGTACACGGTGACCGGGGTCCCGGCCTCCAGGGTGAGCCGCTGACGCTCCTGGCTCCGGGCCAAGGTCGGGAGAAGGGCGAGCGAGACGGCGACCATGAGCCAGACGAGGCGCGTAGCGGGCACGGACCTCCCCCTCGACGATGCCACCTCTCGCCAGTCCCGCCGCGCGTCCACCGTCGAAGTGACGCGGAGTTGGGGAACGCCGGCATCCTATCAGAGGCCCCCCCGACGACGCAACGTTTGGAACGCCGTTCGGGTCCAGCGAGCGCGCCGCCGGGACTGAATCCAGCCGTTTCAGCCGGCCCGTAGAGAGGGGTGAGCGAGAGGACCCCGCGGTGGCCGGGGTCCACGAGAAAGGGGACCTCCATGCGACATCGACGGTTGGTGGGGATGGGCGTCGCCCTCGTGCTGGCGCTCGGGATCACCGGAGCCGCGCGCACCCAGCGTGGAGCCGTCGCGAGTGCGGCGATCCGCGTGTTCCAGTTCGATCCCGGCGCCCTGGAGGTCCGCGCCGGCACCCGCGTCATGTGGACCAATCAGGACGACATCACCCACACCGTGACCTCGGGCATGCCGGGAAGCCCGGACGGCCGATTCGACGTCCGCCTGGCCGGCAAGGGCGTGAGCGGCAGCGCGACGTTTTCCGACCCGGGAGTCTACCCGTACTTCTGCGCGCGGCACGCGTCCATGCGAGGCGAGGTCGTCGTGCGATAGCCGGCCCACGAGCTGCGCCGGTCCTCAGGCCGGGACCCCCAGCGCCGCCCGCAGTCGCCGGATCTGCTCCCGGTGGTCCAGGAAGTGGAGCCGCTGGACGAGGGCGTACTCCTTCCAGCCGAGCTCGGCGGTGAACAGATCTGGCTCGCTCCCCGGATCCGGTGGCCCAGCGGTGAGGATCGTGCGGGCGGTGGCTGTCCCGTCGCCCGGCGGCGCCCGGCGGGCCGCCCCCAGGACGGCGTCCAGCGCGGCGTTGGCCTCGCGCAGCCCGTCGACCAGCTCCGACCACGGCACGCGGTGGGCCGCGCCGGAGAGCAGGCTCTCGTAGACCGGCGGACCCGGAGGCCGGCGGCCCGCCAGGAGGTGCCGGAGCTCCTCGGCCGCCCGGACCGTCGACTGGGCGACGTGGTCGACGACCTGCGCGACCGTCCATTCCTCCGGCCCGAGCGGCCGCCGCGCGTCCGCCTCGCCGAGGCCCGCCAGCGTTGCCTCCAGCTCCGCGCCGGCGGCCCGCACACGGGCGCGGATTCGCGGGGCGTCCAGGCTGGCCGCGCGCGTCCTGAAGTAGTCGAGGGTCCGGGTCCGGGCGCCGCTTCCGGGATCAGTCATGGGATGTCTCCCGCCTGCCCGGGCGCGGCGCGAGATAGGCGCTCAGCGCCTCCTCGGCGACACGAACCGCGCGGCCGAGCGGCATCAGGCCGGGGTCGAAGGTGAGCTGGAGCGAGAGGCCGTCGACGAGGGCCAGCATGACCACCGCGGCCTCGTCGGGCGACACGCCACGGAAGGAGCCGGCGGCGGTCCCTCGCGTCACGGTCGCCGCCAGGAACCGGCGGGCGCGCGCGTACGCGTGCCGGTTCAGTCGGGCGAGCTCCGGATCGTGGAGCGCCTCCCCCCAGAGCTCGATGAAGACGGTCCAGAAGTCGCGGCTCTCCGTGGCGACCCTGAGGCACGCGCGCAGCAAGGCGCGCAGGCGCGCGCGGGCGCTGCGGGCGCCGCGGGCCTCCGTCGCCACCCGGCGGTCGAGGTCGGCCGTGACGGCGGCGGCTGCGCTGGCCAGGATCGCCCGCTTGTCGCGGAAGTAGTAGTGGAGGATGCCGGGGCTCACGGCTGCCTCCGCGGCGATCCGCTTCATCGTGAGCCCGGCATAGCCGTCGCGGGCCAAGCACCGGACCGTCGCCCGGACGATCGCCGCGCGGCGGGCGGCGGCGACCCTGGGCCGGGGGCTCACGGGTGGCCGCGCGGTAGGCGCAGGCGGTTTCTTGGTTGGTCAACCAACATAGGCACGCCCGCATTCTGGGGCTCCTCGACCGGCCCGTCAATCCGGGCAGCGGCTCCGGGGCGCCCCGCCTCGCCGGCAGCCCGGCGAGGCTATACTGATCGCCGTGACGGCGCTCGCGGGGCTGACCGTGCTCGATCTCACGCAGAACGTGGCGGGGCCGTACTGCACGCAGATCCTCGGGGACCTCGGCGCCGACGTGGTCAAGGTCGAGCGTCCGGGCCGGGGTGACGAGACGCGCGCGTGGGCGCCGCCCATGTGGGGGCCCGAGGGCGCGCTCTTCCTCGCGTTCAACCGGAACAAGCGGAGCCTGGCGCTCGACGTCAAGGCGCCGTCGGCACGGCCCGTGCTGGAGCGGCTCGTCCGCCGGTCGGACGTGCTCGTGCAGAGCTTCCGGCCCGGGAACGCCGAGGCGCTCGGATTCGGCGTCGCCCAGGCGCGTCGCCTCAACCCGCGGCTCGTGTACTGCTCGGTCACGGCCTTCGGCACCCGCGGCCCCCTGCGCGACTATCCGGGCTACGACCCCATGATGCAGGGCTACAGCGGCTTCATGCGGCTCACGGGCCACCCGGGCCAGGCCCCGGTCCGCGCCGGCACGTCGATCGTGGACATGGGCACCGGGATGTGGGCGGCCCTCGCCGTCGTGGCCGCCTTGCGTGAGCGCGATCGGACCGGCGTGGGCACCGAGGTCACCACGGCGCTCTTCGACACCGCCCTCGGCTGGATCCCGTACCAGCTCATGGGGTACCTGGCGACCGGAGAGGTCCCGCAGCCGCAGGGATCCGGGGCGGCGATGATCGTGCCCTACCAGGCGTTTCCCACCGCCGACGGCTGGCTCATGATCACGACGCCGACGGACGCGCTGTTCGGGCGCCTGTGCGAGGCCCTGGGGCGGCCCGAACTGGGGGCCGATCCGCGCTACCGGACGAATCCCGATCGCGTCCGCCACCGCGGGGAGCTCGTACCGGCCCTGGAGACCCTGACGCGGTCGTGGCCGACGGCGGTCCTCCTCGACCGTCTGCGCGCCGCGGGCGTCACCGCGGGACCGGTGCAGACCGTCGACCAGGTGGTCGCGGATCCCCAGACCAAGGCCAGCGACATGCTCGTGCCCACGCCCCGCCCCGACATCCCCGACCTCACAACCGTGGCGCTGCCCGTGCGGCTCGGGGGGGAGCGCCCCGGTCCCCGCCGGCCGCCGCCGCGCGTGGGCGAGCACACGGTGGACGTGCTCGGCGAGCTGGGCCTCGGCGCCGTCGAGATGGGCGAGCTCCGCGCGCAGGGCGTCGTCGACTGGCCGCTGCCGGCGTGAGACCCCGGTGACCGAGCCCAGCTTCCACACGCTTCGGCTCGAGCGGTCCGCCGACGGGTACGTCCTCACCGTCCTGCTGCACCGGCCCGAGGTCCTGAACGCGATGAACACCGCCATGGGGGAGGAGCTGCGGGCGTGCTTCCGGGGGGCGGCGGCGGCGCCCGAGGTCCGGGCGGTGATCTTCGCCGGCGCCGGGGACCGCGCCTTCTCCGTCGGCGGCGACCTGAAGGAGCGCGAGGGCATGACGGACGAGGCCTGGCGCGCGCAGCACGTGATCTTCGAGCAGGCGGCGGCGGCCATCCTGCGGTGCCCGGCCCCCGTCATCGCCGCGGTGGAGGGGTTCGCCTTCGGCGGAGGGTGGGAGCTGGCCCTGCTCGCGGACTTCGTCGTCGCGAGCGAGAGCGCGGTCTTCGCGCTGCCGGAGGTGACCCGCGGCATCTTTCCAGGCGTCGGCGGCACGCAGCTCCTCCCGCGCATCGTGGGCGCTCCGCTGGCGAAGGAGATCATCTTCACGGGCCGGCGGGTGGAGGCGGCCGAGGCGCGGGCCGTCGGCCTCGTGAACCACCTCGTGCCGCGCGGGCAGGCGCGGGCGCGGGCGGCCGACCTCGCGGCCACGATCGCGGACAACGGCCCGGTGGCCGTGCGCCAGGCGAAGAAGGCGATCGCCTGGGGGGGCGAGACCGACCTCGAGACCGGGATGGTGCTGGCCATCGAGGCCTACAACGCGACGGTGGCCACGGAAGACCGGATCGAAGGAGTGCGCGCGTTCAACGAGCGCCGGAAGCCCCGCTTCCGCGGGCGCTGACGGGCGAGCGGGCCCGTTGCGCGGCCCGGCGACGGTCTGCTACGGTCGGGGCGAGGGGACCAGCCGCCGGCGGCCGGTCCGGGCCCGCGCGAGGCGCCCGCCCGCCGCCCCCCGAGAGGACCAGCCATGGTGTCCATGAACGCAGCCTTGACCGCCGAGCAGCGCGCCCTGAAGGCGGGCGTGGCCGAGATCTGCAAGCGCTATCCAGGCGAGTACTGGCGGCAGCTCGACCAGGAACGCGCCTACCCGGAGGCGTTCGTCACCGAGCTGACCCGCGCGGGCTACCTGGGAGCGCTGATCCCCCACGAGTACGGGGGGGCGGGCCTCGGCATCCTGGAGGGCGGGCTCATCCTGGAGACGGTCAATGCCTGCGGCGGCAACGCCGCCGCCTGCCACGCCCAGATGTACATCATGGGGACGGTCCTCCGGCACGGGTCGGAGGCGCAGAAGCGGCGCTACCTGCCGAAGCTGGCGAGCGGCGAGCTCCGCCTCCAGGCCTTCGGGGTGACCGAGCCGAACTCGGGGTCGGACACGACGAAGCTCCAGACGACCGCCGCCCGCCGCGGCGACCGCTACGTCGTCAACGGCCAGAAGATCTTCATCTCGCGCGTGCTGCAGTCCGACCTGATGCTGCTCCTCGCGCGCACCACGCCCGTCGACCAGGTGAAGCGGAAGACCGACGGGCTGTCCGTCTTCCTCTTCGACCTCCGCCAGGCGCAGGGGCTGGAGGTCCGACCGCTCCGCATGATGATGAACCACTCCACGAACGCGCTCTTCTTCGACAACATGGAGATCCCGGCCGACAGCCTCATCGGCGAGGAGGGGCGGGGCTTCGCCTACATCCTCGACGGGATGAACGCCGAGCGGATCCTGGTCGCCTCCGACTCGCTCGGCGACGGGAGGTGGTTCGTCGAGAAGGCGGTGGCGTACTCGAACCAGCGCGTCGTCTTCGGACGGCCCATCGGGGCGAACCAGGGCGTGCAGTTCCCGATCGCGAAGGCCCACATGGCCGTCGAGGCGGCCGAGCTCATGCGGAACAAGGCGGCGGCGCTCTTCGACGCCGGTCAGCCGTGCGGCCCCGAGGCCAACATGGCGAAGTACCTCGCGGCCGAGGCCGCGTGGGACGCCGCCAACGCCTGCGTCGACTGCCACGGCGGCTACGGCTTCGCCGAGGAGTACGACGTGGAGCGGAAGTTCCGAGAGGCGCGCCTCTACAAGACGGCGCCCGTCAACCAGAATCTCGTGACGGCCTACGTGGCCGAGCACGTCCTCGGCCTCCCGCGGTCGTACTGAGGGCGGGGGCCGGGTGATGACCGCACGCCGCCGGCCGCGCGCGAAGGTGTGGGCCCCGTGAGCCTGCCGCCGGTCGATCGTGTCAGCGTCACGACCGTCGTCGACAACTCGGTCGACATCCTGCGCCCGGACGAGAAGGTCGCGCGCCGCTGGAGCGTGACGCGGGCCCGGAAGATCGCCGACCTGCGGGCGGAGCATGGCCTCGCGCATCACGTCGAGGTGACCCGGGGGCGAGACACGGCGCGCATCGCGTTCGATTTCGGGCTCACCGCCGACTCGATGACCCACAACTTCCGCGAGCTCGGCCTCGAGGCCGGCGCGATCGACGCCCTCGCCTTGAGCCACGGCCACTCCGATCACTTCGGCGGTCTCCTCGGCTTCCTGTCCGCGTACCGCCGCCGGATGCGGCCCGGGCTCCGGTTCTACGGCCACTCCAACCACTACGTCGCCCGCTGGATGGAGCGAGACGGGGATCGCGTGTCCCTGGGCCGTCTCGACCGCGAGGACGTCGCGCGCTGGGACCTGGAGGTGGTCGACGTGCCGGAGCCTCTCGTCCTGGCCGAGGGCGTGCTCCTCTCGGGGGAGATGCGCGAGACCGAGCCGTACGAGGCGATCCCGCCGTCGCTTCGGATGGAGGAGGGCGGCGCGCTCGTCCAGGACACCTTCATCGGCGAGCAGACCCTCGTCGCCCACGTCCGGGACCGGGGCCTCGTCGTGGTGACGTCGTGCTCCCACCGCGGGATCGTGGGCATCTGCCGTCACGCGGCGCGCGTGAGCGGCGTGCCGAAGATCCACGCCGTGCTCGGGGGCTTCCACCTCTCCGGCCTCGACGCCGCGCGGATCGACCGGGTCGTGGAGGCGCTCCGAGGGTTCGAGGTCGACTACCTCGTGCCCCAGCACTGCACGGGGGCCGAGGCGATGGTCCGGATCGCCCAGCGGATGGGACAGGAGCTGGTCGTGAGCTCCACCGGCTCGACGTTCACCTTTGAGTAGTGGCGGCGGATAGGCCGGGGGGCCATGGTCGAGCTGCCCGTCGCGTGCAGCCTGACCGAGCCCGAGCTCGCCCGGCGGCGGGCCGGCGTCCTCGCGGACGTGCGCCGGAGCCGGCGGGAGGCCCGCGCTCTCCCGGACGGCGTCGCCCTCCGCTTCGCCGCCGGGCCGGAGTCTCTCGCGATGCTGGCGACGTTCCTCGACCTGGAGCGCCGGTGCTGCGCGTTCCTCCGGTTCCGGCTCACCGTCGAGCCCGCCGGCGGCCCCGTCTGGCTGGAGCTCACCGGTCCGCCGGGCACCCGCGAGTTCCTCGCCGCCGAGCTGGGCCCGTTCTGACAGGCACTCGCCCGGTGGCGGGATCGGGGCACGCCGCCGTCCACGCGGCGTTCCACCCCAAGGCGACTCCTGCCACCCGGCCGGCGTGGCGCGCTACGCGGCACCCATGACGTCCCGGAGGTGGACCGTGTTGATGTACTGCTGGAAGCGCTGGATCTTGCCGTCTCGCACGGTCCACACGTGGCAGGCCTGCGCGTCGAGACGCTTCCCGGTGAGGCGGTAGGTCCCGGCGTAGCGGCACTCGAGCACGACCGTCTCGCCGGCGTCGTGCCACCGTCCCGGCGCGAGGCTGAATCCCTCCCACTCGCTGCCGGGCCGCGCATGAAGAACCTCCGTGCGATCTCGCCGGGGCCGATCCAGGCCTCGCCGTCGGGCGCGTAGGGGTGGCCCTCGGCCAGCCGCCACTCGGCGTCGGCGTGGAATCGCGCGAGCACGCCCGGGACGTCGCCCCGCCCGAACGCCCGGTAGATCTCCTTCACGACCTCTAGATTGCTCACGGCCTCGCTCCTCCTGGTAGGTGTCGCCGCGGTGGTCCGGCTGAGGCGCCGTACGTAGGACCCCGCGGCCGGCCGTCCGTGAAACGTGCGCCGGCGGCGGGGCCGGGCGGCCGCCCGCTGGGGGTCGCCCGCTTGGGCGCTACCGGCCGCTCTGGTAGGCTGGATGGCCAGCGCGCGGGGCGCGTGCCGCGCCAGGGGGAGCCAGCCATGATCCGCACACCCGCAGCGTACCTGACCGAGGGCGAGGTCCGCCGGGTCCACGAGGCCTCGCTGGAGATCCTCGAGCAGGTCGGGCTCCTCGTCCGGAACGCCCGGGCGCGCGAGATCTTCGCCAAGCACGGCTGCAAGGTCGAAGCGGGGGGGGAGAACGTCCGCTTCCCGCGCGGAGTGGTCGAGCAACACCGCGCGGGCATCCCGCCGAAGTTCACGTTCCGCGCGCGCGATCCCCAGTTCGACCGGACGGTGCCCGACGACGCCCCGGTCGTGATCTCCGGCAGCTCGGCGCCCGACATGGTCGATCCGGCGACGGGCGTCGCGCGCCGGGCCCTGGCGGCGGACATCGCGCGGATCGCGCGCCTGGTGGACCAGCTGCCAAACTACGACATCTTCTCGGTGTCGACCCTGGCCGACGACGCGCCGCCCGCCTTCTTCTCGGTCACGCGCCTCTACGCGGCGCTCAAGTACTGCCGGAAGCCGGTGCGCATCAGCGGGCCGCCAGAGGAGCTGGACTCCATCCTGAAGCTCGCCCACATCATCGCGGGAAGCAAGGGCGCCTACATGGAGCGCCCGTTCATCACGCATCACTACTGCCCGTGCGTCTCGCCGCTCACGATGGACTACGACTCGACGGAGACGCTGATCTACTACGCCGAGCACGGCCTGCCGGGCCACCCGACCCTCGTGCCGAACGCCGGACTGACCTCGCCGCTGACGCTCGCGGGGACTCTCGTCCAGGGGAACGCCGAGTTCCTGGCGGCGGTCGTCCTCGAGCAGATGGTCCGGCCCGGGAAGGCGACGATCTACTCGAGCCTCCCGACGGTGGCCGACATGCGGACCGGAGCCTACGTCCCCGGCGCGATCGAGACCGGGATGCTCTTCATGGGTGTCGCCCAGATGGCGCGCTTCTACGGCGTGCCCTGCGGCGGCTACATCGGCCTCTCGAACGCCAAGGTCAACGACGCCCAGTCGGGCTTCGAGACCGGCATGGCGGGGGTGGCGGCGCTCCTGTCGGGCAACCACCTCTTCAACATGGCCGGGCTCCTCGACGCGCTCATGTCGTTCGACTTCGCGAAGGCCGTCATCGACGACGAGATCGTCGCGATGCTCCGCCGCATCCAGCGCGGCCTCGAGCTGACCGAGGAGAACTTCGCGCTCGACGTGATCCGGGAGGTCGGGCCGGGGGGGATGTTCGCCGACCACCTCCACACGCTGGAGCGCATGCGGACCACGGGCTTCCTGCCCGAGATCGCCGACCGCGATCCGCGCCAGGGCTGGTTGGAGAAGGGCGGCCTCGACGCCCAGGGCCGCGCCATGCTGCGGGTCCGCGACATCCTGACCCGCGACGCGCCGAGCCTCTTCGCGCCCGAGGTCGACGCGCGCCTCCGCCAGGAGTTCGCCGGCATGGTCGCGGCCGAGTTCGCCCCGCCCGAGGGCTGGACGCGGGCTCCCGACGAGGCGCTCTCCGACCGGGCCGAGCGACGCCGCCGTCGGCTCGCCCAGCAGGCCGAAGCATGAACCCACAGGCCGCCAGAGGCCGAGGGCCGTCCGATCAGGATCGTCCGGTCAAGTCTCGTGGCGCGAGGGTTCCCGGGTGAGCGAGGATCTCGGCCACCTGCCGCTCGAGGAACTCCTGGAGCAGATCCAGGACAACCTCTACGGGGGCCACCCCGAGCCCGTCGTGGCCGGCGTGCACGAGCTCCTCCGCCGCGGGCTGACGCCCTACGAGGCGCTCACTCAGGGCCTCATCGCCGGGATGGACGTCGTCGGTGAGGACTTCCGCACTGGCAAGCTCTTCGTGCCCCAGGTGTTGATGGCGGCGAAGGCGATGAAGGGGGGGATGGAGGTCCTGCGGCCGCTCCTCGCCGAGACCGGGGCGCCGCGCATCGGCACGCTCGTGATCGGCACGGTCAAGGGCGACATCCACGACATCGGGAAGAACCTGGTCGGGATGATGATGGAGGGTGCCGGCTTCCAGGTGGTCAACCTCGGCATCAACACGGACGTCGAGAAGTTCCTCCACGCGGTCCGCGAGCACGCGGCCGACATCCTCGGGATGAGCGCGCTCCTCACGACGACCATGCCCTACATGCGGGTGGTCATCCAGGCGCTCAAGGAGGCCGGGCTCCGGGAGAAGCTGATCGTGCTGGTCGGTGGCGCGCCGCTCAACGCCGACTTCGCGAAGTCGATCGGGGCCGACGCCTATTGCCGCGACGCGGCGAAGGCCGTCGAGACCGCGAAGCGTCTCATGGCCGAGAAGATGGGGGCCGCGCTTGCCTGACGGCGCGCGCTGGGCGGCTCTCCGGGCGGCGCCGGGCCCGATCCTGGCCGACGGCGCCATGGGCACGATGCTCTTCGAAGCGGGCCTCACGTCCGGGGACTCGCCCGAGCGCTGGAACGTCGAGCGGCCCGACGTGATCCGCGGCGTCCATCAGGCCTACCGGGCGGCTGGCTCGCGGATCCTCCTGACCAACACGTTCGGCGGGAACCGGTTCCGCCTCGCCCTCCACGGCCTCGACACGCGCGTCGCCGAGCTGAACGAGGCCGCGGCGCGCCTGGCCGCGGAGGCGGCGCACGCCCCGGGCGGCGACGCGGTGGTGGCGGGGGACATCGGGCCGAGCGGGGGGATCCTCGCGCCCCTGGGCGACCTCGAGCGGGACGACGCGGTGGAGGGGTTTGCCGAGCAGGCGGCCGCCCTCCACGCGGGAGGCGTCGACGTGTTCTGGATCGAGACCATGTCAGCGCTGGAGGAGGTCGAGGCGGTGCTGGAGGGTGTCCGCCAAGCCGCGCCGCGCGTGCCCGTCGTCGTCACGATGAGCTTCGACACGCACGGGCACACCATGATGGGGGTGAGCCCCGAGCAGGCGGCGAAGGAGCTCACCGCGCTGGGCGCCGCCGCCGTCGGCGGCAACTGTGGGCTCGGGCCGGCGGAGCTCCTGCCGGCGATGGTCGCGATGCGGGCCTCGGCGCCCGACGCCGTGCTCGTCGCCAAGCCGAACGCGGGCCTGCCCGTGCTGGAGGACGGCCGCGCCGTCTACCGCGGCAGTCCCGCGGAGATGGCCGACTCCGCGCGGCGCCTCGTCGCTGCGGGCGTGCGCATCGTCGGCGGCTGCTGCGGCAGCGCGCCCGCGCACCTCCGCGCCATGGCCGAGGCGCTCGGCGTGGCGCCGTGACACCAGGGGCCAGGGCCGTTCGACCCACGCCGTCCGATCGCGGCCGTCCGGTCCAGGCCGTGGGTGGAGCTCCCGCGCGGCGGGCGTAGACTGGTGAGCGCAGGGGGCCCACCCGTGTACTTCGCGGTCCACCGCGTCCGGGGGCCAGCCTGGAACGCCTCCAGGCCCATGCGGGAGCAAGCCCTCTGGCGGGAGCACGCCGACTTCATGAACGCCCTGGTGGCGGGAGGATTCGTCGTCCTCGGCGGCCCGCTCGGACGAGGCGAGGAGACCCTGCTGGTGATCGAATCCAGCAGCACGGAGGCCATCCGGGCGCGCCTTGCCGAGGACCCGTGGAGCAAGGCGGGGCTGCTGGAGGTCGCCCGGGTGGAGCCGTGGACGATTCTGCTCGACGGTCGATCGGCATGAGGGGCCTGTCCGCCGGACCGCACACGATGGCCGAGGTGCCGGGAGTCCAGCCATGATGACGCTGCCGAAACGCGTGACCATCTGCGAGGTCGGTCCCCGGGACGGCTTCCAGATCGAGCCCGAGTGGATCCCGACGGAGACGAAGGTCGAGGTGATCGACCGCCTAGCCGAGACCGGCCTGCCGCGGATCGAGGTCACGTCCTTCGTCCATCCGAACGTCGTGCCCCAGATGCGGGACGCCGAGGAGGTGATGGCGCGGATACGGCGCCGGCCCGGGACTCAGTACGTCGCCCTCGTGCCGAACGAGAAGGGCGCCGTGCGCGCCGTCGACGCGGGGGTCGACGCGATCCACACGGTCGTCTCGGCGAGCGAGAGCCACAACCTCGCCAACGTCAACATGCCGGTGGCCGAGTCGCTCGGCAAGCTACGCGCCGTGTTCGAGGTCGCCGCGCGGGCGAAGGTACCCGTGAGCGGCGCCGTCTCGACGTCCTTCGGCTGTCCGTTCGAGGGGGACGTGCCGGTCGAGCGCCTCGAGTGGGTGGTCGGGTCGCTCGTCGAGATGGGCGCGCGCGCGGTCGCCCTCGCCGACACGACCGGCATGGCCAACCCGCGCCAGGTGACGGAGATCCTGGAGCGCTTCGGGCCGCGCTTCCCCGGCGTCGAGTGGACGCTCCACACCCACGACACGCGCGCGATGGCGATCCCGAACATCCTGGCCGCGATGGCGTGCGGCGTGACGCACTTCGACGGCTCGATCGGCGGGCTGGGCGGCTGCCCCTTCGCACCCGGCGCCTCCGGCAACGTCTGCACCGAGGACCTGGTCCACTGCCTCCACGCGATGGGCGTCGAGACCGGCGTCGATCTCGACCGCCTGCTCGCCGTCTCGCGGCGCGTGCAGGAGGTCGTCGGCCGCGTCCTGCCCGGCCAGGTCGTCAAGGCCGGCCCCGCGACGCGGCGCTACCCGGTGCCCGACGCCGTGGCCGCGCGGCTGGTGGCCGTGGGGGGGACGGGCCGCGACCCCCGTCGACCCGGCGGCCCGCCCAACGCCTGCGACTAGCCGCCCAGCCTCACTTGCCGGGGCTGACCGGGTCAGGCTGACGCCCGCTGGGGCGGGGCGCATGCGCGAGCAGCGGCTCGAGCGGCGGGTCGTCACCGCGCTGTTCGTCGACGCTGCGCGGCATGATCGGCGCGCGCCTCGAGGAGCTGCCGCTGCCGGATCGCGAGCTGCTCCAGTGCGCCGCGATCGTCGGCGAGACATTCACGCCCGAGACGTGGCGCTACTCTCGCACCGCGATCCGATCCCCGTCGCCGGCGCGCTCGAGCGTCTCGCCGAGCGAGTCTACCTCCACCCCGCGGCGGGCGGCTACCGCTTCCATCACGCGCTCGTCCGGGATGTGGCATACGGGCGCCTGACCACGGTGGACCGGATGCGGCTCCACGCTCGCTACGCCAGAGAAGGAGTCTGCCCGGCGGACGCCGAGGTCCTTGCCCACCATCTGTGGGAGGTCGTGGGGCCGGCTGACGCGGGACTGGGTGTGGGAGGGCAGCGGGGACCTCCCGGCGCTCCGACCGGCGGCCCTCCGGATCCATCTGGCCGCGGGCGAACGCTATGCCGATCGCGCCGCTTATGCCCGCGCGGTCGAGACGTGCCGGCGGGCGCTCAGGTTCGCGAGCGCCCCGCTCGACGTGGCCGGCGTCGAGCGCGCCATCGCCGCGGCGTACGCAGCCAGCGGCGATGCTGACGAGGCCTGGGCCCACTATCTGCGGGCGCGCGACGTGTGCCGCGACGCCGGGACCGCCCCGCCGGCCGACGTCTACGCGAGCGTCCTCGAGCTGCCCGTCTACACGTCCGGCATGTTTCGACAGGCGCCGACCGACGGTGTCATCGAGGTGCTGCTCCAGGAGGGAAAGGACGCGGCACGTCGCGCCAGCGACAATGGCTCGCTGGCGCGTCTCTTGGCTCTCGACGCCTATCGGTCCCACGACCCGGTCGCGCTCGTCGAGGCCCTGCGGCTCTCCGAGGAGCTCAGTGATCCCGCTCCCCTCGCGTCGTGCCTCGGGCACGCGGCCATCTTGCAGAACCGGGTCGGTGACTTCGCGATGGCGGAGCGCCTCTACGAGCGCCTCGACTCCCTGGATCCGGCCAGCGGCTCGTCGGCGGATCGGCAGCTCGAGTTCCGCGCCACCCTCGCCCTCAACCACCGGCCGGCTCGGCGACGCCGAGCGCCTCGCGGAGCGGTTCCTGGCCGCGAGCGCTTCCCGCGGCCCGCACCTCCGGACGCACAGCTTCCGCGAGCAGTGCCACGTGCTCCTGGCCCGGGGGGACTGGCGTGCCTTGCGCGAGATCGCGACGGAGGCCGAGCAGCTGGTGGCGGCGAGCGCAGGCACCGCCTTCTGCTACGCCGTCACGACTACTCGCGCCTTCGCGGCGGTCGCCCACGCGCTCGAGGGCCGGCCGGCGGAGGCGCGGGCACTCCTGTCCCGCGCCGAGGCGCCGCTCCAGGCCGAGCCGCTCGAGCGCGAGAGCGTGCTGCTGCGGGCGTACGGCGCCGTGGGCGCGCGCCGACGTGGCGCGGCTCCGCCGGCAAGTCTCTGAGCAGGGCGCGCCCCCGTTCTGGTTCTTCCGCCGCATGGAGGCGGTGGTGCTGACGATGCTGGAGCGCTGGCCGGAACTGGCTGAGGTGCTCCCGCCGCTCGAGCGCGTCGCGGGACAGGGGAGCCCGTACCTCCAGGCTCTCCTCGAAGCCATCCGCGAGGAGATGGCCGCGGCGCGTGGCGGTCCCGGGCCGACGCACGGCAGGCTACGGGGGCTCGGGTACGCCGGATGGAGCCAGCTGTGGCCCGCCGGCCCGCGGCGTCGTGACGACGGCGAGGGCAGGATCACGCCAAGCCAGGAGCCTGCCACGACATAGCGCGGCGGTCGGCGGCGCGCGCCGGGGGCTCGGCTCGCGTGATAGAGTCGCGGCCATGCGCATCAAGTACCGCATCGGCGTGATGCCGGGGCCGTGGCCGGCGGGCCCGGCTGGCCGGGACTTCTTCTGGCGGCTCGTCGAGCTCTGCGAGGAGAGCGAGATCGACTCGCTGTGGTTCTCGGAGCGGCTGTCCTCGCCGCTCCCGGTGCCCGAGCCGATGACCGCGATGGCGGCCGTCGCGGCGCGGACGAGCCGGCTCAAGTTCGGGCCGAGCGTGTTCGTGACGCCGTTCCGCAGCCCGGTCATGGCCGCGCGCGAGATCGCGATGGTCGACTACCTCTCCAACGGGCGCATGCTGCCGGCCTTCGGCATCGGCGTCGACCAGCCGCGGGAGTTCGAAGCGGCAGGCGTGCCGTTCCGCGAGCGCGGCCGGCGCACCGACGAGGCCATTCAGATCATGCGGCGGTGCTGGAGCGAGGAGGAGGTGACGTTCGCCGGCGAGTTCTGGCGGCTCGACCGCATCACGGTGCTGCCGAAGCCCGTCCAGCGGCCGATGCCGCTGTGGATCGGCGGCAACAGCGAGGCGGCCATGCGGCGGGCGGGCCGGCTCGGCGACGGCTGGATCCCGTCCTTCATCGCGCCGGCCCAGTTCCGCGTCGGCGTCGAGAAGACGCAGGCGTTCGCCGCCGAGGCCGGCCGGGAGGTGCCCGTCGACCACTTCGGCGCCCTCTTCTACTACTGCCTCGACCCCGACCCGGCCGCCGCCCGTGCGCTGGCCGACCCCTTCATCCCGCGCGGCCGCGTGGACGACGCCACCCTCGTGCAGTGCACGGCGTTCGGGCCACCCGCCCTGGTCAACGAGCGTCTGGAGGAGTACGTGGCGGGCGGCGGATCCAAGTTCATCCTGCGGCCGATGTGCCCGTCCGATCGGATGCTCGACCAGCTCGACCAGCTCGCCACGTACGTCGTGCCGGGCTTCCACCGGCGGGAGGGGTGAGCGGGGTCTCGGCGTCTCCGTCCGGCCGGCGCGCGTCACTCGCCGGCGGCGGGCTCCGGGAGGCTGCCGTAGCGGTGTAGCACGCGCGAGACCGCCTGCTCGCGCAGGTACCAGCGGAGCTCCAGGCGGCCGTTGGCGAGGACGGGCGCCTCGATCACGGCGAGGCCGATCGCGTTGGCGGCGGCGCGCGCCGCCGTCGAGACCGGCTCCCAGGTCCGCACGCGCTCGGGACCGTCCGGGTGCGCCAGCCGCTCCACGAACCCCGCGTCGGCCTCGACGACGAGCTCCACGCCGCGGCACTCCCCGAGCGACGCCGCGGGCGCGGAGTCCGGCGACAGGCTCACCGTCAGCGGCACGCCGGCCGCGCAGGCGGCCAGCGCCACCTGGCAGAGCGCGGGGCCGGCGGTGCCCCGCACGAGCACGCCCCGGCAGGGTCGATAGCGGAAGGCGTTGCGCTCGCCGAGGATCGCGCTGGGATCGTGCTCCTGGCTGAAGTGGCGGCGCCACGCCCGCGCGTAGCTTGCCGCGCTGGCCTGGACGAGCGCGCGCTCCTGCGCCTCCGGCAGCGCGGCGAGGCAGCGCTCCAGCAGCGCGGCCATCGGCTCCGGCAAGGGCTCGCCGTCTTCGGGTGGGGGTGCCACCTGGCGCCAGCGCGCGAGCTGCAGCACGTAGTTGGGGCCGCCCGCCTTCGCTCCCGGCCCGACGGAGGAGGCCTTCCAGCCCCCGAAGGGCTGGCGGCCGACCATCGCCCCGGTGATGGGGCGGTTCACGTACAGATTGCCGGCCTCGAGCCGGTCGATCCAGCGCGCGATCTCGCGATCGTCCAGCGACTGGATGCCGCTCGTGAGCCCGAACGAGGTGGCGTTGGCGAGCGCGATCGCCTGGTCGAGATCCTCGGCGCGCATGAGCCCTAACACGGGGCCGAAGCACTCCGTGCGATGGAAGAACGACCCGGGCCGCACGCCGAGCTTGATGCCGGGCGACCAGAGCTGAGGGTTGTCGCGGGCCGGGCTGGGCTCGAGCAGCCACTCCTCGCCCTCGTCGAGGACGGTGAGCGCGCGCCGGAGCGCCGCCCCCGGGGGCTGGGTCAGCGGGGTGATGCGGCTCGTCAGCTCCCACGCGCTGCCCACGGCGAGGCTGGCCGTCGCGTCCCGAAGCTGGCGGCGGAAGGCCGGATCGTCGTACACCTCGGCCTCGCAGATGGCCAGGCTCGCCGCCGAGCACTTCTGGCCGTTGTGGCTGAACGCCGAGCGGACGAGATCCCGGATGGCCTGGTCGCGATCCGCGAGCGCGGTGATGATGAGCGCGTTCTTCCCGCTCGTCTCCGCGAACAGCGGGAGATCGGGGCGCCAGCCGAGAAAGAGCCGGGCCGTCTCCACCGAGCCGGTCAGGACGACGGCGCCCACGCGCCGATCGGTCACCAGCGCCTTGCCGGTCTCGTCGTCGGGGCAGGGCAGGAACTGGAGGACGTCGCGCGGGATGCCGCCCTCCCACAGGCAGCGGGCCAGCCACCATCCCACCAGCACCGCCTCCGGCGCCGGCTTGAGGATGACGGCGTTGCCGGCGGCGAGGGCCGCCAGCACCCCCCCCGCCGGGATCGAGAGCGGGAAGTTCCAGGGCGGCGTCACGACCACCACGCCGAGCGGCTCCGGCCGGCAGCCGTCGAGCTCGCCGGCGGTCGCCCGCAGCGTGCGCGCGTAGTAGCGAGCGAAGTCGACGGCCTCGGAGACCTCGGCGTCCGCCTCGGCCACCGTCTTGGCGCCGTCGAGGATCATCGCTCCGATGAGGTCACCGCGCCGGCGGACGAGAGCCGCCGCGCACGCCTCGAGCGGCGCCTCGCGCCCCCCGAACGGGCGCTGTCTCCAGCCCGGCTGCGCGGCGCGGGCCGCGGCCAGCGCGCGATCGACGTCGGCCGGGCCGGCCAGCCCGTAGCGGTACGCGACGCGCCCCGGCCGCGACGGATCGCGGCCCTGTTCCTCCCGCACCCCGCCGCGAAGCTCGCCGCCGACCTGGAGCAGGACGTTCTCCGGCGGGCGGGCACGCCACCGGGAGACGACGCCCTCGATCCACGCGCGGTTTGCCGCGAGGGTCCAGTCGGTGTCCGGATCGTTCTCGAACCCGGCGTCGAGCGGTCGCGCGACGGGCTCCGCGCCCGCTTCTGACGCCCGGTCCTGCGTCCGGCGCGGCGCGTCGGGGAGGGCGGCCTCGATGCCGAACGCGGCCAGGAAGCGGTCGCGCTCGGTGGCCCACTCCGGCGTGCCCGGCTCGAGGTCGAACACGTGGCGCAGGAAGTTCTCGGGCGCCGTGTTCTCGTCGAGCCGGCGGACCAGGTAGGCGATGGCGCTGTGGAAGTCCTCGGCCCTGACCACGGGCGCGTAGAGGAGGAGGCCGCCCGCCCGCGCCTGGACCGCCCGCGCCTGGTGATTGGCCATGCCTTCCAGCATCTCGAACTCGACCCACTGCGCGACGGCGTGCGCCTCGCGCAGGACGAGGCCGTAGGCGATGTCGAAGAGGTTGTGGCTCGCGATGCCCAAATGCACGGCCTCCGCGTGCTCGGGCCGGCAGCCGAACGCCACCATGCGCCTGTAGTTCGCGTCCACCTCGGCCTTGGTCTCGTAGGGCGCCTGCGTCCAGCCGTGCGCCGCGGCCTCGATGCGCTCCATGGCCAGGTTCGCGCCCTTGACGATGCGCAGCTTGATCGGTGCGCCGCCGCGGTCCCGCCGGGCGATTGCCCACGCGGTGAGAGCCCGCTGCACCCGGTGGGAGTCGGGCAGATAGGCCTGGAGTACGATCCCGGCGCGGAGCGGCAGAAACTCCGGCTCGTCCAGAACCTCCCGGAACGCGGTCACCGTTAGGTCGAGGTCGCGGTACTCTTCCATGTCGAGGTTGATGAACTTCGGCGTGACCCGCCCGTCGGGGTGGCGGTACCGGTGCCGGGCGGCCGTGCGGTAGAGCGTGCGAAGGCGCTCGGCGACGCGCGCCACGGTGGCGCGGAAGGCGACGAGATCGATCTGGCTGAAGACCGACGAGACCTTGACCGAGATGTACTCGACGTCGTCACGCGCGAGGAGCGCGAGGTAAGCTTCCAGCCGGCGCGCCGCTTCCCCCTCGCCGAGGATCGCCTCGCCCAGCTGGTTGAGGTTCAACCTGAGCCCTGCCCGGCGCCGCTCCTCGATGTAGCGGCGGAGGTCCTCGTCTTCCCCGGGCAGGATGACGTTCTGCGTCTCGTGGCGCAGCCGGCTCACGATGGGCGGCACCACCAGGCTCGGGAGGTAGTGCGCCATGGCGCCGCCCAGCTGGAGCGCGACCCGCTCCCACCAGTCCATGTACCGGGGCACCCCGTACCGCTCGAGGAGATGGGCGAGCTGGTCGGCGATCCGCTCGGGGCGGCGGCTCCGGAACGCCTGGTCCGCCAGCGCGATGGTCAGCTCCTTGCCGTGGGGGTCGGCCATCATGCGGGCCAGCTTCCTGGCCTGGGCGCGCTCCTCGGGGGTTTGCTGTGCTCGCGCCTCGCGGAGGAGAGCCTCGGCAAGCTCCACCGCGCTGTCGATCGCGGGCTCGTCCGTCCCGGCCATCGGCCTCAGCCGAGGATCCACGGAAGCAGGTGCACCACGCCGAGAGCCAGCACTCCCTGCGCGACCGCGTACTGCCAGAGAAGCATCGTGTTGTCGAGCGTGACCCGGCGGGCCCGATCGAGAAGACCGCGCCACGAGCGGGCCAGCGTGTAGAGCGCCAGGATCAGCACCGCGGCCGCCGTCACGGCCTGGACGCCGACGAACGTCGCCACCGTGGCCTCGTACGCGTGACGGTCCGGCGTCAGCCCCGCGCGCCACTGGGAGGCTCCGTCGAGCGCGGTGGCGAGCAGGACCAGGCCCAGGCCGAGCCCGAGCCGCACTCGAAATCGTCCGGTCGCGCCGACGGCGAGGGCGCGGCTCGCCCCCGCGACGAGCCACGCGCTGCCCAGCCACGCGGCGGCGGCCATCGCCGGCCAGTGCCCCGACGGGCGCTTGGCAACCGCCGGCGGCCAGTCCCCCGGCCCGACCAGCCCGAGATACGCGTACGAGAACACGAGCGAGACGAACGTCGTGCCCAGGACGGCGATCACCACCATCATCGCCCACCAGGAGTGCGCCAGTCGTCCCGTCACGTACGTGGGGAGCCACGCGCCATGCCCGACTTCCACGGGGCCCGCGCCGGGCCCCTGGTCGGTCCCCCAGGCCCACACGAGGATCATGGCGAGGGCCAGCACACCGCCCACGATGGCGGCGCCCGGCAGCTGCACGGTCAGCAGCAGGAAGAAGGCGGCGGTGCCGACCGCCGCCAGGACCGGGGGCCAGCCCGAGCCGGGCAGGATCGCGACGTATTCCGGGCGGGCGTTGGCCCAGTTCGTCACGAGCGTTTCCCGCCGTCCCGTGGCGGTGCCCGGCAGATAGTGCTCGCCGCGGTCCACCTCGTCACGGAGGCTCGGGCGGTCCCACAGCGGCTCGCGGCTCTCCACGAGAGGGATGCTGCGCGCGCCGTACCTGCCGAGCGGGAGCCACTCCAGCGTGCCCGCGTCCCACGGGTTGACGTCGATCTTGTCGGCCACTCGCAGGTGGCGGCCGACGTCCACGAGGAAGAGCGCGACGCCGGCCGCGATCAGCACCGACCCCAGGCTCGACACGAGGTTCGGCCACTCCAGCCCGAGCCCGGACGGGTAGGTGTAAACGCGGCGCGGCATGCCGAGCAAGCCGGTGAGATGCATAGGGAGGAACGTGACGTGGACGCCGGTGAAGAGCAACCCGCACACCCATCGGCCGAGCCGGTCCGACAGCGTCCGGCCGCTCGCCGTGGGCGCCCAGTAGTAGAAGCCGGCGAAGAGCGGGAAGAGCATGCCGCCGATCAGCACGTAGTGGAGGTGGGCCACGACGAAGTGGGTGTCGTGCGCCTGCCAGTCGAACGGCACCACCGCGAGCATGACGCCGGTGAGCCCGCCGATCGTGAAGATGAAGAAGAACCCGAGGAGGAACAGCATCGGCGTGGCGAGCCTCACGCGCCCGCGGCGCAGCGTGGCCAGCCATGCGAACACCTGGATCGCGCTAGGGATGACGATGACCATGCTCGCCGCCGAGAAGACGTGCATCGAATGGACGGACAGCCCGGCCGCGAACATGTGGTGGACCCAGAGGGCGAAGCTGAGACCGGCCATCCCGAGGATGCCGCCCACGACCCAGCGGTAGCCGACGAGCGGCGTCCGCGCCATGCTGGCCACGATCATGGAGACCATGCCGGCGGCGGGCAGGAAGATGATGTACACGTCCGGGTGGCCGAAGAACCAGAAGAGATGCTGCCAGAGCAGCGGATCCCCGCCGTGCTGGGCGATGAAGAAGGGCCAGCCGAACGCGCGCTCCAGCTCGAGCAGAAGGGTGCCGAGGATCAGGGGCGGAAACGCGAAGATGACCATGCCGCCCATCGCCAGCATGACCCACGCGAAGATCGGCATGCGCCCGAGCGACATGCCCGGCGCCCGCGTGCGCAGGATGCCGACGATGAGCTCGATCGCCCCGGCGATGGCCGAGATCTCGATGAAGCCGATCCCGAGGAGCCAGAAGTCGGCACCCAGTCCCGGAGCGAAGCGGCCGCTGGTGAGCGGCGGGTACATGAACCACCCGCCGTCCGGCGCCCGCCCGGCGAAGAGGGACGCGAAGAAGGCCAGGCCGCCGATGGCGTAGGCCCAGAAAGCGTACGCGTTCAGGCGCGGGAACGGCAAGTCCCGGGCGCCCAGCATCGCGGGCAGCAGATAGACGCCCATCGCCTCCACCACCGGCACCGCGAACAGGAACATCATCACGCTGCCGTGCATGGTGAAGACCTGGTTGTACGTGTCGGGACCCACCAGCGTGTTGCCCGGCACCGCAAGCTGCGCGCGAATGACCAGCCCCAGGCCGCCGCCCAGCAAGAGGAACAGGAGCGCGGTCCCGAGGTAGAGCAGCCCGATGCGCGTGTTGTTCACGGCGGTGATCGCTCGCCAGCCGCGCGGCGACTCCCAGACCTCCTCCAGGCGCCGCAGCTCGTCGGGAGGGCGCGGAAGCGGACTGGGCCGGCTCACCGGAGGCTCGCGAGATAGGCGGCGAGGGCGTCGAGGGTCTGTCCGTCCAGGTGACGGTATGACGGCATCAGGTTGCCAGGCTTGAGGACATGACCGTCGGCGATCCACGCGCGCATCGTGGCCGCGCCGTTGGCGAGCGTGCCGGCCGCCAGCGTGCGGCGGCCCGCCACGTGGGTGAGGTCAGGGCCGAGGCGTCCGAGGGCCCCCGTGCCGCGGATGGTGTGGCAGCCGCCGCAGCCCTGCACGTGAAAGGCATCGAGGCCCTGCGTGCCCTCGGGCGTGATCGGCGCCCGCGCCGGGGCGGCCTGGGCGGCCAGCCACGCGGCGAAGGCTTGGGGCGTCTCCACGACGACGAGAAGCGCCATGTGCGCGTGCTGGGTGCCGCAGTACTCGGCGCATTGCCCCCGGTACACTCCCGCTCGGTCCGCGCGAAGCGCCAGGCGATTGACGCGGCCGGGGACCATGTCGACCTTGCCGCCAAGGCTCGGGACCCAGAAGCTGTGGATGACGTCGGGCGAGGTCAGCACGAGGTTGGTGGCAGCCCCCAGCGGAAGGTGGATCTCGTTCGCTCCGACCACCGGGCCCGCGGCGGCGTCGGGGTAGCGCACCTCCCACCACCACTGTCGGCCCTCCACTTCTATCCGCGTCGCCCCGGGGAGAACGGCCCCGGCCAGTGCATCCGTCATCCGCATGCTGTAGAAGAGAAGGGACGACAGCACGACCGCCGGCAGCACGACGCCGCCGCCCACGATCCAGAGGCCGGCGCTCGCCGAACCCGGTTCGCGCCACACCGCATAGGCGAGCAGGGCCATCACGCCCAGGAGGATCAACGCGGAGCCCATCGCGAAGACGTAGGTGAGCGTCAGGCTGTCCACGGCCGCGGGGCCGGCGGCGGTCAGCGTCGATTGCACGGGCTCCCCTGCGCGTCACGGTACGGCAGGTCCCTTGGCCTTGACCCGACCGATGGCTCCGGTGAGGACAACGCCGCAGGCGGCGGCGTCAGGGTGCAACCTCGGAGCCCGCGGTGATCGGCGCCCGAACGCATGTGCCGCACAGCCACCCTTCCCGGGCACGTCCCCTAACCCGCCGGGTGGTTGGATGGCCTCGGGTGGCGGGTCAGCGGGGGTCGCCGCAGTGTGGACTCTTCTTCCCGAAGCTTACAACGAAGAGCGACAGGGAAGCACACGCGCGGAGCGCGAGCGACCTCCACACGGCGAATGCAGATGATCGGGGCCCCGGCGAGTCCGCCGCCGTGGCGGAGCCGGAACAGCCAGTCGGGCGCCCCGAGCCGCCCGCCACGAATGCCGTCGACGACGCGATGCCGCCGGTCTAGTCGTCGTCGTGATCATGGTGATGGTGGTGTCGGACCTTCCAGTGCCGCTTGACGTGGCCGTGGCCGTGGTGAAGCTTCCCGCGCCCGTGGCGATGATAGACCGGACGCGGCAGTGGGGCACCGTAGTGACTGTTGAGCGATTGGATGCCGGGCTTGCCCGGGGTATTCAGGTGCCGGAGCGCCCCAACGCGCAGCCTGGCTTGACCCGGCCCCGCAAGCCCGGCCAAGATAGACGCGCCACGCGCGGGACACACTTCACGGCCACGGGAGGCACTGAGATGAGAATGCGGGCGACGCTGATCGTGATCGGCCTGCTCGTGACGGCCCTCGCGGCGCTCCCCGGCCTGGCGGACGCCCAGGACGAGATCCGGCTCGGCGCCTTCGCGCCGCTGTCGGGCATCAGCGCCGACGTGGGCGCGCAGATGCGGGCGGGGGCCGAGGTGGCCCTCGAGCGGATCGGCGAGGTGCGCCTGGGCGGCCGGCCGCACCGGGTGCGGCTCTCCTGGTACGACACGGAGGGGAAGGGCGACGTCGGCCTCAACGCCGTCACGCGCGCCCTGACCGTGGACCGGGTCCACGTCGGTGTGGGCTTCCTCTCGAGCGACGTCTTCATCCGGGTCATGGACGAGTTCCAGAAGGCGGGCACGCCGGTGGTCGCCTGCTGCGCCGCGTCCCTCAAGATCGGCGACAAGATCGCCCAGAACCGAATGGGCCTCGTCTTCCAGCTGAGCCCCACCGCGAACGACATCGCGCGCTCGCTGGCCGCCGCGGTGGCGGAGCACGTGAAGCCGAAGAAGATCGCCATGCTGAACGAGAACACCGACGCCGGCCGGGACTTCTCGCGCCTCACCCGGGAGTGGTTCGCCGCGAACGCCCGCGGCGTTGAGGTGGTCGCCGACGAGTTCGTCGAGCGCGGGGTCACCGACCTCACCCCGCAGCTCGCCAAGATGAAGCGCGTCGGGGCCGAGACGATCATCGGGGAGATCTACGGGTCGAGCGGGCCGGTGCTGTTCGACCAGTGGTACGAGCTGAAGGTGCCGGCCGTGATCGCGCACATGGGGGCGACGGTGTCGGCCCAGACCTTCGTCGACCAGCACGCGAAGCAGATGGAGGGCGCGATCGTCAACAACCGGTGGTGGCCGGCCCGGTACTCGGAAGTCTCCGAGCCCATGCTGGCGGCCTACCGGAAGAAGACCGGGACCGATCCGACCAACTTCGCCGTGCAGTCGCATGATGCCACGCTGGTCGTGCTGGAAGCGATCCGGGCCGCGGGTACGCTGGACGCGGAGAAGGTGCGGGCGGCGCTGGATGGCGGGACCTTCGTGACCGCCTGGGGCACGCGGCGGTTCACGCCCCTCGCCGAAGGGCACCGGATGCCGATCCAGACGGTCGTGGTCCAGATCCAGGGCGGGAAGAAGGTTCCCATCTATCCAGCGGCGGTGGCGACGGCGGGCAGCGGCAAGTTCGTGCCGGCGCCGCCGTTCGCGTGGGAGAAGAAGTAGGCCCGCCGCCGAGACTGGCGGTCCGCGACCTTTCGCGGGCGTTCGGCGGCATCCGGGCCGTCGACCGCTGCTCGTTCGAGGTCGAGGGCGGGACCGTCGTGGGCCTGATCGGGCCCAACGGCTCGGGCAAGAGCACCGTCTTCAACCTGATCACCCGGCTCGTCCGGCCCGACAGCGGCGCGGTGTTCCACGACGGCCAGCGAATCGACAGGCTGCCGACCCACGAGATCGCGCGCCGGGGGATCGGCCGCACGTTCCAGACGGTGAAGGTCTTCCGCGACCTCCCGCTGCGCGAGAACCTGGCCATCGCGGCGATGGGCCGGAGCCGGACCGGCTGGGAGACGCCGGCGGCCGCCTGGCTGGAGCGCCTGGGGCTTGCCGGGCAGGCCGGAGCCCTGGCCGGCACCCTGTCGATCGGCCAGCAGCGCCTGCTCGAGCTGGCCATGAACCTGACGGTGGAGCCGGACCTCCTCCTCCTCGACGAGCCGCTGGCGGGGGTCCACCCGGTGATCCGCCACCGGATCGCCGACACCGTCCGCGCCCTCCGGGCGGAGGGCCGCACCTTCCTGATCGTCGAGCACGACATGCCCTTCGTCATGGGACTCTGCGACAAGGTGGTGGTGATGGACCACGGCGAGAAGATCGTCGAGGGGCCGCCCGCGGCGATCCGCGACGATCCGCGGGTCCTGGCCGCGCTGCTCGGCCGGCCGCGGCCCGGGGCCGCCGGCTGATGCTCATCGTCGAGGACGTGCGCGCCGGCTACGGCCGGCTCGAGATCCTCCAGGGCGTCTCGCTTCGCGTGCCGGCCGGCGCCCTGATCGGGATCATCGGGCCGAACGGGGCCGGCAAGTCGACGCTCCTGAAGACCGTGGTCGGCTACCTCCGGGTGACCGCCGGCCGCGTCGCGTTCGAGGAACGGACGCTGGCCGGGCTCCGGCCCGATCAGGCCATGCGGCGGGGCCTCGGCTACGTCGCGCAGGATGGGGGACTCTTTGCCGACATGACGGTGCACGACAACCTGGTCCTCGGGGGATACGCCCTGCCGTCCCGCCGCGCGGTGCGGGCCGCCGTCGAGGCGGCACTCGAGCGCTTTCCGCTTCTTCGCGACCGGCGCCGGCAGGTGGCCGGGAGCCTCTCCGGCGGCGAGCAGCGGCTCCTCGCGCTCGCCCGGGCGCTCGTCACCCGGCCGCGCCTCCTGCTCGTCGACGAGCCCTCCGCGGCGCTGGCGCCCGGGATGATCGACCGCGTGTACGAGGATCTGGTCGCTCTCCACCGGTCGGGGCTCGCGCTGCTGGTGGTCGAGCAGAACGTCGAGGCGATCCTCGCCGTCGCCGACCGCGTCTTCGTCCTGGACCTCGGTCGGAACGCCTTCGACGGCACGGCCGCCGAGCTCAGGGATTCGGACCGGGTGCGCCGTCTCTACCTCGGCGAAGCCGCCGCGTAGCCGACCGGGCCCGTGCTCGAATCGCTCCTCGAGTTCGCGATCCAGGGCATCGTCCTGGGCGGCCTGTACGCCCTGTTCGCCGTCGGCCTGTCCCTGATCTTCGGGGTCCTCGACGTGATCAACGTGGCGCACGGCGAGTTCTTCGCACTCGGCGGCTACCTGGCCTTCGCCGGCATCGTGCTGCTCCACTGGCCCGCCGCCGCGGGCGTGCTGGGCGCGGCGGTCGGGACGTTTCTCCTCGGGCTCGCCGTCCACCCGCTCCTCCTCGGGCCGCTCCGGCGCCGGCTGGGGCGGCGGCCCGCCGGCCCCCTCTACCTCGTGCTGACGCTGGGCCTCTCGACCTTCCTGCAGTCGAGCCTGCTCCTCGCGGCGGGCGGGGACTACCTCCGCGTGCCTCCGCACGTCCGCGGCATCCTGGACCTCGGGGTGACCGCGGTCGCCTACCAGCGGCTGCTCGTGCTCGGGACCGCCGTGGTCGCCCTGGCCGGGCTCTTCGCGTTCCTCGCCTTCCACCGCCAGGGGCTCGCCATCCGCGCCGTCGCGCAGAATCCGGAGGCCGCGCAGGCGATGGGGATCCCCCTCGGACGCGCCTTCACCCTCACGGTCGCGCTGGGCGTCGGGCTGGCCGGGCTCGGCGGCGCGCTGATGGCGCCGCTCTTCAACGTGTATCCCGCGGTCGGCTTCCCGCTGACCATCAAGGCCTTCGCGATCGTCATCCTCGGCGGCATGGGGAACCTCGCCGGGGCGCTCCTCGCGAGCTTCGTCGTCAGCCTCGTCGAGGCGTTCTCCGTGATGGCGATCCCGTCGGAGTGGCAGAACATGATCGCGTTCCTGGTGATGATCCTGGTCCTGCTGCTCCGGCCCCAGGGGCTGCTCGGCCGGGCGGTCGTCCGGTGAGCCGGGGCCGCGGCGCGGACTCCGGTCCCGGGGTCGCCGCGCCCGCCGCTCCGGCCTGCGAGTCTCGGGCGACCTGCGGATGAGCCGCGGCCGCCGCCGGTGGATCGCCGGGTGGACGGTGCTCGCCCTCGCGGGCCTCCTGCCTGCGCTCGTGCCGCACCCCTTCGTGCTCACGCTCGCGGCTCAGGCCGCGGTCTGGGCGCTGCTGGCGGCCAGCTGGGACCTCCTGAGCGGCTACACCGGCCAGGTCTCGTTCGGCCACGCCGGCTTCTTCGCCGTCGGTGCGTACGCCGCGGCCACCGCCACCAAGCACGCGGGGCTCTCGCCGTGGCTCGGGCTCCCGTTCGGCGCCGCGGTGGCCGGCGCGCTCGGGCTCCTGGCGGGCTTCCCCGCGCTGCGGCTGCGCGGGCACTACCTGGCGCTGGTGACGCTCGGGCTCGCCGAGATCGTGCGGCTCGTCGCGCAGAACTGGCTCGCCCTCACGGGGGGCCCGTTCGGCATCCACGACTTCGCGACGTATCCGGGGCTCCCTGCCGGCGCCCTCGGACTCCGCCAGGCGCGCTACCTCGTCACGCTCGGCGTGGCGGCCGCCGCGGTCGCCGCGATGGCGTTCGTCTGCGAGACCACGGCGGCGGGACGGGCGTTCCGGGCCATCCGCGAGGACGAGGTGCTGGCGACGAGCCTGGGGATCAACACCACCCTGTACAAGCTTCTCGCGTTCGGCCTGAGCGCCGCGTTCGCGGGCCTGGCGGGCACCCTCTACGCATATGACGTCCAGTTGGTCAGCCCCTCGGTGGCCTCGGCGGGGACGACCTCGCTCGTGATTGGCATGGCGGTGTTCGGCGGCCTCGGCACGATCTGGGGGCCGGCCCTCGGCGCGCTCCTGCTCTTCGCGGTGAGCGAGGGCCTGCGCTTCGTCGGCGTGGTCTACAATCTGATCGCGGTCGGCCTGGTCATCGTCGTGTTCGTGGTGTTCCTCCCGCGCGGCCTGGCCGGCCTCAGGAGGTCTCCGTGAGCTATCGTCTCGGTGTCGACGTGGGAGGCACGTTCACGGATCTGGTCCTCGTCGGGCCGGACGGGCGGGCGCTCACGCGGAAGGTGCTGTCCTCGACGGGCAACTACGCGGAGGCGATCGTCCAGGGGACGCGGGAGCTGATGGCGTCCGCCGGGATCGGGTCCTCCGACGTCAGCGAGCTGATCCACGGCACGACGGTCGCCACGAACGCGATCCTCGAGCGGCGCGGGGCGCGGACCGGGCTGCTGACCACCGCGGGCTTCCGGGACCTCCTCGAGATCGGGCGGCTGCGCCTCGCGCGGCTCTACGACATCGACTTCGAGCGCCCGGCGCCGCTGGTGCCCCGGCGCTGGCGCCGGGAGGTCCCGGAGCGGCTCGGCCCGCGGGGGGAGGTCCTGACGCCTCTCGACCCGGCGGGCGTGGCGGCGGCGGTCGACCTGCTCGTGCGGGAGAGGGTGGAGTCGATCGCCATCGCGTTCCTCCACGCCTACGCCAGCGACGCCCACGAGCGCGCGGCGGCCGCGATCGTCCGCGAGCGCGCGCCCGACGTGCTCCTGACCCTCTCCTCCGAGATCCTTCCCGAGGTGCGGGAGTTCGAGCGCACCAGCACGGCGGTGACGAACGCCTACGTCATGCCGGTCATGAGCCGGTACCTCGGCAGCCTCGAGACGGAGCTTCGCCGCCTAGGCGTCGGTGCGCCCATCCTGGTGATGCAGTCCAACGGCGGCGTGATGACGGCGGCGAGCGGGCGCCGGCGCCCGGTCCACGTGATCGAGTCCGGGCCGGCGGCGGGCGTGATCGCGACGGCGGAGTTGGCGCGGCGGATCGGCCGCCCGAACGCGATCAGCATCGACATGGGCGGGACCACGGCCAAGGCGTCGGTCATCGAGGGAGGAGCGCTGAAGCGCACCGGCGAGTTCGAGATCGGCGGGATGCTCTCGCAGGGCAGCCGTTTGAACCGCGGGAGCGGCTTTCTCCTCCGGGTGCCGGCGATCGACATCGCCGAGGTCGGCGCGGGGGGCGGCAGTCTCGTGCGCGTCGACGACGCCGGTCAGCTTCACGTCGGGCCTCAGAGCGCGGGCGCGATTCCCGGCCCGGCCTGCTACGGGCAGGGCGGCAAGGAGGCGACGCTGACGGACGCGAACGTCGTCCTCGGCTACCTCCACCCGGAGCGGCTGCCGAGCGGGCTTGCCCTGGATCGGGCGCGTGCGCGCGAGGTGATCGCCGAGCAGGTGGCCCGGCCGCTCGGCCTCTCGGTGGAAGCGGCGGCGCACGGCGTCTACCTCGTTGGCTGCGCGCGGATGGCGCGCGCGGTCCGCGCGGTGACCATCGAGCGAGGGCGCGACGCGCGGGAGTTCGCCCTGGTCGCGTTCGGCGGCAACGGGCCCCTCTTCGCCGCGGAGATGGCTCGCTCGCTCGGGATCGGGACCGTGCTGGTCCCGCCGGCGCCCGGCGTCTTCAGCGCGGTCGGCCTGCTCGAGTCGGAGAACGAGCACCACCTCGTGCGGAGCATCCTGCGCCCGCTGGTCCCGGGCACGGTGGACGCCGTGGCCGCCGCCCTCCGCGCGCTGGAGCGCGAGGCCGAGGCCCTTCTCCGCGCCGAGGGGTACCGGGAGCCAGTGACGATGGACCGCGCGGTCGACCTCAAGTACGCGGGCCAATCCTTCGAGCTGACGATTCCGCTGCCGGCGGACTGGCGCGGCGCCGGGGGCGTGGACACGCTCGCCGCGGCGTTCGCCCGCGAGCACGAGCGGACGTACGGCCACGCGGCGCCGGGCGATCCGATCCAGGTCGTGAACCTCCGCGTCACCGCGCGGCTCGTGCGGCCGGCCGCGCGGCACGCCGTGCGGATCGGGGGCGGCCGGACGACCCCGGCCGGGGGATCACGGCACGCGCACTTCGGGCGCGAGCACGGGACGCTGGGAACACCGGTGCTCGCCCGGGCGGCTCTCGATGCGCGCCCGCGGCCGGGGCCGCTGCTCATCGACGAGTACGACGCAACGACCCTGGTGCCGCCCGGGGCGACGGCCTGCCTCGACGCGCACGGCGACATCCTCATCGCGACGGGGGCGCGGCCGTGACGACGACCGACCCGATCACTCTCGAGCTGGTCAAGAACGCCCTCGACGCGATCGTCGACGAGATGGCCATCGCGCTGGTGCGCACGGCTTACTCGAACAACCTCAAGAACTCGATGGACATGTCCTGCGCCCTCTGCGACGCGGACGGACGCCTGATCGCCCAGGGGCTGACGCTTCCCCTCCACCTGGGCTCGGTGCCCGACGCGATGGCGGCGGTGAAGCGGAAGTTTGCCGGGAAGATCCACCCGGGCGACGTGTTCATCCTGAACGACCCGTTCGAGGGCGGGACGCACCTGCCCGACTTCTACATCCTGAAGCCGATCCACGCGGGCGCGGACCTCGTCGGCTGGTCCGCCAGCATCGGCCATCAGCTGGACGTCGGCGGGAAGACGCCGGGCGGCAACGGCTGTGACGCGACCGAGATCTTCCAGGAGGGTCTCCGCATCCCGCCGGTTCGCCTCTACGACCGCGGCGAGCCCGCCGAGGCCGTCTTCGACTTCATCGACAAGAACGTGCGCGTGCCGCGCGAGGTCCTGGGCGACGTGCGCTCGCAGGTGGCCGCGTGCCTCACCGGGGAGCGCGGCTACCGGGAGCTCCTGGAGCGCCACGGCCGCGAGGGCCTGGCCGCGTGCACGGACGCGCTCCTGGACCAGGCGGAGCGGCTCGCGCGGAACGCGATCAAGGCGATGCCGGACGGCGTCTATCGCTTCACCGATCACATCGACGACGACGGCATCGACCCCGACCCGATCCCGATCGTGGTGACGGTGACGGTGGCGGGCGACCGCCTCGTCGCCGACTTCACGGGCTCGGCGCCGCAGGTGAAGGGCGCCATCAACTCGCCGATCCCGTTCACCAAGTCGGCTGTCTACGCCTGCGTCCGGCACCTGATCGGCGGCGACCCGCCGAACAACGAGGGCTACTTCCGGCCCATCGAGGTCGTGGCACCGCCGGGCACGATCGTGAACCCCGTGCTGCCGGCGTCGGTGGCGGCCCGGGGGCTCACGGGCTTCCGGATCGCCAACGCGGTCTTCGGCGCCCTCGCCCAGATTGCGCCCGACCGCGTCTTTGCCTGCGAGGTCGGCGGCGACACGGGCGTCAGCATCGGCGGCTACGACGCGGAGCGGCGACCGTTCGTGTTCCTCGAGTTCCTGTTCGGCTCGTGGGGCGGCCGGCCGACGAGGGACGGCATCGACGCCTGCAGCAGCTCCGTCGTCAACTTCTCGAACAATCCGATCGAGGTGATCGAGGCCGAGTACCCGATACGGATCCAGCGCTACGGCTACCTGCCCGACTCGGGTGGGGCCGGGCGGTTCCGCGGGGGGCTGGCGCTCGTCCGGGAATACCGCTTCGGGGAGGCGGAGGGCACCCTCCAGCTCCGCACCGACCGCCGGCGTCATCTGCCGTACGGACTTCAGGGCGGGTGTGAGGGGACCCCGTCCCGGAACCTGCTGAATCCCGACACCCCGGTGGCGCAAGACCTTCCGGCCAAGTGCACGCTGACCCTCAGGCACGGCGACGTCTTCCGCCACGTGTACGCGGGCCCCGGCGGCTGGGGCGACCCGCTGACGCGCGACCCGGAGCGCGTCCGCCGGGACGTGCTCGAGGAGAAGATCACCGTCGAGCACGCCCGCCGCGCGTACGGCGTCGCCCTCGACCCCGCCACGCTGGAGGTCCTGTCCGAGGAGACGGCCCGCCTCCGCGCCGCGAGGCCGGGCTGAGCAGGGCAAGGCGATCACGGTGCCTCGCAGCCCGGCGGCGCGGCCGAACACGGACTTCCTCGAGGAGCGCTACGAGCTCTTCCGGAAGGCCGGGTGACGCAGGCCGCGGTCTCCACCGCGACCCCGGATCGCGGCGACGATGCGGAACCGGTGGGCCGTCCTGGCTCTCGTGAGCGTGGCGCGTACCGCGATGGGCTTTCAGTTCCAGGCCGTCGCCGCCGTCGGGCCGTTCCTCGTGGCTGACCTCGGTCTCAGCTACGCGCAGCTCGGAACGCTGATCGGGTTCTACCTCCTGCCTGGCGTGTTCCTTGCCCTGCCGGGCGGCCTCCTCGCCGTGCGGTTCGGGGATCGGGCGCTCGTGCTGGGCGGGCTCGGGCTGATGACCCTCGGCGGCGCCGGGTTGATGACAAGCCGCGCCTTCGATCTGGCCGCGGCCAGTCGCCTCGCGGCCGGCGCGGGGGGCGTCCTGCTCAACATGCAGATGGCTAAGATCGTGACCGACTGGTTTGTCGGGCGCGAGCTGCGCACCGCCCTCGGTGTGATGCTCGCGACGTGGCCCCTCGGGATCGGCCTGGCGCTGGCCACGCTGGGCGGGGTGGCCGCCCGGACCTCGTGGCGGGTTGCCGTCGGGTCGACCGGAGTCTACGCGGCCATCGCGCTGGTGCTGGTCCTGCTGCTGTACCGGGATCCCGACCGAGGGGGTCCGGCGGCGGGACCGCCGGGGTGGCGGGTGATCACCGCGCCCGAGCTGCGCCTGACCGTGGTGGCAGGCGTCGCGTGGGCCTTGCTGAACATGGGCTTCGTCGGTGTCCTCGCGTTCGGCCCCAAGCTCCTGATCGAGCGCGGGCTCTCGCCGGCGATGGCGGGACTGACGGTGAGCTGGGCGTCGCTGGTGTCGATCGCCTCCGTGCCCCTCGGCGGCGCCCTCCTCGACCGGCTCCGGCGCCGCGACACGGTGGTACTGCTCGGCATCGCCGGCGCCGGCGCGGCGTCGGCGGCGCTTGCTCTTGGCGAGCCGGCGTGGCTCTGGAGCGTGCTCGTGGGGCTGCTGGTCGCGCCGGCGGCGGGCGTCGTGGCGCTCCCCGGGGAGGCGCTCTCGCCCGCCAGCCGGAGCACGGGCTTCGGCGTCTTCTACACCGTCTACTACGCCGGGATGGGCGTGGCGCCGGTGCTTGCCGGCGTCCTCGTCGACCGCACCGAGGCCGCGGCCGCGGCGCTCTGGCTCGCCGCCGCGTTCTGGCTCCTGACCGTGCCCGCGTTCTGGACGTTCCGTGCGCTCCAGCGCCGCGGGTGCCCTGCCGCCGGAGCCTGCATGCCACAATGCCCGAGGCGCCGGAATCGGTGACCGGGGGAGGAACCTCCTCTGCCGCATCGCCGGGGTGGCACGGTCCGATCCCGACCGTCCCACGCCCCGCGAGGTGGTCGGCCGGATGGCGGCCACGCTCCACCACCGCGGGCCGGGCGGCCTGCGGCTGCACGGCGTCCCGGGCGTCGGCCTCGGCGTCCAGCGCCTGGCCATCGTCGATCTCACAACGGGCGACCAGTTCATCGGCAACGAGGACGACTCCGTCCAGGTCGTCTTACCGAGTGCGACATCATCTCTACGCGTGGGAGTATCAGGTCGTGCAGGAGTCGGCGGGAGCGGTCCAGCGGCGTGTGGTGCCGACGGCGCGGTACACGGCCGCCGTCGGCGAGGCGGTCGCGCGCCGGCTCGAGATGCTGCTCGCGGCCGGCACGCCCGTGCGCGTGGAGACCCCCGAGCGATCGAGCGCGCCCCCTCCGGCAAGCGGCTGGTGATCAGGTCGACGCTCGGCGGCCCGACCGCCGGGCCTGCGCCGCGGGTGAACTCGGCGCGATGATGACGCCGCTCCGCACGCTCGCGCGGCGCGCTGCCGAGACCTGGGCCGCCACCGGCCCACGGCTTCCCATCGTGGCCGCAAGCTGGCTCGTCCGGCGTGAGTACCTCGTCACCGTGCGCGCGGTCGACCCGTGGGCGCCCCCGCCCCCCCGGTCCGGGGCCCGGTGGAGCCGGATCGAGGATCCGTCTCAGTGGCTCGCCGGTCCGGCCCCGCGCATGGAAGGGCGTGCGGAGATCCGGCGCCGCCTCGACGAGGAGCAGGAATGCTGGGTCGCGTCCATCGCCGGCGAGCCCGCGCACTGGCGCTGGGAGACGGGGCGCCCCGTCTTCCTGCCGTACCTCGGCCGGACGCTGCGCTTGCGGCGCGGGGACTACAGCATCGTGGACGTCTACACGGCGCCGCGGTTCCGGGGGCTCGGGCTTCACACCGAGGGGACGTTCCTCGCGCTCGAGCGGGCCAGAGCGCGCGCGCTGGTGCGGCTCGTGGGCCTGGTGGCGTGGTGGAACGGCCCGGCGCGCCGCGTGATCGAGGTCAAGACGTCGCGGTCGGTGGTCGGGTCCGTGGGCTACTGGGACCTCGGCGCCGGGCGACGCTACTTCGTCCACGGGGATGTGCGGCTCGAGGCGGACGGGATCGTGGTGGCGCCCGAGTGCCGGGCGCGCGGCCGCGCGCCCGAA
>DASZOL010000045.1:0-51421 GCA_035550795.1 Candidatus Methylomirabilota bacterium
GGAGGAGCCGCTCTTCGCTCAGATGAAGACGACCCTCATCGACGCGCCGTACCACATCGTGCCCGCGTACTACTTCAAACAGTGGCCGGAAGTGCACGCGACGTTCTCCGACGTGGCGTCGAAGGCGCTCATCGGCAAGCGGGAGGACATCGAAAAGGTGCTGTCCGAGGGCGCCAAGAAGCTGTCCGAGATCATGAGGAAGTAGACGCGCGTGGAACTGCCGGATCGGGTCTGCGCGCGGGAGGAGATGACGGCGGAGCGCCGGACGCTCGCGCCCTGACCTGCGCGTGACCGAGGTCCACCCCGACACCCTGAGGCGCGGCGGCCCGCCGGGCGGCGAGGCCGCCGCGTCCTTGTTCCGGGAGCGGCGGCGCTTCACGCTGACGCTCATCGCGCCAGCCGCCCTCATCCTGCTCGTCTTCCAGGTCCTGCCCATCCTGATGGGAGTGGACGCGAGCCTCCGCCGATTCTCTCTGACCGACGAAGAGCACCCGTTCATCGGCCTGGGCAACTTCCGGCGCATCCTCACCGACAGCCAGTTCCTGGGGATCGTCCTCCCCAACACCTTCTTCTTCATGCTCGCGTCGGTGGGGGGCGGTGTGGTGCTCGGCCTCGCGATCGCCATGCTGCTGAACCGACCGTTCCCTGGCCGCACCCTGGTGCGGACGCTGTTCGTCTTCCCCCTTATGGTCGCACCGGTGGTCGCGTCGATCATGATCGCGTGGATCTTCAACGACCAGTTCGGGATCGCGAACGTGATCGTCACCGCGCTGGGGTTCGGCCCGGTGGCCTGGCTCGTGACCCCCTGGCTCGGGCTCCTGATCGTCGTCCTGACGGACGTCTGGCTCCAGACCCCGTTCTACGTCCTCATCATCCTGGCCGCCCTCGAGACCCTGCCGCGCGAGCCCTTCGAGGCGGCCCGCGTCGACGGCGCCAGCGCCTGGCAGATCTTCCGCAACGTCACCCTGCCGCTCCTCCGTCCGGTGCTGCTGGTCGCGATCGTGATTCGCTCGATCGACGCCTTCCGCGTCTTCGACACCGTGTGGACGATTACGAAGGGGGAGCCGGGCCGGGCGACCGAGGTGTTCAGCATCTATGCGTACAAGGAGGCCTTTGTCTTCCTGAACCTGGACCGAGGGGCGGCGGCCTCGCTCATCGGCGCGGCCATCATCATGGTGGTGGGAGTCGTCCTCTACTGGGGCCTCCGCCGGATCACCGAGGTGTCGCGGTGACCGTTCGGGCGGGTGGCCGGGCGGGCGCCGGCGGGGCCTTGGCGAAGGGGTGGCGGCAGGCGTTCGTCGGTCTCGCCCTCGCCGGAGTGCTCGGTCTCTTTCTCTTCCCCGTGTTCTGGCTGACCCTCACGGCGCTCCGCCCGGAGTCGGAGGTGTTCTACGTTCACCGGGGGAGTCACATCACGCTGGCCAACTTCCTGAAGGCCTGGAAGTCGCCGAAGATCCAGGAATCGTTCGTCAACAGCGCGGTGCTGGCCGTGCTGGCGACCATCTTCTCGCTCCAGGTCACGGTGATGAGCGGTTACATGCTGTCCCGCTTCAAGGGGGCGACGAACAAGGTCTGGTTCACCGCGATCTATCTGTTCCGGACGGTGCCCTACATCACCTGGGTGATGCCGCTCTACCTCCTCACGCAGTCGCTCGGGCTCTACGACACCTACCTGGGGCTCCTCCTGCCCCACGTCGCGGTGCATGTTTGCTTCTTCAGCTGGGTGATGAAGGGGTTCTTCGACGGCGTGGAGCCCGAGCTCGAGCAGGCGGCCTACCTCGACGGGTGCTCCCACTGGGGCGCGTTCCTGCGCATCATCCTCCCGCAGGCCTTGCCGGGTATCATGGCGCTCGGGATCCTGTGCTGGCTCTTCACCTGGAACGAGTTCCTCTTCGCCCTGATTTTGACGGGAAGCCGCACCCCGCTTCTGACGGTGACGATGGCGCAGTTCGTCCACGAGCTGGGAGTGGAGTGGCATCTCATGAGCGCCACGGCCGTGATGGCGATGATCCCCGCCCTGGTGGTGACCCTCTTCGCCCAGCGGTACGTGGTGTCGGGGCTCCGGCTGTGACCGGGACGCGTCGCCGGGCACGTCGATGAAGGGCCGGACGGCGCTCGTGACCGGCGCATCCCGCGGCCTGGGCCAGGCGATCGCGCTCCGGCTGGCGCGCGCGGGCGCTGCGGTGGGCGTGAACTACCGCGCGCAAACGGACGCGGCCGAGGCCGTGGTCCAGGAGATCCGGGCGCACGGCGGCCGCGCGCTGGCCGTGCGGGCCGACGTCGCGGATGCGGCATCCGTGCGCGAGATGGCCCGGCACGTAGCCGCCGAGCTCGGCGACGTGGACATCCTGGTCAACAACGCCGGCGTGTCCTACCCTGGGGACCTCGCGGACTTCGACGTCGACCGCGTCGAGCGCATGCGGCGGGTCAACGTCGACGGACTGGTCTCGGCCACGCGGGCGGTGGTGGACGGGATGAAGGCGCGCGGCTTCGGGCGCATCGTCAACGTCACGTCGGTGGCCGCGCTGGGCACCGCGATGACCGGCACCACCTTCTACGCGGCGACGAAGGCCGCGGTGGTCGTCCTGACCCGCCGCTTCGCGCTGGAGCTGGGGCCGCACGGCGTCACCGTGAACGCGGTCGCGCCGGGGTTCGTCCTCACGGACATGGCCGCGGCCGGGCGCACCGAGGCCGATTTCGCCGCGGTCGCCGCCAAGGCGATGGTCCGGCGCGTCGGCCAGCCCGAGGACGTCGCCAACGCCGTCGCGTTCCTCGCGTCGCCCGAGTCGGGGTTCATCACCGCCCAGGTCCTCACCGTGGACGGGGGCCGGATGGACTACATCGGGCATCCCTGAGGGTGGCCGGAAGGCGGCGAGAATGAAGGGAGCGAGACCATGACGACGCGCACCGGGGCCGACGCGGCGATGGCGGCCCTCACGATCGGCAAGACGGTCGCCGTCCGCAAGACCGTCGGCGAGACGGACGTGTACCTGTTCGCCGGCATCTCCGGCGACTTCAGCCCGAACCACGTCGACGAGGAGTACATGAAGGCGACGCGGTACGGGCGCCGCATCGCCCACGGCGCCCTCATGGTCGCGTACATGTCCCAGGCCTCGACCAAGATGTGCGCGAGCCTCCCCGGGACGATCGTGTCATACGGGTATGACCGCATCCGGTTCCCGGGGGCGGTGTTCATCGGCGACACGATCACCGTGACCTACGAGATCGTCGAGCGGGACGAGGCAGCGGGGAAGTCGTTCGCCAGGGTCACCGTGACGAACCAGCGCGGGGAGGTCGTGGCGGTCGCCACGCACATCCTGAAGGTGATGGACACGTAGCCCTCAAGGCGCGCCCGGACACGGCGAAGGAGCGATGAGAGGAAAGCCGATGCGACGCCAGACCTCGGCGCTCGCGGCCGCTGGGGGTGTTCTCGGACTGCTGACGTCCGCCATGACCCGGTCGCGGGAGGTGGTGATCGGCGTGCGGTACCCGCTGTGCGGCCCGACGCCCCGGGCGGGTGTGGACGCACGGGTGGCGGCGGAGCTCGCCGCGGAGAGCGTGAACGGCAAGCACGACCTGGAGCTCCCGCTCGCCCCGCACCGCTATCCGTTGCCCAAGTGGAGCGAGCGGGAGTAGGCGGTGTTGACGGACGCACTGGCGCAGGACGCCGTGGCGCGCCTGCTGGCGCGGGTCGCCGCCACCGCCGCGGCGCCGCCGGACGGCTTCCCCCACGCCGCCGATCCGGCCACGGGGCGCTGGGGGGCGAAGCCGGGGGGCGCGTGGACGGACGGCTTCTGGGTCGGGCTCCTCTGGCTGGCGCACGCGGCGACCGGGGCGCCGCGCTACCGCGCCCTGGGCCTCCAGTGGGCGGAGCGGCTCCGGGGCCGGGAGCGCCAGGCGAGCCACGACATCGGCTTCCTCTTCCAGTACGGCGTCGTCCTCGGGTGGCGGACGGTGCGCGAGCCCTTCCTCCGTCAGCTGGGGCTGGCGGCCGCCGATCGGCTCGTCGCGATGTGGCATCCGCGGGCGCGGGTGATCCCGGTCGGCTCGCACGCCGAGGTTGCCTCCGGGCTCGACGACGTGACGATCGACTGCCTGATGAACCTCCAGGTCCTCTGGTGGGCCGCGGAGGAGACCGGCGACACCCGCTACCGGGACGTGGCCCTCGCGCACGCGGAGCGCACCGCGGCCTGGCACGTGCGCCCGGATGGCTCCTGCTTCCAATCCGTGCACTTCGATCCGGGGACCGGGGAGCCGTACAAGAGACACACGCACCAGGGGTACGCTCCGGAAGGCTGCTGGGCGCGCGGCCTCGGCTGGTGTGCGTACGGGTTCCTCGAGGCGCACCGGGCGACGGGACGGCGCGACTTCCTCGACATCGCGCGCCGGGCCCTCGAGTATCACCTCCGAAAGACTCCGGCGGATCCCGTGACCTTCAACGACTACGACGATCCCCGGATCCCGGCGGCCCCGCGCGACAGCTCGGCGGCGGCGATCCTGGCCTCGGCCGCGGTCGAGGCCGCGCGGGCCACCGGCGAGGAGCGGCTCCGTCACGAGGGCGACCGGCTCCTCGAGGGGCTGATCCGCGGCTACCTCACGCCGCTTGGCTCCGACGACGGACGCCCCCCGGGCATGCTCCTCCATGGCTGCTACAACCTCTACAGCGGCGAGGCCCCGGACCACGAGCTGGTGTGGGGGGACTACTTCCTTCTGGAGGCGCTGCTCCGGCGGCGGCAAGGGGGGCCGTAGGCCCTCCCCGACGTCGCCTCGGGCGGGCGGCCTCTTGCCTACCGCGGAACAGGGAGGGGGCGGAGCGCGTTTGACGGCCCCGGGAAGACCGCGACCGGAGAAGCTCTCCGAGCGGGCTACCCTGCCTGTCGACTCGATGTCGTGGCGCGGGGTGGCCGCGCACCGATGAATCGCCTCGGGTCCGGGGGCCGTGCGGGCATGAGACTGATCTCTATCACGGCTGCATTCCCCGGCGGGAGCTCCGAGGCGTTCTTCATCGAGGAGTTCAAGGAGATCAGGACCCAGGGGGTGGAGCTCCTGATCGTCCCACTCTACAGGCGAAGAGCACTTGTCCACCGAGACGCTGCTGCCCTGGTCGAGGTCACGCTCCAGAAGCCGGTCCTCTCGCCGACGATCGCCGCGATCGCGCTCTGGCAGATCGTCCGATCTCCCCGGCGGGCCGCCCGCGCCTTCTCTCCGCTCCTGAAGAGCCGCAATCTCACCATCCTGGCCAAGAACGCCGTCGCCTATCCCAAGGGCCTCTGGCTCGCGTGGCAGGCTCGCCGATGGGGCGCGGATCACCTGCATTCCCACTGGGCCTCCGTCAGCGCCACGCTCGCGATGGTCGCCAGCGAGTACTCGGGGATTCCCTGGAGCTTCACGGCGCATCGCTGGGACATCCTGGAGAACAATCTCCTTGGCGAGAAGCTCGGCCGTGCCCGCTTCGGCCGGTTCATCGCGGACAGCTGGGTCCAGGAAGCGGCCAAGTACGTCCGGCCTGAGGCGCTGGCCAAGGCGGTCGTGCACCGGATGGGCGTCAGGTTGCCTGCGGCGCCTCCCCGGGCCCGGGACCTGCCCCGGCCCCTTCCGCCCCTGATCTGCTCGGGTGCGCTGATCGAGAGAAAGGGCCACCGCTACCTGTTCGAGGCCTTGGCGTCGCTGCGGCAGAAGGGAATCGAGATCCCGGCCTGGATCGCGGGATCGGGGGAGCTGGAGTCCGCGCTCAAGCGAATGGCGAGCGAGCTGGGGATCGCCGAGCAAGTTCGGTTCCTGGGGCAGCTCTCTCACTCGGACCTTCTGGACCTGTATGGCGGCGGAAAGGTTTCCGCCGTGGTCCTGCCGAGCCTGAGCGAGGGCATCCCGGTCGCGCTGATCGAAGCGATGGGCTTCGCGGTCCCGGCCATCTCGACCGCGGTGGGAGGCACTCCCGAGCTCCTGGGCGACGGGGCGGGCCTCCTGGTCCCCGCACAGGACTCGCGGGCGTTGGCCGGGGCGATCGAGCGATTGATCTCCGAGCCCGGCCTGGCCAGGAAGCTGGGAGAGGCCGGCGCACGGAGGGTCAGAGAGAGCTACGCCGTCGAGCCAATCGTGGCGGGAGTGATCCGGCAGATGCGAGGCTAGCTCGCGCTCGGCGCGCGGCTGGAGACCCTCGCCACCCCGGAGACTCCGGGGCCTGGTTCGCCGTTGCCGGCGGGCGAAGCGCGTGGTCGCGCCGGGGCGCCCGGGAGGCCGGGCAGGGCGCCCGTCCTCCCGGGAGCCATCCGATCTCCCCGCGCGTTACGTAGTCAGACCTCGAGGAGGGGTGCGCCCGTGACCGGCGCTCATCCTCCACCGCGATGACGCCACATCCACCTACCGGGAGGTCCCCATGACCCGAACGACAACCCTCGTCGTGGCCTCGGTCCTCGTCGCGGTCGCCCTGCTCGTCGCGGGCGGGAGTGCCGGCCCGGAAAAGGTCGCGTTCCCCGCGGGCTGGGAGAAGTTCGTCCTCTACAACACGGTCGACCGGTACGACAACAAGCAGTACCGGGAGCTCTACGCCTCCTCGCAGGAGGCCGTGGACGCGGCGAAGGCCGGCAAGCCCCTGCCCCACGGCACGGTGCTGGCGCTGGTCCAGTACAAGGCGCAGGTCGATGCCCAGGGACAGCCGATCAAGGACGTGAAGGGTCGGTTCGTGAAGGGCGACCCGGTCGCCATCACCGTCATGGAGAAGCGGGCGGGATGGGGGACCGAGTATCCCGACGACATGCGGAACGGCGAGTGGGAGTACGCGGCGTTCTCGTTCGACGGAAAGCTCAACTCCCAGGCCAACTACAAGGCCTGCTTCCAGTGCCACAAGCCGCACGAGAAGCTCGACTTCGTGATCTCCTACTCGAGCATTGCCGGGGAGGTGGCCGTGGCGACGCCGGCGGTCGCGCCGGTCGCCGACGTGACGATCAAGGGCTTCGCCTTCGGTCCCGGCGCGCTCAGCGTGGCGCCGGGCGGCTCCGTCACGTGGGTCAACGCCGACGACTCACCCCATCAGGTGACGGTCACCGGACTGCCGCGATCCGAGATCCTCCCGAAGGGGAGGGCTCACACACAGACCTTCGCGAAGGCGGGCGTCTACGAGTACATCTGCGGCCTGCACCCGAGCATGAAGGGGACCGTGGAAGTCAGGTAACACCGGGCTGCTCGCGGCTCCGGGTCGACCGATCCCTTCCCGGGATCCGTCCCCGTTTCAGACCGAGGCACCGCCCGGCGTGCTCCGGTTCAGTTGCGCCGCGTCAGAGCCGCGGGCTATGATGAAGCCCCGCGCGGCGCAGCGGCCCACCGCGGTGTGTCCGCCGCCGGTCCCGAGAGGGGGAGACTCGCCGATGGACGTGTCCGAGCTGAGATCCAAGATCCGGGACATCAAGGACTTTCCGACGGAGGGGATCCTCTTCAAGGACATCACCACCCTCCTGAGGGACCCCAAGGCCTTCAGGTGCGTCCTCGACGAGCTGGCCACGCGCTACATCCAGTCGCGCGTCGAGATCGTCGTGGGAGTCGAGTCCCGAGGATTCATCTTCGGGGGCGCCCTCGCCCACGAGCTCGGGGCGGGGTTCGTCCCGGTGCGGAAGCTGGGAAAGCTTCCGGCCAAGACCATCGAGGTCGAGTACGAGCTCGAGTACGGCCGGGACGCCCTTGCCATGCACGAGGACGCCATCGACACCGGTCAGCGCGTTCTGATCGTGGACGATCTGCTTGCCACGGGGGGCACGATGGCAGCGACTCTCCGGCTCGTCGAGCAGGCCGGCGGGGTCGTGGTCGGGCTGGCGTTCCTGATCGAGCTGGGCTTCCTCCAGGGCCGTGCGAAGCTGAAGGATCATCCGGTGACGTCGCTGATCGTCTACGATTGATCGGCCGACGCCGGGAGACGCAGGAGGCTGTGATGAGATCGATCGTGCTCGCGTTGCTCGTGACCGTGTCGCCGGGGATCGTCGTGACACCCGCCGTGGCGGACGCCCCCACCGGGCCCTTCGAGGAGGCCGGGCGGCTGATCGACCAGCTGGCTGGCCGCCTCGGGAGCTTCGGCACCGATCTCGCCCAGCAGCTGCAGCACGGGCGCGGCGGCATGCGCTCCATGCCCGGACGGATGGGCCGCATGCACGGGGACGCCGCCGAGCGGCCCCTCATCACCATCATGCTGCATCACCGGAGCGAGCTCGGTCTCAGCCCAGAGCAGGTGACCCGGCTGGAGACCCTGCGAGGGGAGTTCACCCGCGAGGCGATCCGCCGGGATGCGGACATCCGGATCGCGGAGCTCGACCTGGCCACGCTGCTGGAGCAGGAAACGCTGGACCTCCCGAAAGTCGAAGCGAAGATGCGCGAGGCGGCGCAGCTGCGCGCCGAACTCCGGATCGCGAGGCTCCGCGCGATCGAGCAGGGCAAGGCAGTGCTGACGGCCGAGCAGCGGACTCGCCTCCAGGCGATGCTGAGCGGTGAGATGCACCATGGGCGCGGCGGGGGAGGCGGCGGCGCGCCCGCGCCGCGGCGGTCTGCCGACACGGGCACGCGGCTGTAGGGTCCGTCCGGGCGGAAGACGATGACGATCGCGAAGGTCGGCGTGGTCGGCTGCGGGCTCATGGGCAGCGGCATCGCCCAGATCGTGGCCCAGTCGGGATACGCGACCACGGTGGTCGAAGCCGAACAGACTCTCCTGGACCGCGGCCTCAAGGCGATTCATCGGAGCCTCGACGGCCTGGTCGAGAAGGGGCGGCTCGCGCCAGGGCAGCGCGAGGCGGCACGCGGCCGCCTCGCAGGGACCGTGCGGATCGAGGATCTCGGCGGCGTGGACCTCGTCATCGAGGCGATCACCGAGAATCCCGTCATCAAGAAGGAGACGTTCGCGCGCCTCGACCGGGTCTGCCCTCCGCACGCCATCCTGGCGTCGAACACCTCGTCGTGCACGATCACCGAGCTGGCGGCGGCGACGAGACGGCCTGCGCAGGTCCTCGGGCTCCACTTCTTCAATCCTGCTCCAGTGATGAAGCTGGTCGAGGTCGTTCGCACGATCCTCACGGAGGAGCCCGCCTTCGAGAGCGCCTGGACCTTCGTGCAGTCCCTCGGCAAGACGCCGGTCGCGGCCCAGGACACGACGGGGTTCGTGGTGAACCGGTTGCTGGTGCCGTACCTCCTGGAGGCGATCCGCCTGCTCGAGTCGGGCGTCGCCTCCAGGGAGGACATCGACCAGGCGATGAAGCTCGGATGCGGCTACCCCATGGGGCCGTTCACGCTCCTTGACCTCGTGGGCCTCGACACGACGATGTACGTGGCCGAAGTGATGTTCCAGGAGTTCCGGGAAGCGCGCTTCGCCCCCCCGCCGCTTCTCCGGCGCATGGTGATGGCCGGGCACCTCGGTCGCAAGAGCGGCAAGGGGTTCTACGACCATCCGGCGCGATAGCCGGACCCTGATGGCACTCCCCGGCGCCGCGCCGCGCGCCGCGACCTCCCAGCGTCGCCCCCGGGCGTCCACGCGAGGCCAACTCGCCGGAGCTCTGGGCGCGATTGCCATGCTTCTTCTTGCCGCGCCGGCGCCCGCGCAGGACCGGGTGGACGGGGACCGCTACCAGAATCCCCGCTACGGCGTCCAGATCGAGAAGCCGTCCCGGTGGCACTTCATCACCGCGTCGACGGTCATCGACCTTGCCCGGAAAGCCGCCGGCATGCCGGCGACCAGCGGTGACGCCGACCCCGTGAAGGCCGCCGGCTTCGCCGTGATCGTGTCGAAGGGCCCCGTGCTCGGCCGGGAGATAGCGCCGCAGGTCGTGCTGATGGTGCAAGACCTGCCGCAGGCCCCCGGCGACGTGGTCGAGGCGTGCGAGCGGCTCCGAAGCGGCATGAACGACCCGGAGACCGTGACGCCGACCCGGCCCGTCCGGCTCGACGGCCGGCCGGCCGCGCGGCTCGACTTCAAGGGTTATGTGGACGGAGCGCTGGTGCGCGCGACGGCGCTCTGCACGTTCCAGGATCGTCGCGCCTTCGTGGTCGTGGGCCAGGCGCTCGCCGCCGAGTTCGACGGGGAGGCCGGGACGTTCGACGCCATTCTGCGGAGCTTCCGGATCCGATAAGCGTCGACGGACCGGGCAGAGTCGCCGTCCCCCGCTCCAGGGAGTGACAGCAGGTCATGCACCTCTACTACGTGTCCGACGAGCAGCGGCAGGTGATGGAGCTCGCGCGGTCGATCGCCCGGGAGAAGATCGCCCCCGTCGCGGCGCACCACGACGAGACGGAGACGTATCCCGACGAGCCCATGCGCCTCCTGGCGCAGCAGGGATTGATGGGCATCTGGGTCCCGGAAGCCTACGGCGGCACCGACATGGGCGCGCTGGCCATCGCTCTGGTGGCCGAGGAGATCGCCTGGGCGTGCGCGGCCACCGCGACGAACTGGGGGGCGACGCCGCTTGGCGGTTACCCGATACTACTCGCCGGCACCGAGGCGCAGAAGCAGCGGTACCTGCCGCGCATCGCCGCCGGGGAGCTCCTGGCCGCGTACTCCCTCTCCGAGCCCGACGCCGGCTCCGACGCGGCGGCGCTCCGCACCACGGCGGTCCGTAAGGGCGACCGGTACGTCCTCAACGGCACCAAGCTCTGGTGCTCCAACGGCTCGCACGCGGGCGTGATCACGCTGTTCGCCACCGTGGATCCCGCCGAGGGCCCCCGCGGCATCACCGCCTTTCTCGTGGAGCCGGGGTTCCCGGGATTCGCCGTCGGAAAGCACGAGCGGAAGATGGGGATCCGCGCATCGCCGACGGTCGCGCTGCACCTCCAGGATTGCGAGGTGCCCGCGGAGAACCGTCTCGGGGAGGAGGGCGCGGGCTTCCGGATCGCGATGCGGACCCTGGACTACACGCGGCCCATGACGGGGGCCACGGCGGTCGGGGTCGGACAGGCGGCGCTCGACGCGGCGACGGGGTACGCGAAGGAGCGCCGGCAGTTCGGGCAGCCCATCGCCGCGTTCCAGGCGATCCAGTTCATGCTCGCGGACATGGCGATGCAGGTCCACGGGGCGCGGCTCATGGTCCATCACGTCGCGAGCCTGGTCGACCGGGGGGTCACCGGCACCGTGCTCGAGGCCTCGATGGCGAAGTGCTTCGCCGCCGACGCGGCCATGAAGGTCGCGACCGACGCGGTCCAGGTCTTCGGGGGCGTGGGGTACACGCGGGAGTTCCCGGTGGAGCGCTTCATGCGGGACGCCAAGATCATGCAGATCTATGAAGGAACCAACCAGATCCAGCGGCTCGTCATCGCGCGCGAGCTGCTCGGACTCCGGTAGCGGGAGCGAGGAGAACGGATGGGCAGGGGACAGGGAATCGGTCGGCGTTCGTTCGTGACAGGGGCTGGAGCCGCCGCGGGGCTCTCCGCCATCGGGTTTCCGGCAGTCCTGAGGGCCCAGCCGCCGACGGTCAAGATCGGCGTCGTTCACCCGGTGACGGGGCCGCTGGCCGAGCCGGGCCAGGCCTGCCGGGCCGGCGCTCAGATGGGCGCCGAGGAGATCAACGCCGCCGGCGGGATCAAGGCTCTCGGAGGCGCCCGCCTCGAGCTGCTGCTCGGCGACACGCAGTCCAAGCCCGACGTCGCGAGGCCGGAGGCGGAGCGCCTGGTGAACGGGGGGGCCCAGGTCCTGATGGGCGCCTTCAGCTCCGGCGACTCCGCCGCCATCGTGCCGGTGGCCCAGCAGCGCCAGATCCCGTTCCTGATCGACATCTCTGCCGCCGACCCCATCACGGCCAACGTCGCGAAGTCGGTCAAGGACGGCCAGCAGAAGCTGCAGTACGTCTACCGCAACTTCCCGACCGGCAGCATGTTCGGCCAGCGGGCGGTCCAGTTCATGAGCGAGCTCTTCAAGGAGGCCGGGATCGCGCCGAAGCGCGTCGTGCTCATGTACGCGAACGACCTGTTCGGCCAGGTCCAGGCGCGGTCGTTCCAGGCGGCCCACAAGGCGGCCGGCCCCCCGTGGGACATCGTGGAGGTCATCCCGTGGCCGGAGCCGCCCTCCGACCTGTCTACCGAGGTCGCCCGGCTCAGGGCGGCGAAGCCCGACATCATCGCCCCGATCACGCGGCCCGCCAGCGCGCTGCTTCTCCTGCCCGAGATCGCCCGGCAGCGGGTCGACGCGATGGGGATCATCGGGCCCGGATCGCCCGGGCTCTACGAGGCGGGCCAGATCGAGAAGCTCAAGGGGGACCTCGAGCTCGTAATGGACAACGTGCCCTGGCCGAACTTCAAGAACCCGCGGGCCCGCCGGGTAGCGGAGGAGTACGCGAAGCGCACGGGCGGCAAGACCCTCGACACCAACTCCGTCTTCTCGTACGACGGCATCCACATCCTGGCGGACGTGCTCGAGCGCTCCCGGTCGACGAAGTCCGAGGCCGTCGTCGAGGCGATCAAGCGGACGCGGTTCACAGGCAACCTCGCGGTCTCGGTCGGGCCGGTCGTGTTCAACGAGATCGGCGACAACCCCAACGCGTCCAGCGCGATGATCCAGATCCTGGGCCAGAAGCCCGCCGTGGTCTGGCCGAAGGACTCGGCGGAGCAGAAGTTCGTGCTCCCGCGGCCCAAGCGGTGACCGAGCCATGAACGGGCCGGTGGCGAGCCGCGTGGAACCCGGCCGACGCCGGCATAACGCCGCCAGCCCCGAGCCCGGCTGATCCGCCACCGGGGACGGGTCACCGTCCTCGGCCGGGCTCCCTCCCCGCTCGATCCGATGGACGTGACGCTGATCGCCCAGGGCCTCGTCAGCGGCATCCTGTTCGGTGGCGTCTACAGCCTCATGGCGGTCGGGCTCACCCTGATCTTCGGCGTGATGCGCGTCGTCAACTTCGCCCACGGGGACATGATGGTCTGGGGGATGTACGTTTCGTGGCTCCTGGCGACGCGCCTGGGCGTCGATCCGACGCTGGGCTTCGCGGTCTCGGCGGCGGCGCTGTTCATGTTCGGGGTCATCGTCCAGTGCAGCCTCGTGGACCGGATCCAGGACGCGCCGCACGAGATGCAGATCCTCCTGCTCCTTGGCGTGGCGCTCGTGCTCGAGAACACCGCGCTGGTGGCGTTCGGGCCCGATCCCCAGCGCGTCCGCTCGTCCCTGGCGCAGGCGACCCTGTGGATCGGTCCCGTCTTCGTCGACATGGCTCGGCTGGTGGCGTTCGCCGTGGCGCTCGCGCTGACTTGCCTCCTGTGGCTGTTCCTCCAACGGACGGATCTCGGCCGCACCATGCGGGCGACCGCCGACAATCCGTATGGCGCCCTGGTCGTGGGGACCGACGTGCGGCGTGTCTACGCCGTGGCGTTCGGGATCGGCGCGGCGTGCGTGGGGGCTGCCGGAGCGCTCGTCTCGCCGATCCTGCCGTTCTCGCCGTCGGCAGGCCTTGCCGCTTCCGTGACGTCCTTCAACATCGTCATCATCGGGGGCCTGGGGAGCTTGCCTGGCGCCTTCGCGGGCGGCCTGCTGGTGTCGGTGGCGGAGTCGCTCGGCGCCGTCTTCCTGTCGCCGTCGATGAAGGAGCTGGTGAGCTTCGGGCTGCTGATCGCCATCCTGCTCTTCCGGCCCACCGGACTCTTCGGACGGCGCGCATGACGCGTGGACTGCCGACGTCTCGGGAAGCATGGCTCGGCGCGGCGACGGTCGCCGTGCTGCTGGCGCTGCCGGCCGTGCTCACGTCGTATGCGGTCACGGTGTTCATCCTCATCTTTTTCTACGGCTACCTCGGGCAGGCGTGGAACGTGCTGGGAGGGTACGGAGGGCAGCTGTCGGCCGGGCACGCGGCCTTCGTCGGCGTGGGCGCGTATTCGACGACGCTGCTCTCGATGCACTGGGGGCTCTCGCCCTGGATCGGGATGCTGGTGGGTGGGGTGCTGGCGGCGGGCCTGGGAGCGATCATCGGGGGCCTGGGCTTCCGGTTCGGCCTTCGCGGCTTCTACTTCGTCCTGCTGACCGTCGCCTTCGCGGAGGTGTGCCGGATCGTCGCGCTGAACACCGACGCCCTTGGCGGCGCTCTCGGTCTCTACATCACGTTCACGGGCGACCCTTGGCAGCTCCAGTTTCAGGACAATCGCGCCTACTACTACCTTGCCCTCACCCTGATGCTCCTCGCGACCGGGGTGGTCGCGCTCGTCGAGCGCAGCCGCCTCGGCGCCTACCTCCTCGCGATCCGTGAGGACGAGGATGCGGCCGAGGCGCTGGGCGTCGACACCTTCCGGTGCAAGCTGGCTGCCATCGTGCTCTCCGCCTTCCTGACGGGGCTCGGCGGCGCCTTCTATGCCAACTACCTCTTCTCGCTCCAGCCGAATGCCGTGTTTGGGATCCCGCTGTCGGTGGACGTCATCATCCGGCCCGTGGTGGGGGGGGCCGGCACCCTGGTCGGACCGCTTCTCGGCTCCCTGATCCTGTCGCCGCTCGCCGAGGTGACGCGGATCTACTTCACGCGGCCTGGCTGGGCCGGCTTCCACCTCGTCATCTACGGCGTGCTCCTGATCGGGATCGTGCTGTTCCTCCCCCGGGGGGCGTACCCGCATCTCCGGCGCGCCTGGACACGCCGCCGGCCGGACGCCTGACGTGGCCCTCCTCGAGGTGGTCGACGTCCGGAAGCGGTTCGGCGGCCTGCAGGCCGTGGCCGGCGTGAGTCTGGACGTCGCCGCCGACGAGATCGTCGGACTCATCGGGCCCAACGGGGCGGGCAAGACGACCCTGTTCCACCTGATCTCCGGATTCCTGGCGCCGGACAGCGGGGACGTGCGGCTCGGTGGCACGTCGACGCGGGGCCTCAAGCCACATCAGGTCTGCCAGCATGGTCTGGCGCGCACCTTCCAGATCGTGAAGCCGTTTCAGGCGCTCACCGTCCTCGAGAACGTGCGGGTCGGGGCGTTGGCCCGGACCCGTGCGCTCGGAGCGGCGACCCGGAAAGCCCGGGAGATTCTGGCCCTGGTGGGTCTCGACCATTGCGCCGACCGGACAGCCCGCGGCCTCACGCTGGCGGACAGAAAGCGGCTGGAGCTCGCGCGCGCGCTGGCCACCGAGCCCCGGCTCCTGCTGCTCGACGAGGTCATGGCGGGGCTGACCCCGACGGAGACGGAGCGGATCATCGAGCTCTGCCGGGCCATCAACGCGCGGGGCATCGCGATCCTCCTGATCGAGCACGTCATGCGGGCGGTCATGACGCTCTCGCAGCGGGTCGTCGTGCTCGACCAGGGGCAGGTGATCGCCTCGGGACCGCCGGCCGCCATCGCGAGCGACCCGCAGGTCGTGGAGGCATACCTGGGCGAGGCGTATGGAAGCGCCCCGGAGGGCCGGCGTGCTGGCGCTTGAGTCGGTCGCGGCGGGGTACGGGGACCTCGTGGCGGTGCGCTCGGTGTCGCTCGAGATCCATCCCGGGGAGTGCGTCGCCCTGATCGGCGCCAACGGAGCGGGCAAGACGACGACCCTCCGAGCGATCGCGGGCCTCTTGCCCCTTCGCGCGGGCCGGATCGTCTTCGATGGCCGGTCGCTGGGCGGGCTCAACGCTCGCCAGATCGTCGAGCTCGGACTGGCCCACGTCCCCGAAGGCCGTCAGCTCTTCCCCTCCTTGACGGTCCGCGAGAACCTCGAGATGGGCGCGCGGACGTCAGCCGCCCGCGCGGCCCGGCGGGGCAGTCTCGCCGAGGTGTTTGCCCTCTTCCCTCGGCTTCTCGAGCGTGAGCGGCAGGCCGCCGGGACGCTGTCGGGCGGCGAGCAGCAGATGCTCGCCATCGGGCGGGGGCTGATGGCGCGCCCGCGCCTGCTGCTGCTGGACGAACCCTCGATTGGTTTGGCGCCGCTCGCTGTCCGGAGCATCCTGGAAATCGTCGAGACGGTCAATCGGCGGGGGACTACAATTCTCCTCGTGGAGCAGAATGTGCGGCGCGCGCTCGATCTCTGTCACCGCGCCTACGTGGTCGAGAACGGTGCGGTGACCCTGGCCGGTCCGCGCGACGCGCTCCTGCGCTCGGACCACGTCCGGCAAGCGTACCTCGGGCTGTGACCGTGAGACCTGGCGCGCCCGGCCCGCAACCCGCCTTGTCGGCCCGCGCGAGCGCCGCCCAGCGCGCCCTCATCGACCTCGCCGAGGTGGTCGGAGCGGGCGCAAGCCTCTCCGACGTGCTCGATCGCGTGGCCCGCGCGGCGACTACCCTCGTTCCGGGCTCGCTCGTGCACGTCTGGCTCGCGAGCGAGGACCGGCGGGAGCTGCGGCTCGCCACCGAGATCGGGACACGACCGGACCGCGCCGGGGCCGAGCTGCGCCGGACGGTGCCGACAGGCGAGGGGCTCCTGGGGGCGGTCGTGGGGAGCGAGGAGCCCGTCGTGGTGCCGTCGTTCCGCGCCGACGAGCGGGTCGTGAGCCAAGCCTGGGCGCGAGACCTGGGCGTCGCCTCGTTCGCCGGAGTCCGGCTCGCCCGGGGGGAGCACGTGCTCGGCGCGCTCTGCCTGCTAACGTGGGAGCCCCATGTGTTCACGCCGCTCGAGGTCGACTTCCTGCGCTCGTTCGGCGCTCATGCCGCCGTCGCCCTGGAGGGCGCCGCGCTGCTCGAGATCGCTTCCAGCCGCCTGCGGCGCCTCGAGACGCTCCGCGAGATCGAGGGCGAGATCTCCGGCCAGCGTGACCCGGATGCTCTCATGGCCACGATCAGCCGCCGTGCCGCCGAGCTGATCGACGCCGACACCGGTGGCGTCTACCTGCTGGACGAGGGCGGGCAGGTCCTGTGGCCGCATGCGGCGTTCAACTGGCCGGACTGGATCCGGAGCGTGGCCATTCCGGTGGGAGCGGGCGCCGTCGGCGCGACCGCCGCCCGCGGCCAGGGGATGGTCGTCAACGACTTCCCGCACTCGCCCTGGGCGCTCCCGCGGTTCCGCGACGTCCATCGCGCCCTGGTGACCCAGCCCCTGGTGGCCGGCCGCACGCTTAGGGGTGTGATCGTCGTCAGCCGGGATGTGTCCCCGCGCCCGTTCACGCCGGCCGATCTCGCGACCCTGGGGGACTTCGCCGTCCAGGCGTCGATCGCCCTCGAGAACGCGCGCCTGCTGCGCCTGGCGTCGGCACGCGCGGAGCGGGTGAAGGCCGCGGCCCAGGTGGGGCAGCTGCTGGCATCGACGCGGGACTCCCACCGGATCCTGGATCTGATCGCCGAGAAGTGCCGAGAGATCCTCGGGGCGGAAGCGTTCGGCCTGTTCCGGTTCGACCACGGCCGGCTCCGTTACGCGCGCGGGTTCGGGCTCGACGAGCGCTTCCAGGGGGAGCACACCCTCGCCCTCGGCGAGGGCGTTGTCGGGAAGGCGGCGCGGGATCGCCGGACGGTGGAAACCCCGGACGTCCTGGGGGATCCCGACGTGGACCTCTCACCGGAGGCGCGCGCGCGGATCGAGTCGCAGGGCTCGCGCGCGATCGCGGCCGTTCCGCTGCTGGCCACCGACCGCGTCCTCGGCGCGCTCGCGATCTACCATCCGGTAGGCTTTCGCATCCCCGCCGAGGACAGGGAGTTCCTGGAGACGCTGGCCGCCCACGCCGCCGTCGCGCTGGAGAACGCCCGGCTCTTCGCCGAGGCCCGGCGCCGTCAGGATGCGGCCGAGGCGCTCGCCGCGATCACCCAGACGCTGACCGCCTCGCTGGATCTCCGGACTGTGCTCAAGCGGGTTGCCGGCGGAGTCCGTGAGCTCTTCGGGGCGGAGGGGGGCGCAATCGGGCTCGTCACTCCGAACGGCCCGATGCGAGTCGCGGCCCGGGTCGGACTCGGGGCGGACATCGGGCGGCGCGTGGTGGTGGGGCCGGGCCGGGGGCTCACGGCCTGGGTCCTTCGCCACCGGCAGCCCTTCCTCACGGCGGACTACGCCCAGGACCCGCGGATCGCCCAGACATTCATTCCCGAGATCAAGCAGGCCGGGATCCGCGGCGTCTTGGCGGTCCCTGTCCTGCTGCAGGACGAGGTGGTCGGCGTGCTCTACGCCTTCTGGAGCCAGCCGATCGAGCTCGCCGACGAGCACGTCAACCTCGCAACCGACCTGGCGCGCGTGGTAGCCGTCGCGGTGGCGAACGCCCGGCTCTACCAGGAGGCGCGCGACCGGGAGGCCGAGGCCCGCGCCCTGTTCGAGGTCGGCCGGCTGATCAGCTCCACCCTGGATCCGGAGCGGGTCTTCGACCGGATCGTCGAGCGTGTGCTGGACCTGATGGGCGTGCGCGCGTGCGGTATCTTCCGCCTCGACCCGGACGGTCTGCTTCGGTATGCGCGCGGGGCGGGCCTCTCTCAGGCATTCGTGCGCGAGATGGTCGTGCCTCCGGGCGAGGGCACGTCGGGCCGGTCCGTGGCCGAGCGCCGGCCCGTCTGGGCGGCCGACATCCTGGGATCCGACATGCTCGGCGAGCCGTCGGTGCGCACGCTGGTCGAGCGTGAGGGATACCGGGCCGTCCTGTCCGTGCCCATCCTCGCTCAGGGGGCGCCGTTCGGCTGCCTGGCGACCTACTGGTGGGAACCGCACGAGCCCACCACGGCGGAGGTGCAGACCCTCACCTCCCTCGCCACCCTCGCGGCGGTGGCGATCGAGAACGCGCGGCTCTACGACGCAACCCGACGCCAGGTCGAGCGTCTGGAGCGGCTCAATCACGTCAATCGCGCGGTGTCCGCGTCGCTTCGCCTGGACGACGTCCTCGACGAGATCGTGCACGCGGCGGGGACGCTGTGTGACGCGCCCCTGGCCACCTTCTGGCTCGCAGACGAGACCGAGCGCGTCCTGGTGCGCCGGGCCTTCCACGGCGCCAAGGAGATCCGCGACCAGCTTCCCGGTCGCCTGTCGTTCGGCGAAGGCGGTGTGGGGGTCGTGGCGGAGCGGCGCGAGGCCCGGCTCAACGTCTCCCTCGAGCACGATCCGCGAATCGCGGCGCGCGAGCCTCTGCTGGCCCAGGGGGTCCGCATATTCAGCGGGCTCCCGGTGATGCTCGGCAATCGCCTGCTGGGGGTTCTGGCCGTCAGCGGCCGTGGCGGGCGCCCGCTGGGCGCGGCGGACGAAGCACTCCTGCATGCCCTCGTCGGGCAGGCGGCGGTGGCGATCGAGAACGCACGGCTCTACGAGGAGGCGCGTGCCCACGAGGTGGAGGCCCGGCGGGCGCTCGACGAGCTGCGGCGGACCCAGGAGCAGCTGGTGCGCATCGAGAAGCTCCGGGCGCTCGGCGAGATGGCCTCGGGGGTGGCGCACGACTTCAACAACGTGCTGGCCGTGATCCTCGGGCGGGTGCAGCTCCTCCTGCGCAAGCTCGATGACCCGACATTCCGTCGATGGCTCACGATCGTGGAGCAGGCCGCCCTCGACGGCGCCCGGACGGTGCGCCAGATCCAAGAGTTCACCCGGGTGCGCCGCGATCAGCCGACCCAGACCGTCGACGTGAACCAGGCGATTCGCGATGCGGTCGAGACGACACGCGCCCGGTGGCGGGACGAGCCGCAGACGCGCGGCCTCGAGGTAGGCCTCACCCTGGACCTCGGGGCCGTGCCGTTGGTAGACGGCCAGCCCCTCGAGCTCCGGGAGATGCTGGCGAACCTGATCCTCAACGCCGTGGATGCGCTGCCGCGCGGCGGGCAGATCCGCATCGCCACCCTCGAGCACGCGGGCCGGGTCGAAGTGCGCGTCGCCGACACCGGGGTGGGGATGTCCGACTCCGTCCGGCGTCGGATCTTCGAGCCGTTCTTCTCGACCAAGGGGCCCAGCGGGACTGGACTTGGGCTGGCCATGGTGTATGGCATCGTGTCTCGGCACGGCGGAGAGATCCTCGTGGACAGCGCCGAGAGCGCGGGCTCGACCTTCACGATCCGGCTTCCGATCGGGCGTCCACCCCCCTCGCCGGGAGGGCGCTCGCCGGAACCGCGGCCCGAGCCGGTACGCGTGCTCGTCATCGACGACGAGCCCGTCGTTCGCGACACGCTGGGGGAGATCCTCCGCCAGCAACATCATCACGTCGTGGTGGCAGACGACGGCGCCTCCGGTCTTGCCCGCTTCCGCGAAGGCGCCTTCGACCTGGTCATGACAGACCTGGCGATGCCCGGGATGTCGGGCTGGCAGGTCGCGCAGGCCGTCAAGGCGGTGCGGCCCCAGGTGCCGGTGGTCCTCGTGACCGGCTGGGGCGTCGAGGTGCAGGCCGACGAGCTGCAGACGCATGGTGTCGACCGGGTCATCACCAAGCCGTTCCGATTCGAGGACGTCCAGGGCGTTCTCGCGAGCTTCCGCGAGGCCGGGCCCGAATAGCGCAAGGGGGAAAGGACCCATGACCAGTCCCGTCATCGTGGAGGCCATACGCACGCTGATCGAGCGGCGCGACCTGACGCGCCTCGAGGCGGCGGCCGCGATGGAGGCGCTGATGTCCGGTGCCGCCACCTCCGTCCAGGTTGCCGCGTTCCTGACGGCCCTCCGCATGAAGGGGGAGACCGTCGAGGAGCTCATCGGGCTGGCGGAGGTCATGCGGCTCAAGGCCGTGCGGGTCCGAACCAAGGGTGACGTCGGGACGGCGCTCGCCGGTACCGACCGCGAGATGCTGATCGACACGGCGGGCACTGGCGGCGACGCGTCAGGGACCTTCAACGTCTCCACGGCGACGGCGTTCGTCGTGGCCGGCGCCGGACTCAAGGTCGCGAAGCACGGCAACCGATCGGTGTCCAGCTTGTGCGGGTCGGCCGACGTCGTGGAGACCCTCGGCGTGAGCCTCGATCTCTCGCCGGCCAGGGTCGCGCAGTGCATCGATCAGGTGGGCATCGGGTTCCTGTACGCCCCGCTCCTCCACACGGCGATGAAGCACGTGATGCCGGCGCGCCGCGAGATGGGCATTCGCACCGTCTTCAACATTCTCGGCCCCCTGACGAACCCGGCCGGCGCCAATGCGCAGGTCATCGGCGTCTACAGCAAGAACCTCGTCGAGCCTCTCGCACGGGTCCTCGCGGAGCTGGGGACCGTGCGCGCCTTCGTCGTGCACGGCGCCGACGGTCTCGACGAGATCTCGACCACCGGTGAAAGCTGGGCGGCCGAGGTGCGCGAGGGCGTGGTGCGGACGAGCGCGGTCCGCCCCGAGGACTTCGGGGTGCCGAGGGCATCGATTACAGAGCTTCGCGGCGGGGACCGCGAGGAGAACGCGGACATCATCCGACGCATCCTCGGCGGCGAGCCCGGGCCGCGGCGGGATATCGTGGTGGTCAATGCGGGCGCCGCGCTTGTCGCCGGAGGCCGTGCCCGCGATTTCAAGGAGGGTGCCCAGCTGGCCGCCCACTCGATCGACGGGGGTACGGCGCGGGGCAAGCTCGAGGCGCTCGTCCGTCTCTCTCGCGACCTGGCACAGGACAAAGGGTAGCGTCAAGGCCGCGCGGCCGGCGGGCCTGGCGATCTTCTGCGCCAGCCGCGCCTTCCGCCCTACGGCGGCAGGCGCCGGATCTCGACCGAGTCGATGTAGGCGAGACGCAGGGGCTCCTGCCGCGAGACCGCCCCCAGCTCGAGACGGATCGGGAGTCGGCCCCCGGACCACCGAACGTCGAGCGCGTACTCTCGCTCCCGCCAGACAGGGGGCGCGGCGCTCTCGAGGTCCACGCGCTGCGGCGGATCCGTTGCGAGCCGGATGGTCAGCGAGGGCCCCGCATCCGACCCCTGGGCGCCCGCGCGGACGACGACCCGGTACCGGCCAGGCCGCAGGCGCGGCTCGAGCTCCAAGGTGCCGTTCCGCTGGGCCGCCCAGACCAGGCGCTCGTGGGTTTTGGCCTCGCTTCCCGTGCTGACGGCGAGTCGCCCCCAGAAGGGCAGCCCGCCTCCCCCCGTGCCCAGGACGGCGGGATAGGCGCCGGAGGGCTCGATCCACGCGACCCCGACGAGGAGGCCGACGCACAGCGAGCCTGTCGTCGCTCCCGCCAGCCAGGCGCCGGCCGGCGTGTCCCCTCCCGGCCGCCGCGACAGCTGGTACCCCGCGAGCAGCGCCAGGACGAGCAACCCCAGTGCTGGCCAGTCCCACCGGGCGCCGGGCGCGATGAAGGAAGGGAGGAAACGACCCGGGTCCACACCCATCCGGTCGAACAGGACGAGCAGCGGCACGGCCCGTCCGAGGCCGTGCTGGAACCGCCAGGCGGGCCACACGGAGATCAGGGCCGCATACCCGAGCGTCAACGCGAAGAGTGCCCCGGTGGCGCTCCAGCCCAGGCGCCCGCGTACGTGGTCGAGCGCCAGGGCGGCGAGGACCGCGAGGAGGGGCAGGCTTGCCATCAGGAACCGAGCGGGCGGGCTGAAGCCCCCGTACCACTGGGAGACGCCGCCCGCCGAGATGCCTCCGAGGCCGGCGGCGCCGAGGTAGTACCACACGCACGTGAAGGGCCCTCCCGCGAGCAGCAGGAGACGCCACCGACGCTGGGCGATCGCCAGGACGATCCCGGCCACCGCGAGCACGAACACAGGCGCGACCGCCAGGAGGCCGAACTCCTGATCGAAGAGGAGTCCCAGGTGACCGCGGTATTCCAGGGGGGCCCGGATCGTCCACGTGAGGAACCAGCGGATGATCTGGAGGATCCCGCCGCCCCTCGACTGCCACGCGATGAACCCGCTGAGGAACACCGCGTCGTAGACGGCGGCGGCGACCGCCGCGACTCCGAGCACCCCCGCGGTGAGCGCCAGGCTCGTCCACGCGAGCCGGTGCGGGAAGCCCAGGGCGAGAGGCGGCACCAGCAGGAACAGCCGGGTCTTGACCGCCACCATCGCGACGAGACAGAGGGACGCCGCGACTGCCGCCGCGCGGGTCAAGCGGGGATTCCAGAGGAGGTAGGCGGCCGCCGTGGCGAAAAACGCGCCGGTGGCCTCGGGGAAGGGCGACGCCGAGTAGACGACCAACGGCACGCTGAAGGCCGCGCCGAGCCAGGCCAGGAACGACGAGCGGAGTCCGATCGCGCTCGCCAGCGCGAGCCTGAACATGAACACGAGGGCTGCCGCCGCCAGCAGGTTCGTCGTGACGATGGCGCCTTGCCGGCCTGCGACAGCGTAGCCGGGAAGGAGGAGGAGGGCCTGGAAACCCTGGTACAGGCGCGCGCGCATCTGCCCGTCCGGGGTGGTCCGGATCGCGCGGGGATCCCGCGGAAGCACGCCCCAGTAGAAGGGCAGGTACTCCCGCGCGGCGATGTTGTTCGCGAGGTCCGCGTCGCGGTCGTGGAGGAGGCTGTGAGCGACGATCAGATAGTACGGCTCGTCGCTGGTCGTGGACATGGCGGTTCCGACGTGGGCACCCAGGAGCAGGTACGGAAGGACGGCGCCGAGGAAGATCCCGACGCTCGATCGAGCGGGCGTCGGTCGGCTGCTCAGCCACCGCCACAGGCCGCCGACGAGGATCGCGGCCTTGACCCCGACGAACAGCGTGTACCAGGCCGAGACCATGAGCCGCCATTGACCGTGGGGGCCGACGAGGAGGAGGCCCGCGAGAAGCGGGACCACCAGGGCCAGGCTTCCCCGGTCGGCCCGGGAGTGCCACCGCAGCGTGCGCAGGGGATCCCATCGCGCCAGCAGGGCGTACGCGAGCGCGAACAGCCCGTGGCCGGCGGGAACCCACAGGGCGAGGAGCCGAGGCCACGCGTACGGATCGACGCCATGACCGTCGAGGCCGGGCTTGAACGTTCCGGACGGGTACCCGGCCCACCACCAGACCTTCCACAGGGCGAAGCCGGTAGCCAGCGCCAGGGCTCCGCTGAGGAGAAGAGGCCGCCAGCCGACGCGGGGACCCGGGGACTCGAGGCCCGGGCTCCCGGGCCCGCTCGCCGCGACACTGGGCCGGCTGGTCATGCCCCGCGCGACCCGGCCGATCCGCTCATGGAAGCATTCCGAGGATGATCAAGCACGGCGGCTTCCGGGGTCAAGGGGCGCGGAGTCGTCACTCCGGGTCTGGCAGGACGGCCCGGGTCGCACCGAGGGACGCCGTCCTGCCCCGCGCCCTGGACGCTCTTCGCGGCAGCGGGCTAGCGGGCCGCGGCGCGCAGAGTGCCCTGGGTAACCCGAGCCGCCGTCTACTCCACGTAGGTACACCCGTTGAGTGTGTGTGGCGCCCTCCCGTACCCGAACCTGGAGGGAGTCGGTCCCCTTCTGGTAGCCCTGTGTCGAGCCCCGTGAGGTGTGGACGTTCCGCTCAGCTGGCGCCAGCCGACGACCGAGCAGCCTCGTACGCGAGCTTGTCCGGGGCCGGCACGTCGGCGAAGTCGGCGCGGGATGCGGTCGCGGTGGCGCAGGCGGTGGCGACCGACGGGGGCAGGCCAAGCGTGGTCACCCGGCGTGCGTTCACGCGTTCGACGCTTGCAACGGACCCGAGGCGGGTCCAAGCGAATTCGGGAGCGGCGAGGAGATCCCTCGGGCGCCGAGGCACTATCACTCGGGCAGCGCCGCGCCGGCTTCGAGGGCGTCCAGCAGACGGCCGAGGGGCGCGAGCGCGGCCGTCGCCAGCTCGACCCGGTCACGGCGGGCGGCCGCGTCCAGTTCGGCCGCCTGGCGCGCCGTCGGAAGAGCCCCGAGCCAGGCCACTGCAGCCTCGCGTACGGCGGGGCCGATCAGCCCGAGGATCTCGCGAGTGAGCCGCTGCGCGAGGGCGCGCCGACCGCCCCTCGCGGCGGCGGCCCAGCCCGCCCGGTAGGCCAGGGCGAGCTTGGGCGAGAGCCGAAGCGTCGCGCCTCGCGCGTCGATGAGGTCTCCGAGGACCGGTCCCCACGTGAGCCGGAGCTCCGGCCACGTGGCCTCGATCGCCCCCGTCAGGAGCGGGGTCGCCTCGAGGGGCAGGAGGGCGCCGAGCGCGTCGCGCCAGGGCGCCGACATGGGGACCTCCGGGTCCGGATCGACGGCGGGAACGCCACGGTCCAAGAGCTCCCCCCGCTCATCGAGCACGAGGTGCTCTTCCACCACGCGCCCGAGGGCCTCGAGCGCCGCGATGTAGCGCCGCAGTCCCGTCTCGGTCTCGACGACGCGCACGACCCGGGGCTCGCGGCGCCGGACTCCGTGCTGCTCGACCCGGTGGTAGCTGCGGCCTTGCCAGAGGATCCGCTCGACACCCTCGCGGAGCTGGACGACGAGGCCGTCGGGGTGGACGAGCCGCTCGTGGGGCGCGGGCGTCCAGTCGACCGGCACCTCCGCGGGCGCGCCGCGCGCGAACATCAGCTCGGCATCCGCCACGAACCGCGCGAGCGATTCGGCGCCGGCGCCCGGCCGGAAGGACTCGGTGAGGCTCCAGAAGAGCTGCTCCGTGGGATAGGGGCCCCGGTAGCGGAGCGCGGGCCGCTCCTGGTCCCGGGCGAGCGTGGCCAGGACGTTGAGGAGTGCCGCGCCGGCGCCAGGCGGAAGGCGGGCGGGCTCGGCGACCGGCGGGATGCGGTCGACGGCATTCCACACCACGGCCCCGGAGAGCGTGAGCGTCGTCGGCGCCCCGCCGGGGCTCGCGCGAACGAGGCGATCCGAGGCTCCCCACAGGGGGTGTTGGGCACCGCCGGGGAGCAGGCCGACGACGTCGCCGTGCGCGAGGACGGCCCACATCTCCCGGAGCTCGCCCCGCGGGGACCGGTTGAGCACGGCGGTCACCGTGCCGTGCGGGTCGATCTCGAGCACGCGGTGCTGGAGCGGCGCTGCCGGATCGGGCCGATAGAGAGCCACCGAGCCGTGGGCGAGCACACGGCCCATGGCCCGGCCATCCGCGACGATCAGGACCCCGAGCCGCCCGGCCGTGCGCGATGCGCGACCGAGGGCTGTCCGGAGCGCCTGTTGGTCGTCGAGGTCCAGGCGCCGGGCGGCGGGCTCGTCCAGACAGGGCGCCAGCGCCCGAGCGTCGGGCCACGCGGTCTCGGGCGACTGGAGGCTCGTCATGAGTGTCGTGCTCGAGGCCGCGGTTCTCGGGCCGCGCGTCGATGCGCGAGATTTTACGCGCGTGCGAAGTTCGAGTCCCGCGTCATTGACTTCGGCAGCCTCGCGTGAATAAAATCAATGCGTTACCGGCCGGGTCCACGATCGCCTCAGTCGCCTCGCTCAAAGGAGCCCGACGCATGAAGATGCTCGTCCTCGTGAAGCAGGTGCCGGACACGGCCACGCAGGTCAAGGTCGGAAGCGACTCGAGGACGATCGATCAAACCGGCATCACCTGGATCGTCTCTCCGTACGACGAGTTCGCGCTGGAGGAAGCCCTCCGGATCAAGGAGAAGCACGCCCAGGGGACCGTCGACGAAGTCGTGGCCGTGACGCTCGGGCCCGACCGGGCGAAGGAAGCCCTCCGATCGTGCCTGGCGATGGGCGCCGACCGCGCGATCCACGTCAACGACGCGGCGCTGGAGGCCGCGGATACCCTCGCCGCCGCCCGGGCGCTCGCGGCGGTCGTGAAGCTGGAGAGCCCGCAGCTCGTGCTGTCCGGCCGGCAGGCGATCGACGACGACATGGGGGCGACGGGCGCGCAGGTGGCCGAGATCCTCGGGTGGCCGTGCCTGTCGTGGATCATGGAGGAGACCGTCGCCGCCGATGCGAGCGGCATCCGGGTCGGCCGGCAGGTGGAGGGTGGCCTCGAGGTCTTCGAGGTCCCGCTCCCGTGCGTGGTGACGGCCCAGAAGGGCATGAACGAGCCAAGATACCCCACGCTCAAGGGAATCATGGGCGCGAAGAAGAAAGAGGTCAAGGAGCTCAAGGTCACGGACCTGCAGACGGCCGGCTTCGAGATGAAGCCGGCGGCGCTCGAGGTCGTCTCGCTCGAGGCCCTGCCGCCGCGGCCGCCGGGGCGCATCCTCACGGGCGACCCGAAGGACATCGCCCGGGAGCTGGTGCGAACGCTCCGGGAAGACGTCAAGGCGATCTGAGGGACGGGAGACCGAGATGGCGGGCGCGTTTTGGTGCGTGGTCGAGGATGACCGGGAGGGACATCCCAAGAAGGTCACCGCGGAGCTGATCGGCGAGGCGCGCCGCTGGGCCGCCGAGGTCGGGGGCGCGGTCGAGGCGGTCTGGCTCGGCGATCGCGCGGCCCCCGAAGGCCTCGACCAGCTCGCCGCGTGGGGAGCGTCGCGGATCTGGCTGTGGGAGGACGCCGCGCTCGCACCCTATCGGGGCGAGGCGTGGGTGCCGCCCATCGCCGACCTGGCGAGGCGTGAGTCGCCGCGGGCGATCTGGGGCGCCGTGACGAGCCGTCACCGGGAGCTGATGGCGCGGCTGGCAGCGCGGCTCGAGGCGGGGATCGCCGCCGACTGCGTCGCGTTCGGTCTTGCCGACGGCCAGCTCTACGCGACCCGTCCAGTGTACGCCGGCAAGCTCCTGTCCCGGGTCCGTTGGAAGAGCCGTCCCTGGGTCGCCACGCTCCGGCCGAACGTGTTCAAGGCCGCGGAGCCCGAGACCGGTCGCGCACCGGCCGTGGAGCGACTGAGCCTCGGTGCGGCCGCCCCGGCCACCCGCTTCGTCGAGCGGCGGGAGGAGGCGCAGACCGGGCTCCCGGAGCTCACGGAGGCCGAGATCGTCGTGTCGGGCGGTCGCGGGCTGAAGGGCCCCGAGAACTTCGTGCTGCTCGAGGAGCTGGCGGGAGTCATCGGCGCCGCGGTGGGCGCCTCGCGCGCCGCCGTCGATGCGGGCTGGAAGCCGCACCGTTTCCAGATTGGCCAGACGGGCCGGACCATCTCCCCGAAGCTCTACATCGGCTGCGGCATCTCGGGCGCGATCCAGCACCTGGCCGGGATGCGCACCTCCAAGGTGATTTGCGCGGTGAACAAGGATCCGGACGCGCCGATCTTCAAGATCGCCGATCTCGGGCTGGTGGGGGATCTCTTCGAGGTCGTCCCGCTCCTCACGGAGGAGTTCCGCAAGCTGAAGCGCTGATGGGGTCGGGTGCCGCCGGCCCGACGTCGAGACGTCGGGCATGTCGGGCTGACCCGTAAGGTTGCGATGAGGCTCGAGCTGACGGACGAGCAGCGGATGATCCAGGACCTGGCTCGGGAGTTCGCCGAGCAGGAGGTCAAGCCCATCGCCGCCGAGTGCGACCGGGAGGCGCGCTTCCCGCATGCCACGGTGAAGCGGATGGGCGAGCTGGGGCTCCTCGGGATCACGGTACCGGAGAAGCTCGGCGGCGCCGGCGCCGACACGCTGTCCTACGTGCTGGCCCTCGAGGAGGTCGCGGTCGCCTGCGCCTCGCATGCCGTGGTGATGTCGGTGAACAACTCCCTCGTGTGCGGGCCGCTCCTGAGGCTGGGGACGCCCGCCCAGCAGGAGCGCTTCCTCGGGCCCCTGGCCTCCGGGCGCGGGCTCGGCTGCTTCGCCCTGACGGAGCCCCAGGCGGGCTCCGACGCGACCAACCAGGCGACGCTGGGCCGGCGCGAGGGCGACCACTACGTGATCGACGGCCGCAAGCTGTTCGTGACGAACGGCCGCGAGTCGACCGTGGCACTGGTCTTCGTCCAGACCGACGTCCAGAAGGCCCGCCACGGTATCACCGCGCTGCTGGTCGAGAAGGGTACCGCGGGTTTCCACGTTCCCCGGGTGGAGGACAAGCTCGGGCTCCGCGCCTCCGACACGGCGGAGTTCGTCTTCGAGGGCTGCCGAGTGCCCGTGGCGAACCGCCTCGGAGAGGAGGGAGAGGGGTTCAAGGTGGCGATGCGGGCGCTCGACGGCGGCCGCATCAGCATCGCCGCGCAGGCCGTCGGCATAGCCCGGGCGGCGCTTGAGGCCTCCGTCGCCTACGCCAAGGAGCGGCAGACCTTCGGGGTCCCGATCGGGCAGCACCAGATGATCCAGTGGATGCTCGCCGACATGGCGACGGCCGTCGACGCGGCCCGGCTCCTCGTCTGGCGCGCCGCCGTGCAGAAGGACCGGGGGAAGCCGTACGGCCCGGCCGCCGCGATGGCCAAACTGTTCGCCTCGGAGACCGCCATGCGCGTGGCGACGGACGCGATCCAGGTCCACGGCGGGTACGGGTACATGAAGGAGTATCCGGTCGAGCGCTTCTTCCGGGACGCGAAGATCACGCAGATCTACGAGGGGACGTCCCAGATCCAGCGGCTCGTGATCGCCCGGTCGCTGCTCGAGAGCACGTGATCGCCGCGGGGCGTGACAGGAGGCCATCACGGTGACGGACCAGCGCAACCAGGAGCGCGAGCCCGCCGAGCGTAAGCCGGCCTTCGAGACCCTGTCCGGCCTGCCGGTCGAGCGCGTGTACACGCCGGCCGACCTGCCCGGGTGGCAGTACCCGGAGCGACTCGGGCTTCCCGGCCAGTTCCCGTTCACCCGAGGTGTCTACCCGACCATGTACCGCGGGCGCCTCTGGACCATGCGGATGTTCGCCGGGTTCGGTAGGCCGGAGGACACGAACCGGCGGTTCAAGTTCCTGCTCGATCAGGGCCAGACGGGTCTCTCGACCGCCTTCGACATGCCGTCCCTCATGGGCTACGACGCCGATCACCCGAAGGCGCGGGGGGAGGTCGGTCGCGAGGGCGTGTCAGTCTCGACCCTCGATGACATGGAGCGGCTCTTCGCGGGAATTCCGCTGGGCCGGGTCACGACCTCCATGACCATCAACTGCACCGCGTCGGTCATCCTCGCGATGTACCTCGCCGTCGCGGAGCGGCAGAGCGTGCCCTGGACCGACGTCGACGGCACGATCCAGAACGACATGCTGAAGGAGTTCAGCGCGCAGAAGGAGTGGATCTGCCCGCCGACCCCGGCCGTGCGCATCGTCGTCGACATGATCGAGTTCTGCATGAACTCGGCTCCCAAGTTCCACCCGGTGTCGATCTCGGGCTACCACATCCGGGAGGCGGGGGCGACGGCGGTCCAGGAGCTTGCCTTCACGCTGGCCGACGGGATCGCGTACGTCGAGGCCTGCGTTCGGCGCGGACTCCCGGTGGATCGCTTCGGGCCCCAGCTCTCGTTCTTCTTCGACATCCACTCGGACTTCTTCGAGGAGATCGCGAAGCTTCGCGCGGCGAGGCGGATCTGGGCCACGGTCATGAAGGAGCGGTTCGGCGCGACCGATGCGCGCGCCATGCGGCTGCGCACGCACACCCAGACGGCCGGCGTCTCCCTCACGGCGCAGCAGCCCCTGAACAACGTCGCCCGGGTCGCGCTGCAGGCGCTGGCCGCCGTCCTCGGGGGAGCCCAGTCCCTCCACACGAACTCCTACGACGAGACGTGGGCGCTCCCGACCGAGGCGGCCGTGACGCTCGCCCTCCGGACTCAGCAGATCCTCGCCGAGGAGACCGGGGTCACGAACACCGTGGACCCGCTGGGGGGTTCCTACTTCGTCGAGGCGCTCACGGACCGGATGGAGGCCGAGGCCTCGCGGCTCATCCGGAAGATCGACGAGCTCGGCGGCATGGTGAGGGCGCTCGACGCCGGCTTCCCGCAGCAGGAGATCGCCGACTCGGGCTACCGCACCCAGCTTCAGGAGGATTCGGGAGAGCGGGTCGTAGTGGGGGTGAACCGGTACGTCCAGCCCAACGAGCCGCCCATTCCGTACCTCAAGCTCGACGAGGCGCTCGAGCGGGAGCAGGTCGAGCGGGTTCGCGCAGTCAAGGCGAATCGGGCTCCGGCGGAGGTCGCTCACCAGCTGCGCCGGGTCACCGACGCCTGCCAGAGCGGGCAGAACCTCATGCCGGTCCTCGTGGACGCGGTCAAGGGGGGCGCCTCCCTCGGCGAGATCGCCGACGTGTACCGCGAGACATTCGGCCGTTACCGGGAACCGATCATCTTCTGAGAGCCGGCGAAGCACGTCGCCGGAGGAAGGCGGAGCGGGTGAGGAGCTCAGCGCTGGGAGCGGTGTTCGGGCTCGTGGTCGTGGCGGTGGCCCCGGCCGCCGTCCGTGCGGACGTCATCCACCTGACGAACGGCAACACGATCCAGGTCGACGCCTGGCGAGACACCGGGGACGCGGTGGAGTTCGCCCGCGCCGGCGGCATCATCCAGATTCCCAAGGCTGACATCAGTCGGATCGAGGGGGTGAATCAGTCGCACGATCTCCGGATGTACTCGGCGCCGGCCAGCGCCACCGCCGTCCCGACCGCGAACAACACGAACGCCGCGGCCCGCGAGATGTCGCAGGTCCTCAAGGAAGGCGAGGCCCTGTTCACGCAGACCGTGCTCGACGCTCAGGCCAAGGCCTCCGCGTTCCGGCGGCTCACCGAGAAGTGGCGGGGCCTCCAGGTGCCCTCGGGCCTCCAGGACCTCCACGCCCGGGCGACCCGCGCCCTGCAGATGTCGGTGGAGGCCTTCGAGGCAGAGTCCGAGGGGACGGCCCCCGACACCAAGCAGCGCATCGAGGCTGCGAAGAAGGTCTTCACCGAGGTCCAGACCGAGGTGGACCAGCAGTCGAAGGAAGGCTAGCCGCGTCCATGGACTGTGTCTTCTGTCGGATCCGGGATGGGGGCATCCCCTCGACGCGCGTGTACGAGGACGAGCGTACGATCGCGTTCATGGACATCAATCCGCTCAACGAGGGCCACTGCCTCGTCATCCCGCGCGCTCACGCCGCGACGATCTTCGAGGCCCTCGACGCGGACCTCCACGCGGCGATCGTGACGGCCAAGCGGGTGGCGACGGCGATCCGGGGCGCCCTGAATCCTGAGGGACTGAATCTCCTGCAGGCGAACGGCGCCGCCGCGTTCCAGTCGGTGCCGCACTTCCACCTGCACCTCGTGCCGCGCTGGAGCGGGGACGGCAAGGGCTTCGACTGGCCGCAGGTCGCCGGGGACCGCGGACGCATCCAGGAGGCCGCCGACAAGATTCGACGGGCGCTCGGGTGAGCGTACGCCGGTGAGCGACCAGCCGGGGCCGACGGAGCGGAAGCTGAGGATCCTGGTGGGCAAGCCCGGGCTGGACGGGCACGACCGCGGCGCGAAGATCGTGGCGCGGGCGCTCCGGGATGCGGGCATGGAGGTCGTCTACACGGGTCTCCACCAGAGCCCGGAGGAGATCGTCGCGACCGCGATCCAGGAGGACGTCGATGCCATCGGGCTATCGGTGCTCTCCGGCGCCCACAACTACCTGTTCGGGCGCGTTCTCGAGCTACTGCGCGAGAGGGGCGTCGACGACGTGCTGGTGTTCGGCGGCGGCATCGTCCCTCCCGAGGACATCGCGCAACTGAAGTCGATGGGTGTCCGGGAGATCTTCACGCCCGGCACGTCGACACGCGACATCGTCGCCTTCGTGACGGCGCACGTCCGCCCCGCGCGAACCTGAATGGTCTGGCGCTTGACCCTCGGCGTCCTCTGCCTGCTCTTCGCCGCCGAGGAATTCGTCCGAACGGGCTCCGCGGCGACCCGGGTCGTCCGGCGCCCTTCCGAGCTCGTCGACGCGCTGCTCGCGGGCGACGGCAGCGCCGGCCCATGGCTGCTCGCCGCGTACGGGCTCCTCATGATGGTGCGGGCGTTCTCGGTCCGCAGGAGCGGCTGAGGGCCGTCCCGCGGCCCGCGGCGGACGGGGCGATGGACTTCGAGCTGTCGACCGAGCAGGAGCTGGCGCGGCGCACCGCCCGCGAGTTCGCCGAGGCCGAGGTCGCCCCGGTCATCGCGCGCTACGACGAGGCCGAGGAATTCCCCGCGGAGCTCGTCTCGAAGCTCGGTGCCCTGGGGTTCCTCGGCGTGCTGTTCCCGCCGGAGTACGGCGGGGCCGGCCTCGACTACGTCGCGTACGCGCTCGTGGTGGAGGAGCTGTCCCGGGTCGACGGCTCCGTGGGCATCACGATGTGGGCGCACAACTCGCTCTGCACGAATCACATCTACAGCTTCGGCACCCCGGCGCAGCGCGAGCGCTACGTGCCACCGCTTGCGCGGGGCGAGGTGCTCGGCGCGTGGGGCCTGACCGAGCCCGGCTCGGGGTCGGACGCGGCAGCCATGCAAACCCGCGCGGTGGAGACAGGCGACGGATTCGTGCTAGACGGCACGAAGGCCTTCATCACGAACGCGAGCGTCGCCGGGACGGCCGTCGTCATGGCGAAGACCGATCCGTCCGCGGGCGGACGCGGCGTGTCGGCATTCATCCTCGAGAAGGGAATGCCGGGATTCCGCCCCGGCCAGCGCTACCGGAAGCTCGGGCTGCACGCTTCCGACACGGCCGAGCTGGTCCTGGAGGGCGTTCGCGTGCCGAAGGCGAATCTCCTGGGTGAGCGGAACCGCGGGTTCCACGAGACGAAGCAGGTGCTGGAGGGAGGCCGCATCGCGATGGCCGCGATGGCGGTCGGGCTCGCCCAGGGGGCGCTCGACCACGCCGTGCGCTACGCGAAGGAGCGCCAGGCGTTCGGCCACCCGATCGGCCATTTTCAGGGGATCCGCGGGATCCTCGCCGACCTGGCTACCGAGGTCGAGGCGGCGCGGCTCCTCACGCTCCGCGCCGCCTACGGCAAGGACCAGGGGCGACCCGTCATGCACGAGGCGTCGATGGCGAAGGTCTTCGCATCCGAGGTCGCGGTGCGCTGCGCCACCAAGGCCGTGCAGGTCCACGGCGGATACGGGTACACGCGCGAATTCGCGGTGGAGCGCTTCTACCGCGACGCCAAGCTGTGCGAGATCGGGGAAGGGACGTCGGAGGTGCAGCGGATGGTCATCGCACGGGGTCTGCTCGCGTCGCCCTAGGCCACGGGAGTCTCGATGGATCGCGCGCAGACGGTCGTCACACCGGAGCGGTACGCGTCGGGCATGACCTTCGAGCAGTATCTCGCGTACGTCGCCACCCCGGAGAACCTCCGGCGGGAGGGCTCCGAGGGGGCGCCGCGCCGGGAGTGGAGCGGCTGGATGCGGAGCTGGTACCACTCGCTCCGGCTGTCCAGTGCCCAGACGGAAGCCATCCGCTGGCTCGCCGCGCAGCCGGGAGGGCCGCGACGGATCCTCGTTATCTCGGAGGAGTGGTCGTCCGACTGCCGGCGGGACGTCCCGATGCTGAAGCGGCTCGCCGAGGCCGGCGGCCTCGAGCTGCGGATCTTCCGCCGCGACGGGCGGCGGTTCAGCCGGAGCCACCGGCCCAGCCTGGCCGAGGCCCCGGACAGCAACGCCGATCTGATGGCCGAGTTCCTGAACGAGAAGAAGGGTCAGACCTGGCAGTCGATTCCGGTGGCCGCCTTCTACACCGAGGACCTCCGGTACCTGTACCACTACGTCGAGTACCCCAGGATCTACGACAAGGACCGGCTCGTCTACGGCCACATCCGCGCGCCGCGTCCGGGCGAGACGCCGGAGGCAACCCAGGCCCGCGTGGAGCAGGAGTTCGGGGCGCTGCAGGCGTCGCCCTTCTTTCGCATCTGGGCGTGGGCCGCGGTCGACGAGATCCTCTCCGCCCTCCATGAACGGCTCGTGCTCGGCCCGCACGCCTGAGCGGCACGGCCCGCCCTGAAGCCGCGCTGAACCGGTCGATCGCGCGCGTCGTGTGGCGCATCGGGCCGCCTCCGCCATCCGGCCGGCGGGGAGCCGGGGCGGGCGGACCAGATCGGCACCTCCGCCTCGTGCCGGCGGCGCGGGACACGCGGCTCGGCGGTGCGTGGGACGCGGCGGCGCGATCGCCGCGACCCGCCGGAGGCCGCGCCGCAGACGTCCCGTCGGGCGTGTTAGGGTAGCGTCGGTGAAGCTGGTCGGCGCGCACGTCCGGTACGAGGCCGTGGACGGCGTGGGGTGGATCACCCTCACGCGGCCCCGGGTCCTGAACGCCCTCGACGCGCAGCTCGCGGCGGACCTGGCGGCCGCCGTCGGCGCTGCCGCGACCGATCCTGACGCGTGGATGGTCGTGGTGACGGGCGAGGGCCGGGCCTTCTCCTCCGGGATGGACCGGCGCGCGCTGTCCGCCGGGGCCGTCGGGGAGCCCTTCTTCCGCGACTGGATCCGCGCGCTGAACGGCCTCGAGGACATGGGGAAACTGGCCGTCGCGGCGATTCGGGGCTACTGCATCGGCGGGGGCCTTCAGCTCGCGCTCGCGTGCGACTTGCGGCTGTGCGCGACCGATGCGGTGCTGGGGCTGGGGGCGACCCGCCACGGACTGATCCCCGACGGGGCCGTCCTCCGCCTGGCCCGCGTCGTCGGGCTCGGCCGGGCCAAGGAGCTCGCGTTGCTGAACGACCACCTCACCTCCGAGCAAGGCCTTGCGCTGGGGCTCGTGAACTGGGTGGTGCCAGCCGAGACCTTCGACGCCGAGCTCCGACGTGTGATCGACAAGTGTCTCGAGGCGGCTCCCACCGCCGCCCGACACACGAAGCGCCTCCTCTTCACCTCGTTCCACGCCGACCCGCGGGGCCTGATCGACGACGTGATCGCCGCCCAGATGGAGTGCATGCGCTCCTGGGAGCTCGGCGAGGCGAACCGCGCGTGGGACGAGAAACGGGAGGCCCGCTTCTTCCCGCCCCCCCAGCGTAGCTGACGCCCCGACGTCCCGGCCGCCCGGAAGAGCGGATCGCCCGCTGACCGTTCGGGCATGGCTGGCGTAGTGCCCCGCTTCGGCCGAAGCTCGGCACGCGCCCACACCACCATGTAAACCGAGTCATGTAACTTCTGCTGCCCGCGGACCGCATGTCGCGACATAACGGCGGCGGAACGTCACCCTGACATCGAATCGCGGCACCTCGGCTGCTCTGAGATGAGAATTTCACGCTGGGGCGGATCCGTGGCCGGCGATCAACCGCTGGCACGGGCGCTGCACGGTGCTAGCCGGGGATGTCAGCACGCCGCCGGGCGAGCGCGTCAGGGCTGCCCTTCAGGTGCGTGTGGCTCCCCAACCGCACTGACCCACGACGAGAATGATCGAAGAGTCGCGGACGCGTCGCCCCCGCCGGCCGGAGGTCAGCGCCAAGTATCTCCACGTGGGCAGTGAGAAGCTCTGGGTCCGCGGCGTCACCTACGGCACCTTCCGTCCCGATGCGTGCGGGAACGAGTACGGCGATCCCGGCCGGGTAGGGCGTGACCTCGGTGCGATCGCGGCCAACGGCTTCAACGCGATCCGCACGTACACCGTGCCTCCCCGGTGGTTCATGGATCAGGCCGAACGATTCGGGCTCCGGGTGATGGTAGGCCTTCCCTGGGAGCAGCACGTCGCGTTCCTCGACGACGGCGCGCGACGTGAATCGATCGAGCGGCGCGTCCGCGCCGCCGTCCGCGCCTGTGCGGGGCACCCGGCGATACTCTGGTACGCGATCGGTAACGAGATCCCGGCGCCGATCGTGCGCTGGCACGGTCGTCGGCGCGTCGAGCGGTTCCTCGAACGGCTCTACCGAGTGGTCAAGGACGAGGATCCCTCGGCCCTGGTCACCTACGTCAACTATCCGACGACCGAGTACCTGGAGCTGCCGTTCCTGGACGTGGTGTGCTTCAACGTCTACCTCGAGTCGCAGGACCGCCTCGCGGCGTATCTCGCGCGCCTGCAGAACCTGGTCGGCGACCGCCCGCTCGTCATGTCCGAGCTCGGACTCGACAGCCGACGTCACGGCGCGGCCGAGCAGGCGCGGGCCCTGGCCTGGCAGGTGCGCACGACGTTCGCGGCCGGGGCGGCCGGTGCCTTCGTGTTCGGGTGGACCGACGAGTGGCACCGGGGCGGTTTCGACATCGACGACTGGGACTTTGGTCTGACCGACCGCGACCGGCGGCCGAAGCCGGCCCTGGCGGCCGTGCGTCGGGCGATGATAGAGGCGCCGCTGCCGAGGCACGTGCCACTCCCGCGCATCTCGGTCGTGGTGTGCACGTACAACGGGGCGCGGACGATCCGTGACTGCCTCGAGGGGCTACGACGCCTGGACTACCCGAACTTCGAGGTGATCGTCGTCAACGACGGGTCGAGCGACGCCACGCCCGCCATCGTCGGTGAATACGGCTTCCGGGTCATCAGCGGCCCGAACCGCGGTCTCAGCCACGCCCGCAACGTGGGGCTGCATGCGGCATCGGGTGAGATCGTCGCCTATATCGACGACGACGCCTATCCCGACTCCCACTGGCTGCGGTACCTCGCGGACAGCTTCCTCGGCTCTCCGCACGTGGGCATCGGCGGGCCGAACCTCCCGCCTCCCGGCGACGGCCTTGTGGCCGAGAGCGTAGCCAACGCACCGGGGGGCCCGATCCACGTCCTCCTGTCCGATCGAGAGGCCGAGCACATCCCGGGCTGCAACATGGCGTTCCGCCGATCCGCGCTCCTGGCCATCGGGGGCTTCGACCCGCAGTTCCGAACGGCCGGCGACGACGTGGACGTCTGCTGGCGGCTCCGTGACCGAGGCTGGACGCTCGGATTCCATCCGGGGGCGGTCGTCTGGCATCACCGGCGAAACTCGATGCGCACCTACTGGAGGCAGCAGGTCGGGTACGGCCGGGCGGAGGCAATGCTCGAGCGGAAGTGGCCGGAGAAGTACAATAGCGCCGGCCACGTCAGCTGGGCGGGGCGCCTGTACGGGCTGGGTGTCGCGCAGGCGATCCCGTGGCGGCGCGACCGGCTGTACCAGGGCTCGTGGGGCGGCGCCCTGTTTCAGTCGCTCTACCGGCCGTCACCGGGAACTCTTGCCGCGCTTCCGCTGATGCCCGAGTGGTACCTGGCGATCTTGATCCTCGCGCTGCTCTCGGCGCTGGGCAGCGCGTGGCCACCGCTGCTCGTCGCGTTGCCAGTCCTCGGGCTCTCGATCGGCGCGCTGGTCGTCCAGGCCGCGCTGAGCTCGGCGCGATCGCGCTTCGCGCGCGCGGGACGATCACGAACCACGATGCTCAAGCTGTACGGCCTGACCGCGCTCCTGTACCTCGTCCAGCCGGTGGCCCGGCTCCGCGGTCGCCTCACGCACGGCCTGACGCCCTGGCGACGCCGGGGCGCCTCCAGCGCCGCCTCCCCATGGCCGCGGACCTGCACCCTCTGGCGGGAGCGCGGGCGCACGGCCTCCGAGCACCTCACGGATCTCACTCAGACGCTCCGGCAGGCGGGCGCGGCCGTCCGAGCCGGCGGCGACTTCGACCGGTGGGACCTCGAGGCGCGGCTGGGATCGCTCGCGGCCGTACGCGTCCTCATGGCGACGGAGGAGCACGACGGGGGACGCCAGCTCCTGCGGTTCCGGCTGCGTCCCCGGGTGCCCCCGTTCTGGGCGGCGCAGGCGGCGCTTTCTCTTGCAGGCGGGGCCGCCGCGGCGGCAAGCGGCGCGTGGGTGGTGGGGCTCGGTCTCATGGCCGCTGCGGGTCTGGTCATCGCGCGCTCCCTGTCCGACAGCGGACGGGTCATCGACGCGGTCCAGCGCGCACTGGATACGGTGGCTGTCGAGGCCCTCGGTCAGGAGCAGCGCGTGCTCGCCATGGTGGCCGACGAGGTCCGCGAGGAGCAAATCGTGCCCGCCTTGGTGTCGCTCGAGGCTCTCGGTCGGGAGCGGCGCGCGGTGGACACGGCGGCCGGCGAGGTTCTCGAGGAGCAGCCCGTACGCTGGCAGGGGGCCATCCGGCGGGTGGCCTGACCGTGACCGCCTGGGTGCGTCCTCGCCCCATGACCGGCAGTCTTCCCGTGACGAGCCGGACGTCCCGCCATTCCCGGCCGCGCCGTTCCAGCGATTCCTGTCCCAACGGTGGGCGGCCGCAATCGAGCAATGCCCCTCCGAGATCGGGTGCGCTCCCGGGGCGCCGAGCACGGTGGGCCTGAGCGAGGCTCGCGGGAATCCCGATGCCCAGCAGCGTGCGAACGGTCCGGTGGGTACTCGGGTATCTCCGGCCCTACCGTGGGCGGACGCTCCTGATCCTGTTCCTGGTGGCGGCCGGAAACGTCCTGACGCTCGTCATGCCCTGGCCTCTCAAGGTGATCGTCGACCACGTCCTGGGACAGCAGCCGATGCCGTCCTGGTTGGCGGCCTTGCTGTCCGAGGCTCTCGCGGAGACGGGCGCGCTCCTCGCCGCCGCCATCATCGCGGCCGTCCTGATCGAGCTGGCGGCCGCGGCTCTGGGCTTCGCCGAGAACTACGTGTCGATCGACGCCGGCCAGCGGATGGTCAACGACCTCCGTGCCGATCTCTACGCGCACCTCCAGCGGCTCTCGCTCGCCTTCCACAGCCGCCAGCGCGTGGGCGACCTGATTCATCGTGTGCTGGCCGACACCTTCGCGCTCCAGAGCCTGGTCATACATGGATTCCTGCCGGTCGTCTCGGCGGCCACCATGCTTGTCGGGATGGCGGTGATCATGGTTCGCCTGAACACGGAGCTCGCAGTGCTGACACTCGCGCTGGTGCCGATTCTCGGCGTCGTGGTCGGCGTCGTGGGCTCGCGGATCAAATGGGCAGCCACGCAGGCCCGGGAAGAGGAGGGCGCGATCTATGCTCGCGCTCAGGAGGATCTGGCCTCGATCCCGGTCATCCAGGCCTTCACCCGTGAGGACGAGACGACGCGCCGCTTCGTCGGCGCGAGCCACTCGAGCCTGCGCGCCTTCCTCCGGCTCTACAATATCCAGACGCTGTTCGGCAGCACCGTCACCGCGCTCCTCGGAATCGGCTCGGCGCTGCTCCTCTATGCAGGGGCGCGGGACGTGCAGAGCGGGACGCTCAGCGTCGGGACGCTCCTCATCTTCCTGGCGTATCTCCGCTCCATCTACACGCCGGTGAGCCGGCTCGTGGGGTCCTGGGGAACGGTTCGCGCCGCCGAGGCGAGTGCCGAGCGCGTCATCGAGGTGCTCGAGACGGCTCCACAGATCGTCGAACGCCCCGGCGCGCCCGCGCTGCCCTCCGTCAGGGGCCGAATCACCTTCGAGGGCGTCTCCTTCGCCTACGAGCCGGACCGGCCGATTCTCGACGAGGTGAGCTTCGAGGCCGAGCCGGGGGAGACGGTGGCCGTGGTCGGACCGACCGGCGTCGGCAAGACGACCCTGGCCGCCCTCTTGCTCCGCTTCCTCGATCCCACCCTGGGCCGGGTCACGATCGACGGCCACGACCTGCGCGACGTCCTGCTGCGGAGCGTGCGCGCGCAGATCGGCCTGGTCCTCCAGGAGCCGCTGCTCCTGTCGACCACCGTCCGGGACAACATCGCCATCGGGCGGCCGGGGGCCTCCGACGAGGACATCGTCGATGCGGCGCACGAGGCCCGGGCCCACGACTTCATCGCGAAGCTCCCGCAGGGCTACGACACTCCGTTGGGAGAGCGCGGGATTCGGCTATCCGGTGGCGAGCGGCAGCGGCTGTCGCTGGCCCGCGCCTTCCTCAAGGACGCCCCGATCCTCGTCCTCGACGAGCCCACTTCCGCACTGGACGCGGAGACCGAAGCGCTGGTGGTTGAGCGGGTCGCGGCCCTCGCCAAGGGGCGCACGACCGTCATCATCGCGCACCGGCTGTCGACGCTCCGGGGAGCCGATCAGGTGCTGGTCATCGAGGAGGGGCGGATCGCGGAGCGCGGGCGGTGGGAGGCGCTGCTCGCGCGGCCAGGTCGCTTGCGACACTACTACGACCTCCAGACCCGGGGCACGGAGGCGACATGAAGATCGTCGTCACCGGACTCATCGCTCAGTACCCGATCGGCGGCGTCACCTGGGATTACATCCAGTACCCGATCGGGCTCGCGCGGCTTGGCCACGACGTGACGTACCTCGAGGATTCGGGCTGCTGGCCGTATGATGTCGAGACCGACGGCACGACGACCGACCCGACGGCCAGCATCCGTTACCTCGCGCGGGTGATGAAGCGGTTCGGACTCGCGAACCGGTGGAGCTACCGGCTCGTCTTGACCGGCGGCCGCGAGGTTCACTACGGACTCTCGAAGAAGGCGGTCGCGGCGCGACTTGCCGAGTCGGACCTGTTCCTCAACGTCTCGGGTGCTTCCTTCATCCGCGAGCCGCACCTGGCCGCCCGCCGCCGCGTTTACATCGACAGCGACCCGGGATCCGTGCAGCTCGACGCCGCCCTCGGAAGGCCGGAGAGGCTCGCCTCCCTGAGCCAGTACCACCTCCACTTCAGCTTCGGAGAGCTCATTGGCTCTGCCGAATGCCCGCTGCCGTCCGGCCCTTTCCGGTGGCGGCCGACGCGGCAGCCGATCGTTCTCGATCTTTGGCCGGTCGCGCCGCCTCCGCCGCCCGAAGCCCCCTTCACGACGGTGATGAACTGGACGAGCTATGAGACTGTCGAGTACGACGGTCGCCGGTACGGTCAGAAGGACGTCGAGTTCCTCAAGATTCTCGACCTGCCCGCTCGCTGCCCCGCCGAGCACTTCACGCCGGCGATCGGCGGTGGACGCAGCGCGCGGCGTCCCGACCGGCTTCTCCGAGAGCACGGCTGGGACTTCGTCGACTCCCGTGCGGTTTCGGCAACCCCCGATCACTACCGAGATTTCCTCGCGCGCTCCAAGGGGGAGTTCAGCGTGGCGAAGGAGGCGTACGTGGTGGGGCAGAGCGGCTGGTTCAGCTGCCGGAGCGCCTGCTACCTGGCGCTCGGACGTCCGGTCGTGCTCCAGGACACGGGCTACAGCCGCGTGCTGCCGAGTGGCCAGGGCATCCTGCCCTTCGACGACCTGGACGGGGCCGCCGAGGCGGTCAGGGCCGTCTCCCACGACTACGCCGCCCACAGTTCGGCCGCGCGGCGGCTCGCCGAGGAGGCCTTCGATTCCAGCACGGTCCTCAGCCGCCTCCTGGCAGAGGCGACGACGTAAGGCGCCCTCGATGGCGCTGCGCGGCGCGGAGACCGAGGGTCTAGTTCGGATGCCCTCGTCGGCGGAGGCGGACCCGCCCCGAGGCGGGGCGCCCGGCCGCCTCTCCCGCGGGATGATGTCTGACCGAGGCTGGCCGGACGCCGATGGCGGGTCGAGATGCCCACGAGGTCGATCGGGGCGCCGAGCGGGGTAGGGAGGCTGACAGAGATGGACGCACTGCTGCCGGATCGCCTGAAGGAAATCTGGGGACGGGTGGACAAGGGGGAGCTCACTGCCGAGACAGCTCAGCAAGGGCAAGAACGGCTGCTGGCCGAATACCGGACGATCTGGACCGAGGCGTTGCTGCACGGGGGCGCCGCCGATTTGACACACAGCCTCCTCAGTGAGCTGGGAGCCCATCTCGGCTCCGACGATCTGGCCGCGATCGAAACACGCTGCCGGGCGATCGGGCAAGAGTTGCGGGACGACTGGCAGCGGATCGTGGAGGGGGACGATCGATCGTCGATCGAACGCTTCTACGACAAGAGTCAAGCGCACCTCTTCGAGCTCATCTGGTGGCATACCTTGGTTGACGACCAGACACCGCTGGCATACGTCCTGGCCCTTGACTTTGCGCGTCGCTACCCGGGTCGACGGTATCTCGATTTCGGTGCGGGAGTCGGATCAGGTGCCATCTTGTTTGCTCGCCACGGCTTCGAGGTGGCGCTGGCCGACATCGGCTCGCCGCTGCTGCGATTCAGCGAATGGCGGCTCGGCCAACGAGGGATAAGGGGGGAACTTATCGATCTCAAGGTGCTGGAGCTGCCGCGTAACGCCTTCGATGTCATAACCACGATGGATGTCTTCGAGCACCTCGCGGACCCGGTGGAGGCGGTCGATCAGTTAGCTGCTGCGCTCAGACCCCGGGGCCATATCTTTGGCCGGTTCGCGGCCGAGGAGGATCCGGAGCGCCCCCAGCACATCGTCTTCGACTTCGAGCCCACGTTCCGTCGTCTGACGACGCTCGGCTTCGTGGAAGTCTGGCGGGATCACTGGCTGTGGGGGCATCAGGTGTTCCAAAAGCCGGCGTGAGCGTTTCCCGCCGGCCCATCGGGGCACCGCCGCCTCCGAATGCGGCCGTGCAGGATGTCCATGCCCGCATCCCGAGGCTAGCTCGTCGGCGGTGGGCGGAGTGGGGTGCACACAGGTCGTCAGACGCTGTCGCGTGACAGTCGCTGACCAGTATCGGCCGGAGCGCGTGAGCCGGCTCCGGTCGGTGTGGCACTCACGGCCTCTCGGACGTCGCGGTCCGGCTGGCGTTCCGGAACCATCCTTGGCGCCTCTCCCTTGCCGCGGGTGACGACCACGCGGCATTCTCCGATCGAGACGAGATGCGCATCCCGCAGGCGGCGTTGGCGCTCCGGACATGGTCTCGACCTCGGTGGCGCGAGGCTGCCCTGATCGTTGGCATGGGCGTGGTCCCGCTCATCGCTCTGCGTCCCTTGCAGAATGCTCCCTTTGTCGACGACTGGACGTACGCGTGGTCGGTGGAGCATCTGCTGGAGACCGGCGAGGTGCGGATCCTGGACTGGTCCACGAGCCTGAACGTGGTTCACGTCCTCTGGGGCGCACTCTTCTGCTTGCCGTTCGGGTTCTCCTTCAGCGCCCTGCGGCTCTCAACATGGGTGGCGTCGCTGCTCGCCCTGCTGGGACTCCATTCTCTGCTTCGCGCACTGGGGGCGTCGCGCCGGGACGCGCTGATAGGTATTGCCCTGCTCGGCTTCTACCCCATCTACTTCATCCTCTCCTTCTCTTTCATGACGGATGTGCCGTTCTTGACGGCGGTGACCTGGTTCTTCTGGGCGCTGGTCCGGGCATGCCGGACAAGTGCGCCAGGGGCTCTCGTCTGGCCGGTGCTGCTCGCGTCAGTCGCGATGGGCATCAGACCTGTCGGGATCTTTCTGGCCGGCGCGCTGTGCTTGACGCTGGTGGTGCATCCGAATTGGAAGGGCGATCTTGCCCGGCGACTCTTGTTCGCGGTGGTCCCCGTACTCGTCGTTCTCCTGTGTCTCCTGCTTGCACGCGAGCACCTTACCGAGCATCGGGCAGACCTGACCTGGATTACGAACTCCCCGACGTGGCGGATGGCGCGCCTCAGCCAGGGTCTGCTCCGGCTGCATCAGTGGCTCGGGGTGAACTTCGCGCTGGTCGTGGGAACGCTTGGCGTCGCGCTGACGCCTCTCGCGCTCGGGACCGTGTCCAAGGAGAGCCTGCGCACGGCGGGGCCAATGGTGGTCGTCGTCGGTGTCGGTCTGCTGGCGACCGTTCTGGTCGGGTGGAACGCGGCGCTGCCGCTTGAACACGGATCTACGTGGAGTCTTCACGAGCTCGCCGTCGCCGAATCCCTTGTCGGCATGCCACCCGATCGACGGCTGCCCGCGTGGTGGCCGGTCGGGGCGCGTGTCGTGACGACGTTGATGCTCTGCCTCGCCCTGGCACCGGTGGTCCGGGGAGGCGTCGCGAAGGACGCGATGCCCTTGGTGTGGGGCATCGCTGGATACTTTGTGCTCACGGCGGTGCTGTGGTTCTTCCACGACCGCTACGTGTTGCCCCTTCTGGTCATGGTAGTGGCGCTTCGACTCGGCACTCGGCCGCTGGTACGACCGAAGCTCGCCCTGCTCGGGCTCTCCGTGTTTGCGACGGTCAGCATGCTCGGAACCTGGGACCACCTTCAGTACAACCGGGCGCTCTGGAACGCGGTGACGTCGGCGCAGCGCATGGGTATTCCCCAGGGGGAACTTGATGGAGGGTACGTCGTCAACGGGTGGTTGCTGTACGCACACCCGGAGCACGCCCTCCGTACATCGACCGGGGACGTGCGCGTGCCGTGGATCAACGAAGGCGCGACGCAGCGCTACGCCATTGTCAATGGAGTCCCGCTAGGCGCACGGGTCCTTCACACCGAGGGCTACAGGCGTCTCGTCGCGCCTTCCGGTGCCCTCTACCTTGTGGACCGCGTTCCGGGCGCGCCGTGAGGACTCAGGTGGGCTGGCGCGAGCTGTTCGAGAGGCGCTGACGGGCGAAGCCCTCGGTGAGCCGTTCGTATCGCGCTGGATCTTCGATGTCGGCGTTCTGCCGCGCCCGCGAGAGCGCCATCTCGTGGAGACCCCCGCAGCGACGCTGGTCCGATGTCGCGGGGGGCCAAGGCCAGGATCGCCGCGCCGCTGATCCCGGCGGTCCTCGATATATATCGGATCCGGACAGGCGATGCTCTCTCCCGGACACTCTCTGCGGTCGCATTTGCTCCGGCTCGACCCCCGTTCGCGATGGGTGCGCCCGGCGATCTTCGCCCGATGGGTATGCCGATCAGCCAGGCAGCGCCGCCGAAGGGCGCTCGCGCGCTGGCGTTTCCTCCCCCCAAGGCGGGAGCGCACCTGGCACCAGCTTGTCCCCGGCCGGGGAAGGCGCTATATGAGGGGTGTGCGTGCCGAGCCTGCCCGTGAGCCGTCCCGGTCCGATCCCTTCGAGCAAGGGCTCGGGCGGTGCGCGGCCAACCACGCGCCGCTCACCCCGTCGGCCTTCCTTGCGCGCGCCGCCACCGTCTACCCCTGGAAGCGTGCGGTGCTGCACGGCGAGCGCGCGCTCACGTACGCTGAGCTCTACGCACGGGCCCGAGGACTCGCGTCGGCGCTGGCGCGGCGCGGGATCGGGGTGGGTGACACGGTGGCGATCATGGCGCCGAACGTGCCGGCCATGCTCGAGGCCCACTACGGCGTGCCGATGGCCGGCGCCGTGCTGAATGCCCTCAACTACCGGCTGGACGCCCGGACGATCGCCTTCATCCTCCAGCACGCCGGCGCCAAGCTTCTGATCACCGACGCCGAGTTCTCCGACACGGTGGGGCCGGCGCTCGGGCTCCTGCCGCGGCGGATCCCGGTCGTCGACATCGTGGATCCGCTCGCCGACCCGGCCCGCGGGGGCATGCGTCTCGGCGCAACCGACTACGAGGGGCTCCTCGCCGAGGGTGACCCTGACTACGAGTGGTCGGGCCCTGACGATGAGTGGCAGGCGCTGGCCCTTCTCTACACCTCGGGGACGACCGGGAACCCGAAGGGCGTCGTGTACTCGCACCGGGGGGCGTACCTGAACGCCCTCGGCAATGCGCTGGCGGTCGGGCTGACTCCGCGCTCCGTGTACCTGTGGACCCTGCCGATGTTCCACTGCTGCGGCTGGACCCACACCTGGGCGGTGACGGCCGTGGGAGGCACGCACGTGTGCCTCCGCAAGGTCGATCCGGCGCTGATCTTCCGCCTGATCCAGCGCCATGGGGTGACGCATCTTTGCGGGGCGCCGGTCGTGCTCACCACCCTCATCCACGCGCCGGAGGAGGTGAAGATCCGGCCGGACCGCGTGGTCGAGGTGGCCACTGGCGGGGCGGCGCCGCCGTCCGCCGTCATCGCGGCGATGGAGGCGATGGGCTTCCGGGTGACGCACCTCTACGGCCTGACCGAATCCTACGGCCCGGCGACCATCTGCGCCTGGCAGCCCGAATGGGACGGACTGCCGCTTCCGGAGCGGTCGGTCCACGCGGCGCGGCAGGGCGTGGCCTATCCGACGCTCGATGGGCTGGTGGTCGCCGACCCCGTGGCGCTCACGCCGGTGCCCCGCGACGGCGTCACCATGGGGGAGGTCATGCTTCGCGGCAACACCGTGATGAAGGGATACCTCCGAAATCCAGCCGCCACCGAGGAGGCTTTTCGCGGTGGCTGGTTCCACACGGGAGACCTGGCGGTCTGGCACCCCGACGGCTACATCGAGATCAAGGACCGGTCGAAGGACGTCATCATCTCGGGCGGCGAAAACGTCTCCTCGCTCGAGGTCGAGGAGATCCTGTACCGGCACCCGGCGGTCATGGAGGCCGCCGTCGTGGCGAAGCCCGACGCCAAGTGGGGCGAGACGCCCTGCGCGTTCGTCACCCTCCGGCCGGACACGGCGCCCGTCGCCGCCGATGACATCATCGCGTGGTGCCGCGAGCACCTCGCGCACTTCAAGGCGCCGCGGGCAGTCGTGTTCGGGCCGCTGCCGAAGACCTCGACCGGAAAGATCCAGAAATACGCCCTGCGCGAGCAGGCGAAGGCGGTGGATTGACATGAACATCGCAAGCATCCTGGCCAGAAAAGGCGGCAAGGTCGTCACGTGCCTCTCCGAGCAGTCGATCCGTGAGGCACTGGCCCTGCTGGCGGAACACAACATCGGCGCTCTCGTCGTCGTGGACCAGAGCGGCCTGCCGCTGGGCATGCTGTCCGAGCGGGATATCGTCCGCGAAGCCGCGCGCGACGAGCGGTTCTTCGGGCGCACCGTCGCGGAGATCATGACACGCGACGTGATCGTGGGGGTCCCCGAGGACGACCTCCGGGCGGTGCGTCACACGATGACCGACCGCCGTATCCGACACGTGCCGGTTGTCGCGGAGGCGCGGCTGGTCGGCATCGTCTCCATAGGGGACGTGGTCAAGGCCGAGCTCGATCAGTACTCCGGCGAGGTGGACACGCTGCAGATGCAGGTCACTCCGCGCTAAGGAGACGTCAATGCCGCGACCGGGCACCGGAGGGCGACCGCTGCGCGTCGCCGTTATCGGCGCGGGCCCGGCCGGCTTCTACACCGCGGAGCACCTCTTCCGCCAACCGGGCATCGCGGTGGAGGTCGATCTCTACGACCGCCTGCCGACGCCATACGGGCTGGTTCGCTTCGGCGTGGCGCCGGACCACCAGAAGATCAAGAACGTCACGGCCGCGTTCGACAAGACGGCGGCCCACCCCGGCTTCCGCTTCTTCGGCAACGTCGAGATGGGCAAGGACGTGGCGATCGAGGACCTCCGGGCGCACTACCACCAGATCGTCTACACAACGGGCGCGCAGACGGACCGCCGCATGGGCGTTCCCGGGGAGGACCTCCGGGGGAGCCACCCGGCGACGGACTTCGTGGCCTGGTACAACGGGCACCCCGACTACCGGGAGCACCGGTTCGACCTCTCGCAGGAGCAGGTCGCGGTGGTCGGCGTCGGCAATGTCGCGGTGGACGTGGTGCGAATCCTCTGCCGGACCCCCGAGGAGCTTGCGGCGACGGACATCAGCGACGATGCCCTGGCCGCCCTGCGGGAAAGCCGCGTGCGCGAGGTGCACCTGCTCGGCCGGCGCGGCCCAGCGCAGGCGGCGTTCACGAACCCGGAGATCCGCGAGCTCGGAGAGCTGCCGGGCGCAGACGTGATCGCGAGGCCCGACGAGGTCGAGCTGGACCCGCTCTCGCGCGTCGAGCTCGAGAGGAGCGCGGACCGGGGCACGCTGAAGAAGGTGGAGATCCTGCGCGAGTACGCGCGGCGGTCGTCCCTCGGGAAGCCCCGGATGCTGATCGTCCGGTTCCTCGTTTCGCCGGTCGCGATCCACGGCGGCGACAACGGCGAGACCGTCGGTCTGCGCGTGGTTCGCAACGAGCTCCACGCGACGGCGGCCGGCACGCTCCAGGCTCGCCCCACGGACCGCTTCGAGGAGCTGCCCGTCGGGCTCGTGTTTCGCTCGGTCGGGTACCGGGGCGTGCCGCTGCCGGGCGTGCCCTTCCACGATGCCTGGGGAGTGATCCTGAACGACAGGGGGCGCGTACTCGAGCCGGACAGCCGAGAGCCGCGGCCCGGGGAGTACGCGGCGGGGTGGATCAAGCGCGGCCCCACCGGCGTGATCGGGACGAACAAGCCGGACGCCGCGGAGACCGTCGCGTGCATGGTCGAGGACCTGGGGCGAGACCGGCTGCTTGCGCCCTCCGAGCCGGAGTCCGGCGCCGTCCTCGCGCTCGTCCGGCAGCGCCAGCCCCAGTACGTCTCCTGGACCGACTGGCGGCGGCTGGACGCGCTCGAGGTCGCCCGGGGTCGCGGGTCCGGACGTCCGCGAGTGAAGTTCATCCGCGTCGAGGAGATGCTGGCCGCGCTGGGACGGTAACGCCGAGGCCGTCGGGACGTCATGGAGGTCGCCATCGCCGGTGGCGGGGTCGGTGGGCTCACCCTCGCCCTCGCCCTGCACCAGCGCGGCGTGCCATGCCGCGTCTACGAGCGCATCGCCGGCTTCGCGCCGCCGGACGTCGTCCCTCGTCGCGCCTGAGTCACCCGGGCTGGCCGGTGCGTCACCCGGGCGCCAGCCGGCGCGCCCCGGCCGGGCATGCTACCCCTTGACGGCTCCCATGCCCCAGCCCTCGATCAGGAAGCGCTGGACGACCAGGAAGAAGAGGATCGCCGGGATCGTGACCACCACGGCCCCCGACATGAGGAGCCCCCAGTCCACGATCGTCGACTCGTACATGTCCTGGAGGCCGACGGGCATGGTGAGGAGGTACCGCTCGTTCAGGAGGACGCGCGCGAAGAGATAGTCGTTCCAGACGACCACGAAGGCGAAGACCGACGTGGCGATGACCCCGGGCAGCGCCTGCGGCACCACCACGTGGACGACCGCCTGGAGCCGGGTCGCGCCGTCGACCCAGGCCGCATGCTCGAGGTCGATCGGGAGCGACTGGAAGAACGCCCGGAGGAGCCAGAGCGTGAAGGGCAGGGAGATCGACAGGTAGGCGAGCACGATGCCGAGGTGTGTGTTGGCGAGCCCCAGCTTCGTGAGGAGCAGGTACACGGGGATGATGAGCATGATGGGCGCGAACATGTACGTGAACAGCGTGAGGTTCGCCAGGAGCTCCTTCCCGGGGAACCGGTACCGGGTCAGGCTGTAGGCCCCGAGGGTCGAGATCACGATGTTGATCGCGACCGTCACGGCGGCGATGCCCACGCTGTTCCGCAAGTAGACGGGAAAATCGGTCTCGTACAGGAGCTTCCGGAAGTTGGCGAGATCGTAGGCGCCCAGCACGCGGGGCGGGTAGCTGAAGAGCTCGCCGGCGGGCTTGAACGCGGAGTAGAGCATCCACAGGAGCGGCAGCCCGCAGAATGCGAGGAGCGCGATCGCGCCGAGGTAGAGGGAGCCGGCCAGCGTCAGCCGCCGCAGCACTACGCCTCCTGCTCCCGCCGGTAGACGCGGAAGTAGACGATGGTCAGCAGGATGAGCATGAGGAAGAGGCTCACCGAGATCGCCGCGCCGCCGCCGGCCTGGAAGAACCGGAAGGTCATCCGGAACGCGTACACGGGGGTGTTCTGCACGAGCTCCTGGAGACCGCCCCCGGTGGCCATGAGCCACGGCACGTCGAACTTCGTGAACATGAAGAAGGTCCGCAGGAGCACGATGACGAAGAGGACGTGGCGGAGCTCGGGCAGCGTCACGTGGAAGAAGCGCCCCCAGACGCCGGCGCCGTCAATCGCCGCCGCCTCATAGAGCTGGAGGTCGATGGTCTGGAGCCGCGCGAGCAGGCTGATGACCACGAAGGGGAAGAACTGCCAGACGGCGACCAGGATCGTCGTGGGCATGAGCCAGTCGGCGCCGAGCCACACGACCGGAGCGTCGATGAGGCCCACCGCCTGGAGGACGTAGTTCACCGGCCCGAAGGTGGCGGCCAGCAGCCACTTCCACAGCAGGATGACCACGATCGTCGGCAGCATGTACGGGAACAGGGCCACGGCCCGGACCAGCCCGCGGCCCCGGAACGGCTGGTGAAGCAAGAGCGCGGCGGCGAGCCCGAGCAGGATCTGAAGGGCGATGCTGCCGCCGGCGAAGATCGCGCCCCGCCAGACGCTCCACCAGTAGTCGCCGTCGGCGGCCAGCTCGACGTAGTTCTGGAGCCCGACGAACTCGTAGGTCGGCCGGATGGTGTGCTTGTTCGTCAGCGACAGCCAGGTCGAATACCCGACGGGGAAGAAGATGAAGCCGCCGATGACCAGGAAGGCCGGCAGGAAGAGGAGCGCGCCGGTCAGGGCATGGTGTCTTGGGTTCACCGTGGGGAGACGAAGTGGTCGGGCGGCGGCGAGGGACCCGGGGCGGACCGGGCGGGCCGGCGGGGCGTCCCCCGCGCGGCCGGCCGGGGCCGTCGTGGTGGTCGCTTAGACCTTCTTCTCCGAGCGGATCGGATCGGGGACGGGGTACCCGAGCTTGCGGATCAGGTCGGTCACCCGCTCCTGGATGCGCTGGGCGGTGCTCTTCACGTTGCGCCGCCCCTGAACGTAGCCGACGACCTCGTCGGCGATGATCCCGGAATCGAACACCTCGGCCAGGAAGGGGATCTGGATGTTCGAGGCCGGATAGAAGACGCCCACCGGGATCGCGAGCTTCTGGTCGATGTAGAGCTCCTGCTGCTTGATCCAGCTCGGCCACTGCTTGAGCTCCGGCAAGGCCTTGTACCCGGGGTCGTTGCGCAGGGACTTCAGGATCGGTGCCATGTGGATGGGGTACTGCGCGATGTAGTTGAGGTACATGTCGCGCGTGTAGAAGAGCTTCAGCCACTCCTTGGCGAGGTCCTGCGCCTTCGACTTGGCGAAGACGACCCAGAGCTCGGCGTCCATGTCGGTGTGCGCCGTCCTCCCCAGGGGCCCGACCGGCCGCCAGACCGGGAAGAAGTGCTTCTCGTCCGCCTTGCCCGGGGCGTACTTGTCGATCGACGCGGCGATGCGCCCGTACCCGTGGTCGATCATCGTGGTGACGCCGGTCGAGAACTCGACGATCATGCCGAGCCACGATTGGCTGAGCCAGTCCGGCGGCACGACCTTCGCATCGGCGAGGCTCTTCACGAACTCCATCCCACCGATGAACTGATCCGTGTTGAACGCCGGATTCCACTTCTCGTCGTACCAGCGCCCGCCGTTCGAGCCGACCCAGCGGCCGAGGTGCTCCTGGAGGAAGTAGCCGGTGCCCGGCAGGCTCATCCCCCACTGCCGCTTGTCGGGCTTCGTCACGGCCTTCAGGTA
>DASZOL010000046.1:0-92919 GCA_035550795.1 Candidatus Methylomirabilota bacterium
CCCGCTCGAGCGCCTGTCGGTAGACCTGGCTCCACTCGACCCCGTGCTCCCGCGCGTAGCAGCGCACGCTCGCCCACGCCGCCGGCGGGCAGAAGACGATCACGTCGTTGACCACCACCAGGCGGTGGAACGTGCTCAGCCCGATCAGCCGCTGAAAGACGGTGTGCACGTCCGGCCACTGCTCGTCGAGCTGAGGGGACGGCGCCAGAAACAGCCGGGCATCGTCGATCAGGACCACGCTCTCGGCGTTCAACGACCCGAGAGCCTCGAGCTCCTCCAGGAGCGGACACGGGGCCCCCACGCCGTCCGCATCATCCGTGCCGCTCCAGTGCGCGTCCAGCCAGTAGACGACCGCCCGGCCCGCGAGCCCGGACCGAAGCGCCCGCAGGACCTCGGCGGAGCGGCCCTGATGCACCTCCACCCCGGGCAGGTGCCGCAGTCGCGCCCGGGCCCGCTCGGCGAACGCCTCCGACAGCTCGATCGTGTGTACCCGCGGGAAGAGGGCCGCCGCCACCAGCGCGCTGTCGCCCTCGAACGTGCCCGTCTCCACGAACACCTCGAGAGGCAGCGCCGCCTTCAGGCCCTCGAGCAGCCCCCGGTCGACGGAAAACGACACCGCTCCCATGCCCCCTCCGCCCGTGCCGGACCGCGCCGGGAGGGACTACCGGTAGTTGTCCTCGTCGTATCCCAACGCCTGGAGCTGCGGGCTGGCCAGCCGGCAGATGAGCGCGCTGTAGCCGGGATCGAAGTACCGGAAGTCCCGCGCCTGGTTCTTGAAACCCACGTCCATGGCCCGCACCGCCGCGCGCGCTCTCCCCTCGTCCACCGGCGCGCCGAACGCCCCCAGGACGGCGCGGAGCTGCTCCTCGGGCCGCTCCACGAACGCCTCATACCGGATCGCCACCCGGTTCGGCACCGGCCCCAGCACCCACTTGTCGACGAACCCCTTCCAGAACGTGATCTGCATCCGCGCGAATCTCTCCCAGGATCGCCGGCTGTCCCGGGGAATGTTCTTGCGCGCCAGGGCGAACACGTACCAGGAGATGAGCGAGTTGACCGGGTGCCGGTACTGCACGACGTGCGCCATGGTCGCGCTGATGGGCGTGTCGAGCTCGAAGTCGTGGTCCTTCTGGAAGTTGGTCCGCGCGTCCGAGCAGGGGTGCGCCCGGCAGTGCTTGTACTTGAAGCAATAGGTGAAGGCCTCGGACACATAGAGGCCGTCATTTGCCGCGACGGGTGCGCCGTTAAAGTAGTGGCACAGCATGTTGGCGAGCAGCCGGTGCCCGCTCCGGGGAAACGTCATGCACTTGATCTTCGCGGCCATGCCGCGATGATCCGCCCGTCCCCGTTGGAGTGTCAAGCATTCTCGGGTCGACGCGCGCCTACGAGGCGCGCTGACGGCGGACCGGTCGCTTGATCTTCGTTGGCGGCGCGGCGTCGGCGGCGCTCGCCGTCTTCGCGAGCGGCTTGCGCCCGAGGCTCGCCTTGAGCGTCGCCACGAGGTCCGTAGTGGATGGACGGGCGTCCACCTCGATCCGCTGGATCTCCTGACCCGCGGCCTTCTGCTCGATCGCCTTCAGCACCCGCTTCCGGTAGTCGTCCTCGTACGCCTCGGGATGGAACTCCGCGGCCGACAGCTCCTCGATCAGCCGCTCGGCCAGGGTGCGCTCCTGCTCGCGGAGCTTCGGCGCGGCGCCCTGCTCGATCTCCATCCGATCGTGCACCTCGTCCGCAAAGAAGAGCCGCTGGAGGATGAGCCCGTCCTGCTCCGAGCGAATCGCGATCGGCGTGGTCTTGCCGCGCCAGGTGAAGGTCCCCACCGCCACGCGGTCGGACCGACGAAGGGCCTCGACCAGGAGCCGGTACCCCCGGGCTCCGTCCTTTCCGGCGCCGAGGTAGTACGTGTGCTCGAAGTACACCGGGTCGATCGCGCCGTGCGGGAGGAACCCGTCGATGATCAGGGCCGACGTCGCCGCCTGCTCGAGCGCCTTCAGCTCGTCCGGGGTGAAGCGGACGTATTCGTCCTTGGCGTGCTCGTACGCCTTCACCGTCTCGTCCCGCGAGATCATTCCGTGCTCGGGGCACTCCAGCCGCAGCTGGATACGCGTTCCGCACCGGGCATGAAGCACGTTGAAGGCGACGCCCTGGGGACTGGTGGCCGTGAAGAGCTGCACGGGGACCGTGGCCAGCCCGAACGTGATGTCGAGGTTCTTCAGCGCGCGGGGCATGCCGCCCTCTTCCTGGCCCTCGCGCCCCGGCGCGTCCCGCGCGGCCGCCGAACCCCGTCACCCCGGAGGAGCGACAGGGTGGCCGTCTCGTCGGGACCCAGACCCGGCGGTGCGGGGCTCCGGGACCGCCCTCGCCGAGGCGCCGCCCGCCGGAGCGTGCCCCTGGAGTAGGCCTCCACCACGGCCGGATGCACGTAGCACTTCCGGCAGATCGCCGGGGTGTTGCCGAGCCGCGCCGCCACGCCCTCGATGGCGCGCGCGAGGGTCCGCTTCGCCTCCAGCTCCGACTCCGACGCGGAGGCCTCGGCCCGCAGGGAGCTTGCCGCCAGGACTGTTCCGGCCCACGTCCGGAAGTCCTTGGCCGTGAAGTCCTCGCCCGAGATCTCGCGGAGGTACGCGTTCACGTCCGCCGATCCGACGGTGCGGCGCTGCCCGTCCTCGTCGACGTACTGGAACAGCTCATGCCCGGGCAGCTCCTGGCACTGCCGCACGACGCGGGCTAGCCGCCGGTCCGCGACATCGACGACGTGGCGCTTTCCTCCCTTGCCCCGGAACTCGAAGCGGAGGCCCGCGCCCTCCACCCTCACGTGCCGGGTCCGCAGGGTGGTCAGGCCGTACGAGCCGTTCTCCTCCGCATACTCCGCGTTCCCGACGCGAATCAGCGAGGTCTCCAGCAGGCGCACGACGGTGGCGAGGACCTTCGCGCGAGGTAGCCCGCGCCGGGCCAGGTCCTGGCCCACGCGCCGCCGCATGGCCGGCAGCCGTTCGGCGAACAGCGACAGGCGCGCGTACTTGGACGTATCTCGCGTCTCTCGCCAGCGAGCGTGGTAGCGGTACTGCTTGCGGTTCCTGGCGTCCCGCCCCACGGCCTGGATGTGCCCCTCGGGGATCGGGCAGATCCACACCGCCGTCCAGGCCGGGGGGATCGCGAGCGCCCGGATGCGGCGCCGCGTCGCCAGATCGCGGACGGGCAACCCGTCGGGCGCCACGTACCGGAATCCCCGGCCCGCCCGAAGACGCTGGATGCCGGGCGCGTGGTCGGTGACGTAGCGGAGCGCCGCGGCCTCGGCGGCCGCGATCGAGCCGGCCACCGCGCGGGCGGCTGACCCTTGCCGCCCCCGCCGCGCTGGTCGCGCTCGGCGGGCCGTCCGCTCCTCGACGGACGCAGGGATTGCGGAATCGATCGGCGAGAGCACCGTGTCCTCCTCGGCTGCTTGTTTGTGTGATGGCACAGGGCGTCGCAGCAAGGCTCCTGCCAGAGTGCCCAGCACGGCGCGGGGTCCGTACGCTCGGGCCGCAACCCGAGACAGGGTGGCGCCGAGACGACAAAGTGACCGCCCGGGAATCCGCTCGCCATCGCGGGAGCCGCCGCCCCTCCGGCGAGGAGCAAACGTCGCGGCTCAAACGTCGCAGCACGCCGCGCGCGGAACAGATTCCATCGCCTCCCGCCGAACAGGCTCCGTCGATCCTCAAAGGCACTGATCTTGCTCCTGCGAGCACCATTCCTTCAGTTCCGGGACCCGCAGATCCTTCACTCAGGAGGAGCGATGGCACAGCTCAACCCGCCTCGGCTCTCGCCCGGCCGAAGGACCGCGCCGCTCGATCTCGCCCCCGTCGTGCTGATCGCCGACAACGAGCGCCCGCTTCTGGAGCTCTTCCGGGACATCCTGGTGGAGGACCACTTCCGGGTGCTGACCGCGGCGAATGGGCGCGAGGCGCTTGCCCTCGCGGAGGCCTCCGTCCCGGACGTCCTGGTGACCGACGTGGCGATGCCGCACCTCGACGGGTTCGGCCTGATGCGCGCGGTGCGTTGTCTCTACCCCGGCATCCCCATCATCGTCATGAGCGGCGACGACCATTACGCGGGGCGGCCCGTCGAGACCCTCGCGGCGGAGCTCGGAGCCGTCGCCACCCTCATGAAGCCCTTCGATCTGAGCGTCCTGCACGAGGCTGTTCGACGCTCGGCGCCTCCGCTGCTGGACGCGCCGTCGCCGCGGGGAGCGGGGGAAACGACGATCGGCGGAGGTCGAGCCGCGTGAGCGGCCGCCGCCCCCGGAGACGGCGCCCGTCGGCGGCGCGGCCCCGGCAGCACCGGAATGCGCTCGGCAGAGGATGTGTCGACCGCGTCCGGGCACCGTAGCGCGCCCCGACCGCCGCGCATCTCATCTCGCGCGGGCCCGGAGTGCCGCCGGGGTCCGGCGCGCGTGCCGGCTGACAGCCCTGGCGCTCAGCCTGGCGTGCTTCGCCGGCGCGACCGAAGCCCAGTCCCCGTGGGGGGGAGCGGCTGCGTTCCTCCCGCCCGCCCCCCCACCGCATGGGTACGTCGCGGCGCGTGGAGGCGATGGGTTCACGGCCTCCGGGCCGCAGCTGCCGACCGGTACGATCATCCTGGCCGCGCCACGGGCCGACTTCGTCGTGATCGGCGCCGATCGGTTGTGGACCGACGCGCTGGCGAAGCCCGGGGACCCCCCCTGGGAGCGCCGCGGGGCCCAGGGCAAGATCGCCGTGCATCCGTCGCTGCCCCTCGCGATCGGCGTGGCCGGCCTGGCCACGCTCGACGCCGAGCGAGACAGCGTCAGCTACGTCCGGGAGCTCATCACCCCGCTCGGCGCGTCGGATCTGACCTTCGACACGATCGCAGAGCTGCTGCGGCAGCCCCTGCACGGGAAGATACGGGCGCTGCGAGATGCCGCGAGGCGCGCCCTCGCCGTCAACCCGGCCGATGCGGAGGCGCGGATCCGCTTGAAGGTGGCGAGGCAGACGCTCCTCATCGCCTATGTGGCAGACGGGCGGGCCTCGCTCGGGTGGGTCCAGGTCGACGACGAGTGGAAGGGGAAGCGGGAGACACCACCCCACGGGGCCGTCGCGTGGCCGGACTCCCTGGACCGGTTCTACAGGAACGCTCCGTGGGCGAGCGCGAGCGAGCTATTCGGCTATGCGATCACCGACCGGGCGGGGCTCGTCCAGCACGTGCGGCGAGTGATCACGGCGGGAATCCGGGAGGACGCCCGGCTCAACCGCGGCAAGAACCGCGACATCGGCGGCCCGGTCGACGTCGTGCTGGTCGATGCCAGGGGGGCGCGCTGTGTCCCGGCGTGCCCGCCCGTCTGAGTCGTCAACGCGACAGAATGGCCGAGCCGAACACGGCCGGCCAACGATCTTCGCCCATGGCATCTCTCGTGCACGGAAGAGTGCAAGGGCTGCGGGAGCGCAAGCTAGCTCTCTGAACCGGACGGTAGCGTCAGAGGCTACGGCGCACCTCACCGGCCGGGGTGCAGAGCATCCGCTCCGCAGCCCTCTCTCGTGGCACCTTCGAGCGAGCTCGTCGAAGCCTGATCGCGGCCTCGAGACCTCGTTCCCGGGCGCGGCTGCCCACCGGCCCCAGTCGCCGCGACACGCGTTAAACACGGCCAGAGGGCCTCCGGAGTTCAGGGAGGGGGGCCAGATCACCCGCCCTCGACGTGCAGGGCAAGCCAGGCCGCGACGTCGCGGATCTCGGCGTCGGACACCGCGTGCCCGATCGGGTACTCGTGGTACTTGACGGTGCAGCCGAGCGTGACCAGGACGTCGCGGGCCATGCGCGCCCGCGCGACAGGAATCAAGGGATCCTCCCCTCCGTGGGCGACGAAGACCGGGGCCCCGCGGCCCGCGGGACTGGCCTCGGCCGCGACCGTGTGGGCGAGCGGGATGTATGCCGATAGCACGAGAAGCCCGCCCAGGCGTGCCGCGTGCCGGAGCCCCACGTGGAGCGTCATGGCGCCGCCCTGGGAGAACCCGGCCAGAATCACCCGCGCCGGAGCGACGCCCCGCGTCACCTCGGTGGCGATGAGGTCCTCGATCCGGCGCGCCGATTCGCGGATGCCCGCCTCGTCCTCGTGGCGGCTGCCTTCCAGCGCCGGCACGTCGTACCAGGCGCGCATCACCCGGCCGTCGTTGATGGTGACCGGGCGCAGCGGCGCGTGCGGGAACACGAAGCGGACGGCTGGCCGGAGGGCAAGCGCGGGCACGATCGGGAGGAAGTCGGAGCCGTCGGCGCCAAGTCCGTGGAGCCAGACGACGGACGACGCGGGCGCCGGGCCCGTCTCGACCTCGATTCCTTCGGCCGACTCGCGCACGAGTGGCCGACCCTCGGCGCGCGATGCGCGGCTCATCGGATTCCTTGGGTAGCACCGTCGCCTGGGCAGGTCAACCCGTGGCGAAGCCGGTCAGCGCCGGTCATCGCGGCCGACCTCGGGCGTGAGCGTGGACGCGGTGAGCGTCGCGTGGAGCCGGTGGAACCGCCACCCCGGCGTGCAGACAGCACAAGCGCTTGGCACACGCTGTCCATCAATCTACCGCCAGTTGTATGGCGCAAAAGCTTGGGGTCGTGCTGTGCCCGGTAGCATTGTCGAGTCAGGATGGCAGGACTGGCCCCCAGCAGAGACCGTAGGGAGGGACGGCCGACTGATTCGACGCGGCTTCGCCGCCGTCGCCTGTCGGCAGAGTCGTCCGCGCACGTGACACACTCTCACTCTCTGACAGGCCTCTTCCATACCGTCGCTGTGTCGCGTGGCCCGCGGGCTCCCGGAAAGGGTAAAGCCCATGCGACGCCTCGTGCTGTTCGTCGTTGCGAGCGCTCTCGCGCAGGCCCTCTGCGTTCCCGCTCTTGCGCAGGTCGGCAATCAAACCCAGGATGTCCAGCAGGAAGCCGAAAAGGCGCAACGTGCCCTCGACATGTTCCTCAGAGCGCAGAAGGTCCTCTTCGGGAAGGGCGAGCTTGAGCTCGAGCTGAGCACCTTCTACAGCACGGACGAGAGGGACACCTTCGTCCGTGTCAATTCCGGCACGGCTCTCGCGAGGGTCGAGAGCCGGTCGGTCGACACCGCGCTCATCGCCCGGTACGGCCTCCTCAACGACGTCGAGCTCGACGTCCGGATTCCGCTCGTCTACGCGGAGCAGAAGGTCCAGGTAGGCTCCACGGAGAGCAAGAAGGACGACTTCGGCGTCGGCGACATCGCGGCCGGCTCGAAGTACCAGGTCTGGCACGAGGACGGCGGCACTCCCGACGTGATCTTCTTTCTCGACGTGAAGTCACCGACGGGCGACGAGCCCTTGCTTGGCACGGGACACTGGAGTGTGGGCGGGGGCGTGAGCCTCGTGAAGACCCTGGATCCGGTGGTCCTCTTTGGTCGGGTCGGGTACATCGTGACGATCGAGAAGAACGGGCGCGATCCCGGCGACGAGGTATTTTACCAGGCCGGCGTGGGGTATTCGCTGAACGACCGGGTCAGCTTCAACATGCAGGTCGTCGGCGCGTACGTGCAGGACGCGAACCTCGACAATCACAAGGTGAGCGACTCCAGCCTGGAGATCCTCAGCCTCCAGTTCGGCGTGACGGTCCTCGCGACGAAGCGCCTCTTCGTCGAGCCGGTCGTGAACTTTGGCCTCACGGCGGACGCGCCCGACGTCATTATCGGTGTCAACGTGCCGTTCAGGTTCTGAGCGGCGCCCGGAGCCCTGGCGGGAGGCAGCAAGGACGATGCGATTCGCACGGTGGTCCCCCTGGATCATCGCGGTGCCTCTGCTTGTGGGGCATGCTGCCGGAGCCGAGGAGCAGCCCGGCGCCCCCCGGGAGCCGGCCCCGCTCGCGGCCCGCCGCCACACGCTGAAGGATCTTCGCGATCAGTACGTGGTCAAGCAACAGCTCGACTACTCGTGCGGCGCGGCGGCCCTCGCGACGCTCATGCGCTACTACTTCGGCGAGCCCGTTACCGAGTTCGAGATCCTGAGGATCCTGGAATCCCGGCTGAGCGAGGACGAGCAGAAGCGCAAGATCGCGCGCGGGTACTCGCTCATGGACCTCAAGTACGTGGCGGAGAGCAAGGGATACCAGGCGGCCGGCTTCAAGCTGACCATCGACGAAGCGAGACAGCTCGCCGCGCCCGTCATCGTGCACGTCCGGCCGTTCGGCTACCGGCACTTCGCCGTGCTCCGCGGCATCGTCGGCGATCGCGTGTTCCTGGCCGATCCCGCCCGGGGGAACATGCGGATCAGCATCGATCGCTTCCGCAGCGAGTGGGACGGCGTCGTCTTCGTGCTGGGCAAGCCCGGCGAGGACGCGATACGCAGCCATCCTCTCGCGGTGCCTCGACCTAGCGACGCAGGGTCCGTGCTCGGGCTTCGAAGCCTGCTGGACCTGGGAGGCGCCACCACCGATGTCGCCAGACGCATCCGAGGGCGATAGGCTCCCGCGGAGACGCAAGTGGAATCCGGCGGCGCACGGCGAGACGATGACGCTCGGGCAGCCTCTTCGGACGTCGGTCCGGTGCGGCGCAGTGGGGAGATCTGATGGATCCGGCGCCTGAGAGCGAGCGGCAGCAACTCAGGGCCCTGGTCGAGCACAGCAGCGACCTCATCGGCACCGCAGCACTGGACGGTCGGCTGCTCTTTGTCAACACCGCCGCCCGGCAGCTCCTGGCGCTCGACGGCCTCGACGAGGCCCATCCCCTGATGAGCGACCTGGTCCTCCCTCGCTACCAGTCGACGGTCGGGCAGCAGATCCTTCCGCTCGCGTTCCGTGACGGACAGTGGGAAGGACCGATTCCCTTCCGTCAGTTCCGGACCGGTCAACCCATCCTGGTGCTCTGGACGGTCTTCCTGATCACCGAGCCGATCACGAAGCAGCCCAGGCTGTTCGGCTGGCTCGCCCGCGTCCTCACCCCGCCCCACCAGGTGGAAGAGGTGCTTCACGAGCGTGAACGTGAGCTGCGCCGGCTGCTCCAGGAGCGAAAACGTCTCTTCGAGGATCTCCACGACAACGTCATCCAGATGCTGTACGCGGCGGGCATGCAGCTGGAGGAATGCCGCCGCCTCAGCGACGCCGGTGCCCGTGGGGTCGGGAACCACCTCGACGCCGTCATGAAGATCATCAATGACGCGATCCGCGAGGTCCGCGGCTACTTCGCCCTGGAAGTGGAGCCCGGGCCGCTCAGCGGCGACGCGCTGATCGCCGAGCTGCAGAACCTCGCCGACGCCATCGGGCAGTCCCATCTCATTGAGTTCGAGCTCGACATCGATTCTGCCACCGCGGACCTGCTAACGGCGGAGCAGGCGACGCACGTGCTCGCCATTGCACGCGAAGCTGTCAGCAACTCTCTCCAGCACGGGGCGGCGACGCGAGTGAGCGTCTCCCTGACGCAGCTGGACCGGCACCTGCGCCTGCAGATCGCGGACGACGGCGTGGGGTTCGACATGGGGGGCGAGCTCGGGCGGGGACGCGGGCTGATCAACATGAGGACACGCGCCGAGAAGGTCGGGGGAGCGCTGGAAGTCGTCTCGCACCGAGGCAGCGGCACCGAGGTGGCGCTCTTCCTTCCGAAGGAGTCTGCACGTGGCGTCACACGATAGACAAGCGATTCGCGTTCTCATCGTCGACGATCACGAAGTGGTGCGTCTGGGCCTCCGCACCCTGCTGAGCAGGGTGAGCACGATCAGGGTGGCGGGCGAAGCGGGCACCGCCGCGGCCGCGCTCGCCGAGGCGAGTCGCCTTCAACCCGACGTCGTGCTGATGGACGTGCGCCTGCCGGACGGCAGCGGCATCGAGGCGTGCCGTGAGATCCGCAGCACGTGCCCCACCACGCGAGTCCTCTTCCTGACGTCGTTTCCGGACGAGGAGGCGGTGCTGTCGACCATTCTGGCCGGAGGCGATGGCTATCTCCTCAAGGAGGTCAGCGGCGACCTGCTGATCGGGGCGATCGAGCGCGTCGCCGCCGGACAGTCCATGCTGGATCCCACTGTCACGACACGCCTCCTTGCCTGGGTGAGGTCGCTCGACTCGGTGACGGCGGGCGGGGACCGCCACGATGGCCTGTCCCCCCAGGAGCAGCGCGTGCTGGCGCTCGTCGCGGAGGGGCAGACCAACAAGGAGATCGCCGCCGCACTGAGCCTCAGCGACAAGACGGTCCGGAACTACCTCAGCAACATCTTTCAGAAGCTGCACGTGAGCCGCCGTTCTCAGGCGGTCTCCGTGTTCCTGGGCGGACACCCGCAGCATCGGCCAGCCGTGGGCGGCTGACATCCGGCCCAGCGCCGGACATTCCGCTCTCGCGCTGATGCCCGGCGCCCGGTCCCGCGCGCCAGGATAGCCGCGCCCGCCTCCAGGTGTGCGAGCGCCGCCGGCAGGCGGCCGGGGATGGGTCTCGGCGGGCGACGTCGCGGGCTCCCCAGGGACATACGGGCCGCCGTACGGCCCTGGTCCGGGTGAGAGACGACCCTAGCGTCCCGGCGCGCCTGCCCCCGCCAGGCAAGGCCGAAAAACAACTTGGTCGGGTCCGAACATCCCTTCCCGCCTCCGCGCCGTCATGACAGGCTCAGTGCCGGCACTGGGAGGATCTGGATGCATGGCTCGGCAACGGCTCGACGATCGGGTGACCACCTCGACGAGGTGACCGTCGGGTGGCGAGCGTCGGCCGTCTTTTCGGATCGCGCAGTCGAGTCACTGGACCGCTACAGGCATGGAGGTGCACTGTGAGAAAGGTTGCTGGAATCGCCCTGGTTCTCTTCCTCGCGCTGGCGCTGCAGAGTGTTCCGGTTTTGGCGGGCGACGAGCCCGTCGTGAACGCGGGCTCGACGACGTTTCACGCGTTCAGCAAGATGACGGTCGAGACGCGCGCCAGCCTCGTTCCGATGCAGAGCGATCAGCTCGTGTCCGTGGAAGGAGAGGCGGGCTTCTGCGTCGTGTGCATCAACGCCGCGCGCGTGACGCAGGTGAACGCGAGCCTGCTCAGCCTTGCCAACACCCAGACGAACCTCGCGGTGGTGGCGCAGAGCAACTGATCGGCCGCGGCGGCGCTGCGCGAAGGACGGCGAGTAGCATTGTCGCCGCCCTTCCCGCAGATCTCGCGGCGTAGGAATCCGAGATCGAGCGAGTACTCGTAACCGAGGCCGGGGTAAGGGACGGCCGAGAGTCCCTTACCCCTCCCCTCGCGACGCACCACGCGTCGCCCCGAGGGGCAAAGTCCAACGTCACTGGTTGGCCAGTGACATGGAGAGGCGTCATGAAGCAGCTGATCGCCGCAGGAGTCGCCGTCTCGCTTCTTGTTGGACTCCTCCTGCCGGTGACCCCGGCGCTGGCCGCGAGCATCGACGCCACGATCGACGGTTCGACGGCCTCGTTTCACGCATTCAGCAAGATGCCGTCCGCTGACCGCGATGCCCTCCGGCCGATGACGAGCGAGGAGCTCGCGGCCGTGGAAGGGGCGGCACTAGGCGGGCTGTCCCTCACCTGGGCGAACCTCAACCTCGGCATCATCCTGCAGATCAACATCTGCGCCATCTGCTCCAACGTGACCCAGGGCAACGTCGGGGGCTTGATCCAGATGGGACAGCCGTAAGGCCACACTCGGAGAGCGCATCGCCGCTTCCGCGGCTCGACGGGCGGCAGCGCCCGGCTCCATCGCCGGCCGCGGCGCCTCACCGGGCCGGGCGGGCGTCTCGCGTCGGCCGACGCCCGGGCTAGCTCGTGCCCCGCCCGGAATCGGGTCTCACGGGTCGCCTCCGGCCCCTGCTCGCCTGACCGCTTCTCCATCCTGACGCCGCCCGGACAGATCTTCCTCCCCCTCGGATCCTCGCGCTTCGCCGAAGAACGGCCGCAGCGGAGGTCTCTCACCAGACCCGGAGTTTTCGCTATCCTCGATCCATGGCGACGGGGAGGCCGGAGCGGGTCCTGGTGGAGGCCGGCGGCCGCGACGTGGCGATCACCAACCCGGGCAAGGTCTACTTCCCGGAGGCCGGGATCACGAAGCTCGATGTCGTGCGCTACTACCTCGCCGTGGCGGAGGGCGCACTCCGGGGCGCGGGCGGACGGCCGAACGTGCTGGTGCGCTACGCCAATGGCATCCACGGCGAGTTCTTCTACCAGAAGCGCGCGCCCCGCGTGCGCCCGGAGTGGGTCGAGGTCGTCGCCCTGAGCTTCCCCTCGGGACGGACCGCCGAGGAGGTCGTGCCGCGCGACGCGGCGGCCCTCGCGTGGATGGCGAACCTCGGATGCCTGGAGCTGCATCCCCATCCGGTGCGCGCGGAGGACCTCGACCATCCCGACGAGCTGCGCATCGACCTCGACCCCGTGCCGGGCGTCGACTGGCCACAGCTCGTCGCCGTGGCCGCGGTCGTGCGCGCGGCCCTGGACGACCTGCGCCTCGTGGGCTGGCCGAAGACGTCCGGCTCGCGAGGCATCCACGTCAACGTGCGGATCCACCGCCAGTGGTCGTTCGGGCAGGTGAGGCGCGCCGCCCTCGCCCTCGCGCGCGAGGTCGAGCGGCGGGCGCCGACGCTCGCCACCAGCAAGTGGTGGAAGGAGGAGCGTCACGGCGTCTTCCTCGACTACAACCAGAACGCCAAGGACCGCACCGTCGCCAGCGCCTACTCGGTCCGTCCCAAGCCCGACGCGCGCGTCTCGGCGCCCGTGACGTGGGACGAGCTGGCCGAGTGCCGGCCGGAGGACTTCACGCTGCGCACGCTGCCGGCCCGCTTCGCGGCGATCGGGGACCGCCACGCCCACATCGACGAGCATCCCTGCTCGCTGGCGCCGCTGCTGGAGCTCTCCGCCGCGCACGAGGCGGACGGCCTCGGCGACGCGCCGTGGCCGCCCCACTACGCGAAGCAGCCGGACGAGCCGTCCCGCGTCGCGCCGTCCCGCGCGAGGAGCGGGCGGGCCGGCCGGGGCGGCCGGGTCCCGACGAAGCCCCTCGTCGAGATCGGCCGGGCGCGGCGGGCGGAGGATGCCCTCGCCGGGATCGAGAGATGGAAGGCGCGCCACCCCGAGGCCGCCCGGCACCTCCAGCCCGCCGACGTGCTCGTCGACTCCATGCGGGGCCGCTCCTCGACCTGGACCCGCGTCCGCGTGAACCTGGAGCACGTGCCCGAGGCGCTGCGCCCCGGGCCGGAGCCTCTCGATCCGGACGGGTTGCGCTCCGGCGCCCCCTCGGCGAGGCGCCGACCGCCGACGACGTGACGGCCCGCCCGGGCGCGTCCGGGCCCGCCGGGCGCAACGTGGCTCCCCGGCAGCAGCCGGAGCCCGGACAGCAGCCGGGCCTACCCGCGGGGCTTCCCGAAGATCTCGGCCAGCTCGGCCGGCGGGGTGGACTCCAGCTGGTCGTAGCGGCACTCCGCGGGCCGCTTGTCCGGGCGCCAGCGCACGAAGGTCGCGGCGTGCCGGAAGCGGTCGCCCTGCAGGTGGTCGTACTTGACCTCGCACACGCGCTCGATGCGCAGCGGCTCCCACGAGAGGTCCTTGCCTTGGCTCCACCGGCTGGCGGCGCCCGGCATGCGGGTCGAGCCATCGGTCGCCCCCGCCCAGTCGCGCCAGGGATGTCCGTCGAGCGCGTTCCCCCGCAACGGGGCGAGGTCGTTCGCGAGCTGGCGGCGCGCCGCCGCCGTGAAGGATGACGTCACCCCGACGTGGTGCAGCGCGCCTGCCGCGTCGTAGAGCCCGAGGAGCAGCGAGCCGACCAGCTCGCCCGGCCCCGTCTTGTGCCAGCGGAAGCCTGCGACGACGCAGTCGGCCGTGCGCACGTGCTTGACCTTGATCATCACGCGCTTGCCAGGCTGGTACGTCGTGCTCTCGTGCTTGGCGATGACCCCGTCGAGCCCCGCGCCTTCGAAGCGGTGGAACCACTCCTGCGCCACGGCCCGGTCGCGAGTGCACGGCGTGAGATGGACGCCGCCGCCGGCGCGGGAGAGCGCCGCCTCGAGCGCCGCGCGCCGCTCGGATTGCGGGCGGGAGCGCAGGTCGCGGTCGCCTTCCGCCAGAAGGTCGAAGGCGACGAACGACGACGGCGTCTCGCCCGCGAGCCGGGCCACCCGCGAGGCGGCGGGGTGCAGGCGCAGCTGGAGCGCGTCGAAGTCCAGCCCGCGTCCCGTCGCAATCACGATCTCGCCGTCGACGACGCAGCGCGCAGGCAGGCACGCTCGCAGGGGCGCGGCCAGCTCGGGGAAGTAGCGGTCCAGCGGCCGCAGGTCCCGGCTCTGCAGGTAGACGCGGTCGCCGTCACGGAAGACGAGCGCGCGGAAGCCGTCCCACTTCGGCTCGAAGAGCCACCCGCCGCCGGCCGGCAGCTCGGCCGCGGCCTTGGCGAGCATGGGCTCGATCGGCGGCTCGAGCATCACGGGAGACGCCGTGCGGCAATGCGTGCCTCAGCGACGGTCCAGCGCGGGGCGAGAAGGCAGCCCGGACCGTCGAGGTCCATCGCGAGCGGTGAGCTCACGGGCCGGATCGTCTGCCGCACCGGTCCAGCCTACCGCATGCCGTTCCGCCGTCATGCACCCGTCTGACGTCGCCTCCGGAAGCGCGATCGCGGACCCGGCGCTCGCCTGGCGCGTTGAGCCTCGAGTCTCGTGACCCCGCCGAGTGTCGCCGTGTCGCGCCGACGACAGAATGACGGCCGCGGTGAACGGCCAGGGGCGGATGCTCGATGGCTTACCGGGAGGAGGCGGGGACGCCGGACCTGAGGACGGCCGGCCTCGCCGGAGGGTGGGGTCGAGCGACGCTGCGACCGACCGATCGGGCCGCCCGGATCCGGACATAGCTTGGAACTAGGCATCCCGCCAGGCAAAGGATGTAGAGCGCCGCGAACAGGCCGAAGGCGCCCAAGACCGGCTGAAGGCTACCGACTGAAGCGACCGCGCTCAGGATGAGCGTCACTGCGAGGACCAGGATGATCTGCATTGCTTCTACACCCTTTTGGCTTGAGCCCGGATTTTGCTCTGGGTCAGGCAAGCCCCGTGCCAGTCACCCACGCGGGCACCGCCTCGCACCTCGACGAGAGTGGAGACGACCGTGTGGCAGACTACTCCCAGCTCGCGATGAAGCTCTCAGCGCCCCCGCCTGACCTCGCGCCCATCGGCCAGTCCGACGCGCCCATCCGCGCGGAGCTGTTCAGCGTCGAGCGCCTGGAGCACTTCGCCGAGAGCATCGCGCCACGGCCGACGCTTCCCCCGGGCGCGCCGGGCCGGCCGCTCGCGTCCCGGATGCGAGACGACGGCCGCGTCCTGCTCCAGTGCTACCGGGTGCTCGCGGAGGTGATCCGAGAAGAGAGCGCGATCACGCCGGCGGCGGAGTGGTTTGTTGACAACTTCCACATCGTGGACGACGCGCTGCGGGAGATCCGGGAAGACCTGCCCGCCGGCTTCTACCGCCAGCTCCCGAAGCTCGCCGACGGACCCCTTCAGGGCTACCCACGCGTGCTCGGCCTGGCCTGGGGCTACGTCGCGCACACCGACAGCCGCCTCGAGCCGGAGACGCTTCGGCGCTTCATCCGCGCCTTCCAGCACGTGGAGCCCTTGGCCATCGGAGAGCTCTGGGCCGTTCCCATCGTGCTGCGCATCGCGCTCGTCGAGAACCTCCGGCGGCTGGCGGACCGGATCGTGCAGGCTCGCACCGCCCGGCGTGAGGCCGACACGCTCGCCAACGACTTGCTCGGGCTGGGCGGTCGCCCCGCTCGTCCCGTCGCCTTCGAGGCGTTCGAGGCCGCGACCGCGCAGGCCGCCTTTGCTGTACAGCTCGTCCAGCGGCTGCGTGAGCAGGACCCGGAGTCGACGCCTGCGTGGCGCTGGCTGAACGAGCGGCTGGCGGCGAGGGGCACGTCGCCCGACGAGATCGTTCGCGTCGAGCATCAGACCCAGGCCGCCACGAACGTGACGGTCCGCAATGTCATCACCAGCCTGCGGCTGATGTCGACCCTCGACTGGCCGGGGTTCTTCGAGAGCGTCAGCCTGGTGGACGAGATGCTCCGCGCCAAGAGCGGGTTCGCCCTCATGGACTTTGCGACCCGCGACCGGTATCGCCACGCGATCGAGGATCTCGCGAGGGGCTCGGGACGGTCCGAGCTCGACGTCACCCGTGCGGCGCTGGCCTGGGCCCAGCGGGCCACGCAGGGACCGGGCGCAGCTGCCGGGGACCGCCTTCAGGACCCCGGCTACTACCTGATCTCGAAGGGGCGGGCGGCCTTCGAGGCAGACCTCGGCTACCGGGTACCCCAGCGCCGGTGGCTGCTTCGTGCCTACGTGGCCGGCGCGACCCCGGGCTACCTGGGCACCATCGCGCTCGTGACCGCGTTCCTGCTCACCCTTCCCCTGCACGCCGCGCTGGCCTCCGGCGTTGACCCGCTCCTCGTTGCCCTGCTGGGCCTCGTCGCCTTCTTCCCCGCGTCCGACCTCGCCGTCGCGCTGGTCAACCGCGGCGTGATGGAGCTGCTCGGCCCGCGGCTCCTGCCTCGGCTCGAGCTCCGGGAGGGAGTGCCGCCGAGCTTGCGGACGCTGATCGTGGTACCGACGCTGCTGACCAGCGAGGCCGACATCGAAGAGCAGATCGACCGGCTCGAGATTCACTATCTCGCCAACGCGGACGACGACATCCGCCTGGCGCTCCTGTCCGACCATCTGGACGCGCCCGCGGAGACGATGGCCGGGGATGGCCTGCTGGTCGCCGCGGCGGCCGATGGAATCGCGCGTCTGAATCGGCGCCACGGTCCGGCGTTCGATGGAGGCGATCGCTTTCTCCTGCTGCATCGCCGGCGAGTCTGGAACGCGGCGGAGGGCAAGTGGATCGGGTGGGAGCGCAAGCGCGGGAAGCTTCACGAGCTCAACCGTCTCCTCCGAGGCGCGCGCAACACGACATTCGTGCCGATCCAGGGACGGCCCCTCGCCGTGCCCACGTCCGTTCGCTTCGTCATCACCCTGGACGCCGATACGCGCCTCCCTCGCGGGGCCGCGACGCGTCTCGTCGGGCTGATGGCGCATCCCCTCAACCGGCCCGCGCTCGACGCCAGGGCGGGCCGGGTCGTGGACGGCTACGCGGTGCTCCAGCCGCGCATCACGCCCACGATGCCCACCGGCCAGGGGTCCCTGTTCCAGCAGATTTTCGGGGGCCCGGCCGGGATCGATCCGTATGCCGCCGCGATCTCGGACGTCTACCAGGACCTCTTCGGCGAGGGCTCCTACACGGGCAAGGGCATCTACGACGTGGATGCCTTTCAGGCCGCACTCGAGGGCCGCGTCCCCGAGAACACGCTGCTCAGCCACGACCTCTTCGAAGGGATCTTCGCGCGCGCGGGGCTCGTCACCGACCTCGAGCTCTTCGAGGAGTTTCCGTCCCACTACGAGGCCGCGGCGGCGCGGCAGCACCGCTGGGCGCGGGGAGACTGGCAGCTGCTGCCCTGGATCCTCGGGAGGGGCGCCGCCGGGAGCCGCCGCACGGGGATCCCGCTCATCAGCCGGTGGAAGATGCTCGACAACCTGCGCCGGACCCTGTCGGCTCCGGCCGCCTGGTTGACGCTCGTCCTGGGCTGGACGCTTCCCCCCGATCAGGCCTCCATGTGGACGAGGCTGGTCCTGATCGCCATCGCGATCCCCGCCCTGATCCCCGTCCTCACGGAGATCGTGCCGGCGAGGCGGGGCGTCTCCAAGCGCAGCCACTTTCGCGCGCTCGGCAAGAGCGTCACCGTCGCCGTCGCCCAGATCGCGCTGGGGGTGGCCCTCCTCGCGCACCAAGCCTGGCTGATGGGCGATGCCATCGCGCGGACGCTCGGGCGCCTCTGCTTCACCCGGCGGCGGCTGCTTGAGTGGACGACGGCGGCGCAGGCCCGATCGACGCTGTCCCTCGGCGTCGCCGGCTCCTACCGACGCATGCGCGGCGCGGTGATCCTGGCCGCCGCCGCGGCGGCGCTGGTCACGATCACCAGGCCGGAGAGCTCGGTGGTCGCCGCCCCGTTCGTCCTGCTCTGGGCCGTGTCCCCGATGGTGGCTCGATGGATCAGCCTGCCGGCGCGCGCCCGCTCGATGCCGATGCTGTCGTCCGACGAGGCGAGGCTCCTGCGCCTGACGGCGCGCCGCACATGGCGCTTCTTCGAGACCTTCGTCGGTCCAGGCGACCACTTCCTGCCGCCGGACAACTTCCAGGAGGACCCGAAGCCGGTCATCGCGCGTCGCACGTCTCCCACCAACATGGGCCTGTACCTGCTGTCGGCGGTGGGCGCCCGCGACCTCGGGTGGTCCGGCGTCACCGACACCCTCGAACGGCTCGAGGCGACGCTGGCCACGATGGGGCGGCTCGAGCTCTTCCGGGGCCACTTCTACAACTGGTACGGGACCGACACGCTTCAGCCGCTGGAGCCTCGCTACGTGTCGACCGTCGACAGCGGGAATCTCGCGGGCCATCTCCTCGTGGTGGCTAACGCGTGCCGCGGCGCCGCCGAGACCGAGCTACTGGGACGCTCGGCGCTGGCCGGCATCGGCGACGCCGTGGGGCTTGTCGCGGAAGCGGCGAGGAGCCTCGGCGACGACCGGCGAACGCAGACCGTGACCCTGGGACATCTCGACGAGGCCCGTCGGACCCTGGTTGACGCGCTGGGCGACGTCCCGCTCACGGGGCCGGCATGGGTGGCCTGCCTCCGCCGGCTTGCCGCCAGCGCCGACACGCTCGTCGACATCGCCCAGACGCTGACGGCGGAGCGCGGAGACGAGGAGGGATCCGAAGTGCTCGTGTGGGCCCGGGCGGTCCGCGCGACCATCGCGAGTTACCAGCGCGACGTCGAGACCACGATGCCCTGGGCGCTCGACATCGAGCCCCTGCTGGCGTCGCTCTCGGACGAGCCTCCGGAGGCCACCACGGCCCTGCGGTCGCTCGTGGCCCCGCCCGCCGCCCTGGCCGAGCTGCGCGACCGCGCCGAGGCCGCGGCCGTCGAGCTCAGGAAGCTGGCCGGGGCCCGCGACGACCCGCGCCTGGCGGCCGCCATCCAGGGCCTCGAGGGCTCGGCGGCGGCGGCCGGAGCGCTCATCGACCGCCTGTCGGCGGCCGCCGACGTCGCGAAGGGCCTGTTCGACACGATGCACTTCGGCTTTCTGTACGACCCCGCCCGGAAGATCTTCTCGATCGGCTACCGCGTCACGGACGGGAGTCTCGATCCCAGCGGCTACGACCTGCTCGCGTCCGAGGCGCGCCTCGCCAGCTTCGTCGCGATCGCGAAGGGGGACGTCCCCGTATCGCACTGGTTCCACCTCGGTAGGCCCATGACGCCGGTGGACCTGGACGCGGCGCTCGTCTCCTGGTCCGGCTCGATGTTCGAGTACCTGATGCCGGCCCTCGTGATGAAGTTCCCGCTGGGAAGCCTCCTCCAGCAAACGTACCGGTTCGTCGTCCGCCGCCAGGTGAGTTACGGCGCCGAGCACGGCGTTCCGTGGGGAATCTCCGAATCTGCCTACAACGTGCGGGACCTCGACCTGACGTACCAGTACTCGAGCTTCGGCGTTCCCGGACTGGGGCTCGAGCGAGGCCTCAGCGAGGACCTGGTCGTCGCGCCGTACGCGACCGCCCTCGCGGCTATGGTGGATCCCGCGGCCGCGGTCCGGAACCTCGCGCGCCTGGTGGAGGTGGGCGCCCGCGGCCCCTATGGCTTCTACGAGGCGCTCGACTACACGCGCTCCCGGCGCCCAGAGGGGGAGCCGGTGGCGGTCGTGCGCGCTTACATGGCGCACCATCAGGGCATGACCCTCGTCGCGCTGGTGAACGTCCTTCGCGAGGGCTTGATGCAGGAGCGCTTCCACGCAGAACCCATCATCCAAGCGACCGAGCTCCTGCTGCAGGAGCGCGCCCCTCGGGACGTGGCAGTCGCGCGCCCTCGCGCGGAAGAGGTGGAGGCGCCCGCCCACGAGCGCGACTTCGTGGCGCCCTCGTTCCGCCAGTTCACGTCCCCCCACGAGCTGAGGCCCCGGACGCACCTGCTCTCGAACGGCCGCTACGCGGTGATGCTGACGACGGCAGGCTCCGGCTACAGCCGCTGCGGCAACGTGGCAATCACCCGGTGGCGGGAAGACCCGACGCGCGACTGCTGGGGGACGTACCTCTTCCTGCGGGACGTGCAGAGCGGGGCGGTGTGGTCGGCGGGATCCCAGCCCACGGGCGTCGAGACGGCGTCCTACCGCGTGACGTTCTTCGAGGACCGAGCGGAGTATCAGCGCCGCGACGGCTCGATCACGACCACGCTCGAGGTGCTGGTCTCGCCCGAGGACGACGCGGAGATGCGCCGCGTGTCCCTCACGAACCTCGGGGCGCGGACGCGCGAGATCGAGCTCACGTCCTACGCCGAGCTGGTGCTGGCGCCGCCGGCCGCGGACGCAGCCCACCCGGCGTTCTCCAGTCTGTTCGTCGAGACGGAGGCGATCGCCGAGCTCGGCGCCCTCCTGGCCACGCGCCGTCTCCGCTCGGCGGCGGAGCCGACCGTCTGGGCGGCTCACGTCGTGGTCGTGGACGGTCCGTCCGGAGGGGGCGCCCAGTACGAAACCGACCGAGGGCGCTTCCTGGGGCGCGGACGAGGTATCCGGACGCCGATGTCCGTCATTGACGGCCGGCCCCTGTCGAACACGGCCGGCTCGGTGCTCGATCCGATCTTCAGCCTCAGACGGCGGGTCCGTCTGGCCCCGGGCGAGAGCGTGCGCGTCGTGTTCTCGACGCTCGTGGCGTCGACCCGCGAAGCCGCCGTCGCCGGCGCCGACCAGTATCGCGACCCGGCCACGTTCGAGCGCGTGGTCACGCTGGCGTGGACGCAGGCCCAGGTGCAGCTCCACCACCTCGGCATCAGCGCGGACGAGGCGCACCTGTTCCAGGACCTGGCCAGTCGAATCCTGTACTCGGACCCGGCGCTGCGCGCGTCCCCGGACGTGCTGGCGCGCAACCGCTCGGGCCCCTCGGCCCTGTGGGCCCACGGGATCTCCGGCGACTTGCCGATCGTCCTGGTCCGGATCGACGAGCCTGAGGATCGAGGGATCGTCCGCCAGCTCCTGCGCGCCCACGAGTACTGGCGCCTGAAGGGCCTGGCGGTTGATCTGGTCATCGTCAACGAGAAGGCGCAGTCCTACACGCAGGAGCTGCAGAGTACGCTGGAGGCGCTGGTCCGGACGAGCCAGTCAGCCCTGCGGCACGAGGGGCACGACTCGCACGGGTCGGTGTTCATCTTGCGGAGAGACCTGCTCTCCCCCGCGGATCACGATGCGCTCCAGGCGGCCGCCCGGGCAATTCTCCTGAGCCGGCACGGCACGCTCCCCGAGCAGCTCGGACGCGCCCGAGCCGCTCGGGCCGCGCTTCCCCCGCCCCCGCGCCGCGTTGCCGGACCGGACGCGCCGAGCGACGCGCCGCCGCTCCGTCCGGAATTCGAGTTCTTCAACGGCCTGGGGGGCTTCGTCGACGGCGGACGCGAGTACGTCACGATCCTCGGCGAGGGCCAGTGGACGCCCGCGCCGTGGATCAACGTGGTCGCGAACCCGAGCTTCGGCTTCCAGGTGTCGGAGTCCGGCGTCGGGTACACGTGGTGCCTGAACAGCCGTGAGAACCAGCTGACGCCGTGGTCCAACGACCCGGTCACGGACCTGTCTGGTGAGGCGCTGTACGTTCGCGACGAGGATTCGGGAACGCTGTGGAGCCCGACGGTCCTTCCGATCCGGGAGGAGACCTGGCCGTACGTCGCCCGGCACGGCCAGGGCTACAGCTGCTTCGAGCACACGTCCCACGGGATCTCGCTCGAGCTGCTCCAGTTCGTGCCGCCGGACGATCCGGTGAAGATCTCCCGGCTCGTCATCGAGAACCGGTCCGGCCGGCCCCGCCGGCTCTCAGTGACCGCCTACGTCGAGTGGGTCCTGGGCGCTTCGCGAAGCGCCCAGGCGCCGTTCGTCGTCACCGAGGTCGATCCGGACACCGGGGCGCTGCTGGCGCGCAATGCCTGGAACGTCGACTTCGGCAATCGCGTCGCCTTCGCCCACCTGGGCGGCGGTCCGATCAGCTGGACCGGCGACCGGACGGAGTTCCTGGGCCGGAACGGGACGCTGGACCATCCGGCGGCCCTGGAGGGTGGCGAGGCGCTCTCGGGCCGGGTGGGCCCGGGCCTCGATCCGTGCGCCGCCATCCAGACGGTGGTCGGGCTGCCTCCCGGCGGCCGGAGCGAGGTCGTGTTCCTGCTCGGCCAGACGGCTGGCCCCGACGAGGCGCGAGCGCTCGTCACGCGATACCGTGCGGTCGACGTCGCGGCCGCCCTGCAGGCGGTGAAGACGCAGTGGGACGACATCGTCGGCGCCGTTCAGGTGCGGACGCCGGACCGGTCGCTGGACGTCATGCTGAACCGGTGGCTCCTGTACCAGACGCTGGCGTGCCGCGTGTGGGCCCGGACGGCCTTCTACCAGGCGGGCGGCGCGTACGGCTTTCGAGACCAGCTCCAGGACGTCATGGCCCTGACGGTCGCGAAGCGCGAGGTAGCTCGAGAGCACCTTCTCCGGGCGGCGGGCCGTCAGTTCCTCGAAGGCGACGTGCAGCACTGGTGGCACCCTCCGTCGGGCCGGGGCGTCCGGACGCGGATCTCCGACGACCGGGTGTGGCTCCCCTTCGCCGTCTCCCACTACCTCGAAGTCACCGGGGACATGGCCGTGCTGGACGAGGTGGTGCCGTTCCTCGAGGGGCCGTCCCTCGCGGCCGGGGAGGCCGACGCGTACTTCGAGCCTGCGGTATCGGCCCAGCGCGCTTCTCTCTTCGAGCACTGCGCCCGCGCGCTGGACCGGAGTCTCGCCGCCGGCCCGCACGACCTCCCGCTCATCGGCAGCGGAGACTGGAACGACGGCATGAACCGGGTCGGGATCGAGGGACGCGGAGAGAGCGTGTGGCTCGGGTGGTTCCTGCACACGACGCTCTGGGAATTCGCACGGTACGCGGACGCTCGCGGCGACCGCCCCCGGGCGGAGGCGTGGCGGCGCCACGTGCACCGCCTGAAGACGGCGCTCGAGGAGCACGGGTGGGACGGCGACTGGTACCGGCGCGCGTACTTCGACGACGGGACCCCGCTGGGGTCCGTCGTCAACGTGGAATGCCGGATCGACTCGATCGCCCAGTCATGGGGCGTGCTCTCGGGCGCCGCGGAGCCCGCCCGCGGGGCGCGCGCGATGGCCGCCGTCGAGGAGTACCTCGTGCGGCGCGGGCAGGAGCTGATCCTCCTGTTCACGCCGCCTTTTGACGCCGCTCCCGCCGACCCCGGCTACATCAAGGGGTATCCGCCCGGCGTTCGCGAGAACGGCGGACAGTACACGCACGCCGCCATCTGGGCCGTGATGGCATTCGCCGCGCTGGGCGACGGTGACAAGGCGAACGAGCTCTTCTCCATCCTGAACCCCATCAACCGGACGAGCACCCGCGCCGGTGTCCACCGCTATAAGGTGGAGCCCTACGTCATCGCGGCAGACGTCTACGCCGAGCGTCCCCACACCGGCCGCGGCGGATGGACGTGGTACACGGGCTCCGCGGGGTGGATGTACCGGGCCGGGATCGAGTGGCTCCTCGGATTCCGGGTGCGCGGCGCGACTCTCCATCTCGATCCGTGCATCCCGCGCGCCTGGCGGCGGTACGAGATCTCGTTCCGGTACCACGCATCGCGCTACGAGATCACGGTCGAGAACCCGCAGGGAGTCACGCGCGGGATCGCGACGATGGAGGTCGACGGGCGCCCCGTCGACGTCGGCAGCGGGACGCTCGCCCTGTCCGAGGACGGAGCGCGGCGGCGCGTCCGGGTCGTGCTGGGGCCCCAAGAGCGGCCATGACGCAGGCGTCAGGTCGCCTCAGCGATGGCCGTGATCGCCTCGGGGTTCTCGAGCGACGACACGTCGCCGACCGGCTGCCCGAGGTGCGTCGCGCGTATCACCCGGCGCATGATCTTCGCGCTCCGGGTCTTCGGGAGGTCGCGCGTGAACAGCACCTTCTCGGGCTTGAGCGCCTTGCCCATCGCCCCGGCCACGCGGTCGGACAGCTCTCCGCGGAGCGCCTCGGACGGCGCGTGGCCGGAGCGCAGCACGACGAAGCAGACCACCGCCTGCCCCTTGATCGCGTGGGGGACGCCGATGGCGCCCGCCTCCGCAACCGCGGGATGGCCGACCAGCGCCGACTCGACCTCGGCCGGTCCGAGCCGCTTGCCGGCGATCTTGAGCGTGTCGTCCGAGCGCCCCTGGATGAACCAGAAGCCGTCATCGTCCACGTACGCCCAGTCGCCGTGGACCCAGACGTTGGGCCAGCGCGACCAGTACGTCTCCTCGTAGCGCGCCGGGTCGCGCCAGAACCCCGCGGTCATGCCCGGCCACGGCTTGGTGATCACCAGCTCGCCGACCTGCCCGCGCACCGGCTCGCCGTCCTCGTCGAAACACTCGGCGGCCATGCCCGGGATCGGGCCTGAGAAGGCACAGGGCTTCAGCGGCGCGATCGGAAAGCAGCCGAGGATCCCGCCAGAGATCTCGGTACCGCCGGAATAGTTGATGATCGGGATCCGTCCCTTGCCCGCGTGCGAGAAGAGCCAGTGGTACGGCTCGGGATTCCACGGTTCACCCGTGGATCCGAGAATTCGGAGCGAGGACAGGTCGTGCGCGTGCACGGGCTCGGGGCCATGGGGCATGAGCGCGCGCACGGCCGTCGGCGAGATTCCCAGCACGCTGATGCGGTGTCGCTCGACGAGGCTCCACAGCCGATCGGGCTTCGGATGGTCCGGCACGCCCTCGAATACGACCGCCGTGCCGCCGTGGAACAGGGCGGCGATGAGCGCCATCGGACCCATGAGCCAGCCGAGGTCGGTCAGCCAGAACAGTCGGTCCTCCTCGCCGACGTCCATGCAGTAGGCGAAGTCGTGCGCGGTCTTGATGAGGAAGCCGCCGTGCGTGAGCACGGCCCCCTTCGGCCGGCCCGTCGTCCCGGACGTGTAGATGATGAGGCACGGCCGGTCGGCCTCGACCGGCAGCGCCGCCGCACGGTCACTTTGGCCGGCGAGGGCCTCGTGCCACCAGCGGTCGCGCCCCCTCGTCCAGGCGATCTCGCGGTCGAGGCGACGATGGACGAGCATCGCCCTGACGGACGGGCACTGGGCCACGGCCTCGTCGGCCGTCTCCTTCAGTCGCACGACCTGGCCGCGGCGGTAGAAGCCGTCAGCCGTGATCACGAGCTTGGCTTCGCAGTCGGACAGGCGGGATGCCACGGCGCCCGCGCCGAACCCGGAGAAGCACGGGGTGTAGATGGCGCCGATCTTCGTCACCGCGAGCGTCGCGATCGTGGCCTCGGGCGACATCGGCAGGAAGATCCCGACGCGGTCACCCTCGCCGACACCGAGGCCCTGCAGCGCGTTCGCCAGACGGTTCACGTCGGCCGCCAGCTCGGCGTAGGTCAGCGTGCGCGCCTGGCCGTCGTCTCCTTCCCAGACGAGCGCCGGCTTGGTCCCGCGGCCGGCATCCACGTGACGATCCACGCAGTTGTCGGTGATGTTCAGCCGGCCGCCGGGAAACCAGATCGGCCACGGAATGCCGCGGGAACCATCGAGGACACGCGCGTAGGGCGTCGTCCAGCGCACGCCGAGGTCCCGCTCCACCGCCTGCCAATACCACGCGAGGTCGGAGACGGACCGGCGCTGGAGCTCTGGCAGCGCGGGGATGCCCTGGGCGTGCATGAAGCGGCCGATGCGCGAGCGCTGGGCGACCTCGGCGGTGGGACGCCAGACGATACCGTCGGTCTCCGTCGTCATCGAGCTGCCTCCATGATAGATGCTTGCGCGTCCGGCGTCCTCGGCGCGCAGCACTTCGCGAACGTCAGCAACATGCTAGCCCACTTCCTGGAGACCAGGCGACCGGCGCTTGCGTGGCACTCGACGTCGACGCGGTCGCCATTCGGCAGCGTCGATCGTGGCACCACGCGGTGCACGAGGTCGGCCGGCTCGCCCGACGGCGGCCGCACCCGACGGCCGCTGGCCGAAACGGTCGGGAGTCGACTTCCGTGGGCGGGGCCCCGGCGATCCCGGTCGCTTCGGATTCCGTTCGCGGCGCGCTACACTTCGAGCATCCAGGGAATGCGACGCCAGGGCCCGACCCGAGGGGCGGGAGCGACGAGAAGCGGCGCTTCCGGAGGGGATGCGCGCTGAGCAGCGACTCGTCGGACGTGCCCGTCCCGGGCGGGCCCGCAGCACACATCATCCTGGTGGTGCCGTGCTACAACGAGGCGGCCCGGCTGGACCGGGACGCGTATCGGGACTACCGGCCCTCCGGCCACCGGGTGGACCTCCTCTTCGTGGACGACGGAAGCACCGATGCCACGCCGGAGGTCCTGCAGGCCATCCTCGGTAGCCGCCGAGGAGCCGACCGCTTGCTGCGGCTCCCCCGGAACTCGGGAAAGGCGGAGGCGGTCCGGCAGGGGCTGCTGGCAGCCATCGAGCAGGAGCCCCACTACGTCGGCTTCTGGGACGCCGATCTCGCCACTCCCCTCGACGACGTGACGGTCTTCGCCGACATCCTGGACGAGAAGCCCGCGCTCCACATGGTCTTCGGGGCGCGGGTCAAGCTCCTCGGCCGGCGCATCGACAGGAACCCGGTGCGCCACTACGCGGGCCGCGCGTTCGCCACGGTGGTCTCGCTGATGCTCCGCCTGCCCGTGTACGACACGCAGTGCGGGGCCAAGCTCTTCCGCGTGACGGATGCCCTGCGGGCCGCCGTGTCCCGTCCGTTCCTGTCCCGGTGGGTTTTCGACGTGGAGATCCTGGCCCGGTACCGCCAGAGCTTGCCGCCGTCTCCGGGGCTGGAAGGCGCCGTGTACGAGCTGCCGCTGCTCAGGTGGCACGACGTGAGCGGCTCCAAGCTCACGGCCTTCGACTTCGTCAAGGCGGGGCGCGATCTCTGGCGCATCCACCGCGTGTACCTGCGGGCGGGCGCGCGGAAGCCCCCGGACCCGCCGGCGGCCGCGACCGGATCATGAAACCGTTCGGTGCGCCTCCGTCGCGCTCTGCCCCGCTCCCCGCGGCGGGACCCGGGACGGCGCCGCGTCGAGTCGGGGCCGGGGCGTGGCTGGCCCTTCTGGTCCTGATCGGCTTCGCCCTCTATTGGCCCGGGATGCGGGTTGCCTACTACGCCGACGACTTCCAGTGGTACTTCGATCCGCTACCCCCCCACGCGCTCCATTTCCTGACTCACCGCAACGAGGCCATCGGCAATGCGTACCGTCCGCTGCAGGCCGCCTTCCTGGTCCTGGTCCAGAGTCGCTTCGGGCTGGACACGTTTCCGATACACGTGGCCCTGGTGGCGCTTCATTGCGGGCTCTCCTGGCTGGTCTATGTGTGGATGAGGGGGCGAGGTCTCCCGGTGCTCCACTCGGCGCTCGCGTCCGGCGTGATGCTGGTCTCGCAGGCCAACGCCTTTGCGGTCGGGAGTAACGACACGCTGTCGCAGGTGGCGGGGACGGCTCTCGGCTGCCTCAGCCTCTGGTTTCTGGCGGAGCACTGGCTGCCGGACGCGCCCGCGGCCGGGCCACGCGTCCCGCGCGCGCTGGCTTACGCGCTCAGCGTGGCCAGCTTCGGACTGGCGTTGCTGTTCAAGGAGACCAGCGCCCCCTTCGGAGCGATGGCGGTCCTGCTGATCCTCGGCCGCTGGCGCCACCGTCTCCCGCACCGTCTCGCCCTGGAGGCGCTCCCCTTCATCCTGGTGGTGGCCGCGTATCTCGGCGTGCGCCAGTGGCTGGGAATCGAGCGCTTCGCGTTCGGCCCGGAGCGCTACGACCTGAACCTTGGGGTCTTCAACGTCGCCCGCAACCTCGCGCTGTTCGCTTTCCAGAGCGTCCTGCCTACGTCCAGCGTGGTCGCGTACGAGGCCTTCGAGGCCCGGGCCCTGGCCAGGAGCCTGGCCATCGTCCTGGCGTCCCTTCTGGTGGGCGCCGTGCTGGCGATGGGTGTCTGGAGACGGCGGGCCCGGCCGTGGACCCTGGTGCTGGCCGGGTTCGGCGTCCTGGCCTTGTTCCCGGTGGTGCTCATCAACAAGGTCAGCGAGCTCTACGTCTACAACGCGATGCCGTTCGTCAGCGTCCTGCTTGGCATGACCCTGGGGGACGCCGTGTGGCAGGCCCGGGGCCGGAGGCGGGCCGTCTGGGTCGTGCTCCTGGTCGTCTTCGTCGGCGCCCACGCATGGGCGGTGCGCACGAAGCTGGCTCTGATGCGCGACTGCGGCGAGCGCGCAACCGCGATCCTGGCCAGCCTCGAGCCGCATCTTGCCGCCGTGCCCCCCGGGGGGGTCCTGCTCCTGGTGAACCCGGAGGGCGAGGACCGACCCGCGTATTCGGTCTTCACGATGTGGGGCTTCAATCCGATCCGCACCGGCACCGTCCGACTCGAGCAGCTAGCGCGACGGACGGACTTCCACACCCTGATCGTGGAGCCCGACCGGGTGGAAGCGGAGAAGGCGGCGGCGCGGGCCAAGGGACAGGACGTGCTGGCGTTCCAGATCACCCGGGAGGGCGGGCAGCTGACGCGCCTGGACGGGTCTTCCGCCGCCCCGTCCGGGGCGGGGAGCAACCCGGTGGCCGGTCGCATTCAAGGATTCCCCGGCCGCTAACCTCCCGCACCGCGGCCAGCAGATCCCTGCCGGCCCGAATGACAGCTGGTCGTCGCCGGGCGCCGAGCGTGGGCTCCCGGCGCATTCGGGTGGCGCCCGGTCCAGGCACGTCCTACACTGCGGCACAGAACTCGAGCACCTGGCGCCGGGCCGGGTCGTCAATGGAGGTGTACATGACGGGCAAGGCACGACGGACCACCCACCGCAGCACCACGGGCACGAAGCTCTACGCCGTCCGTGACGCGCAGGGTCGCTTCAAGGACATCCAGACGTTCGAGCGGGCCCACGGAAGTGACATCAAGCGGAGCGCCAAGAAGGAGTCCAAGGGGCGGGGGAAGTAACTCCGCCGGTCTCGGGGCACGCGGCGCCGCGGGGCGGAGCCTCGGATGGCGCGGGTCCGGATCCTCGCCGGTGACGCGGCGGTCCTGCTGTGGTGCGCCGGATGCCTCGCCCGACCGCACCCGTCCGCGGTGCCGCCCGAGGCTGCCTCCGTCCGCACGGTCGCACACCGGTGCCGCGACCACACAGGGTTCGCGTGTCAACGCCCGCCGCCGGCACGCGCGCGAGACTGGAGGGACTCCCGGCGGGGCCGCTCACCCTGCCGATCGTGCCCTCGGGCTCCGGTAGGAAGTACTCCGACGGGACGACGACCTACTGGTCCAGAGGGACCGAGAGCACGCTCGAGATCGCCGGCCAGAGCCGGCGCGCTTGCGTGGTCATCGCCGATCCCGGCACGCTTCCGGGAAGCCGCTGGCGTCTCGTCCGGATCGAGTCGATGGACGGCACCCAGGCCGTTCCGGACAGCCGGTCACGGTACACCCTCGAATTCGGGGCCCCCGGCGCCCTCGCGGGCCGCGCCGACTGCAATCGGCTGAGCGGCCGGGGGACGGCCTCGGCGAGTCACTGTCGCTCGGGCCGCTCGCGACGACCCGCGCAATGTGTCCCCCGGCTCCCTCGCCGACGGTACGTCCGCTCGCTCGAGGCCGCGGCACGTGGATGGTGGTCGGCGGTCGCCCTCGCCATCGCCATGAAGCTGGACGCCCGGCTCCTGCACTTCGAGCCGGTGCCGTGAGGCGCGGCTGATCCGCCCCGCGTACGCCCGGCCGCCTGCGGCAGCCTCCGACTGATCGCCGATCCGTGCGACCGGCGGCGCCCGGCGCGGACGCCGGGCGCGTCGGCGGCCGTAGTCGTCCCCTAGCCGATGCGCTCCGAGCGGGTGACGTCGAGAGGATGGTCGACCAGCGGCTCCACGCGCTCGAGGAAGCGCACCGTGTGCGGCAAGCCAGCGTGATGCTCGAACGCCGCTTCGTCCTTCCAGCGCGAATGAACGTAGAACAGCTGCGGGTCGCGAACCGACCGGAACGCGTGAATCCTCAGGCAGCCCGGCTCCTCGCGCGAAGGCGCGAGGACCTCACGCAATGCGTCAGCCACGGCGCCCTCGTTGCCGCGCCGGGCGTGAAAGCGCGCGAAGACGAACAGCTCCATGCGCGTCTCCTCTCGGCAGCCCCTGGTGTCTGGGCGCTCCGGTGCGCAGCGGCGGCGAGCACGTGCGAGCCGGCCCGCGCTCCGCCGCGCAGCGCCGCGGGGCCGTCAGCCCGATCCGGCTTCACCCGGCGACCTCGTCCACGATCATCCGGAAGGACGGCTCGCTGACCTCGCCCTGCGTGAGAAGCGCCGGACGGAAGAAGCGGGCCAGCGCGCGAAGGTCGAGTGTCCGTGATTCCGGATCGCGGTCCTCGTCACGGGCTGCGCCGAGGGGTGGTGGAGTACAGATCGACTCCGTTGATCACGCCGCTTTGCATGCGACTCCCGCGGAGGAAGGCTCACCGACCCCGGGCTCGGGCACAGGATATCCAGGACGCACGGATGAGGGCAAACGCGGCGCGCCGGGGCGGCCAGGCCCCGGCCGGATCGCTGCGGCGGAGTCCGGTTACCCCCCGGTCTCGGGGACGGTCATGACCTCCAGCAGGTGGCCGTAGGGGTCCGCGAAGTAGAAGCCCCGCCCCCCGCGCCGCGTGTTGATCCGGCCGTCAGCGTGGCGGTCGGGCTCGCTGCCGTAAGGGATTCCGTTGGCCTTCACCCGGCTGAAGATCGCGTCGAACTCCGCGTCGCTCACGTGGAACGCGTAGTGGTGGCTTCGGCCCGCCCCGGGGTCGAAGCCCGGGCCACCCCACGGTTCCGGCTCGTCGGCGAAGTCGAGGGTCAGGCTCTCGTTGACCTGCACTTGCGCGAAGTGACCGGGGTCCGGCTTGACGGTCAAGCCGAAGATCTGGGCGAAGAACTCGGCGGAGGCCAGCCGGTCCTTCGCCGGCACGATCGTGTGATCCAGGCGCATCGTCATGCCCTCCCTCCAGATTTCCGGGGCGCTGCGTCGTGCGCGAGGAGTCGGCCGCGGCCCCGCCACAAGCCCGACCAGCTCGGCGAGCGACGAGACCGCCGCTCCCATGAGCACCGCCAGTCCGCCCATCCCCCCAGACCGACTGTCGCGAATGCGAACGGAAACTCGATCGTATCCTCGACTCGTCACCCTACCTTCACTCGACACCGGACGGGCGCCGACGTGAAACGCCGGGCTCGCCCGACAGGCGGGGATGGGCCCGGCCCGCAAGGGGCGCCGAAGGGCGGCCTCGAACGCCATAAACAGCCGAACCACGGGTACGATCGAGCCGCCGCTTCCTCCGGCCACCGCGCGGACCCGCATCGCCGCGGGATCGCCGGGATCCACGCCGGGAGCGAGGGGAGGGGCCGCGAGCGCACCGGCGGCCGCCTCCCCTGGCCGCCGGTCAGGCGGCCTTCTCGTCCGTCTGCCAGATCCCGAAGACGTTGCCCTCCGTGTCCTTCAGCCACGCGAACCAGCCCATCCCCTTCACCGGCGTCTTCGGCATGACCTGATCGGCGCCGAGGTTCTGTGCCTTCTTCGCGTAGTCGTCGACGCTCTCGACGCTGATGTAGTTCACGGGCGGGTGCTCGGGATGCTGTCGGCGCGTCAGGCCACCGTTCACGCCCGGGCGAATCGCCTGGCCCTTCTCGTTCGTCGGAACCGTCGAGACCATCCAGTACTCGGGCGCCCCCGGGGACTCCCACTTCTGGATCGTCCAGCCGAAGAGCTCGCGGTAGAACTTCGTCGCCCGCTCGGGGTTGTCCGCCGGAACCTCGAAGTGAACGATCGTGTGGTCCATGGTCCGATCCTCCTATCGCTTGACGGTGTCTCGCCGCTGCTTGTCGCGCCATGCTTGCTCGCGCGGGACGTCCTCGGGAGCAAGGATCTCGGGCGGGAAGTCCGACGCCTCGAACACCTGCCGCACCTCGACCTGTTCGCCGTCCGTGAAGGGGATGCGGGAGGCCCAGTCGAGCGCCTCGTCCTTCGACTTCGCCCGGATCAGCCAGAAGCCGGCGAGCAGCTCCTTCGTCTCGGCGAACGGCCCGTCGGTCACGGTGCGCTGCCGTCCCGAGAACTTGACGCGGGCGCCCTTCGCGCTGGCGTGGAGCCCCTCGGCCGCGAGCAGCACGCCGGCCTTCGCCATCTCGTCGTTGAATTTCCCCATCGCAGCAACCAGCTCCTTGCTCGGAAGGACGCCCGCCTCCGATTCCTTGTTGGCCTTGACCAGCATCATGAAACGCACGGTCACCTCTCCTTCCGGCCAGCCAGCGGCGCAGGGCGTCAGCCGCGGCCCGGCCCCCCTTCCGTGTGGTCGAATGGGCCGGGTCGAGCTCGACGTCCGGCCACGCGGGAGGTCGCCGGATGGCCCGGGGCCCGGCACCCGGGGCGTGCGGAGAGTCGGGAACGGCGTCTCGGCCGCGCCCTCTCGAACCGAAGTAGTCGCCTTTTCTGCTTACACCCGGGATGGTCAAGGGTCAAATCGGATGACCGGGCATTTCTGACGCGGGCGTTTCACTTCGAAACGATCCCGCCGCTTCCCGCGGCGGGACGCCGCCGCGGCGCGCGGAGGCCGGGCGCTCCGGCGGGGCGGATGCCGTGATCAGCTCCGGTGACCGGACTCCTTCGCTTCCGCCCGGGCGCGGCGGCGGAGCCCATACCCTCGGTACAGCAGGGCGCCGGCGATCCACGCGGCGACCGCCGCCATCGGGTACGCGGCCAGCCGCGGAAACAGGGCAACCAGAGCGCCGACGACCAGCAGCAGCACCGCGGCCGCGATCATGATGCGGGCCTCGACGGGTTCCAGCACGCGGCGATCGGCGATCGCGGCGCCGACCGTGCTGCCGATGCGCAGGAGCCCCGCGGCCGCCCGCCCGCCGCTGCCGCCGGCCCGCGGCATCGTCTGATCGCTCGGCCGGCGCGGCGCCTGGATCCTGTGCCGGCGGTCCAGGACCACCTCGGTCGAGTTCGTCAAGTCGTCGAGGTACATCGCCTCCATGAGGTCCGCGAACCCCCGGTCCTCGACGACGACGTCGAGCTCGTAGTTGCCGAGCCAGCTCGCGACGTTGAGGTTGGTCGAGCCGACGCGCCCCCAGGGCCCGTCCGCCACCGCCGTCTTCGCGTGCAGCATGGGGCCGTTCCACTCGAAGACACGCACTCCCGCCTCCAGCAGCGTCCGGTAGCCCGCGCGCGACAGCGGGCGGAGCAGCGGGATGTCGGTGCCGTTCGGCACCAGGAGCCGGACGTCGACCCCGTCGCGCGCGGCAGCCCGGAGCGCCTGCACGTAGGCGGTCATACCGGCGTAGTAAGCGTCGGTCAGCCAGAGCCGCTCCCGCGCGAGCGCGGCCACGAGCTGGTCCACCCGAAACAGGCCCGCCATGTTCGGCACCGTAGCGACGACGCGCACGGCCACGTCGCCCGCGGGCCCCGCCGGATCCGGCGCCGCGACGCCGGCGTCGGGCAGCGGCTCGCCCATGAGGGCCCACATCTGTGCAAACGCCCGCTCGATATCGAGCACGGCCGGCCCCTGGACTTCGATGCCAGTATCGCGCCACGGCGGGATGCCGCGGGCCGGATCACCCACCCATGCCTGTCCCACGCACAGGCCGGTCACGAAGCCGACCGTGCCGTCGACGGCCAGCATCTTCCGGTGGTCGCGGCTGAGCCACCCGAAGGGACTGGCCGGGCTTGGCGCGTTGTAGCAGCGCACCTCGACGCCGCCCGCACGGAGCCGGCTCCAGAATCCGCGCGAGGTCTTGCCGAATCCTCCCATCCAGTCGTAGATCAGGCGCACGCGCACGCCGTCGCGGGCCCTGGCGATCAGGGCGCGCGCGAACTGCGCGCCGACGTCGTCATCGTGGATGATGTAGCTCTCGAAGTGGATGGTCCGGGTCGCCCGGGCGATCGCGTCGAGCCAGGCCGGATAGTTCTCCCGCGCGTCCTTCAGCAGGCGGACGCGGTTCCCCGGGATGAGCGGCGCGCCGGCGGCCCGCGAGAACGCCTGCTCCGCGAGCGGCCGCATGGACGCGAGGGACTCTCGCTGCGGGGCCGTCTCGGGGTCCGTCATGGGGGCTCGAGCGTCACGCCGGTAACGAATGGTAGCATGCAGGTACGCCCTTGCGCCGCCGGACCGCAGCGCGGCGCCGGGCGTCACGACATGCGGCTGTCAGCGCACGGGGTCGACCGGTGAGCGGCGCGCCGCCAGCGTCCGAGACGGACCCCTACCGGCAGCCGGTCGACGCCGTCCTGGCGGCGCTCGGCACCGACGCGCGGCTCGGCCTGGGCGAGGCGGAGGCGCGGGCCCGGCTCGAGCGCTACGGCCGGAACGAGCTGGCCGCGGAGAAGCCGGTTCCCGCCTGGCGGAAGCTCCTCGCGCAGTTCCACGACGCGCTCGTCATCCTGCTGCTCGTCGCCACCGCGATCTCGGCCGGGCTCTGGCTGGTCGAGCGCGACTCGGCGCTGCCGTACGAGGCGATCGCCATCCTGGCAGTCGTGGTGCTCAACGCGCTCATGGGCTACGCGCAGCAGGCGAAGGCGGAGCAGGCCGTGGCGGCGCTGCGCCGGATGTCCGCGGCGCACGCCCACGTCGTGCGGGGCGGCGTGCGGAAGAGCATCGCGGCGGCCGAGGTCGTGCCCGGGGACATCCTCCTCGTCGAGGAGGGCGACACGGTGGCCGCCGACGCGCGGGTAATTCAGTCGACGGCGCTCCAGACCGCGGAGGCCGCGCTCACCGGCGAGAGCCTCCCGGTCTCGAAGGACACCGATCCGATCGGGGCAGAGGTCGGCCTGGGCGACCGTCACAACATGGTCTACGCCGGGACGACGGCGACGTACGGGCGCGGCACCGCGGTGGTCACCGCGACGGGCATGCAGACCCAGATGGGCCACATCGCCGGGATGCTGAAGGAGGCCCCGGCCGAGACCACGCCGCTCCAGCGGGAGCTCGCCCGCGTCGGCAGGCTGCTGGGAATCATCGTCCTCGTCATCGCCGCGGTGATGATCGCCACGATCCTCCTCACCGAGGAGGTGCGCGGGATCGCGGGGCTCTTCGACGTGTTCATCCTGGGCGTGGCGCTCGCGGTCGCCGCGGTCCCGGAAGGCCTGCCGGCCGTGGTGACGGCCGTGCTGGCCCTCGGCGTGCAGCGCATGGCGAAGCGCAACGCGATCGTGCGCCATCTCGCGGCGGTCGAGACCCTGGGCTCGGCGACCGTCATCGCCTCCGACAAGACCGGGACCTTGACCCGGAACGAGATGTCGGTCCGGGTGGTCGTGACGGCCAGCGGGCGGGTGCGCCTGAGCGGCACGGGCTACGCCCCCGAGGGCGACGTGAGCCGGGACCGGGGCCGCGAGGCCGGCGACGGTCGGGCCGGCGCCGTCGACGGCGCACTCCGGATCGAGCTGGAGCGGGCGCTCGCCGCCGGCGACCGCGCCAACAACGCCGTCCTGCAGGAGCGGGGCGGCCGGTGGACGGTGCAGGGCGACCCCACCGAGGGGGCGCTGGTCGTCGCGGCGCGCAAGGCCGGGCTCGAGGACGAAGCCCTCGACGCGCGCTTCGCGCGCGTGGGCGAGGTGCCGTTCTCGTCCGAGCGCAAGCTGATGACGACGATTCACACGGATGCCCAGCGGCGGGAGCGCGTGCTCGTCTTCACCAAGGGCGCGCCGGACGTGCTGCTCGGTCGCTGCTCGCGCGAGCTGGTCGGCGAGGACACGAGATCGCTCGACGACGGGCGGCGCGCCGAGATCCTGAGGGCCAACGAGGAGCTCGCCGGAGAGGCCCTGCGCACGCTCGGCGTCGCCTTCCGCCCGCTGCCCGCCGACGCCCTCCAGGCCGCCGAGCTCGACGAGAGCCTCGAGCAGGACCTCGTGTTCGCCGGCCTGATCGGCATGATCGACCCGCCGCGCCCGGAGGCCAGGGACGCGGTGGCCCGCACGAAGGCGGCCGGGATCCGGCCGGTGATGATCACGGGCGATCACCCCGTCACCGCCGCCATCATCGCCGGCGAGCTCAGCATCGCCGCCGACGGGCGGGTCGTCACCGGGGCCGAGCTCGAGAGGATGCCCGAGGAGGCGCTGGGCCGGACGGTCCGCGAGGTGTCAGTCTACGCGCGGGTCAACCCCGACCACAAGCTGCGCATCGTGAAGGCGCTCAGGCGCGGCGGCGCCGTCGTGGCGATGACCGGGGACGGCGTGAACGACGCCCCCGCGCTGAAGACGGCCGACATCGGCGTGGCGATGGGTATCACGGGCACGGACGTGTCCAAGGAAGCCGCGGACATCGTGCTGGCGGACGACAACTTCGCGTCGATCGTCGCGGCGGTTGAAGAGGGTCGCGCGATCTTCGCGAACATCCGAAGCTTCCTGCGCTACCTGCTGTCGTCGAACATCGGCGAAGTGATGACGATGTTCCTCGGCGTCCTGCTGGCGGACGTCATCGGCCTGACGGCGGCCGGGGGCGGCGGCGTGGTGCTGCCGCTGCTGGCGACGCACATCCTCTGGGTCAACCTGGTGACGGACGGCGCGCCGGCGCTCGCGCTGGGCGTGGACCCGGCGGCCCCGGGCGTGATGGCGAGGCCGCCGCGTCCTCCTGGCGAGGGAGTGATCACGCGGAGGATGTGGGCGGGCATCCTCCAGGTCGGCGCGATCATAGCGGCCGGGACGCTGCTCGTGCTGGACGCGAGCTTGCCCGGCGGCCTGATCGAAGGCGGGCACGACCTGCGCCACGCGCAGACCATGGCGTTCACCACGCTGGTCTTCTTCTCGCTCTTCACGGTCTTCGGCGCGCGCTCCGACGAGCGGAGCGCCTTCATCGGGCTCTTCTCGAACGCGTGGCTGTGGGGCGCGGTCCTGCTGGCACTCGTGCTGCAAGCGGCGGTGGTCCACGTCCCGTTCCTGCAGCAGGCGTTCTCGACCGTGAACCTCGGCGCAGGCGACTGGCTCGTCTGCGCGGCGGTGGGGAGCTCGGTGCTGTGGCTGCGCGAGCTGAGCAAGGCCCTGGCGCGCGCAAGGCGCCGCGGGAGCGCGGGGGGCCCGGGCGGACGGTGACGCGAGGGGCCGCGGCCCGTCACCGTTGCCACAGGATCTCGTGGGCCTCGAGAGGCACCGAGGCATCCGGATGGCGCGGCAGAAGCCGCGGCGTGTAGTCGCCGGGCGGCCGCACCGACGGGATGGTCGCCGCGTACTCGTGGCCGCCGGCGGGCCCGTCGAGCGTCCGGATCGGCTCCATCGCGTGACGCTCGGGCTCTCCCCCGGTGGCCGGGTTCGCGTACAGCTCGACGCGCACCGCCTCGGGGGCGAGGCCGCCGAGGTGAACCTGGACGGTGACGCGCTGCCCGGCCCCGTGCGTCTGCACGCCGACTGGCCCGAAGCGCGCTTCCGGCCAGTGCGCGGCGACCGCTTGTCGCCAGGCGACCAGCTTCCCTCCACGGCCGCCCCCGCCGGCGGCGCGCGCCCGGTACGCTGACGCGAGCGGCAGGTAGTACGTCTCCGTGTACTCGCGCACGCCGCGGTTCGCGGAGAACCGCGGCGTCAGCCCCGCCATGCTGGCGCGCATCTTCGCGAGCCAGCCGGTGGGCATTCCGCGCGCGTCCCGCGTGTAGAACGCGGGCACCACCTCGCGCTCGAGGAGCCCGTAGAGGGCCTCGGCCTCGGCCGCATCCCAGGCGGGATCGGCGCCGTGCTCGCGACCGTCCCCCAGCGCCCAGCCGACCTCCGGGGTGTAGGCTTCCGCCCACCACCCGTCCAGCTCCGAGAGGTTCAGGCCGCCGTTGACCAGGACCTTCATGCCGCTCGTGCCGCTCGCCTCCCACGGCCGGCGCGGCGTGTTGATCCAGAGGTCGACGCCCTGCACGAGGTGCTCCGCGGCGAGGAGGTCGTAGTCCGGCAGGAAGATGACGCGGCCCTGCGCCTCGGGCCGGCGCGCGAACGCGATCCACGTCTGGATCAGGTCCTGGCCGGCCTGATCGGCGGGGTGCGCCTTGCCGGCCATGATCAGCTGGACGGGGCGGTCGCGATTCGAAAGGAGCCGGAGCAGCCGGCCGGGGTCATGAAGGAGCATGTTGGGGCGCTTGTACGTGGCGAAGCGGCGCGCGAACCCCAGCGTGAGGGCGTCGGGGTCCAGGCTCGCGCGGAGCGCCGCCGCCTCCTCCGGCGCCGCGTCCCAGGACGCGGCGTGGACCGCCATGCGCTCGCGGACGTAGGCGACGAGCGCCTTACGACCGGCGGCGCGCATGGCCCAGAGGTCGCCATCGGACGCGCCGGCCACGTCCGCCTCCACGGTGGCCATGGTGCCTCGCCACCGCTCGGGACCGCAGGTCGCTGTCCAGAGCGCGTCGGCCTCTGCCGAGTCCCACGTCGGCGTGTGGACGCCGTTGGTGACGTGGCCGACGGGCACCTCGATCTCGGGCCACCGGGGGAAGAGCGACTGGAAGATGCGGCGGCTCACCGCGCCGTGCAGGCGGCTGACGCCGTTGATGGCCCCGCTGGCGCGGATGGCGAGGTACGCCATGTTGAATGGCTCGTCGGGCTCCTCCGGGCGCTCCCGTCCGAGCGCGAGGAGGCGGTGGGCCTCGATGCCCAGGCGCTCCCGAGCGTACCAGCCGAGGTACCGCTCGACGAGCGGCGCCGCGAAGCGATCGAAGCCGGCCGGCACCGCGGTGTGGGTCGTGAAGAGATTGCCCGCCCGCGTGACCTGAAGGGCCACGTCGAAAGGCTGGCCGCTGTCCTCCATGAAGCTCCGGGCCCGCTCGAGGGCCGCGAAGGCCGCGTGCCCCTCGTTGAGATGACAGACCTCGGGCTCCAGCCGGAGCGCGCGCAGCAGGCGCCACCCGCCGATCCCCAGCAGGAGCTCCTGGCGCAGGCGCTGTTCGGGGCCGCCCCCGTACAGCTCGCTGACGATGCCGCGGACCGCGGGCGGATTCGCGGGATCGTTGCTGTCGAGCAGGTAGAGCGCAACGCGCCCGACCTGGACGTGCCACGCGCGGAGCCAGATGTCGCGGCCCGGCAGCTCCACCGCGAGGCGAAGCCACTCCCCGCCGGGCCCCCGGGCCGGGGTGATCGGGAGGTGGGCCGGGTCGTTGTAAGGATAGAGCTCTTCCTGGCTCCCGTCGGCGGCGATCACCTGGCGGAAGTACCCCTGCTGGTAGAGGAGGCCCACGCCGACGACCGGCACGGCGAGGTCGCTCGCGGCCTTGAGCTGGTCGCCCGCCACGTTCCCGAGGCCGCCGGAGTAGATGGGCAGCGCCTCGCTCAGCGCGAACTCCATGCTGAAGTAGGCCACGCGCGTGAGGGGCGCCTGCGGGTGGCAGTGCTGGAACCACGCCGCCGAGGCGAGGTAGTCGCGCCGCTCCGCGTGGAGTCGCTCGATCCGCGCCCGGGAGGCCGGCCGCGCCAGGAGCTCCTGGATCCGCGCGGGCGCGGCGGTCTGGAGGACGACCCACGGGTTGTGGGTCAGGGCCCACAGCTCGGGATCGAGCTGGCTCCAGAGCTCGTCCGTGCCGTGGTGCCACGACCAGCGCAGGTCGAGGGCGAGCTCCGTCAGGGCCTTGCGGCCGGGACCCGTCGGACCTGGATCCTTCTTCTTCTTCATCAGATCTCTCCCCGGGCCGGCGGAGGTCTCCCCGGGCTGCTCCCCCCGCCGCGGCGGCTCCCCGAGTGCGCCGGATCTCCCAATTATCCCTCACTCTCCGAGACCAAGGTCCGGGGACGATGACGCTTGACGCGCCCCGCGCGACTGCATAGAGTCGGCCTAGCCGGGCCCGTGATGGACGCGCTCTCGAGCCGCCCGCAGGCCGCCCTCGCTCTCTTCCTCGAGGTGAGCCGGTCGTTCCACGCGCTGGTCGAGCCGGACGCGCTGCTATCCCTGGTCACCGAGCGCGTTCGCACGCTACTCGACGCCGAGGCGTGCTCCGTGATCCTGTACGACCCGGACCGCGACGAGCTCTACATCCCGGTGTCGAGCGACGCGCGGATCGCGGCGCCCGATGGGCTACGGGAGGTGCGCTTTCGCGCGTCCGAGGGCATCGCCGGGTGGGTGCTCCGCGAGGGCCGCTCCGTCCTGGTGCCTGACGTCGCCAGCGATCCTCGCTTCTACGACGCCGTGGACCGCCAGACGGGCACCGCCAGCCGCTCGCTGCTCTGCGCGCCCCTCCGGACGCGATCGGGCACCATCGGCGTCACGCAGGTCCTCAACAAGCGCTCGGGGGCCTTCACCCCGGACGACCTCGACCTGCTCGACGCCATCGCCGGGAACATCGCGGTGGCCCTGGAAAACGCCCGGCTCCACGAATCCCTGAAGCGGGAGACGGAACGGATCCAGGTCGAGAACCTCACGCTCCGGCGCGCCGTCGGCGAGCACTTCCGCGGGATCCTCGGGACGAGCCCGACGCTCCGGCGGGTCCTCGAGCAGGCGGCGCAGGCGGCCCCGACGCGCGCGACCATCACGCTGCTCGGCGAGACCGGCACCGGCAAGGAGCTGTTCGCACGCTCCATCCACGCGGCCAGCGACCGCGCGGCGGGGCCGTTCGTGGTCGTCAACTGCGCCGCCATCCCGGCCACCCTCCTGGAGTCGGAGCTGTTCGGCTTCGAGCGCGGCGCGTTCACCGGCGCGGTGGCGTCGCGCCGCGGGCGCTTCGAGGCCGCGCACGGGGGCACGCTCTTCCTCGACGAGATCGGGGAGCTCGAGCCGGCTCTCCAGGCGAAGCTCCTCCGCGTGCTGGAGTCCGGCGAGGTGCAGCCTCTCGGCAGCGAGCGGGCGCACCAGGCGGACGTCCGGATCATCACGGCGACGAACCGCGACCTGCAGGCGCTCATGGCCGCCGGGAGGCTGCGCGAGGACCTCTACTGGCGCATCAACGTCATCACGCTCGAGCTGCCGCCGCTCCGCGAGCGGCGCGAGGACGTCCCGCTCCTGATCCACCACATCCTGGGCCGGCTCGACGCCGAGCTGGGGCGCGGACACCGCGTGCGCGCGGACGCCGAGGCCGCGCTCCTCGCCTACGACTACCCGGGCAACGTGCGCGAGCTGGAGAACATCCTCCGCCGCGCGGCCACCCTCGCCCTGGGCCCGGAGATCACGCCGGGGGACCTGCCGCCTCACGTGACCGCGCGGGACGAGGACGCGACCCCGGCGACGAACGCCGAGCTGAAGACGGCCAAGGCCGCCGCCGCGGCGGCGGCCGCGCACGCGGTCGAGCGGCGCTTCCTCACGCAGCTCCTGCGGGACGCGGCCGGCAACGTGTCGGAGGCGGCGCGGCGGGTGGGCATGAACCGGACCTGGCTCCACCAGCTGCTCTCGCGTCACCGGATCGACCCCAAGGGGTTCCAGCCCCCCGCGTCCGCCGGATAGCGGCCCGCCTCGTCGGAGGAGCGGGCCCGGGCCGCCGCCGGCGGCCCCCGCCACGGAGACACTGTCGCCGCCGAGCAGACAGGCCCCTAACCCGGCGTTCGCCTGAGCGATTCGCTTGACCGGGCCCGGCCGGGCGCGTCCCGGGTGACAGCCGCGGGCAAACAGGCCCCCGGCGTCGGGGCTGAATCAGGATCGGCCAAGTCCGCGGGATGTCCGGCTTGGCTGAGGGCCGGCCGCATGGCAGGTCGCTTGCTCCTGTACCTGACGGCCGATGCTCGAGGCGACCCTGACCTTCGGGGAAGGGGAAATCAGCCATGAAGGTGTCGTTGCTCCTCGCCCCAGCGCTCGTGGCCCTCCTGATCGGTGGCGGGACGAATCCCGGCGTGACGCCCGAGCGGGGCGCGCCTTCCGCCCGCTCCCTGCGGCTGTCCGTCGAGGCGGCCCTGGAGCACGGCGACGTCCTGGCGGCCATGCGCACCACCAGCATCGCGCATGGTCGGGCTGTCCGCGAGCGCTCCTGGGAGTCCCTGCTCGCGGTGGGCGACGAGTACTGCCGCATCGCCGCCCGGACCGAGGCGCCCGACGCGGCGAGCCAGCGAGCACGCGACGCCTACCAGGCGGCGCTTCGCGAGGCTCGCCGCGCGGAGTCGCTCGACGGCGTGCTTCGCGCCGCCGAGGGCTTCGCCCAGCTCGGCGACCCGGGCGAGGTGGGGCTGAGCCTTCACATCGCCCGCGAACTGGCCGGCTCCGACGCCGAGGCGATCGACGACGTGCGCGCGGCAGCCGGGCGGCTCAGCGATCTCCTCGAGCGGGCGCGCCCCGACGAAGCGGAGACGATTGACGACCCAGGAGGCACACCATGATCACAGGACTGCGGAGCGCGGTCGACGCGCTGAGAGCGGTTCGACGGGACACGCGGGCGTGGGTCCATCACCTCACGGGCGAGGGGCCGGCCACGGTCCAGCGGCAGCGGCAGGCCGTCGCCCAGACGCTCACCGCCGCACCGCCGGCGTCGGTGGCGCGTCGCGCGTCCCCGGGCGAGAAGGCCGGCGCCCTGCGGGCGCCGGCCACGGCCGGCACGCCCCGGCGTCGCCTCATCCTCGGCACCCGCTGATCTGTCCCCCACGGAGCCGGGGCGATGCGCTGATCGGCGCCGATCCGGGCGTGTGCCCCGGCGTCGGACCGTCGCGGCTGACGGAGGCACGCGCTGATTGACGGCGCGCGCTCGCCGCCTCACACAAACCGCCTCGGGAGCCTTCGAGCGTTTTCATCCAGGATGGTCCTCAGTGTGGCCTCGCGCCCGCCGAGCGGCCGTACTTGCGGCCCGATCGGTGGAGAAATTCCCCTGGCGTGCTGATCTGACCGTACGCCGGAAAATTCCCGCGGCTAGCGCCCTGATCACCAGGGCAGGCGCCTGCGACGACGGCCGCAAGTGGCCGTCGGGACGCCCCCTCCTCAGAGGAACAGGGGCCTCCTGTCGGGGGCACATCGTTTGCACGGTGATGTCGCCGGTCCTGCCACCGACAAAGGCAAACCCGTCGTGAGGCGGGGGCGCAAAGCCACGGGTCAGGCGTGGGAGCCTGATAGCCGGGTTGCCGAAGGGACAGGGATCTCTCCATCCCCGCCCGTGTCTCCACCCTGGCAGGCCATGAACAAGGAGGAGTCATGTCTCATCGACCGAGCTGGCTCAGGTTCCTGGCCTCATCCCTCGCTGTCGCCGTGCTCGTCCTGGGGACCGTCGTCCCGACCGCGATGGCCAAGAAGCCGGACCCACCGAAGAACACGCAGCTGCCGCCTGGCCGCCCCTTCCGGCTCATCCAGGGGATGATCGACGGCCTCGACAGCCGGATCGACGCGCTGGAGGCCGCCGCGCCGAAGGGCGGCGCGCTGTGGATCAACCCGCTCGCCCTCGTGGGGACGACGGGAGCCGTGGCCCTGACGCCTGCCGGCGCCCTCGCGCCGGGTCTAGTCGTCGGCGCAGCGGGGACGGCGAGCGACACGCTCCAGGCCGGCCTCCAGGTGCCGCCCGGCTTCGCCATCACGGGCGCGACGGTCTGCTACGCCCCCGGGGCCGCCGGCGGGTTCGTCTCCAGCGTGGCACTCACCCGCAACGACCTGGCCCCGCCGTTCGCGCCGACTCCCCTCCCGACCGCGGCCACCATCGGGGCGTCGCCCGGCGCCCCGATCTGCGAACTCATGGCCCTGAACACGCCCTACGATCCCGGCGACGCGGTCGCCGGCGGGCCGGCCTACCTAAGCATCGGGGTGAGCTTCCCCGGACTCGGGGCCGACGTGCTCACCATCCACGGTATCGCGGTCCTGCTCGAACCCGTCGCCGCGCCGTAGCGGCGCGGCTGCACTCCGCGGCGATCCTCTCCACGAGCGCCGGGCGTGGCCCGGCGCTCGTGGCGCTTCAAGGTACGAGGGCCCGCCTGGTTGCGCGCCCTTGCGGTTTCTGTGATTGTGGGTCCTGCTTCGACGCGCTGCCGGAGCCTCGGGGGCCCTGGAGCGGGCGGTCCCGAAAGACGTCCGTGCGGCAGCCGCCAGGAGGAGCCCGGATGCCAGCTTCCGGACCGCGGTGGATGATCGGCGCCGTCCGGCGCGAGCGCGATCACGGCGTTCACCGCGTCCAGGCCGACGTCGCGGGGCACCCCCTGTGGTTCGAGTCGGCCGATGCCGAGCTCGAGCCGAGCCCTGAGGCCTTCGCGAGCCTGCTGTTCCTGCCGGCATTGCACCACGGCGCGACCGTTGAGGTCGATCGACCTCTCGATCCTGTATGGCTCGACGGCACGCGCCGGCTGCCCGTCCTGCTGGCAGCCTGGTGGGGGTATCCGGACATCTACCCAGTCGACGCCCCGGCGCGCACCCCCGCGGCCTCGACGCGCGCCGCGGCGGTCGCCGCGTGCTTCACCGGCGGGGTGGACTCGTTCTACACGCTGCGGACGTGCGGCGACCGGCTCAGCCGCCTGGTGTTCGTCCACGGCTACGACATGCCGCTCGCGGACCGCGTGCGGCTGGCGAGCTTCGCGCGATCCCTCCAGGCCGTGTCCGAGAGCGTCGGCAAGCCAGCGCTCGTCCTCAGGACCAACGCGCGCGAGCACCCGATCGTCGCCTCGGTGAGCTGGGACCGCGTCCACGGCGCCGCGCTGGCCGCGGCGGCTCACGTCCTGTCGGGGACGATCGGGGGCCTCATCATCCCCTCGAGCTACGGGCTGTCGAACATCATCCCGTGGGGCTCCCATCCCGAGATGGATCCCTTGTGGTCCACGAGCCGGGTCGAGATCCTCCACGACGACGCCCGACCCAATCGCCAGGACAAGATCCGCCGCATCGCCGGCGACCCGCTCGCATGGCGGCACCTGCGCGTGTGCTGGGAGAATCGGGCTCCCACCGGGAACTGCTCGGCGTGCCTGAAATGCGTCCGCACCATGGCCGTGATCTCGGCCTACGGCCGGCTGACGGACTTCACGGTGTTCGACCTGTCCGTCCCGCTGGCGGCACGCTTCGACGCCGTGGAGGAGATTCCCCCGTACCTCCTGAAACCTTGCCAAGGGCTGCTGGAGCTCGACCTCGCGCCCGACGTTCGCGGCGCGGTCGTCCGGCTGCTGGATCGGTCGACTCCGGGGCTCCTGCGCCGGGTCGCTCGACGGGCGAGCCGCCTGGCGGGCCGCGGCGGCGGCGAGGGTTGAGGCGCCTGCGGGCGCCTCAGGGACGGTGGTCGCGCAGCCAGAGCAGGACGCCGAGCAGCAGCTTCATCCCGGAGGTACCGATGATGGGGTCGGCCGGACGGACGGCGACGTCGGGCCCGGGCAGGGCTTCGGCGAGGACGTCCGGCCGGAAGAGCTCGGTCGCGAGCTCCCGGCACCGCTCCGCCTCGCGCCGCAGCTCGCGCCACATGGGACCGTTCACGTCCATGAGCCGGACGTAACGCCGGGGCTCGGGGCGCGCCCGCGTGAAGGCGGGCACGCCGGGTACGCGCCCGAGCGCGTCGACCACGGCGCGGCGCAGCTGGGTCCGGAGGCGCGGACGGAGCGGCGAGAAGTCGAAGGAGTTCCGGTCGAGCGGCAGCGCCGCGAGGGCCGGGAACCGGGTCGCGACCAGCTCGGTTTCGGCGCGTCGGCCGGCGAGGCTGGCGGCGGGGATGCCGGCGACGGTCTCGAGCAGCCGGCGATCGAGAATGGGCAGCACGGGCCAGGAGCTGAAGGCGATCGGCCAGGCGCGGCTGCCCACGTGAAACCGCGGCCGGTGGCGCATGTGGTACCGCCACACCTTCAGGGCCTCGTTGCCCCCCTCGCCGTCGTAGTCGGCGCGCACGCCGGCCAGCACGTCGGCCAGGGCTTCGCCGAAGCGCTCGGGCCGCAGCAGGCGTCCGAGCGTCGGAAGGGAGACGCCCCAGGCATTGATCACGTCGAAGTAGGTCTCGAAGGAGACCGTCCGCGTCGCCGGCGAGTACGCCTGGTCGATCGGGTAGCCGCCGAGGGCCGAGTCCAGCACCAGGCCGGTCACGACGTGGTCCGGAAGGCCGCGGAGCGCCGAGGACGCTTCCCAGAACCCGGAGCCGGCCAGCCCGCACCCGAGGGCCTCCCATCGGATGCGCGCCTCGATCACGCCCGGGACCGCCGGCGGCTCGCGCACCGCATGCGGGAAGCGGAGGACGCGCGCCACCCGCCGCGCCCCGACGACGTCGAAGTCCGTCGGCAGCCCGAGCGTCAGGCACGCGGCGCGGCCGCCCTGGCGCGCGATCAGGCCGGCCAGCAGCCGCGAGTCGAGGCCGCCGGAGAGCAGAAGCCCGACGGGATGGCCGGGCGGCGCCTGGCGGGCGACGGCTGCGGTCACCGCGTCGTCGAGCACGTCGACGTGAGCCTCGAACGGCAGGTGGAAGTGCGTGGACGGCGGCAGGGTCCACGTCGCGCGCTCTCGGGCCGGGCCGCCTGGCCGCCAGTCCAGCGCATGTCCGGCGGCCAACCGCCGCACGCCGGTCAGAAGCGTCCGCCCCCCGACCAGATGGGCGAACAGGAGCACCCCCACGAGGCCAGCGGTATCGAGGTCCGCCCGGAACGACGGATGCCCCCGGAACAGCGCCGGGCTAGAGGCCACCAGTAGGACGTCGCCGGCGGTCCAGTAGTAGACGGGAAACAGACCGAGGAGGTCGGCGACCGCCACGACGCGGCCCTGCGGACCGATCGAGATCCCGGCGTGATACCCGTCGAGCGGGGGCGGCAACCCGTCGGGTCCGGCGCACGCCTGGCGGAGTCCCTTGGCGTCGAGACGGCCGTTGGCGTCGAGCGCGTCGCCCCACAGGACGCCGAGGCCATCCCCACCGCCGCTCTCGCTCACGGGGGCGCCGGGCGCGGCCGCCCAGCCCACGGAGGCTGTCGCCGTGCTCAGCCGGCGCGCCGCGAGCCCGGGGATCGGTGCGAGCTCCGCGGCCTCGACGAAGCGGGCCCGGCGGACCGGATCAGGGTCGACCAGAGCAACGAAGCTCGCCACGAGCGTCTCTCCCGCTCGCCGGCCATCCCGGGCCGGCGGCCGGTCGAGAATAGCAGAACGGCCGGGCGCATCGGAGCGTCTCCCGCCGGACCGGGCCCAGCCTCCCGGCGCCCTGCCCGGCTTCCGGTGACCGCCGGCCGCTCGGTGGGCAACGGCCCGCTCCCTCGCTGGCTCCAGCGGCGCCGCCACCCGCTCGTCCCAGCGAGGGAGCCGTTGCGATGGCCGGCGCGGCGCGCCACATTCCAGCGGCTCCGGGTGGGTCACAGGGGTGCCGGCGGGCCGAGGGCAAGAGGAGCCGAACGGCGCGTCGCCTGGCGGGCAACAACATCCTCGAGAGCACCGGGGACCTGGCCCGCGGGATCGGTTCTCCCCCGGCGTGTTCAGCGCCGCATTGCCGGAGACGTATGCCGGGCTGGGCGCCGCGCCGTCTCGATGACGTCTCCCGATCGAAGTCGAGGCGTTGCCGTCGCAGTACGAGCACGCGCCCGGGCAGAAAGGAGGTAGGCGTCGGCGATATCCGCATCCGAGATCGTGGCCCTATGCGCGGCGGCCGCCGGCCGCGTGCGCGACGCTGCCGCTGGCTTCCTCGCACAGCCGCTCAGTCGAGTCGTCGCCCGGGGATCCTCTCTGTGCCTGCTATCACAGGCCCTTCAGCCGGTCCGTCACCTCGCGAAGCTTCTGCTCTCGCTCGTCCCCGCCGACCTCTCGCGTCGCTACCGATCCGGCCATCTGAGCGGCAAGCTTCTGATTGGCCGCGGCGATCCACTTGTCGATCTGATCGATCCACACCCGCACCCGAGCTTCCTCGCTCTCGAAGAGCAGCACGCGATGCCTCACCGTGATACGACTCGGATGGCACGGCTCCGTCCATTCATCTGGCGCCTGGAAGAGCCGGCGCCACGCTGGTGAGGGGGTCGCGTTGAGCTCCACGCTCAATTCATACACTGAACCTCGCACGGCAATCGGAATGGGTGGACCTGTCCGCTCGATCTCAGCCATGGGCGCCTCGGCTCCCTTCGCGGGGACAGGCCGGCTCTCAGACATCCGCGCGGCTGCCTTGCGCGTGCATCCATGCCAGAGCGCGTCCGGGACGCTTCGATGCCGCTGCTCGCGGCTGTCCCGTAACGCGGGACGAGCGAGAACCGGGGCGCTGCCTGGCGAGCGGCGGGGCAGCTCTGCCAGTCGGGCGTCCCCCGCCGTGTTGCGTCAAGATGGCCCCGGGCATCTGACGTGCTTCAGCTGCTCCGACGGCTGCCAACGGATCGAAATCGGGCTGTGGACATCCACGCGCAGGCGTGCCGGGATACTCATACTGTATGACTATACTAATACAGTTGGCTCGGCGTCAAGCAGAAAGGCGCGCGCAGCACGTCCATTCCCCGCTCGTACCGCCCGTCCCGGGCAATGACGATCGGGTGGGCAGTCAAGCCAGGTGATCGTAGAGGCCCTTCCTTCACCGATGGACCCGATCGGAATTTCGGTCTGAAGCCATCGCGAGCGGGGCGCCCCGCGTTGGCGCACTCCCGACGACTAGCGGCCCACGGAACGCGACCGGTGGAACGCGACCGGACATCGCGTCCGCGAGCGTCTCGCCGGAGACGTCGAGCCCCCAGCGGTAGCGCCCGCCGAATCCGAAGCAGAGATACCGGGCGCCATCACCGGAGCAGGGTCCACGCGGCGAACCGCGTTGATCTTCCGGTCGAGTTACAATCCCCCAGGTGCCCGCTCAACAAAGACCAGACAGGAGGTGGCGATGCCAACCGAAAGACGCGCTCCCAGACGCCGCAAGACCGCACGCAAGCGGGCCGCCCTGAAGAAGAAGGAGCAGAAGCGCCGCGCGCGCGCCAACGGCTGAGCCGCCGCGAGACCAGGTCTCCAACCTGGCCACAAGAGACCGCTCCAGAGACCGCCATCGGCGACCGCGGTGCGCGAGTGATCAGATTGAACCCGACCTCATCGTCGGTGCGCCGAAGGCCGCGGTACGGCTCGGAACGCCCCCTTCCGTCCCGTCCTCGGGTCCACGCCCTGCCAGGTCCCCGCCCGCCGCGTGGCTATCACGCCGCTCGTCGTCGTCTCACGCTTGCACTCCGCGAAGCCCTCGTTCGAGAGGAGGTTCACGATATCCTCCGGCGCCGCGACCCAGCCGCACTCCCGTTCGATCCACTTGATCCGGCTGTGCTTCTCGCCAATGCGGCCAAGGGCCTGATCCTCGCCGTGGAACGATGCCGCTCGGGCGCGATGATCAGGTCGGCGGGCCCCCGATGTGAAGGCGTCCGACGCGATGGGCGTCGACAATGGGGTGGCTCGTCTGCACGGCGCGCGAGGGCAGGAGTGGAGGGGGCACACCCGGATCCGACCGGCCCCGGTTCGTCGATCTCGCCACTCGAAAGGCCGCGAGCGCGGTGCCGTCTCCGCGAGGGTCGCTCGGACGGCGGCCGGCCTCTCCGACCGGCGTCAGGACTTCGGGGCCGGAAGCGTCCGGTCCACGAGCGCGACCTCCTTCCCGCGGTCGGGCCCTGTTCGCCGGGCGAATCGTTCGGCCCCCGGTTCGTGTCAAACTTGGGGTGGCGGCGCACGAGCGGTCCTGGTGCGGGGAGGGAGCATCGATGGCCGTGCAAGGGGTGGCGCGTGACGCGGACGCGATGATCGATCATGGTGGGGGGGTCAGAACCGAGAGCCTGCCTCGAGTTGGCTGGCTCCGCGCGACGGCCCCGCTCTGGCCCATCGGGCTGGCCCGGATCCTCTACGGCTACCTCTGGTGGCAGCAGTCCGCCTGGAAGGTGCCCTCCGACGACTTCGGCCGCAAGTCCGGCGGCGGCCTCTGGTACTGGTTCCAGCAGGGGATCCAGCACCCAACCCTCACCGCGTATCAGAACTTCCAGCTCAATGTCGTGATCCCCCACTGGACCTTCTTCGGATGGATGACCCTCGTCACCGAGACCTTCATCGCGGTCACGCTGCTCCTCGGGCTCGGCACCCGGCTGGGCTCCCTCGTGGCCCTCGGCATGGCCGCCAATATCACGCTCAGCATCCTGAACGTCCCCCACGAGTGGGGCTGGACCTACACGATGCTCATCACCTTCCCCGCGCTGTTCCTCCTCACCGATGCCGGCCGGAGCTTCGGCGTCGATGCCCTTCTGGCACCGCCGCTCGACCGCGCGGCGGCCGGGGGCCACCGACTCGCCCGGATAGTCCGCTGGCTCGTCTGAGCGACGCTTTGGCCCGGCCGACGGAGTCCCCACACCTCATCGGCGGGACCGGGTGAGGGCCCGCATGGCCTTCTCCGTAGGGATCGGGCTCACCAATGAGTGTGACTTGCGCTGCGGGCACTGCTACCGGCCGGACGCCGTCGTCGACCGCCTGACCCAGGCAGACGTCCGGCGCCTGGTGGAGCGCATCCCGATCCGATCGTTGAATCTGGGGGTCGGCGAGAACGGCCTGCATCCGGACTACGAGGCGATCCTGGAGCTCGTATGGGCGCGCGGGATCAAGACGAGCGTCACCTCCAACGGCCTGAGCATCCAAGCCCTCCCAGACGCCGCCGTCAAGCGGTTTCACAGCGTCGAGTTCTCGCTCGACTTCCCGACGGAGCGCGAGCACGACGCTTTCCGGGGTGCCGGCAACTGGCGCACGGTCGAGACCGCGATGGAGCGCTGCGCGAGGCTCGGCGTGCCCGTGACCGTGACGGCGGTGATGATGAAGATCAACGTCGACCGCCTGCCCGCGCTCGCCCGCGTGGCCGCCGGCCGCGGCGCCAACCTGCGCGTCAACATCTACCAGCCCTCGAAGACCGATCGCTTCTCGCTCAGCTATGCCGAGTTCTGGGAGGGGTTCCGGCGCCTGCTCGGGGCGACGCGCCTGGTCGCCACCACCGAGCCGGTCCTCGCCGGGGTCCTGGGCGTCCCCGCCTTCATGGGACCCGGTTGCGGGCGCTCGACGGTGCGCGTGGCACCGGACGGCCGGGTCCTCCCCTGCACGTACTGGCCGGTGAGTCGGCTCACGCTCGCGGATCTGGACGCGCTCGGCGAAGAGATCACGGGCGCTGCGGAGTTTCAGCAGGCCACCCAACGGCCGGCGGCCTGCGCTGACTGTCCGTGCCAGGGGGGGTGCGCGGGCCGCCGCGCGGTACTCGGCCGCCTGGGGGAGCCCGACCCCTACTGTCCGTTCGCTCGCGGGGAGCGCCTCGTCATCGACTGGGAGCCGGCGGCGGGCGCCGACCTTCCCAAGCTCGGGAGCGCGTGCACGACCGTCGTCTCGGCGCGGTAGCGGGGCGCTAGAGGCTCCAGAAGACGCCGCACCCGCGGCACGGCTGCGGCGGCGATTCGGTCAGGAGCGCCCGCCGAAAGGTCGCGTAGCCGTCGCCCCACCAGATCGCCTGCAGGCTCTGCTCGAAGAGATTCCCGAGCACGATGCCGTCGTACGGGTCTGCCACGAAGGGCGAGATGCAGCAGGGCAAGACATTGCCGTGTACGGTCACATAGACCAGCGTCCAGGGTCGTCGGCAGTGGCTCCAGGGGCGAGTCGAGACGCCGTGGGGCGTCAAGCTGACCTCGGGCGTGGTCGCGCCGGAGGCCGAGAAGGTGACGCCCGCTGCCGCGGCGGCGGCCGCGGTCTCGCGAATCACCCGCTCGTGCTCCACCGTGGTCCGGCCGAAGAGCGCCTGCGGCTTCACGGCCAGGCCCTGCCCGTGGTAGACAAGCCGCTGGAGATGGATGGCGGCCGCACCCGCCCGCACGGCGATCGGGACGAGTCCAGGCAGCTCGTGGAGGGTGTCTTGCATGCCGGTGAACCAGAGTGACACTTGGGGGTGCGCCACACCGCGCGCCCGCCGAAACGCCGCGAAGGCTTCGAGGTTGCCGACGACCTTGTCGAACGCGTCGACGCCGCGAACCCGCCGGTACGTCTCGGCGGTCGAGCCGTCGAGGGAGACGCGGATCTCGTCGAGTCCCGCGTCGACGAGCGCGGCGGGCCACCGGCCGTTCAGCGTGATGGCGTTGGTGTTGAAGAGGACGTGCGCGCTGCGCGCCTTGGCGTGCTCGATCATCGCGGGCAGCTCGCGGTTGAGCAGGGGCTCGCCGATCCCGTGGAGGACGACTCGCTCGAGCATCGGGAACTGGTCCACGATCCGGCGGAACTCCGCATAGCCGAGATCCTTCGGTGCCTCCCGACCCCCGAAGGTCAGGATGCACGTCTCGCAGAGCGAGTTGCAGCGGCTCGTCGTCTCAACGTACAGGGACCGGGGCAGTGGCGGGGGGGCGGCCGGCATCGGGACGCTCACCGCCGGAGCCGTCGCGCGGCGTGCAGGATCGCGATGACCGTCATGCTGTCCTTGATCTCGCCTGACTCCACCATGCGGAGGGCTTCCGCGAACGGCAGCCGGCGCACCTCGATGAACTCCGTTGCGTCACCCGGGGTGACAACCGGCGTGAGCGCCTCGCCACAAAAGAGGTGCGCGGTCTCGTCGACCACGCTCTTGGAGGTGTGGTAGGACACGAGGGGCGTCAGGCGGGCCGCCTGGTAGCCGACCTCCTCGCCGAGCTCCCGCTGGGCGGCCGCCTCGAGACTCTCGCCGGGATGGACCCCACCGGTCGGCATCTCCCAGTAGACCCCGCGCGCGACATACCGGTACTGGCGGATCAGGACCACGGTCTCCGCGTCGAAGAACGGGAGTACGCCCACGCACTCGCCGCACCGGACGACGCCATACACCGTCGTGCGCCCGTCCGGCAGCTGGACCTGGTCCTCGTCGACCCGGATCCAGGGGTTCTGGTAGACCACGCGGCTGGAGCGCGTCTGCCAGGGCACGTCGGCCAGGCTCACGGGGATGGCCTGCAGAGGGTCGCGCGGGTCGCCGTGCTGAAAGGCCGGGCCGCCCAGGCCAGCCCCAGCGCGAAGGGAACCCATTGCGCGGCGATCACCCAGGCCGGCATATGCCAGATCGGCTGCGCAAAGGAGACGTAGGTCAAGGCGACCGCACAGGTCAAGTAGAGCCAGGGCCATGCCGGCGCGGCAGCCTGCAGCGGCACCATCCAGAGCGCGTACCACGGAAAGAGGTTCGGCGTGGTCAGAAGGTAACCACCCACCAGCCAACGGGCGCGCCAGTCCACCGGCGGCGCCGTCCTCCAGCCGACCGCGAGCGCGAGGCCGGCGAGCCCGAGCAGCGGGATGAGGCGCGCCGCCATGAGGCCGCCCGGGCCCAGGGGGGCAAGCACGAGCTCGAGCATCGCCCGGGCGGTGCCGTTGAATTCCTCTTCGGCCACGTACCGGCCGAGCGATCCGAAGACCGCGACGCCCTCGCGCCAGTAAAGAGCGTATCCCGCGGCCACCACCCCGAGCCCGGCCGCCAGCACGCGTGCCCTCCGTTCCCCCCAGATAGCGGGAAGCAGGAGCAGCGGATAGACCTTCACGAGGGCGCCGAGGCCCACCACCGCGCCCGCCGCGACGAGACGTCCCCGTGCGGCGGCCCAGAGCGCGCCGGCCGTCGTGGCGAGCACGAGCGCATCGAGGTGGCCACTCCCCGCGAGTTCGACAACGACCAACGGATGCCAGGCGTAGACAAGCACCCACGCCGCCGGGCGGCCGAGCGTCCGGAGCCAGCCGAGGATCAGGCCGATGGTCAGCAAATCCGCCGCGAGCATCACGAGCTTCATGCCCATCACGCTCGAGGGCCAAAGACCCGCGAGCGCGGCGAACAGGAGCTGCCCGCCAGGGGGATAGACCGTGCGCCAGTCGACATGGTTCAAGTGGGGGTAGACGAGCTCGTCGCGGAATCCGGCCACCTCGGGCGCGTTCGCGGGATGACGGTACGGGCTCACGCCGGCGACCGCCAGCCGGCCGTCCCAGAGGTAGCGATAGAGATCCGTCGAGAGCGTCGGAGCGCTTGGAAGCAGCAGCAGCCGGAAGAGGAGAGCGGCGCCCAGAATCCCGCCGAGCGCCCACCAGCTGGCGGGCGGCCGGCGGAGGATCCAGCGGACGGCCACGGCGTAGGCCGCGCTCGCCAGCACGAACAGGACAACGAACCACCCGGCGGCGCGGAAAAGGTCGCGGAGCCAGAACATCCCGCCGAACGCCGCCGCCAGCACGGCCCCGGCGAGGATCAGCGGGCCCACGCAAGCTCTCGTGCGAGGAACGCCAGCGTTCGGAGGGGCTGGTGGGCGCCGGGCGCGTCCGCGCTCGCGCGCAGGCGCTCCAGGTCCGCGCCCCGGTCGACATCGAACCACGGCGGGAGAAGCGCGAGGCGGAGACCGAGCCGGCGGACGCGGGTGATCGTTTCGTCCAGCACCGCAGGCGTGCTCCACGGCATCTCCCGGAAGAGCTCGGGAGCGGCCTGCCGCAGCCCGATCAGATAGTAGCCCCCATCGTCACAGGGGCCGAGCGCCACGTCGGCGGTTCGGTCAGCGAGATGCGCACACGCCCGGCGGACGAAGTCGGTCGGGAGCGTCGGGCTGTCGGCGTCCACGGCGATGGCCCCGCCGGCTCCTTCGGCGATGAGATCCGTCAGAAGCCGATCGAGCCGCGCCCCCAGATCGGCGCCCTGCTGCGGGACCAGCCGCACGCCGTCGGGCAGGATCGGGCGCAGCGACGACTCGCGCTCCGGAGGCGTGAAGGCCACAACGGGGGCGACCGCCGGGATCTCTCGAAGCTGGGCGATCCGGTCCTGCAGGAAGCAGCGCGCGAGGCTGGCGGCCTGGGCCGGTGTGAGGGGGGGGCAGAGACGCGTCTTGACCTCCCCGGCCGCCGGCACCTTCGCCATGATCGCGACCGGGACCCTCACCGCCCCTCCTTCAACGCGACGCGCAGGAACCTCCACCCGGCGCGCACGCTGCCGCCCAGCCTGCCGGCGACCTTCGAGCGCCCGGCCAGGCGCGGGCGCTGCGTCACCTCGACCTCGATGATACGGAGGCCCTGACGCGCGGCGCGAGCCACCATCTCGACAGGCCAGCCGGAGCCGCGGTCGCGTAACCCAAGCGCCAGCAGGGCATCGAGCCGGATCGCGCGGAAGGGTCCGAGGTCGCGGAGACGCACGCCGAGGCGCCACCGGAGCACGAGGGCCACGGCGCGCGTGCCCAGGATCGCATGCCACGGATGCCCCGACCCGCGCGGGAACGTGCGGACACCGAGGGCCAGGTCGGCGCTCCGCGTCCGCAGCGGCGACAGGAGCCGCGGTAACTCGGCCGGGTCCTGACTCCCGTCACCGTCCAGAAACGCGACCACCGTGATCCCCGGTGCGAGCGCCTCCACCCCAGCCCAGCACGCTGCCCCGTAACCGCGGCGCGGCTCCGCGACGACTCGCGCCCCGGCCGCGCGGGCAACGACCGCCGTGCGGTCGGTGGATCCATTGTCCACGACCACGAGATCGTCCACGAGGCCCGGTGGCACCGCGCGCAGGACGGCAGCGATGGCGGCCTCCTCATCGAGCGCTGGGATGATCAAGGCGACGCCGTCGTCACGCACGGTTCCCCTCACACCGGAGCTTCCCGGACCCGAACCACGAGGCGGTCCGGCGCCCGATTGTACCGCGGCCGGCTCACCGGAGTCCGGATGGGGCCCGGGTCACAGGGCGATCCAGGTGGACCGCCAGTGCGCAAGCGGGCTTGTCTCTGGACCGGCCCGCGGCACGTCGCACGCCGACCCCGCCAGGCGCACCCAGACGACCAGTGCCATCCAGCGCATCATCGGGAATGGCCATCAGACCGATCGCCCTCCAGTCTCCTCTTCAGGGCGCACCGGGGCCACGGGCTACCCGGCGGACGTTCGGCCGGACCTCGCCACCGCTCGGCATACCGCTCGGTATCCAGCCGCAGCGTGTGCAGCAGTAATAACCAGACGATGAAGGCGAACGTGAGCCACGGTCCGCGTACGAGAAAACGCCGCCCCGAGGTGACCAGCGGCACCCGGATCAACACGGGCCGGCCCATCCGCTTCAAGCGCTGCGAGAACTCGAGGTCCTCCAGAAGGCGAAGAGGCTTGTACCCGCCCATCTGCCGAAACACGGAGGCCCGAACGAAGATCCCCTGGTCGCCGTAGTAGTTGCGGGTGAGCCGGTAGCGCACACGGTTGATCCGTGTGATGGCGCGGAGGCTCCATGCGGGCTCCGCAAAGCGATGCTCGAACGCGCCGCCCACAACCCGCGAGTCAGACAGCGCGTGATCGATCAGTGCCACCGCGTCAGCCGGCGGGAGTGAGTCGGCGTGAAGAAAGAACAGAACGTCGCCGCACGCGACGACAGCTCCCGCGTTCATGAGAGCCGCACGCGTGGAGTCCGCCGGCCACAACAGCCGGGCCCGGCCCGCCACGGCGCGTTCCGTTCCCACGGGGTCGCCGGAGGCGGCGATAACGACCTCCATGCCCGGAATCCCGCGGAGGCCGAAGAGGTGATCCAGGGTGGGGCCCACGGCCGCCGCGTCGTTCCGCACGGGAATGACGATCGAGAGACGCCGCATTTCAGCGCACACGGTCGCCGTCAACCCGACGAGAAGAGCCGGTCGGCGCGGTAGACATCAATCACGTGCTCGACGAGCCGTTGGAACCCCGGAAGCACTCTAACACGCAGCGCGACGCCGGCCCCTCAGTGGACGTTCGATTTTCGGGGGGTTCTACCGTTACTCCAGACCGACGGGACGACTCCGCTTGCGCATTGCGGCAGGGGCTCCGAGCCCTGGACATCGCCGGCCCAAGATGCAGGACAAGCTCCCTCAGTCCCCACGAGAACGAACAAGCAGCGGCGTCAACCGGGTGCGGAGCACTTTCACCCGACAGTCCACCAGCCTGTAGAATCAGGCCGTGTTCCATGTCTCAGACGCCTGGAAGACCACCTGCGTCGGGGCTGCCGCCGGGATCTTGATCATGCGGGGCGTCACCAACCCGACGCACCACGCTGGCCTCGATCAGCGGATCGCGGCCTCGGAAGCCGAGCTCCCGACGCGGTTCCCTGTGCGCGATCGCACCGAGCTCCGCGAGCATCCCGTCCTCCAGGCCTATGCCGCGCACTACCGGCGCTTTCGCAAGACCTATCACGTCGAGCTCCAACTGGAGTCAGTCCTCTTCAAGGGTCGATCCATCCCGCGAAGCCCCGCGCTCGTGGCCGCCATGGTGGCGGCGGAGCTCAAGAGCCTCCTCCTCACCGCCGGGCACGATCTCAAGGCCGTTGAGACTCCGGTCACTCTCGGGGTGGCAGCCGGCGGCGAACGCTATCTCCTCTTGAACGGCCGCGAGGAGACACTCAAGATGGGCGACATGATGATGACCGACCGTCAGGGCGTCATCTCGAGCGTCCTCCACGGTCCCGATCAGCGGACCCGGATCACGCCGGACACGCGCCAGGTCTTCTTTGCCGTCTACGCCCCGTCAGGGATCGGCGAGCTGCCCGTGCGCCGCCACCTCGAAGACCTCCGCGAGGCCATCCGCCTGATCGCGCCGGACGCCGCCACCGAGGCGCTGGAGGTTTACACGGCCAGCTGAGACGATCCCCTCCGGGCATTCGATACGCGAGGTCCCTGCATCAGAAGGTTTCAGGGATCGCCGACACGCCTCGGCCAGCTCGCTCTCCTCCGTTCACCCCGCCGCCGATCTCCGTTCCGGCGCCGTCCGAGGTGTGGGCGCTCGAGGCCCTTCTCGTGCGCTCGCGGCTCGGCCGCGTCGGGTCAGTCGTCGATCGCCTGGTAGGCCGACGTCCAGAAATCGAGCACGACGGGCGGCAGACGCAAAGCACCCGGCTGGACCTGCGTCATGAGGATCCCGACCAGGTCCTCGCGTGGGTCCACGTACCACGAGCCGCCAAAGGCACCGTCCCAGCCGAAGCGTCCCGGCACGCCCGCCAGCTCGGTGCGCCGGGTCACCACCGAAAGGCCCAGGCCCCAGCCGCGCGCGTCCCAGAAGCCGTCAAAAAAAGGCGACGCTGCCTTCTGCTCGGTCGTCAGCTGATCGCGGGTCATCAGCTCCACCGACAGCCGCGACAAGATGCGCTCCTTGCCGTTCGTGCCCTGGTTCAGCATCATCCGCCCGAACGCGAGCAGATCGTCGGCCGTGGACACAAGGCCTCCGCCACCCGACTCGAAGGCGGGCGGGCGCGCGAAGAGTCTGCCGCCAGCGTCGAACACGGTGATCTCGCCGCTCGAAAGGTCCGTCTGGTAGCAGGTGGCAAGCCGGTCAAGCTGTGCTGCCGGCACGCTGAAGCCGGTGTCCTTCATGCCCAGCGGCTCGAAGATGCGGTCGCGCAGAAACGTCGATAGCGAGGCGCTGGACGCGCGCGCGATCAGTACGCCCAAGATCTCGGCGCTCATGTGGTACAGCCACCGCTGTCCGGGGTGATCGACGAGCGGGAGGCTGCTCAGGCGTCTCATGAGCTCCTCGGGACTACCGGCGAATGGCCACGCGCTGAGCGGCAGGCGAGCCTCGATCATCGCCTTCTGCATCGGGGCCGTTGGCGACAGGAACCCGATCTCACCGTACCCCGAGCGAAACGTCAGCAGGTCGCGCAGTGTGATCGGGCGCGCCGCGGGCACCGTGTCGTCCAGCTCGCTGTCGAGCGTGCGCAGCACCGTGCGGTTCGCGAGCTCCGGCAGCCATTCATCGACGGGATCGTCGAGCCTGACCTTGCATTCCTCGACGAGGATCATGGCGGCCACGGCCGTGATCGGCTTCGTCACGGAGGCCAGGCGGAAGATGGTGTCTCGCCGCATCGGTGTCGTATGGTCGAACGCGAGCGTGCCGATGGCGTCCACGTGCTCCGCGCCGCGCCGGCTGAGGAGCGCGACGAGGCCAGGCAGCCGGCCACTGTCCACGTGGCGGCGCATGCTGTCGCGCATCCGCGCCAGCCGCGAGGGCGATAGGCTGCGCTTCAACGGCCGCGCAGCGGTGGCAGATGATTCCACGTCCGGCTGCTTCTCGTCAGCCATTGCCCGTCAGCCTTCTTCTCGGCAATCGAGGTGATCGCCGCCCACTGGGAGGCGTGCTGGTCCTGGTGCTCCCATGCCATCCGGACGGCCCGCTCACTTCCGGAGAAGACCGACTGGGTCTCGCCATGGCTCCCATCCTCTCAAGGAATGGAGCCTCCGGGAAACCCAGGGCGGTTCGTAGCGGTGGAGCTCTGGCGCCCTGGGACCTCCCTCAGGCCACCAGCCCGGCGGCCCGGAGGTAGGCGGCGTCCTGCTCCATCACGCCGGCCATCTCCTCCGGCAGCGTGTGGGACTCCAGGGACACCGCGCCCCGGTAGCCGTCCTGCATGAGCCGGGCGATCAGCCCGGCCCAGTTGACGGCGCCGGTGCCGAGCGGCAGGCAGACGACGTTGCCTCCGGCGCGATGGAGCACCCGCCGGCCGTCGCCGTGAACCGCGGGCAGGTAGCGCGCCGAATCCTTGGCGTGGAGCTGAACGATGTGGCCCTTCAGCAGCTCGTAGGCGTAGGGAAAGGGCTCGATGCCGGCGTTGTAGAAGTTGTCGGCGTCGAAGTTCGCGCCGACCCGCGGGTGGTCGACGTCCCGGATGATCGCCAGCAGGTCCTCCGGCTGCCGCGTGATCTTGATGAACGAGTTCTCGATCGCCAGGTGGATGCCCTCGTGCCCCGGCTGGTCGATGAGCCCCCGCACCGTCTCGCGAAAGGCGTCGAGGCTCCGCCGCCGGCTGGCGTCCACCCGCTCGATCGCGTCGTCGAAGACCACGATGACGGGGGCCCCGAGGGCGCGGGCCGCGCCGAAGGCCGCCGCCAGCTCGGAGGCGCCGGCATTGACGTGCACCCGCAGGCGCCGCGCCGCGAGCTCGCGGCCGACCGCCGCCGTGCCCTCGCCGACGATGCGGCGGCTCGGCAGCTCGACGAACTGGGGGGAGGAAGACGCTCCCATCGACGCTTCGGCCGCTCACTCGCCCGCGTGGCGGTCCCTACGCGCGGCCCTTGACCAGGTCGATCAGGCGACCGAGCACGCGCTCGCCGTCCGCGCGGAGGCCGTTGTGCTCGTACTCGCTCGTGATCCACGGACGCAAGCCCTTGATCAAGCCCGCGGTCTCCATCGCGAAGTCGCGATCGACGTACAGGTCGTCGACGTAGATCGTCGCCGCCACGGGGACGTCATTGCGGCGGAGGCGGTCGGCGTCGTAGAGCTTCGGCCACTCGTGCTGGGCGAGGATCTCCGCCGCCGGCCGGTGCGGACGCAAGCGGCCGCAGTCGTCCCACATCCACGGGAAGACGTGCTCGGCCGTGAAGTAGGCTTGCGCCTCGACCTCGGCGGGCAGGACGCGGGCCGCCGACCACCGCGTCGCGAAGCCGTCGGCATAGCTCGACTCGTGGAGCGTGGCGTAGATCGGGTTCCGCCCCCACCGGCTGCCGGCCTCGGTGTCGTAGAGGAACGCCGGCGAGCCGAAGGGGAGCTCGATGACGTGGTGGAGGAGCTCCCAGCCCGCGCTGTCACCGAGCCACATCCCCAGCTGGCGGAACCGGCGCCCGGTGAGGCGATCCCCCGACGGCAGGCGGACGTCCTCGGCCTCCAGCCGTACGAGGATCTCCCCGACCCTGGCCCGATCGCCGGGATAGCGCTCGAAGTACGCGCGGTTCTTCTCGATGAGCCGGACCGACGTGGCGCGGTACACGTCGTCGGGCGGGCGCCCGACCGGCGACAGACCCCCCGTGATGAGCGCCTCGCAGAGCCCCTCGGGCGCGAGCGACAGGTAGGTCATCGCGGTGAATCCCCCGAAGCTCTGGCCGAGGACACTCCAGCGATCGACAGCGAGCTCCCGGCGGACGTGCTCCGCGTCGCGGACGATCGAGTCGGCCCGGAAGTGCGCCAGGTAGTCGGCCTGCTGCTGCGGGGTCCTCCCGGGGATCTCGGGACCGACCGGCGTCGATCGGCCCGTCCCGCGCTGGTCGAGGAGCAGGACCCGGTAGTCCTCGATCGCCCGCTTCATCCAGCCGGACGGTGGGCTCGTCGGCCGGGTCGCCTCGATCCCGGGCCCACCCTGGAGGAAGACGAGATACGGTCGCGCCGCCCCGTCGGGCGCGGCGACCTCGCGCGTGAAGACCGTGATCCTCGGCCCGTCCGGCCGTCCATGATCGAGCGGGACCGAGTGCTCGCGCTCGGTCAGGATGGCGCCTGGGACGCGGCAGGTCGTGGTCATCGATTCGCACCCTCGTGCGGGGTTCGCGGTGACGATCCCGCTTCCACACGGCCGAGACACCGGGGGGGCCTCGTCACGATGGGCCCCTCCCACCGTTACGGTAACAGTACCAGGCCGGCGACGCTGCGGGATCGAGGCGGATCCGGATCGCGTCAGCGTGCGCCGACGCCCGGCGGCTCCGGACCCGGCGGTCCGGGCCATGCCAGCCGACGCGCGGCGGCAAGACGCCCGCGGCCACGAGGGCCATGGCCCCCGCAGCCAGGGTAGGAGACCCGATCCGAGGGACCGGTCCGGGGCCCGCGCCGTCAGTCCGGGTGGTACTTCAGCATCATCGCGCGCAGGTCCCGACGCAGCTCTTCGAGCGTGGGCCGGCCGACGAACCAGCCACCGTCGTAGATCTTGTGGATGGCGAGATCCGGCCCGACCGAGAAGCTGTAGGGGATCGCAATGCGTGGATGCGCTCGGTCGGTCTCATCGACGATGTCCAGCCCCGTGACGGCCCGGCGCTCATGATCGCTCAGGAAGGTGAATGTCGCGCCCAACCCGGCGCGGAGTGCCCCGCACACCTCCGGTGGATCCGTGCTGATCACCGCGAGGTGGCAGTAGTTCACGTCGAGCTCGCGCTGAAGGTCGGTCAAGTGCCGCAACTGGCACTGGCACTTCGGTCACCAGTAGCCGCGGTAGAAGCTGACGATGAGCGGGTACCCGGCGGCCAGCTCGGAGAGCCGCACCGGCGTCCGGCGATGATCGGGAAGTTCCAGATCGGGCAGGTGGCCACCGATGACCAGATCCACGCGCATGTCGGCCTCCTCTGGCGTCAGGTCGCATCGGCCCTCTCCCCGTTTCGCCCCGTCCACTGATCCGGGTCAAGGCGGTGGCCGAGGGTCACGTCGTCCCCCCGAGCGATGCCCGGTCGCGAACCTCGTCGCCGGACAGGATTCGTGCGGGAGCCGCGCCCCCAGGACCCTTCCGTCCCTCATCCCCCGGGACCGACCCGTAACCCCGGCTGGCGCGGCCCCGGAGTGGCTGGAGTCTAGCGCGCCGCGGGCGGCCCCGGCCAGACCGGGGGCCGCCGCCCCGATTCCCCGCCCGAATCGCCACCACGACCGTGGTGCACACACACGGTCTCGTCGTGGATGGCCAAGGTAGCCGCGGCCCGGTGTCCCCGGGCTGGAACCGTTCGACTTCGACCCTCATCCGACCAACCGGGAACGCGCTGGAAGACTGAGGCACCGGCTGGCCGATCGTGGACGGCTGTCGACCGGCTCGGGGGTCGTGCTCGGGACTCACGCGCGGGGCCGTGGTCGATGCCGCGGCGGGCCATGCCCCGGCGGAGGTCTCGCCGCGGTCGCCGGAGCTCAATCCCGATGAGTTCATCTGGACGCAGGCCAAGCGCGAGCTGTCCAACATCGATCACGATGGGCTGATCACGCTCACGCTGCACGTCGTGCGATCCCTTCAGCGCATCGGCCGGTCGCAAGCCTTGCTTCGCTCGTGCCTCCACGCGTCCCATCTCCCCTGGCCATAACCCGTCAGGGCGGCGATTGTGCTGAGGAGACCGGTCCGATATCACCGGGTCGCGGGCGTGGCCGTGCTACGCGGCGGCCTCTCGCTGCATGGCACGGTGGGCGCGCCGGCCCCTGCTCAGTAACCCGCCGAACACCCAGCCGACATCCCGAGACCCAGGCCGTGGCGACCGTGATATACACAATAGACAACGGTCGGCGACTATTCGGTGTCGGGACCCGGTATCGTGAAGCCACTCAGCCGGCGGGAGGCAGCGATGAACATCAGGCGCGTTCCGATCCTCGGCATCCTCGTCGTCGTCTTGGCGCAGCACGCGGGCATGGTCTTGCTGGCCGGGAAGTGGTTCTGACGGAGGACACCATGGCACAGGTTGACTGGTACATCGAAGGAGTCGAGTTCAGCAATTGCAACTGCGACTACGCCTGCCCTTGCCAGTTCGAGTCACGCCGCCCCACGAACGGAGACTGCCGCGGGTTCGCGGCCGTTCGCGTCGACACGGGCCACTTTGGAGAGGTGCCGCTCGATGGCCTCGGCGCAGCTCTCCTCTACGCTTGGCCGGGACCGATCTACGAGGGCAACGGCGAGTGTCAGGCCGTTATCGATGAGCGGACGGACGGCAAGCAACGCGACGCCCTTGCTACCGTCCTATACGGCGGCGAGACCAACGCGGGGGCGACCCACTGGTGGGTCTATCGGACGATGTCGAGCACCGTCCATCCCCCGCTCTTCAAACGCATCGAGTTTGACGTGAATGTCGAGCGCCGAACAGCGCGCATCGCGATCCCCGGCGTCCTCGAGTCCACGGCCCGTCCGATCCGAAGCGCTGCGACGGGGGCTGAGCATCGCGTCCGCATCAACCTTCCGAATGGGATCGAGTTCGACCTCGCGGAGATCGGCAGTGGTACCACGAAGACGATGGCCTCGATCGCCCTCGACCTCAAGGACACCTACTGCCATTTCACTGTTCTGCGCCAGTCGGGCAAGGGGGTGGTCCGCTCACGATAGAACCCATCCGTGTCCAGACCGGAGACCTTACCGTCCCTTGTTGCGACGTGTCTGGCCGACCGAGAACAGCGCGGTTGAAGATCGCCGAACAAGGCGCTGAGCAGATCACGTCGGTGCGCTTTGTGGATCGACACGCGCCCCGCGATCGTGGTGGTGCCGCGAGTGCATCCATCACTTATCGCATTATCAATAATCCGACGCGCCGCATGGATTGCGGCCTTCTTGCCCCGTGCGCGGGATCAGGAGTTGTAGAGATCCGCCTATGAGAGAGCGCCGCAACCGGGTTGTTCAAGTCAGGCGCTTCGGTGGTCCCGACGGGCTGGAGGTGGTCGAGGCTCCCCTGCCGACGGCCGGCCGCGGCGAGGTGCGGATCCGCGTGCTCGCCTCGGGCGTGGAGTACACCGACGTGGTGATCCGGCGCCACCTCTACCCACAAACGATGCGCCGCCAGCCGCCATTCGTGCTGGGCTATGACGTCGTCGGGGAAATCGACCAGCTCGGCGATGGCGTGAGCGGCTTTCAGCTTCGCGACCACGTGGCCGATATGACGGTACTCGGGTCGAACGCCGCCTATCGCACGCTCCGAGCCGACCGCCTGACCCGCGTGCCGGCGGGCGTCGACGCGGCGGAGGCGGCCGCGCTGATCTTGAGCTGGACGACCGCATACCAGCTCCTTCACCGCGCGGCCCGGGTGCAGCGAGGGCAGCGCGTGCTCGTGCAGGGAGCCGCCGGCGCCGTCGGTCAGGCGCTGCTCGTGCTCGGCAGGCTGGCCGGCCTCGAGCTGTGGGGCACCGCGCGCGGCGCGCACGCGACGCTGATCCGCGAGCTCGGCGCCACGCCGATCGACTACCAACGCGAAGACTTCACGCGCGTCCTGCCGGGCGGGTTCGACGTCGTCTTCGACGGCGTCGGCAAGGACGGCTATGGCCGCTCGTTCGCGGCGCTAAAACGCGGCGGCCTGCTCTGCGCCTATGGCTACACGGCGGGCGTGCAGCCGCTGCGTCGCCCGCTCACCATCTTGATGTGGCTGGCGTGCCAGTATCTCCAGTATCTGTGGAAGTGGTTGCCTGGCGGCAAGCGCGCCCGCGTCTACTCGATCAACATGATGCGGGCCCGACATCCCGCCTGGTTCCGGGAGGACCTGGAGCGGCTCGTCGGCCTGTTGGCAACTCGCGCCATCCGGCCGCGCGTCGCCGAGCGGATCTCCTTCGAGGAGGTCGCCGAGGCGCACCGCCGTCTCGAGGCGGGCGGCCTCGAGGGCAAGCTCGTCCTGTGCCCGGAGCTCCCGTCGCGACGCGACCGAGTGCCGCCTCAGCGCGAGCCGGGCCCCACTTCCGTCGAGGCCCCGCCCGCGACCTGAGCGGCCAGCGTCACGACAACCGAGTTGGATTCCGCGTCAGAACGGTGGTGGCTCCAACAGGATTCGAGCACCTCTGTGCGCTGAGTTTCGGCGGGGTTCTCACCGGGAGCCCTTAGGTATGGGGCCCCGGAGGTGCTCGCTCCTGGACCGGCCGCCGGGACGGCCCGTCACTGCCTCCTGACCCCCCGATCCCGGTCATCCCGTCTCCGACGCTTGTCGGGCCGCCCCACGCCCCACCACTCCGGCCTTCATTTGAGAATCTGCCCGCTGGGTTGACGCTGGGTCCGGCGAAGATCGAACCTCGGGAGCTCTGAGTGGCGCGAGCGAGATCACGAAACCTGCTCATCCGGTCTTTCGGCTTCGACGTCAATCGTGATGAACACGTCATCCCCTACGACAGAACCGGAGTCCCTGAGGTCGGCGTTCCAGCTCACGCCGAAGTCGTGCCGATTGATCCTTGTGGTCGCCGTGAAGCCGACGCGCGTGTCGTCGAATGGCGAGCGACACTGGCCGAGGTACCGCACGTCCAGCTCCACCGTTCGTGCTATTCCTCGGATCGTCAGATCGCCCGTGACCCGGTACTCGTTGCGCGTCAGTGGCTCCACCTTCGTACTGCGGAAGCGAATTGGCGGATGGCGCTCGACGTGAAGAAAATCTTCGGATCGCAGGTGATCGTCCCGCTCCGGCTCCCCTGACCACAGCGTACCTGCTGCAATGCTGACCTCGACCCAGGCATCCACGGGACGACTCTCATCGAATTCGAGCGTACCCCCGATGTTCTTGAAGTGCCCCCGCACCCACGTGATCATCATGTGTCGCACAGAGAACTCGGCGGCCGTGTGAGCTTCGTTCAGGTTCCACCGGGTCATCTCATCGCCTCCCCCATCGCTTCGGCTGGAGCCCTGGCCTTGCCATCGCCGGGCGTATGCAATCCCTAATTCCACCCTATCAAACGGTCTGGTCCATCACGGCTTTCAACCCCCACACCCACTCGGACACGGTGATCTGTTAGCTTTATCGGGCGTTGCTCCCCCGCAGCGCCTGCGCTCGGAGCCGCGCAGCGGACCGGATCTTCTCGATCGGCAGCCCGGCCTGATCGCAGAGGGTGGCGAGATCAAAGTGAATGCTCTCGCCGGCCATCCGCCCGGCCCGGCAGCGCGCAACATTCACAAACTGCACCGCAAAGGCATGCCCGGTCGGAGGGACGCCCACAAATTCTCCTTTGCTTGTCCCGCGCAGGGTTCCCCACGCCACTATAACGTCATCGCCAGACGCGAAGCCCTTGTCGTCAGGAGACCGGATGGAGCCCGAGCGCCTGTCCTCGTGGCGCTGGCATCCGGGTGCGCACGCGCCCGGCGAGGACGTGTCGGGTGAGCCCAGGACGCTGGTTGTGTTCGAGCTCACGGACGTCCCGGGCGGCACGCTGCTGACGGTGGTGGAGTCCGGCTTCGACCGGATCCCGCTCACGCGGCGGGCGAAGGCCTTCCGCGACAACGAGGAGGGATGGGCGGCGCAGATGACGGCGATCGAGGCGTATCTCGACCGATCCCACTCCGAGCATGGCGGCGGCCGGCGGCGCGCTCACGGACTCGGCGCCCATCTTCGCGGCGCTCGGGGACGAGACACGCCTGGGGCTCGTGGCCCGCCTCTGCGCGGGCGGGCCACAGTCCATTGCCCGCCTCACGGCCGGATCAGCCGTGACGCGGCACGCGGTCTCCAAGCATCTCCGCGTGCTCGCCGGGGCGGGCCTGGTCCGGAGCGAGCGGCGGGGCCGTGAGAGCCGCTGGGCGCTGGAGCCCGACCGCATCGAGGTGGCGCGCCGCTACCTGGATCACATGTCGGAACGGTGGACTCGACGCCTCGAGGCGCTCGAGCGGCACCTCGACGCGCTCCCCGGGACGCACACCCCCGGGCGCCCGGCGCGCGGACGCCGCCATCGAAGCAAGCGAGCATGACGGACACGGCCCCGCTCATCCGCAGCAGGTCGTGATCGTCGCCGCTCCCCCGCGCGGGGGGGCCAGGGCCGGACCGCCGTGCCTTGGACCCTGGCCGGTTTCACGGAAAGGGCCCTGCGGGGTCTCATGGGCATGAAGACCCAAGACGGGATCCTGGTCCTGGCCGACATCTCGGGGTTCACGGCCTTCGTCACCGCAACCGAGCTCGAGCACGGGCCGCAGATCATCGGGACCCTGCTGGAGGCCGTCATGCGACGGCTATCGCCCCCGCTGGAGATCCAGGAGGTCGAAGGCGACGCGGTCTTCGCCCTGGGCCCGGACGGCGCCCTCCGGCCCCCCGCCCGGCTCCTCGACGTCCTCCACTCGGCCTTCGTGGCCTTCAAGGCGGCCCAGCGGGAGCTGGCGGCCGACGAGTCGTGCGCGTGCGGGGCGTGCCGGAGCGTCGAGAGCCTGGACCTGAAGATCGTGGCCCACCACGGCCGCTTCCTCCGGCATGCGGTCGGGGGCCGCGCCCAGGTGGCCGGCGTGGACGTCATCCTCGCCCACCGGCTGCTCAAGAACGGCGTGACGACGTCGCGCGCCTACGTGCTGCTCACGGACGCGCTGCTCGGATGGCTCGGGCTCGATCCGACCCAGCTCGGGCTCGTCGCGCGCGTGGAGTCCTACGAGCACCTGGGCGACGTCCGCTGCTTCGTGCGCGCGCTGGACGCCCCTGCGGACGGCGACGTGCTGGCCACGGGCGCCGACGTGGACGCGCTGGAGGCGACGGCCGCCGCCTGACCAGCCTGTCGCCACCGCGGGCAGATCGTCCACACCTCCGAGCCCTCGTCGTGCCCTCCCGGATGCGGCTGCGGAATCGGGAGCGTCCCCGTTCCCTGAAATGAGGGCCCGGGCTTCCGGTGGCCCCCAGTCACCGGATCAGCTCGTCCGCCGGCGGCCGGGCCGAGCACCGTCTCACGGTCCGGACCACCCGTCGGGGCAAGCCGGCGGCGCATCGGGTACGGCAGCGCAGGTCGCCGACGGCCCGCAGGAGATCGGGGCGCGGGGGCTGACCCTGTTCCAGCTCCGCAAAAGGCGCGCGGCAGGGACCGGATCCGTGGAAGTGCGTCGATCCGCAATTGCCCGAGTCGGCCTGCCGGGGAACCGGCGCCACCCCGAGCAGCGCGGGTCGCGCCGAACCAGCCTCATGGGAGCTTGCCGGCGCAAATCGGTGCGCCGGATGTATTCGTTCTCCGTCCAGCACCGCGAGAAGCTGGCCGCTCTGGACCAGGTCGCCTTCCCGTCCCGTGATCTCCCGGATGCGCCCGCTGGTCTTGGCGGCCACGACCGCATCGTCCCCTTCGATTCGCCCACTCGTCGCGATGATGCTCGGAGGAGGCCCCGGTGGGGCGAAGAAGAGCCGCCAACCAGCGAACCCAGCCGCGGTCAGGGCGATCAGCAGCACGGCCGCGCCGATCCGGCGACGCCTCCGTCGCGCAGACTCGGGCCCCGACGCCGGACCGCCGGGCAGCGTCACGACCGGCGCGGCTGGCGTTTCGCGGGAAGCCGGGTCCGAGTGCGGCATCGCGACGGCCTGTTGGCGTCCCGGGCTCGACCGCCCGGTCTCGCGGCGGCCAGCCCGTGACTGGCGAGGTCCTGGATGTGCTTCACGTAGGCGTCGGCGGCGGGCGGCGCGATGCCGCGCTGCCTCGAAGATACGCGCTCGCGGAACCGGGTCGTGCCGAAGAAGAACACCAGACTTCCCACGAGGCTGAGGTGAGTCAGCATGGGATTCACGGGACGAAACGCGCCGTCGCGGACTCCGCGCTCCACGATGCGCTTTACCGCGGCCAGGACTCGCAACGGCATGGCGATCGTCTTCGGGTCGAGATGCATACCCCCCGCCAGGAGCGCGCGGAGCATCATCGTGCAGAAGTGCTCATCCGCACGGCCTCGCTGCGACGCCGCAGGTGAACCGCCCGGCGGGGCCCGGGGCCCCCCGGCATGACCGTGGACGACGATCTGCCGGTCTCGTCGCCTTGCTCGCTCCCTTCGCCGCCGCATGCCCTGCTCCTGCGGCGAGCGGCGTCGTCCGGCGCGCTCGGCGAGCGCGGCGCCGCCCTTGACGCGTGGGTGGTGCCTGCCCATACTGCCGCCGGGCAAAGAGCTGATCGTGGCTCGGGCAGGAGGACCGAGACCATGACACAACCGCTCGTCGAGCTCGTCGAGCAGTTCTGCACCTATCAACGCAAACAGCGCGGCCGATCGGACGGAGGCGTGAGGACCTACCGATGGATCCTGGAGCAGTTCCTCCGGGGGCACGCTTCACTGCGGCCGGGCCGACGGTCGCACGTGCTGCTGCCATCATCCCGACACGCGTATGATCATTCGGTGATGAGCCAGCCGGATGCGATGGCGTGCCTATCCAGAGCGTCTGGCGTGACGTGACGGAGAGGACGAGCATGGCGACCACACCCCGGGACAGCGACCACCAACAAGAAACGGCCAAGCTTGGCATCTTCCGCCCGCCCCTCATTTACGGGGCTTCGATCGCCATCGGACTGGCCTTCCACCGGATGTGGCCGCGTCCCTTGCTATCTGGTGTGGCACTGGGCCCCCTAGGAGCTGCCCTGGTCGTCGCGTCCCTCCTCCTGTTTGGCGCCTCGGTGCAGCGGTTCCGGGCTGCCGGCACACCGGTGCCCGCGCGCAAGCCGACCACGGCGATCGTCCGAGCCGGTCCGTATCGCTTCAGCCGGAATCCGATCTACCTGGCATTCTCGCTGCTGCAGCTGGGCATCGCGGTTTGGGTCCACAGCTGGTGGCTGGTCGCCACGCTCGCGGCCGCTATCGCGATCGTCCACTACGTCGTCATCCCGAGAGAGGAGCAGTACCTCAAGGCGAGATTCGGCGCCGAGTACGGGGATTACAAGGCGTCCGTGCGTCGCTGGCTGTAGTTGCGGCTCGTGCGGGCGCTGTCCTATGCTGCCCGCGGGTAAAGAGGATCACCTGCTCGAGGTTCGGGACATCCACACCTGCTACGGGGACAGCCGCGTCCCCCGGTGATCGAACACTTCGCAGCGCTCGATCCAGCCATCATCGTTGACAGGCCAGACCGGTCGCCATGGAGCTGGGCGTTGGAGGAAACGGTGGCGCCGAGTCGTCAGATCGACGGAAGCCTCTCGAGAGTCGCCGCCCCGACCTGACAGGCAGCCGACGCCTTCGCCAACACGTCCCAACCACGCGTACACGTACCCCAGAGCCGCCTGGCTCTCGGAGTCAATCCGGTGGCGGTCCTCGAACAGCACGAGGACGGCTGGGGCCTGACCTTCTCGGAGGCGGAGCCGCGTGACCGCATCCAGGGTCCGCTGCCGGCGTTGCGGCAGGTCGAGGGCGGCCCAGGCGGCCTCGTCGAGGGGAACATCCAGCAGCGCCAGGAGCGGCGTCACGAGCGGCTGTAGCGCCCGGTCCAGCGTCAGGAGTTTGCCGGTCGCACGTTCGCGAATCCGTGGTGACGGATACCCAAGCATACCGTGGCCGGTTGTTCCGATCCCAGCATTCGGAAGCGGACGTAGTCGGACCATAATGAGGCAGGCCGATGCGGCGCGCAGGAGGGCGATCCGTGACCGTCGTCGACTGGCTGCTCGACTCGGACCCGTCGGTCCGCTGGCAAGTGATGCGGGATCTGACCGGTGTGCCCGCGGAAGAGGTCGCGGCCGAGCGCGCGCGGGTCGCCACCGAGGGCGCCGGCGCGCGGCTGCTCGCCCTCCAGGCGGCCGATGGGAGGTGGGGCGGCGCGGCGTGGAACCGCGGGTGGGACTCCACGATGCACGTCCTGTTGCTGCTGCGTGACTTCGGTCTCGACCCCGCGAGCGATCAGGCGCGCCGCGCGGTGGGTCTCGTCCGCGACCGCGTGACATGGCGGGGCTGTGGGCCGCTGGAGTGTGACGGCAACCGCTTCTTCGCCGGCGAGGTAGAGCCCTGCATCAACGGGCAGGTGGCGGCGGCCGGCGCCTACTTCGGCCAGGACGTCCGTGGCATCGTCGATCGGCTGCTCGCCGAACAGCTGTCCGACGGCGGCTGGAACTGCGAGGCCGCGAACGGGTCGACGCGGTCGTCGTTCAACACGACGATCTGCGTGCTCGAGGCCCTGCTCGGGCACCAACGGGCGGACGGGCGCAGCCCGGAGGTCACCGCGGCCCGTCTCCGCGGGCAGGAGTACCTCCTCGAGCGCGGGCTCTTCCGGCGGCGGTCGACCGGCGAGGTGATCAAGCGAGATCGCAAGGGCGACGCCGCGTGGACGCGCTTCGCCTTCCCGACGTGGTGGCACTACGACGTGCTGCGGGCGCTGGAGTACCTGCGCAGCGCCGGCGTCGCGCCCGACGAACGGGTGGCCGAGGCGATCGAGCTGGTCGCGTCGAAGCGCGACGGCGACGGGCGGTGGCCGCTCGAGATCCGGCACCCCGGCGTGATGCTGGTCGAGACGGACGAAGGCGAGGGCCGGCCGAGCCGGTGGAACACCTTGCGCGCTCTGCGGGTGCTCCGCTGGTACGAGCGGGCTGATCCGTAAGGGCGGCGACGTCCCGACCACGCCCTCGGGGGTGGCGTGGCATGCGCACGTCGCGACGCTTGCGCCCTGAAACCGGGAGGCAAACAAGTCAATAGAATCGCAGTGGTGGCTCCAACGGGATTCGAACCCGTGTTTCAGCCTGGAGAGGGCGGCGACCCTGTCTTACTATGACGAGGACTTACGCGGTGGTTGCCACTCGCGGATGCCACCACAGCTTCGCCCTGTACGGCGTTGGTGGCCGAGCGGGGGGCATGTCCTCCTGCTAATCGTGACCCCTCTGATAGCGGCGGGCACGATACTCATCGACCCAGCGACGGGTGCTTCGCCACTGGCCACGCGCATCGCGCTGCGCACGTAACCGTCCCCGATCGGCCGCCGTGCGAAGCGCGCGCGCGCTCAGCCTGGTATCGGCGAGCGCGGCCAAGGGGATCAGACGGGCTGGACCCGCCACGGAAGGAGGCCCATGGGACCACCAAGCCGTACACGACACACGCCACGAACGTCACTGCCCCGAAGAGCCCTCACGACCATGTCATGACCTTCAGGCTGAGCGGGTGCATGGTCTCCCTCCTCGACGACTTCGCGTCACTTCGGCGCGACCATCATGTCCGACATGCGCTTCTGCATCTCGGCCATCTGCTCCAGCATCTTGGACATCTCGGGCATGCCCATCGGACCCATCGGGCCCGGACCCATCCAGCCACCCCGGGTGCCCATGCCGCCCATCATCCGGCCCATCTGCTGCATCGACTCCCCCATCTGCTTCATCCGCTCCGGCGACATCTGGCCCTCAGCCATCATCTCGCCCATCTGCTGGAGCATGCCCATCATCTGCTGGTGCATGCCCGCCATCATCCCGGGTCCCATGCGCCCAGCCCCGGGCGCCGGCGCTTGCTGCGCCTGCGCGAGCGTGAACACGCCCATGGCCACAGCCACGAGAATCGTGAGGATCGTCTTCATCTCGCCTCTCCCCTGTTCCGGCGGGCGGAGCCTTCCTCGCTGCGTCCGGTCCCGGATCGGATGTGCTCGTCAGGCCCGTGCCCCCACGTACTTGGCGGGCGCCTGCTCGAACGTCGCCTTACACCCGGCCGAGCAGAAGTAGTACGTCTGGCCCTGGAAACTCGCCGTCGCCGCCGCCTTCTTCTCGTCCACGGTCATCCCGCACACTGGATCCTTGGCCATCTCGGATCTCCCTCCCCGTCGGAGTTCACTGCAGACCGCCTGGCGGTGGTGGCCGCTGCCCTTCAAACCCTCCACCCTGGTCGGCGCGACCTCGGCGCCCTCGGGCGTCCGGAGTGCCACCGCGCGCGCGCGAACACGACGTCATCCAGCGCCACCGTGTGGGTATCGAGAACTACCGTGGCCCGGATCGGCACCCCGACTTGCGGCAGTCCGGCGAGTGCCACCACGACCAGCACCGCGCCCTGTCCGTCCGGTTGGGTCAAGCGTCCTGGGCGCTCATCCCGCCGGCATTGCCGAGGGCGGCGACCAGCAGGCCGAAGCCATGCCCGCATGGATAGACCCCCTTCTCTGCTCGAGTTCCGGAGCGTCCCGCCCGTATCGGGGCAGGGTCAAAGCAGGACCTGTGCCGCGCTAGGCTCGGGGAGGAGGGACGGGGCGCTCCAGGGAATTGGCGGGGCGAGTCGGAATCTGGACAGGCACCAGTCGACCGACAAGCGGCTGCGGCGCTCCGAGGCCGAGAACAGCGACCGGCAGCAGCACAATGCTACAGAGGTCCAGCCCGGGTCCGTTGTCCGTGTCGAAAACGCAGAGACTGACCCCCGCGAGCAACACCACAGCGGCCAGCGCGAGGATTCGGCCGAACATACCCCTACTCATCACAGCCCCTCGATCGACAGATTGGCAACTCCCGCGCCAACTCCCCGAGTTCGGCACAACTCCGCGAGAACACGACACACCGGACGGCGGCGAGCATCGTGGGGGAGCCGGCCGGCCTTGGGTCGTTGCATCACGCGCTCACCAAGTGAGGTAGCGATGCCCCAGGTCGCGGCGCCATGGATCGCTCCCGGGTGGCGGCCCCGCATAGGGCGCTCAATGGGTCGCATGGCCGCCCTGCCCGCCAACCGCCCCGGATGGCGGAGACGGTGGCCGCAGCGCCTTGAGATACGCGACCAGATCCAGCAACTCCTGGACCGTCAGCGTGTCATTGAAGGACGGCATCTTCGAGGAGCCGTCCGCCGCCTCGTAGCCCTTGCCCCGCTCGACCACGGCATTCGGGTTGATGATCGCTTCGACGAAGTAATCCTCCTCGTGCGCCGGTCCCATGGCCGCCAATTCCGGTCCGACATTGCCCGCATCCTTGGGGACCGGGAACGGCTCGCCGCGAATCTCGTGGCAGCTGAAGCACTCATACTTCCCGAAGACGTCCCGGCCCCGTGTCGGATCTCCCGCGGGCCAGATGAAGCGCCAACCGGCCGGCGTCCCATGAGCGCCATGGCCTGTGTCCTGGCTCAGCGCCTGGACCCCGCCGAACCGGAAAAACCAGACCACGAGGAGGGCGATGCCGAGACCCCCCGCGACCATGCCGTTCCTGGACGTGACCATGCTCGCTCCATGGGTCATGACGATGACGAATCCGGGGCTCCGGGTGTCCGGAGGCCGTGACCGTGAAAGAGGCGAGCGGCCAGGCTAAATCAGAAGCGCGGCGTGCAGTACGAAGAGCCGGAGCCGTGGTACCGGGACATTCGGGGCCCAGTCTGCCCTCGCCGAACCGGGCTCGACAAGGTCAGCAACCTGGAGCGGCTGGCCGTCGATGGGCCGGATGACGGGCCAGACGGTCGTCGGCTTCACGCTGTCACAAGAGGCCGCTTCGATCGTCACGGGCCCGCCGGAATCGGGGCCGCCGGGGCTGATCCATGCCGAGGCGTCGGCCAGGTGATGATGACCCGGCTCCAGCCCGCACACGTGCCCGAGCAGCGTTGCCACGGCGAACAGCACGGCCCACCGACACATCAGCCGGGGGCCCGGTGACGGCGGCGCCATACCCTGAGGCTACTGGCCTCGAAGGTGATTGTCAAAGTCATGTCGCGCGCGAAGGGCACGAGGTGTCGACGCGCTAGAGGTGTCTGGGCGCATTTCCGCGCCGGAAATCCGACCCCGGGGACTACCCCGTGACCGAGACCGACGTGGGTGCCGTCAGGGCGGCGCTTAGCGACCGCGACCAGGCATCGCCTGGCCACGGCAATAGCGAGGTGGTGGGGCGGTGGTGCGCGCCAAGGGTCAGCAGGCCAATAAACCGTAGCCCACGCACGCGGGCAACGGTCTTCGCGTCTTCGGCGTCCCGCGCCTTCACGGTGAGTCGCACACCGCCCGGGGATGACCTCGGTCTTCGCGGCGAGCCCTAGCATCTGATCCAGCTCCGTGGCATGCGGGATGAGCATGGCCCGGATCGCCGACTCCGTCCGGCCGACGCCGGCACATCCATCACCAGGCCGCCGCGCATGGAACTCGTCTTCACCTCGGCCCGGAGCACGACCTCGTTCATGTCGATCAGGTGCTGGCGGAGCCGCTCGAAACTGCGCCGGGTCCAGGATCGTGACGCCGCGGCCACGCTGTCCGATGACGCCGCTCCGCCGGCGTTGCGCGAGCGCCCGGGCGCCGCACCCGCTAAGCCAGCGTTTTGGGGAATGCGAGCGCCACGGCCTGGCCGCCGCCGACACCGCGCGAGGATGGCGGCGCGCGGGAGCACGAGGAGCGGCGTCGCTCCGCCGCGACGGCCGAGGCGAGATAGCCACCCCCATCGAAGAGCGGCACTTCCCCCAAGGTGGCGGCCGACCCCTGGGTCTGAGGGCTCTGCTCGCGGCCCCCTTTCGCGTCCGATGGGGCGCGATGGCTAGGCCTGCACGCCAAGCCAAGGGTGATGGGTCTCAAGCTGACAGACCAACCGCGCGCGACGCCTCGCCGATAATCTGGACCGCCGACCGGCCGAAGACCCCGGCGATGAGCAGCCCGATGAGGATGTCCGGCCATGCCGACCTCGTCACGGCCACCAAGGCAACGGCAGCGAGGACCGCCGTGTTGCCGATCACGTCGTTGCGTGAGCAGACCCACGCCGACCGCATGTTGATATCGTCGTCACGGCGTCGCCGCAGGAGCACCAGGCAGAAGAGATTCGCGGTAAGCGCCAGCACGCCGATCACGCCCATGACTTCAACGGTCGGGGTGAGCCCTTGAATGATCTTCACGGCCACCTGGATGAGCACACCGATCCCGAAGGCCGCCATGAGGATGCCTTTGAGCAATGCGGCTCGCGCTTGCCATGCGGTGCCCCGATGGATCACGTAGAGGCTGAATCCGTATACGATGGCGTCGCCGAGCATGTCGACGGAATCAGCGACCAATGCCGTCGAGTGGGCCATGAGCCCGCCGATTGATTCAGCCAGAAACATGGCGGCGTTGATCCACAGGACCGCGTAGAGCACGCGCCGTTGCTCGCGCGGAACGTCTCTGACCGCGCAACATTCGTCCATGGATTCAAGACTACCTAGGACCGGCGCCTCAGGTCCACCAGGGGAACGCGAGCACCCGCCGCCCGAGCCAGCATGCCCAAGGATGGGTCCACCCCCACGACACGCGCTGTTGGCGCGAGGGTCCAGGATCTCGGGTACGAGGGCGCCCGTCCCTCGAGGACCGTTCTCGCCAATGTGGTATGTCCTACGCCGCGCTTCGCCGGGAGCGAGCGGAGGACCTGGAGGTCCTCTTATGAAGGCGTAACGCGATCTGTTCCGTGCGCGGAGGACGGGTCTCCACGTCGAGATCCACCAAGTCCTTTGCGAACTCCTCCAGGCTGTGATGCGCCCAGAAAGCACGCTCTTCTTGGTCGCTCCGGACGGCTGGAATCCTGCCCTTGTTTGCAGCGACTGTCCCCACTAGCTCCCTCCCTTGGCTCCTCGCCACCGGCGATAGCTCCGTGCCTCGATGGCGCAGGCTACGAGACCGGTCTCTTGAAGAATAGAACCTGGTCGGCCAGCCCAGTCGGGTATGCCGCCACGCACCCGGCGATCGCCTCGGCCAGGACGGCGAACACGTCGCCCCGGAAGCTCGCCGGAATCAAGATGATGCCAGCGTGCGACTCCTGACGGTTGATCAGCTCCCGGACGAGCTCAAGGAAGTCCGCCACGTTGCGCGTGACCAGGCAGCGGCCCTCGCGGGCCGCATGACGGAGCTGCTCGAGATCGCTCCGGCCAGCGTGGCCGACTTCATGGGCTCCGGTCGCGTCGAGCCCACGCTCTCGAAGCAGCGCCACGACTCGGGGCGAGACATCCTCGTCCAGGTAGAGCTTCAACCCGCGAGCCGGACGAGGCCGGATACCGCGCGACCACACCCTCCGGAGTCAGGGCGGCGTTCTCGGCAATCCGCCGCTCGATCTCATCGCGATAGCGGAGGAAGTAGTTCCGCGCCGCGCCGACCTGAGCCGGCGTGAGCTGCGGGAAGATCTCGCGCACGCGATCCTCCCGTTCTCCGGCCGCCACGTAGTCCCGCATCACTTCCCAGACCCCGAGCCCCGTGCCCATGATCTTGGCTGTGCGGCCCGCGGGCTCCTCGGTGAAGTAGATCCCGGGGCACTCCCGCGTGCGGATGGCTTCCTCCAGGAGTTGCTGGGCCACGTCCGAGACCGACCGCTGGCTCCGATCCGCGAGCTCCTAGAGGTACGCGCGCAGCCCCGAGCGCAGGCGAAGCGAACCTCGAAGATGCCGTCCTTCAATGAGACGTTGACGGTGCAAGAGTTGGTCGATCTGGTTGCGTACCTCAAGCAGCTCAGACCACCGCCCGCCCCGGCCGGAGCGAGCGACGGTCGCGGCGGGCATGCCACGCCGTGAGCCCGAGCCCATGGGCCGAAGTATCCCCGTGGACGGAGCCGGCGCCCTGGGGCACGAGCGCCCCAGGCTGATGCGAACGCGCCCCAGCCGAGTCATCCCCGCCGGGCGGCCTCAAGTCGGGGCGGGAGTTGGATGCGATGATCTTTCGGGACGTTGGCCGGTCATCCCGAGGTTGGCCCGAGAGTTGCCACGGGCATGATCGGGAAGAGACCCTGATGGTGGGCCGCATGCCGCGCCGGGTGGTCGCCGTGGTTGCCGTGGTCCTCCTCGTGGGGGCGACGTTCTGTTTGTTCGATGACGACCACAACGTCCGCCTGGATCTCTGTAACCTTCTGCTGCTGCCGGTGGCCGGTCTTGTCCTCGGTGCCCCCAGCCTACTAGCTGGCCATGTGGTGTCCGTCCCCATTCAGCTCGAGCCGGCCACGCCGGCGGAGCCGCCCTTCCCGCCTCCTCGATCCTAGCTGACCCCCAGGTCCACGCTCGTCCCGTGCCGTGGGGGCGGGACCGTCTGCACCTCGATGCTTGAGAAGGGAAGGAGTCTATCCATGCGTGCGTTGCTTCGCGTGGGGTTCGCCCTCGCCATCCTGGCGATGATGGGCCGCACCGACGCCCAACCTTCGCTGACCCAGCGAGATGGGCAGGGAGCGGTGACGGTGGCCGTCACGCTGGCCGCGTCACCCCAAGTCGGAGTCTCGATCCGAGCGACCGTCGCCCTCGATACGCACACCATCGCCCTGGACGGGATCGCGTTCGAGCGAGCGGTCGTGTTGCGCACCCCCGGGGAGGTGGAGGTGGCTCCCACCGCTGTGGAAGGCGCGACCGGCGGCGGGCACCATCGTCAGGCGGTCGTGAGCTTCCCCCCGGTGACGCAGCCCGGGACCGTGCGGATCGTCGTGAAGAGCGTGGGCGGGATTGCGGAGCGGAGCTTCGCGTGGGAGCTGGCCCCCAAGCCGTGAACGCGCAGACCGGAAAGGAGACCGCAATGGCGAAAGACCCTGTGTGCGGCATGACAGTGGACGAGAAGAAGGCCGCGGCCACCGCGAGCTATCAGGGCACGACGTACTACTTCTGCTCGGCCGGTTGCAAGGCGACGTTCGACAAGGCACCGGCCAAGTACGCGGCGGCGCGGGAGTGAAGAACGGACGAGGGTGCGGGCCAGTAGAAGGGACAACGCACAGGAGGAGCTGAGTCATGAAAACGATGCTGACGATTCTGCTGACCGTGGCCGTGACTGCAGTCGGCGTCGCGTCCGCGCAGCAGACTCCCTCGCCCGGCATGGGCCCCATGGGGCCGGGGATGATGAGCGGGATGCACCAGCAGATGATGGGCCTGATGCAGCAGATGGGCGGCCTGATGCAGCAGATGGGCGAGACGATGGCCGGCGGTCAGGTGTCGCCGGAGCGGATGAAGCAGATGGGCGAAATGATGAAGCAGATGGGCACCGTGATGGGCGGCATGGGCGCGAGAGGCGGGGCGATGGGCGGGATGATGGGACCCATGGGCATGCCGGAGATGTCCAAGATGATGGAGCACATGGCCGAGATGCAGAAGCGCATGTCGGACATGATGGGCACGCCGAAGTGACCGTGAGACAGCGGAGGCGCAGTCATGCATCCACTCAGCCTGAAGGTCATGACGTGGTCGTGGGGCCTGTTCGGGGCGGCCACCTTCGTGGCGTGTGTCCTCTACGGCCTGATCGTCCCGGCCGCCTTCCACGCGAGCCAACTCCTCGAGCAGCTCCTTCCCGGCTTTCGATGGTTGACGCCCGGTAGCTTCCTGCTCGGGCTGGTGGAGACCTTGGTGTACGGAGCGTACGCGGGCGCCGTCTTCACCCTCATCCACAACGCGGTGCTCCGGCGGAGTCAATGACAGTCCGCCACTGGGTGCTCGCCGCGGTGGGCGCGGGAACGCTCGTCGGCGTCGGCGTGTGGATCACGTATCGGGCGGCGCCGGCTCCGGCTCCGGCTCCGACCGTGCGCGTGCCCGAGCTGTCGGCAGTGGCTCGGCCGGGCCAGCTGGCGTACCAGCTGCGCTGTGCGTCGTGTCACGGCGCGGTCGGCCAGGGCACCGCGACCGGACCACCGCTCGTCCACGCGATCTACCGGCCGGGACATCACGCGGACGTGGCGTTCGAGCTGGCGGTGCGACGAGGCGTCCGGGCCCATCACTGGCAGCTCGAGGACATGCCGCCGCAGCCGACGGTGCCGGCCGTCGAGGTCGCCGAGATCACCCGCTTCGTGCGGGAGCTTCAGCAGGCCAACGGGATCGACTGATGGGCGCTCCGATGAGGTCCGGACGATGCGATTGACCATCGGGGTCATGGGGTCGAGTGGCGGAGATGTGAGCGAGGCGGTGCTCGCGAAAGCGTATTGCCTCGGGGAGACGATCGCGGCGCGAGACGCCGTCCTCGTCACCGGCGGCTGCCCGGGGTTGCCGTACGCGGCCGTGCGGGGGGCGAAGGCGAAGGGCGGCCTGGTGATCGGGATATCCCCTGGCCTCTCCTTCGACGAGCACCGAGGGAAGTACGGCTCGCCCGTGGAGGGGTTCGACGTCCTGGTCTACACGGGCAGCGGGCTGATGGGCCGCGAGATCACCAGTATCCGCTCCTGCGACATGGTCGTCATCGTGGGGGGGCGGACGGGGACGCTTGGCGAGCTTGCGATCGCCTACGACGAGGGCCGCCTGATCGGCGTCCTCACGGGGACGGGGGGGATCACCGAGATCGTCGAACGGATCATCCAGGCGGCCGGGAAGAAGACGGGCGCCTGTGTGCTCTACGACGAGGAGGCCGAACGTCTCGTCGATCGGCTGATCCACTACTACCGGACCGAGCACGTCCGCAAACCCTCGTGCTTTTGCGACGCACGGCCGGAAGGGGCCGACGCCCGATGACGGCGACTAGCCATGCAAGCCATGTCCCTTCGGCCACCACTGGGGTCGGCGCCGGAGCGCCCTCAATCCAGCGTCTCGAGCTCCCGGTTGTGGGCCTCACCTGCGGCGCCTGCGTCCAAGCCGTCGAACAAGCGCTCCGTGCCGTGCCCGGTGTGTCGGGTGCAACCGTCAACCTATCCCTGGGTCGAGCCTTCGTCGAGTACGACCCCGGCCGGACAACCGTGACGCAGTTCATCGGCGCGATCAAGGCGGCCGGCTATCGGTCGGAAGCGGCGACGGCCCGGTTCCGGATCGACGGCATCACCTGCGCGTCCTGCGTGACGAAGATCGAGACCGCCCTCCGGGCGACACCGGGCGTGCTGGCGGCCTCGGTCAGTGTGGGCAGCGAGGAGGCCGTGGTCGAGTACGTGCCGAGCGTGGCCGACCTCTCCGCCGTCAAGGCCGCCGTTGGGTCCGCCGGTTACCGCGTGGTCGACACGCCGACCCCTGCGGCTCCGGATGCGCTCGATCGCGAGGCGGAGGCCCGGACGCGCGAGTACCGGACGCTGATGCGCCAGTGGTGGTTCGGCGCGGGTGTCGGCACGTTCACGATGGTCCTCAGCTACCCGTGGCTCTTCCCCGTCCTCCGCGACTGGTTCCCGCGGGACAGCCACCGCCTCTGGTCCATGTGGGCCATCATGGGCGTGGCATCCCTGGCGGTCATCGTGGTCAGCGGCCGCCACTTCTTCACGGGGGCGTGGCAAGCCCTCCGGCACCGCTCGGCCAACATGCACACGCTGATCGCCCTCGGGACCGGTGTGGCCTGGATCTACTCGACGATCGCGCTCCTCTTCCCGCGGATCTTCCCCGCGCGCGAGTTCGCAGACGTGTACTACGACGTGACGGTCGTGGTCATCGCTCTCGTGGACCTCGGTCTCGCGATGGAGCTCCGGGCCAAGGGCCGCACGTCGGAGGCGATCAAGAAGCTCATCGGGCTCCAGGCCAAGACGGCGCGCGTGATCCGCGACGGCGCCGAGCGAGACCTGCCCGTCGAGGAGGTGCTCGTGGGCGACCTCGTCGTCGTCCGCCCCGGGGAGAAGATTCCCGTCGACGGCGAGGTCATCGAGGGCGGGTCGGCGGTCGACGAGTCGATGGTCACCGGAGAGTCGATCCCGGTCGAGAAGCGACCCGGAGACGAGGTCATCGGGGGCACGCTCAACAAGACCGGGGCCTTCCGCTTTCGCGCGACCAAGGTGGGCAAGGACACGGCCCTGGCCAGCATCATCCGCCTGGTGCAGGACGCGCAGGGTTCCAAGGTGCCGATCCAGCGCATCGTGGACGTGGTGTCCGGCTACTTCACCCCGAGCGTCGCGATCCTCGCCATCCTCGGCTTCATGCTCTGGTACACGTTCGGGCCGGAGCCCCGGCTCGCCTACGCCATGATCGTCGCGGTCACGACCCTCATCATCGCCTGCCCCTGCGCCCTCGGGATGGCCACGCCGATGTCACTGACCACCGGCGTCGGATTGGGCGCGCTCAACGGGATCCTGATCCGGAGCGGCGACGCGCTCCAGACCGCCCAAGGCATCGGGACCGTGATCCTCGACAAGACGGGCACGATTACCCACGGCCAGCCCGTCTTGACCGATGTCGTGACCGCCAACGGCGCGAACGAGGCCACCATGTTGCGGCTCGCCGGTGGCGTCGAGCGGTCGTCGGAGCACCCGCTCGCCGCGGCGATCGTCGCGGGCGCCGAGGCGCGGGGGCTGACGCTCCCCGACCCCACGGCGTTCGCGGCGATCCCCGGCCACGGGATCGAGGCGACCGTCGAGGGCCGCGCGCTGCTGCTCGGGAACCTCAAGCTCATGCGCGACCGCGCGATTCCCCTCGACGGCCTCGACGCGCACGCGAGCCGGCTCGCCGGCGAAGGAAAGACGGCGATGTACGTGGCGATCGACGGCCGGCCGGCCGGGATCATAGCGGTGGCCGACACCGTGAAGCCGGACTCGCGGGCCGCCATCCAGGCGCTCACAGCCATGGGGCTCGAGGTTGTCATGATGACCGGCGACAACGAGCGGACCGGGCAGGCCATCGCCCGTCAGGTGGGGATCACCCGGGTCCTGGCCGAGGTCCTGCCGCAGGACAAGGCCTTCAACGTCCAGAAGCTCCAGCTCGAGGGGAAGACCGTCGCCATGGTCGGGGACGGCATCAACGACGCGCCGGCGCTGGCCCAGGCCCATGTGGGCTTCGCGATCGGCACGGGGACCGACGTGGCCATCGCCGCCTCGGACATCACGCTCATCAAGGGCAGCCTCCGCGGCGTCGTGACGGCGATCCAGATCAGCCGCGCCACCATACGAAACGTCTACCAGAACCTCGTGGGCGCGTTCGTCTACAACGTCCTCGGGCTTCCGGTGGCGCTCGGCGTGCTGTATCCCTTCTTCGGGATCCTGCTCTCGCCGCTCCTGGCCGCGCTGGCCATGTCGTTCAGCTCGGTCACGGTGATCACGAACGCCAACCGGCTCAAGCGCTGGAGGCCGACATGACGTGGGATCGCGTGCTCGTCAACCTCGTCGGCCTCGGGCTGAGCGGCGGCATCGTCTGGTTCTTCTGGCTCGTGAAGGCGAAAGGTGTCCGGGCGGCGACCAGCCACAGCGGCTACCAGGAGCAGATGGTCCTGGTCAAGGGCGGCTACACGCCCGACGTGATCATCGTCGAGCCTGGAAAGCCGGTCCGGCTCACGTTCGTCCGTCAAGAATCGGCCTCGTGCACGGAGATGGTCCTGCTGCCCGACTTCGGGAAGTCCGCGAGGCTGCCCGAAGGTGAGCCGGTCGCCGTCGAGTTCCTGCCCAAGGCCCCCGGCGAGCACGAGTTCGCCTGCCAGATGGGCATGATCCGAGGCAAGGTCCTCGTGGAATAGGGGACAGGATGCTCCGCCGCCAGATCTCCGGGCCACGGCGCGACGCGACGGCGGTCGAGCTCGGGCTCGGGATCGGCCTCTGTGCCGTGCCGTTGGCGTTTGTCGTGATGGCCTGGTGGCGGGGGTGGCGGACCGGACTCGCCGGTGCCCTGGTGGTCGCGATATTGATCGCCCTGGCCTGCTGGGTCCTCTGCCGCCGTCCCCGCGAGCGCTGAACCGGCGCCAGGCAGACATAGGAAAGGAGAACCGATGCTCCACATCGTCGAGTCGACGAAGCCGTTGGCGCGTGTGACCGCGGACCTCGCGCAGGCCGTGGCACGCCACAAGTTCGGCGTGCTGGGCGTGCATGACCTCAAGGCGAAGATGGCGGAGAAGGGCGTACCGTTCGCGCGTGAGTGCCGGATCTTCGAGGTCTGCAACCCCCACCAAGCCAAGAAGGTCCTGGAGGCCGACCTCCAGGTGTCGACGGCGCTCCCGTGTCGGATCTCGGTGTACGAGGAGGACGAGAAGACGAAGCTCGCCACGATCCGGCCCACCGCCCTGATCGGCCTCTACGACACTCCGCACCTCAAAGCCGTGGCGGAGGAGGTGGAGGACACGCTGGTCCGGATCATGGCCGAAGCGGCCCGCTGACGCACGAGGTCCGTCGGGTTCTTCCATCCACGTCTGGTCAAGGAGGAGGCGCGACATGGCGGAGCATCCGTCCGGCACGCGCTCGTGGTTCCGATCTCGCTCGGGAGTCGTGCTGCTCGCGTTCCTCGCGATTGCGGGGTTCTTCGTGGTGACCGAGCACAGGGCCCATGTACTGGGCGCCCTGCCGTACTTGCTCCTGCTCGCCTGTCCCCTCCTGCATCTCTTCCACGGTGGGCACGGCCGAGGGCACGACCATCACGGGGGCAATGACCGGGCACGCCGGGAGGGGGAGAGGGCCGAGACGCCCGTGTACGGTCTCTGGTCGCTCGTGGTCATCAACGTGGCCGTGTTCGCGATCTTCGCGTTCAGCTTCACCCACCCGCGGACGACGCGCGATTGGCGCTCGCTCGGAGGATTCACCGCGTTCCTGGTCGCACTCTTCACCGAGATGTACGGCTTCCCGCTGACGATGTACCTGCTGGCGGGGTGGCTCCAGCGGCGCTATCCCAACTTGGACCTCCTGTCGCACAACGCCGGCCACCTCTGGGAAACGCTCTTGGGCTGGCAGGAAGATCCGCATCTGAATCCGTTGCACCTCCTCAGCAATCTGCTGATCGCTGGCGGATTCATCCTCCTGGCCGCCGCCTGGCGGGTCCTCTACGCCGCCCAGCAAACCCACCGGCTCGCGATCACCGGGCCGTACGCCTACGTGCGGCACCCGCAGTACGTGGGCTTCATCCTCATCATGCTCGGGTTCGTCGTGCAGTGGCCGACGATCCTCACCCTTGCGATGCTCCCGCTCCTCGTGGGGATGTATGTGCGGCTCGCACGTCGGGAGGAGCACGAGGTCGAGGCAGAGTTCGGCGCAACGTACGCCCGCTACGCGGCGCGGACCCCCGCGTTCATCCCACGGACGCGAGGCGCGGCGCCCAGTCGCGCCTGAGCTCACGCGGTTCCAGCTCCCCCAGTTCGGTCATTCCGGGATCGTCGGGCCACGTCGCCCTCGGGGCATTCGGCGACGGGGGGACTCACGATTCCGAGCCGACCGAGCGGGGAAGTGAGGACTGACTCAGAACCGCGTAGTTGACGGACCTACCAACTCATTCCGAGTCCGTATCCATTCGCCGGCGGACCCTGGCAGGCGTCTTGCCGTAGCCGCAAACGTGCCAACTCCAGTCACCGCAGCTCACCGCACGGTCGCCCCCGCACTACAACGACCTTCCCGTCAGCCGCGGCGCGACAGCCCTCGGCAGGCCTCCGAGGCGAGCAGCGAACCGGCCCGACAGAATGGAGGTGGGGGATGAAACGACCGCGTCCAGCGCGTGCACGAGCAGATCGACCGGGATCGGCTCCGGCGTCACAGCAACCGCGTGCTTCACGGCCACCCCTCCCCGACGCCCGACTGCTTTCCTTTAGCCTCTTCTACCGCAATAACGTTGTGCAGTCCTTCCTTGCGGCCGCGGCGCTGACGACGATTGAGGGAGATGTGAACGGCGCGCTCGCCGCAGCTTTGTCGGTCGAGCCGCTGGCGGTACGCGACGGCGTGGGATACGTGGCGCGGCAGGAGTATAGCGCGGTAGATCCTAACGCGGTGTCTGCACTGGCGGGCCGGACGTTGAGCATTGTGGCCAACGAGAGCGCAGGTCAGAAGATCTTCTCGATCAAGGGCAAGGACTTCTTCAGCACCACCGTGAACGCCAACATCCGCCCTCGCGTGACCGCGCTGCGCGCGGCGCTGACGGCAGCCTCGCACGGCAAGCTGCCAGAGGAGTATCGGTACGACGACGGCAACAACGGCAAGGCGCCGGAGCTGTTTGCGCTCCTGTGGGATCTCGCGAGCAGCGGCTGGGACCTGTGGTCGCTGCTCGTGCCGCCCGTCGATCGACAGGAAGAGGTGCGGAAGCTCCTTGGGAACGGCGGCATCGTCACCGCCGCGCACGTCGATCTCGCCGAGGCCGTGCCGTGGTCGCTCATCTACGATCAGTGTCATCCGCGAAGGAGTATTCGCCGAACTGGACCGCCTCATCGCCGGTCATCTATGAGGTAGAGCGCGCTCTGTGTCCAGCGGCGCTCCCGGCCGCCGATGGCTCGATACCGTCCGTCACGTGCGGCGCAGATTCGAAGTGCCTCCTGCACGAGGACGCCGTGGCGGCGAGACAGGCCAAGGGGAAGATCGTGCTGCCGGAAAGCGTCATTTGCCCACGCCACTTCTGGGGATTTATGCACCGCATCGAGGTGCCGGTTCAGCAGACGTCGAAAAAGGCACAGCCCGCCGCCGTCCCTGCCGTTCAGAGCATCGTTGAGGCGACCGTGCCTGTCCGCATCGTGGCGGGCTTCAACGACCACGTGAAGCTCGCGGCTGATAATCGGACGTGCATGGCACAGGCGGCCACTGATGCTAAGGCCACGCTCACGGGGGCGACGAAAGCAACGATGCCTCGAGACGCCTTTATCCAGACGCTCAAACAGATCGAGCCTGACCTCGTCTATCTTTACTGTCACGCGTGGCCGGAGACGCTGCAGCAGAAGAGCGTGCCGCACCCCAACCTGGATTTCGGCACAAGGCTCCCGGACGACATTGCGTTTGCCAAGAACTTCTCGGGACCCGGGTGGAAGCATCGCCCGCTCGTGTTCCTGAACGGCTGTGGGACGGTGGGGTTCACCCCCATCGCGCCGGCGGAGTTCATCACGCAGTTCATTCAAGGGCGGTACGCATCAGCCGTCATCGGCACCGAGGTGGCCGTCTGGGCCGAACTGGCGCACGAAGTCGGGTGGAAGTTTTGCAAAGGATTCCTCACCGGGGAGGAGGCTGGCGCCACGCTGCTGACCATTCGCCGGCAGCTCCTCCACAAGAACAATCCCCTTGGTTTGGTCTACACACTCTATGGAAGCGCGGGTCTTCACCTCGTCAAGGTCGCTCCGAAGCCCGGTGTCTCGACTTGATCGATTCAAGGACGCGCAGGATCGGCCACACGCCCGCCAGTGGGTGTTTGCGGTGCCGGTGCGCTACCAGTTGGCCTTCGACGCCGGACTCACGCGCGCGGTGCTACGCGTGTTCCTGCGCACCGTGTTCGGCTGGCAGCGGCGCCGCGACGGCGGGCGGGGCCTGGTCAGGGCGCGGAGCACGTAGGAGATGCTAGCCGTTTCTTGCTCCCCGTCGCCGGGCCCCCGTGTTCTCGGTCCATGCCACCCGACCGAATCCCACTTGGTCCGCAAGTCCAGTCATACACCTCGAGTTCAACCACCTCACGGTCAACCATCTCGACGGTGCTACTTCCGCAGAACCACTGGCCTGAAATGCCCGAACAAGCCTAGTAGCAGGCAGAGACCAAGACTGCGCAACCACAGCCGCCTCGGGAAGGAGGCTCGCGTCCCCGTGCGTGAACCGGACGCCGATGACGAACTGCTCGCCCTCTTGGTAGCCCAGCGCGAGGAGGCCGTCCCGGAGGCCAACCATCTGGAGTGTCGCACCCCAGAAATGCGTCAGCGCCCCGATCTTGATGGGTCCCGTGCGCTCGGCCGAGCCCGCGTTCCCGCCGTGGAGCCCGCTCCCCGCGAGCAGCCCGAGAAGGGCTAGGCCGCATCGCCAGAGGGGACCTGACGCGTTCTGCGGAAGCCGTGGTCAGGCATTGTTCGCGCTTGAGCCGCCTACGCTTGGTCAGATGCCGTACGTTACTCTACGCGTAAACGCACCTCCCCACATTGGCCCCGTCCGGCTACCTCCGGAGGATCCGGTCCCTACGCACCGTGCGTCAGCGCGAGGCACCGAGGGTCTCGCGCATCCTCGCCATGACGACGACGCCCGATACGAGCGTGAGGGCGGCCACGACGTGGATCGCCGCCGCCATGCCGAGCCAGTCTGCGACGAGGCCGGCGAGGAGCGCGCCCACCGCGTAACCGAGATCGCGCCAGAGTCGGTAAACGCCGTAGCTCGTGGCTCGCCAGGAGGGGTGGGCCAGATCCCCGATGACCGCGAGCAGCGTCGGGTAGACCATGGCCGTGCCCAGGCCCTGGAGAATGGCCCCCAGGATCCAGGCGGGGTAGCTCGGCACCAGCACGGTCAGCCAGATGCCCCCGGCCTGGACGAGCATCCCGCCGGCGATCAGACCCTTCCGACCGATCCGGTCGCTGAGCGGCCCTGTCACAACCTGAAGCGCGCCCCACACCCCTGGGTACACGGCCTTGATCACGCCGATGGCGGCGACCCCGAGGCCGTAGTGGGCAAAGAAGAGTGGATAGATCCCCCAGGACATCCCGTCGTTCAGGTTGTTGACGAGTCCCGCTTGGCACGCGGCCGCAAGGTTCCGGTCACGCCACGTCGTCACGGCGAACGCGTGCCCGAACGACATTGCCGGGGCGGCGGGGTGTCGGGAGCCCGTTTGCGCGATCTCGAGGGCGACGTGGCCGCGGGTCTCGCGGACGAACAGCATTGACAGCCCGAGTCCCAGGATGGCCACGACGCCGCCGTAGTAGAAGGGTTCGGGCCGGAGCGCGTACCGGCTGGCGATCTCCCCGGTCGCCCACGCTGACAGTGCCACCGACAGGTACCCGGCGAACTCGTTGAGGCCGAGCGCGAGCCCCCGCCGCGCCGGGCCGACGAGGTCCACCTTCATGATGACGGTCATGGACCAGGCGAAGGCCTGGTTCGCGCCGAGGAGCACGTTGGCGGCGTCGATCCAGCCCCACGATGGCGCCCACATGATCATGAAGGGCACCGGCAGGCCCAGGAGCCACCCCACGACCAGGATCGGCTTCCGCCCGACCCGCTCGGACAGGCGGGCCGCCACGAGGTTCAGGAGGGCCTTGGTCACGCCGAAACTCACGATGAACGAGACGATCGCCGTCTTCGACGCGAGGCCGAACTCCTGCTCGCCGATGAGCGGCACGACCGTCCGCTCGAGGCCGACCATCGCCCCGACGAAGGCGTTGATCAGGACGAGCAGCGAGAACTGCCCGAGGTTCGCCCCGAGCCCGAGCTGACGGACGGCTGGTCCGGCGGCAGACCTCACCCCAGGTGCTCCGCGGAGCCCGGCGCAGGCCGACCGGGTCTGGGCGAGCCGGCTGGCCGCCCCCGCGCAGGTGGCCCGTCGGTCACGCGCGGCCCTGGTTGACTCGGAGCGTCGCCGCCATGTCCGCCGGCATCGACGGAAGGTCGCGCGTGACAGCGGCCACGAACTCGTCCTCTGCCGCCATCCCCAGGAACGGGTTGAACCGCTTCTCGAAGGCGAGCGTCGACATGGGCTTGCCGCTCATCCCCTTCCCGCATGCCGAGCCCGAGAAGTGCGTCGGGTAGATCTCCGTGTGATCCGGCAGCGTGAGGAGTCGCCGGAGGCTCCGGTGGAGCGCCCGGGCGCTCGCCTCGGCGGTCCCGGGGAGGTCGGGCCGTCCGACGGTACCCACGAAGAGCGTGTCCCCCGTCAGGACGAACCACGGCTCGGGGCCGCGCGTCTTGTCGGTGATCACCAAGCAGAGGCTTTCAGGTGTGTGCCCCGGCGTGTGGAGCACGCGGATCACGACGTTTCCGCAAACGAGCTCCTGCCCGTCCGTGAGCGGCGTGAACGGGAAGGCCACGTCCGCGGATTCGTGCAGGCAGTACTCGGCCCCGGTGCGGGCCGCGAGCGCGCGACCCCCCGACCGATGGTCCGCCTGGATGTGGGTATCGATGACGCGCGTGATCGCGGTGCCCTTGAAGGTGGCAAAGTCGAGGTAGCGGTCGAGATCGTCGGCGTGCGGGTCTACGACCGTAGACGCCTTGTGGCCCACTCAGCCGAAGACGTACGCGGCACACCCGGTCTCGGGATACAGGAACTGCTGGAAGATCATGGTCAGCCTCCTCGCTGATGACCGCGCGGCGGAGACCGGAGCGGACGCCCACGCGGCGCGGATCGCCCTTGCATCCTGTCGAATGCGTACGATAAGGTCCAGTCGGATGTCTTGATCGGATCGATAAGGAAAACATAAGGGCCATGACCCTGCGGCAGTTCGAGGTCTTTCTGGCCGTCGCCCGGGCCAAGAGTTTTCGGCGCGCGGCGGAGGCGGTTCACCTCAGCCAGCCGGCCCTCTCGCAGCACGTCCGGGAGCTTGAGGCCAATCTCGGCGCGTCTCTCTTCGATCGACTCGGCCGTAGTGTTCAGTTGACGGAGGCTGGCCGGATTCTCGAGGACCACGCGACAAGGATGTTCGCCACGCTCACGGACGCGCGGCAGGCCATCGCCGACCTCCAGGGGTTACAGCGGGGCGCGCTGGCCATTGGGGCGAGCACCACCCCCGGGATCTACGTGCTGCCAGGGGTTCTCGGGGCCTTCCGGCAGCGCTACCCCGCCGTCGAAGTGAGCCTGAACATCGCGAACTCCAAGCAGATTGTGGCGAGGGTCCATGCGGGGGAGTTCGACCTCGCCGTCGTCGGCCACAGGGACACGAACCCCGCCGATGCGAGCCTGGCGACCTGCGTAGAGGATGAGCTCGTCCTGGTCGTCGGCCCGACCCATGCCTGGGCCGGCCGCCACCACATCGCACCCGCCGAACTCGCGACGCAACCGCTCCTGCTGCGCGAGCCCGGATCGGCAACCCGGTTGGTGACCGAGCAAGCCCTCACCAGTGCTGGGGTGGCCTACCGCCCCGGCATGATCCTCCCGCACACCGAGGCGATCAAGCAGGGCGTGATCGCAGGACTCGGCGTGGCCTTCGTATCCATTTACGCGATGCAGGAGGAGCAGGTGACCGGTCGGCTGCGGCCGCTCCGCGTGCGCGGTCTCCGGATCGTCCGGACCTTCCACCTGATCCACCACGAGCGGCGCTCCCTCAGCACCGCCGGCCGCGCATTCACCGAGCTCTTTGCGATGGCCGGAACAGCGCGTCGGACCGAGCGAGCCGGTCGAAGACAAGGTCGTCATAGCCCTTCTCGGCCGCAGCGCTTCCCGACCCACTTGCAAGTCTGAGATCTATGGCATCGTCGAGATCGAACGGATACTTTGCTTGCGCCGGAGTGCCGGCGATGGCCACCTGTGGCTGGACGGCCCGAGCTACACGGGGTCTTGCGGACGGTCGCCGTGCTCGGCCCGCCGCCGATCCCACCCGTCATCGTGACTAGTGAAGCACGGTGCCTTCGATGAGTGACGGGCGGGTTCGCGCCACCACCGAAATCCACGAGGCCCGAACCTCGGGGTCTCTGCTCGAAGTGTTCTTGGTGTCAGCCCGTCTCGGCCTGACCTCCATTGGAGGCCCGATCGCGCACCTTGGATACTTCCGGGACGAGTACGTCGTGAGACGGCGATGGCTCGACGAGTCGCACTATGCCGACCTCGTGGCGCTCTGCCAGTTCCTGCCCGGACCGGCCAGCAGCCAGGTCGGCATGGCGATCGGCATCATGCGGGCCGGACTGCTCGGCGGGGTCGTGGCGTGGCTGGGGTTCACCCTTCCCTCGGCGATCGCCTTGGTGGCCTTCGCCTATGGCCTGCAGCGCGTGGAATTCCGAGACGCCGGATGGTTGCACGGCCTCAAGGTCGTCGCGGTGGCCGTCGTCGCCCAGGCGGTCTGGGGGATGGGGCGCAATCTAGCCGCCGACCGCGAGCGGGCCTCGCTCGCCATCCTCGCGGCGCTTGCGGTGCTGGCCTCCCGCAGCGCCGTGGCCCAGGTGCTCGTGATCGTCGTCGCGGGACTGCTGGGCGGGCGGCTCCTGCCGGCTGCGGGCACGTCGGCCACGAGCGCCGTCCGGACCCGGCACGGAAAGGGCCTCGCGCTCATCGCCGTCGGCCTGTTCTTCGCGCTGCTCGTGGGACTCCCGATCGCGCGCCACCTGGCGCCGGGTCATGCGCTGGCGGTGTTCGACAGCTTCTACCGGGCGGGTTCCCTCGTGTTCGGCGGGGGGCACGTTGTGCTGCCCCTGCTCCAGGCGGAGGTCGTGCCGCCCGGCTGGGTGACGACCGAGGAGTTCATCGCCGGCTACGGCGCCGCCCAAGCCGTGCCTGGACCCCTCTTCACCTTTGCCGCGTATCTCGGCGCCGTCATGCGGGAGCCTCCGATCGGCTGGATGGGCGCGGCCTGGGCCCTCGTCGCAATCTTCCTGCCGTCCTTCCTTCTGATTGTCGGGGGGCTGCCGTTCTGGGAGCTGGTCCGCTGGCGCGCCAGCTTTCAAGCGGCCCTCCGCGGGATCAATGCGGCCGTCGTGGGTCTCCTCCTCGCCGCCCTCTACGATCCAGTCTGGAATAGCGCGATCAGGGGCCCGGCCGACTTCGGCCTGGCGCTGGTGGCCTTCGGCCTGCTGATGTTCTGGAAGCTGTCCCCGTGGCTCGTGGTGATCCTCACGGCCCTGGGCGGTGCGGCCATCGGGGGATTCGCATGACGCTCGGATCTCGTCCGCGCTCGCGGTGACCCTTCCGTTCTCGCACGACGCCTTCCTCGACGTCTTCGCCATCTACAACCGGGCAGGTGGCCCGTCTCGGTGCTCCTCAGGCTCGCGACCGTGGCCACGGTCATCCAGCTCATCCGGGGTCGCGCGAGGGGCGCGGGCCTCTTCGCGGACTCGACCGGCACCCTGCTCCGGATCTTCCCGCTGCCCGTGCTCGGCGTGATCCTCCTGCTCCGGGGCCTCGAGCTGGCGACGGCCGGCGGCAACGGCGAAGATCTGGGGCTCAACACCTTGCGCTGTCGGCTCGCGACCCTGTCGAGTCTCTGCACCTGGCTCGTCAAGCGCGGGACCCTCAGCGCGAACCCCGTCGCCCGGATCGATCGCCCGTCCCGCCAGCACGAGACCCCCGCGGTCGCGGGGCCCGCCATCATGGACGCGCTGATCGACGCGGCCAAGCATCGGGCCGGCCGAGGAACCTCGCGATGTTCCTGTTGCTCCGATTCACCGGAATGCGCCGCGGTTCAGTGGCAAGCCTTCGCGTGAAGCACCTCGGCGACACCTGAGGGCTTCGCAGTGTTCGGCAGAAGGGCGGGAAGAAACAGGACATCCCGCTGCCGGCCGCGGTGGTGCGGTTCCTGCGCGTCTACGTGGACCGCGCACTCGCACCCGAGTGCGAGGCGCTCACGCCGGACACGCCGCTGTTCTGGTCCAGCTGGGGCAAGCGCACCGTGGGACTGACGCACGCGCCCATGACGCCGAAGAACATCTGGCGGCTCTGCAAGACCTACGGCATGTTGATCGGCTATCCGGAGCTCAAGCCCTACGATCTGCGCCACGGCGTCGCGGTCGAGGTGCTCGAGCAGCGACACGACCTGGAAGAAGTGCGCGCGCTCCTCGCCCACGCACGCATCGACACGACGCAGATCTACACGAAGATCCGGCCGCCGCAACTCAAGCGCGCGGTGGCGTTC
>DASZOL010000047.1:0-2836 GCA_035550795.1 Candidatus Methylomirabilota bacterium
GCCTCGGTGGACACCTGAAAACCGGCCAGTCGTGGACGGGTCAAAACCGGCCAGTGGGGCGAGCGCCCCAAGCACGAGGGTTCTACCGCATCGGAGGCCGCGTGCGCAAGAGCGCCGTGACCGGCGGTATCGCGGCGGGGCCGGTGGGGGACGACGCGGAGGCGGCGGCCGGCCGAAAATGACCGGTTTCAGGGGATGCCGAGATATGGGTCGGCCGGTGATCGTCGATCCTGGAGCCTCTGAGGCGCTCGCCAAGCGGGCCCCGCAGGCTCATTCCTCGCTCCGCGTGCCCTGAAGCCGGGTCCGCCAGCTTCGGGGGCCGCAGGTCAGGACATGGGCGTGGTGGAGCAAGCGATCCAGGAAGGCGGCGACGGCCGCGGTGTCGCCGAGGAGCTTGCCCCAGTCCTCGACGGGACGGTTCGAAGTAAGGAGCGTCGACGCCCGTTCGTACCGGCGCATGACGATCTCGAGGAGATCCTCGGCCGCGGTCTGCGGCAGCTTCCGCATCGCGAGGTCGTCGATGATCAGCAGCGGGATCGTCGTGACGTGGGCGAGGTAGGCTTTGCGGGTGCCGTCGAGCTGGGCGTCGGCGAGTTCGTCGAGGAGGACGTGGGCTTCGCGATAGAGCACGCGATGGCCCTGCTGGATCACGGCGACGCCGATGGCTTGGGCCAAGTGACTCTTCCCCGTGCCGGGCCGGCCGAGGAAGAGCCCGTCCTCTCGCTGGGTGATGAAGCGGCCGGTGGCGAGCTCGAAGACGAGGGCGCGGTTCATCTTCTTGTTGAAGTCGAAATCGAAGGTGTCCAGGGTCTTGCCGGCGTCCCGGAAGCCCGCGTGCTTGAGGCGGCGTTCGAGGAGTCGATCCTGGCGCTTGAGCAGCTCGTCCTGGACGAGGGTAGACAAGAAGTCGATCGGGGCGAGCTTCTCGGCCTGGGCCTGGAGGAGGCGGCCTTCCAGGCCGGCGGCCATGCCGGAGCAGCGGAGCTGGCGGAGGGCGCGCTGCAGTTCGACGAGCGTCATGTCGGGACCTCCTGGGTCTTCTGCGCGATCACGGCGCGGTAGTGGGTGAGCTCGCGGATCAAGGGATCGATCTGGCGCAGGGTGAGGGGTGCGGCGGGGTGCCGTTCGAGATAGCGGCGGACGAAGCGGTAGGTGGTGGCGCCGCACTCCAGGGCGGCGGCGCAGGCGTCATCGACGACGGCGGGGCCATACTTCTTGATCAGGCTCACGACGCCGAGGATCCGGCGGACACCGGGGGCGCCGTCGCGGCGGTGGATCGCGTCGCACACGGCGCCGATCCGCGCCCCGGCGCGGGTAGCCCGGGCCAGGAGCGCCAGGGTGGTCGGTGGCGTGCGGGAGGGCTCGTCCATGGGCCGCGGCGCATAGCCACCCGGGCGCTGGGGCCGGTGCTCGCGGAGCAGCTGCCCCGTGGCTGGGTCGAGCAGGCGGACTTGGCGGCCGTCCCACTGGACGGCGACCGCGCGGCCGATCCAGCCCGGCGGCGCGGGATAGTAGGCGCGGTCGATCTCGACGCAGCCATCGAGATGGACGGTGCGGGTGCCGTAGCGGTAGTAGCGGAAGGGCTCGACCGGGAGCGGGAGGAGGGCGGGCCGCTCCTCGGCGAACATGGCGGCGACCTGGCGCTTCGTGGTGCCGTGGATGCGGGTGTCGGCCCAGCGCGTCTCCCAGCGGTCGAGATACGCTTGAGCCTCCGCGAGCGACTCGAAGCGGAGCCCCCTGAGCGGCGTGGCCTGCGTGTGCCCGATCGCCGACTCGACTTTCCCCTTGCGATCGGGATCGCCCACGCGACACGGCAGGGCGACGGCGCCGTAGTGGGCGAGGACGTCGCGGTAGAGCGGATTCAGCGTGGGGTCGTAGATGTCCGGCGTGAGCACACCCTCGCGCAAGTTGTCCTGGATCACGACCCGGACGGCGCCGCCGAGCCGCCGGAAGCTTTCTTCGTGGAGTTCGGCCCAGCGCCGGGTGCTGGACTCGAAGGTCAGGAGCCGAACGCACTTGCGGCTGTAGCCCAGGGTGAAGACGAAGAGCCGGGTGCGGCGGTACTTCCGGGTGAGTGGGTGGCGCACCATGGCCCCGTCCCCGTAATCGACCTGCCCTTCCTCCCCAGGGGCGGTCACGATGACGGGATGCGCGTCGGGGCTCCGTTGGCCGCGGAGTGTCCCGACGAAGCGGCGGACGCTGGCGTACCGCCCGGGGAAGCCGTGGTCATCGACGAGGTCCTGCCAGATCGCCATGGCGTTGCGTCCCCGGGCGAGGGCCCGCTCGATCAACTCCCGGTAGGGCTCGCACGCGCTGGCGGTGGGAGCTCGGCTGGCCGGCGGGGGCCAGGGCGGCAGGGGTTCCGGGCCGGCGGAAGGCCCGCCAAAGTCGGTGGACACCTGACTGGCCGGATTTGGCGCCGGGGGCCGGCGCCGGCGCGGGAGGCGGACAGGGATCCCCGCCGCTTTCAGGTACGCACTGGCCGTCTCGCGCCGCACGCCCGTCGCCGCCTCGATGCGGCGGAGCGGCCAGCCGAGCCGGCCCAACGCCAGGACTTGCTGCTGCGTGTCGTCACCCAAGATGTTGGTCATGTCGGCGGGGAGACCACAGCCTCCCCGCCGCCGTCAACGTCTTGGGGTGCCGCTACCTCACTGGCCGGTTTTCAGGTGTCCACGACTGGCCGGTTTTGGGTGTCCACCGAGGCCTCCTGACCCCCCGATCCCGGTCATCCCGTCTCCGACGCTTGTCGGGCCGCCCCACGCCCCACCACTCCGGCCTTCATTTGAGAATCTGCCCGCTGGGTTGACGCTGGGTCCGGCGAAGATCGAACCTCGGG
>DASZOL010000048.1:0-23998 GCA_035550795.1 Candidatus Methylomirabilota bacterium
GACCCAGCCGTTCCCCGGGATCGACGCGGAGGTCGTCAACGACAAGGGCGAGTCGGCCCAGGCCGGCTACCTGGTCATCCGGAAGCCGTGGCCCGGGATGCTCCGGGGGATCTACGGTGACCCCGAGCGCTATCAGCGGCAGTACTGGAGCCAGATCCCGGGTGTGTACTTCACCGGCGACGGCTGCAAGCGGGACAAGGACGGGTACCTCTGGCTCCTGGGCCGGATCGACGACGTGATGAACATCTCCGGGCACCGCGTCTCGACCATGGAGGTGGAATCGGCGCTGGTCGACCACCCCGCGGTCGCCGAGGCGGCGGTCATCGGCCGGCCCCACGAGATCAAGGGCCAGGCGATCGCCGCCTTCGTCACCATCAAGCTCGGGATCCCGGCGTCGGACGCGCTCAAGGACGAGATCAAGCAGCACGTCTCCAAGAAGATCGGCGCGCTGGCGCGGCCGGACGACGTGATCTACGCGGCGGAGCTGCCGAAGACGCGGAGCGGCAAGATCATGCGGCGGCTGCTCCGCGACGTCGCCGAGGGACGCGCCCTCGGCGACACGACCACGCTGGCCGATCCCGCGGTGGTCGCCACGCTCAAGGATCAGTACGAGGAGCGCGAGAGCTAGGGCACGGAACGGCCACGCCCTCGGCCCACGCGCCGCGTCAGCCCGACGGGCCGCGGGCCGGCGCGCGTGGAAGCCGCACCGCGCGCGCTACCGCCGACCCTGGGCCAGCGCCGCGCTCTCGGGCAGCCGGCGAAGCAGTGCCATCGCCAGCGTGCCCAGGAAGGGCCCGGGTGCCAGGAACGCGAAGGCCCACGGCCAGCCCCACGCCTCGACCGCTCGCGGGACGAGCCAGGTGGCGGGCAGGGTGAGCAAGAAGCCGAGGCTCGTCTGGAGTGACAGCGCGGTCCCAACATACGGTGATGGCGCCAGCTCGGTGACCGACGCCGAGAACTGGGCCGAGTCGGCGACGATGGTGAAGCCCCAGACGAGGGCCACCAGGACGAGCCACCCGGGCCTGTCGAAGGTGAGCCCGATGACCGCGGCGCATGTCCCGCTGGTCAGCATTGCCAGCATCGTGACCGCGGTGCGGCCAACGCGATCGGCCATGAAGCCCGCCAGGACGCAGCTCGCCGCCCCGGCGCCGATGACCAGGGCCGTGGCGATCGCCCCGAGGCGCGGCGCGGCGGACAGTCCCGCCCGCGTGAACGCCTCGAGAAGGTAGATTCCGATCCAGGTCCACATGGCGTAGAGCTCCCACATGTGGCCGAAGTAGCCGAGGCTCGCGAGGACCACGGCGCGCGAGCGGACGAGCTCGCCCAGACAGCCGGGATTGAAGGGCGCCCGCCCCTGGACGTGAGGGCCGTCGCGAACCACGGCCGCCATGATGAGGGCGGCGCCGAGCGCGGCGAGCGAGGTCCCGGCGATGACCGGTGCCCAGGCCAGCCCGCCCGCGAAGTTGATCAGGTGGGGAAGGGCGCCGCCCAACGTCAGCGCGCCGACCAGGCTGCCGACGGCCAGGCCCCGGTCGGCGACGAACCAGCTCGCGGCCAGCTTCATGGCGGGCGGGTACGTCCCCGCCATCGCGAGACCGGTGAGGAAGCGAGCGGCTAGGACGAGGGGCAGGGATTCGATGACGATTAGTAGCGCGGCGTTGACCACGGCGCCTCCGATCGCCGAGAAGACGAAGAGCCGCCGGGCCCCCACGAAGTCGGCCAGGGTCAGGGCGCCGCTGGCGATCGTCCCGACGACGAAGCCGAGCGTCACGGCCATCGAGAGCCAGGCCTGTGCCCCGGTCGTCATCCAGCCCGTGCGGAGGGCAGGGATGACTGCGGTGGCGGAGAACCAGAGGGAGAGCGCGCCCAACTCGGCGAGGCAGATCCAGCCGAGCATCCGCCAGCGCATGTGCGGACTCTAGGGAGGTGGGTATCCGCGTGTCAAGGCGCTCCCGGGCCGTGTGCGCTCCCGGGCCGTGACCGGATAGAATCGAGGCGCAGGCGATCGGCGCCGGGTGCGACGGCGCCTGCAACCGGCGACCGAAGAGGAGATGATGGGCACGATCCCCCCGACCTTCCTCCCGCCTCGGGCGCTCTGGCCCGAGCGGATCTACGCGCTACCGGCGCATCGGGCCTACCCGCAGCGTCTCAACTCCACGGAGGAGCAACAAGCCGCCGCGAGAGATCGCCTTCGTGCCACAGCTTCCGCGAGCGCCCGGGCCCGCCGGGCCGGGGACCGGCAAGCTCCTGCGCCGCGTCCTCCGGGAGCAGGCCCAGCACGCGGACCTGGCGTGACGCGACCGCGGCTGCGGGCTACCCGCGGGGTCCGGGACTGAGGCGCCGCAGAGGTCGCCTCACGGACCGCGTCGTGCTGGTCACCGGGGCCTCATCCGGGATCGGGGCCGCGGTTGCGCGGGAGTTCGCCCACCAGGGCGCCGACCTGGTCCTGGCAGCGCGACGCCTGCCCCGGCTCCTGGCGCTCCAAGAGGAGCTGCGGACGTCGGGTCGCCGGAGTCTCGTGGTGCCCTGCGACGTGACCGAGGACGGCGCCGTCGAGCACGCGGTGACCAGGGGGCTCGACGCGTTCGGCCGTCTGGACGTCGTGGTGGCCAACGCCGGGTTCGGCGTGGTCGGCCCGCTGGAGCGGTTGACCCTCACCGACTACCGGCGACAGTTCGAGACCAATGTCTTCGGTGTGCTTCGCACCGCGTTCGCCGCGCTCCCCGCGCTGCGGGTCAGCCGCGGCGTGCTCGCGATTGTGGGAAGCGTCAGCGCCCACCTCCCCACCCCGGGAGTGTCGGCCTATGCCATGAGCAAGGCGTCGGTGCACGCCCTCGCCGCTGCGCTCCGGGGCGAAGTGCTCGCGGACGGTGTGGCCGTGGTCCTGGTGACCCCAGGCTTCGTCGAGAGCGAGATCCGTCAGGTCGACAACCAGGGGGTGCGCCAGCCGGATGTCCGCGACGGCGTCCCCCGCTGGCTGGTGATGCCGGCGGACCGCGCGGCCCGCGCCATCGTGCGGGCCGTCGCCTGCCGCCGGCGTGAGGCGGTCGTCACGGGCCACGGCAAGCTCCTGGTGTGGCTGGCTCGACACTTCCCGTCCACCCTGGCCTTCGCTGCCGAGCGCCTGGCGGTCCGGTCCCGGCGGGGGCCTCCTTCCGGCTCCCCCTAGCGTCCCGGCGGGACACGAGCCCTTGCCGTGTTGTCAGCCGCCTTCGGGTGACAATTTCCGTCAGCGCTCGGATGCGTTAGTGCCCTGAAACCGCCCTCGCGACCGTCGGCGCGCCGACGTTTGCCGCCGTCAAGGCCTTGGGAGGCGCTGACGGAGCCTCCGGATTCACTGGCGGCCCCTCCGGATCCACTGGCACTGGCCTTGCTACCACCCCAGAGCCATGCGACAGCACGATCTTCGATCCAGCGTCGGGCAAGGCGGTGGCCCGCTGAACGGTCTGGAGGAGGCTCCGCCGCCGGCTCCCGAGGCCCGCCGCGGTCTCCTGGGCGAGATCCTGATCCGAGAAGGTCTGATCGACGAGACGCAGCTATCCACCGCCCTGATGGTGCAGCGAGAGACCGAGCCCACGACTCCGCTGGGACAGATCCTGGTGCGCCAGGGAGTGATCACCCAGCGTCAGCTCAGCAACGTGCTCGACCGGTATCGCAAGAAGTACCGGCTCGGCGACATCCTTGTCGAGACGGAGACCATCACGGAGCACCAGCTCCAGATCGCGCTGGATCATCAGAAGAAGACGGGCCTCCGCCTCGGCGACGCCCTCCTCCAGCTGAACTTTGTGACCGAGGAGGAGGTCAACCAGGCGCTCTGCAAGCAATTCGGGGTGACCTTCGTCGACCTGGACCGGCTGGTGCTGGACAACAGCCTCGCGCTCGTCATCAACCGGGAGTACGCCGAGCGTCACCGGGTACTCCCGATCTCGAAGACCGATCGGGTCCTGGTGGTGGCCATGGACGACCCGTCCGACCTGGGAGTCGTGGCGGAGCTCGCGGCCGCCACCGGCTCCCGCGTCAACGTGGTCACGTCGACGCATGCCGCGTTCCGCCGGGCCTTCGCGCGGACCTACGGGGAGAGTGCCGAGGTCGGGCTCGTCCGGCGCGCCGAGCAGCTCGGTCGCGAGTACGAGATCCTCCGCGCCGAGCACGACGTGAGCAAGCAGAAGCTCGCGGAGCTGCGGCGGTCGCACGAGGCCCTCCTGGCGGACCGCGAGGCGTCCACGCGCACCCTGGCCGAGCAGCGAACGCGGAACGAGTGGAACGACCAGGCTCTGGTCGGCCTGCGGGAGGCCCACGCGGCGCTCCGGATGGAGTACGAGGCCGCCCGGGAGACGCTCGAGAAGCTGCGCGCGGAGCACGCGGAGAGCACGCGAGCGCTCGGGGACCTGCGCGATGCGTACGACGCGCTCAGCGCCGACCACGCAACGACGGCGAACCTCATGGCCGAGCGCCAGGCCCGGAACGAGTGGAACGCGCGCACCCTCGAAGACCTCCGGGGCGCCCAGAACACGCTCCGGGCCGGGCACGAGGAGCTGCGCGGCGAGCTGACGCTGGCTCAGGGCCGGGCGGCGGAGGCCGAGAGGCGCATGACCGAGCTGCGGGCGTCGCACGAAACGCTACTGATCGACCACGCGGCGATCGTCCGGGAGATCGAGACGGTCACGGACCGGCTAAGGGGTTGAGGAGACAGCACATGGCGACGGCGCACCTCAACGGCAGCTACGGGAACGGCCACGAGGCGGTGGCACTTCCGCCGCCGGTCCCACCGCGACGAGGCGCGTTCTCGCCTTCCCGGGCCCGGCTCCTCGGCGAGCTCCTTCTCCGCGAGGGCCTGGTCACCGAGGCGCAGCTGGCCACCGCCCTCCGGGCGCAGGAGGCCAGCTCCGACGGCACCCCGGTCGGGCAGCTGCTCGTCGAGCAGGGGGCGCTCTCGTCGTCGGACCTGGAGATGGTGCTGCGCCGGTATCACAAGAAGTACCGGCTCGGTGACATCCTGGTCGAGACCAACGCCATCAGCGAGACGCAGCTCCAGCTCGCGGTCGACCACCACCGCCGCACGGGGCTCCGGCTCGGCGACGCGCTGCTCCAGCTCGGCTTCGTCAACGAAGAGACGCTCAAGCACGCGCTATGCACGCAGCTCGACGTGGCCTTTGTCGACCTCGACCGCTTCTCCATCGACCGTGGCCTGACGTCGCTCGTCCCGAAGACCTTCGCGCAGCAGAACCGAGTTCTCCCGGTGGCGCGCGTCGACGACGTGCTGACCGTGGCCCTCGCGGATCCGACCGACGGCTGGATCGCCGAGGACCTGGAAACGATGACCGGTTGCCGCGTGCGGCTGGTCATGTCGACCGACACGGCCTTCCAGCGGGCGTTCACCCGTGTGTACGGGGAGAGCTCCGGGGTCGGCCTCGCCAGGCAGCACGAACGGCTCGAGGAAGCCCACTCGGTGCTCACCCGGGAGTACCAGGGCGCGGTCCGGGCGCTCGGAGAGATGCGGCAGTCGTACGAGGCGTTCCTGAACGACCAGGCGGAGCTTCTGCGAGCCGCGACCGAGCAGGCCGACCAGCAGAGCATCCAGGAGCGCCGGCTCGCCGAGCTCCAGGCGGCGCATGCCCAGCTCCGCGACGAGCACGAGACTCGCTCACGGATCCACGCGGAGCTGTCCCAAGTCCAGACGGAGACTCTCGAGAGCCTCACGACGATCCGGAGCGAGCATCAGCGGCTGCTCGATGAGCACCGCGACCTGGGTCGCCAGCTCGCGGAGGAGCGAGAGCGCGGAGCCGAGCTCGCCCGGAGGCTGGTCGAGCTGGAGGCCGCTCACATCGTCGGCCGTCGCGAGCTCGACGAGCGCCTGGCAGCGCTCACCGCGCTCGATGCGGCCTACGCGGAGACTACCCACGCGCTGGCCGGGCTCCGGACGGAGCACGAGACCCTGCGAGGCGAGTACGATCGCGTCGCCCGGGAGCTCCGCGAGCGCTGCCAGACCGCCGAGGGCCGTCAGCAGCTGGCGGTCCAGCAGCTCGAGACGCTGCTCACGCGCCTCCGGCAGTAGTCCGGTCGCCCGGCGGCCGCCCGCCTTCAGCGTCCGTGCCCACGCGCCGGCTGGCCGGCGCCAGCCGGCGGCCCAGCGTGTAGACCCGGTGGCCGGGGCTGATCTCCAGCGCGGCGAACTCCGTGAAGCCCTGGCGCGCGTAGAAGCTGCGCGGCGCCGGCCCGCAGAAGAGGTGGATGCCCGACACGCCAGCCGCCTGCAGATCGTGCGCGTACCGCTCGATCAGCGCTGACCCGATGCCCCGCCGCCGGTACCCAGCCTCCACGTTCATGTGGAGGTGGGCCGGGTAGCTCCGGCTGAACCCGCCCGGGAGTGCGGCGGCGAGGCGCGATTCCGTGTCTCGGCGAAGGTGCAAGGCGAGGCGCACGGTCCGCCGGGCGTCCGCGCTCCATGGGTAACGACCGCAGGCGATCCGGGCCAAGAGCGGGAGCGTGAACCGCAACCGCTGGGCCCGCCGCAGCGCCACGGTGTCCGGGCAGCCGGTGAGGTAGCCGACGACGCCGCCTTCCGCCTCCGCCACGTACGTCCAGGCAGGCACCAGCCGCTGGTAGGGGCCGATCCAGAGCTCCGCGAACAGTGGCCAGCGCGCAGGATCGATCGGGTCCCCCGCGTCGCCGGTTCGGCAGCAGAGGCTGCGGACCGCGTGCCAGTCCGCGGCGCTCCTGGCCACCCGGACGAGCGTCGCCGCGCCGCCCGGGCCCTCCGTCACTCGGAGAGCTCCTGCTGGCAGGCCTGGGCCCAGGCCACTTCCTCCGCGCTGCCGATGTAGAGCGGCGTGCACTGATGGTAGTCGGTGGCGACCACGTCCAGGACCCGGCCCCGACCCGTGCTCGCGCGGGCCCCGGCCGCTTCGGCCACCAGCGCCAGCGGCGCGGCCTCGTACAGGAGCCGGATCCGTCCGTCCGGCCGACCGGTGTCCGGCGGATAGAGGTAGATCCCACCCTCGACGAGCGTGCGGTGAAAGTCCGCGACCAGGGCGCCCGAGTACCGGAGCGAGTACGGAGCCTCCCCGCGGCGGGCCCGGCGTAGCCGCTCGACGAGCGCGCGCGGGGCCGGGCCCCAGTGCGGCCAGTTCGCGTCGTTGACCGCATAGGTGCGCCCGGCGGCCGGTGCGCGCACGCCCGCACGCGTGAGCCGGAACCGGCCGTCGGCCGGGTCGTGGACGAACGCGTCGACGCGGCCCCGCGCCGCATAGACGAAGACGGTGGCCGGACCGTAAACGAGGTAGCCGGCCGCGACCTGCCGGGTGCCGGCGCCGAGCACGGCCGGGGCCGCGTCGGAGGCCTCTCCTCGCGGTCCCGCTCGGATGCCGAAGATGGTGCCCACGACGCCGGCCACGTCGGTGTTGAGCGAGCCGTCCAGCGGATCGAGACAGACCGAGAGGCTTCCTCCGGCGCCCGCATGTGGCCACACCACGGGTTCTGGGAGCTCCTCCGAGGCGACGGCCGACACCACGCCGGTGGCCCGGAGGGCTGTCAGCAGGAGGTCGTTGGCCCGGACGTCCAGCCGCCGCACCCGGTCACCGTGCGCGTTGACCTCGCCGGTCTCCCCCAGTCCGTCGGTGAGGGCGGCCCGGGCGATCTCGCGCGCCAGCCGCGCCCCGGCCTCGGCGAGCGCTTCGAGGACGGCCGCCAGGTCCGGATCGACCCGCGACCCCGGGTCCTCCGTGCCCCGCAGGTGCTCGCCGAGCGTGGGGCGCGTGTTCCCCGCGCCGGCCGTCACTCCCGTGCCCGGACGGCGTGCCCGCCGAACTGGTTGCGGAGCGCCGCGAGCATGCGGTCGGCGAACGAGTCCTCCTCGCGCGAGCGGAAGCGGGTGAAGAGCGCGGCCGTGATCGTCCAGGCGGGCACGGACTGGTCGATCGCGTCCTGAACGGTCCACCGGCCCTCGCCGGAGTCCTCCACCCAGCCGCGGATCTTCTGCAGCGCCGGATCCTCGGTGAGCGCCCGACCGGCCAGCTCGACGAGCCACGAGCGCACCACGCTCCCCTGCATCCACAGGTCGGCGATCTTCGGCAGGTCGAGCCCGTAGGGGCTCTTGTGCATCAGCGCGAAGCCCTCGGCGATCGCCTGCATCATGCCGTACTCGATCCCGTTGTGGACCATCTTCACGTAGTGGCCGGCGCCATGAGCGCCCATGTGTCCGTAGCCACGCTCGGGAGCGAGCGTGCGGAACAGGGGCTCGAGGTGGCGGAACACCGCCAGGTCGCCGCCCACCATGAGACAGTAGCCCACCTGGAGGCCCCAGATGCCCCCGCTGGTCCCGACGTCCATGTAGTGGATGCCCAGCGGCTTGAGCGCCTGGGCGCGGCGCGCGTCCTCGTGGAAGTTCGAGTTGCCGCCGTCGATGACGATGTCGTCCTTGTCGAGGTGGCGCACGACCGTGTCGATCATCTCCTGGGTAACCGCCCCCGCCGGGACCATGACCCAGATGGCCCGGGGCCTTCCGAGCCGTGCAACCAGGTCGGCGATGGACGACGTGCCCACCGCGCCGTGGCCCTCCGCCTCGCGCACCTTTTCCGGGCTGCGGTTGTACACGACGACGCGATGGCCGCCGCGCACCAGGCGGACGACCATGTTCATGCCCATGCGGCCGAGGCCGATGAACCCGAGCTCCATCGAAGAATCCTCCGTGGGGGAGTGGTCGGCGGCCGTCACGTGCGCCCCGGGTCCCCGGCGCGCTTCAGGACCCGGACGCCTTCCGCCTCGGCGACGAGCACTCGCTCCGCCGTGCCGAGGAAGAAGCCGGTGTCGACGACGCCAGGAATTCGGCGGATCTCGCGGTCGAGCGCGGCGGCGTCGTCCTGGGCCGCGATCCCGCAATCGAGGATCCAATTGCCGTTGTCGGTGACGAATGGTCCGCCCACGACCTCGCGCAGGGTGGGCTGGCACCCGAGCGCGGCCAGCCGGCGGGCGCAGAGGGTCCGCCCGAACGGCACGATCTCCACCGGCAGGCGGCCTCGGGCTCCCAGGCGCGGTACGAGCTTGTCCCGCGTCACGAGGATGACCTGCCGACGCGAGGCGGCGGCGACGATCCGCTCCCGCGTGAGCGCGCCGCCATAGCCCTTAACCAGGTCGAGGCGCGGATCGACCTCGTCGGCGCCGTCGACCGTGAGGTCGAGCGGGTCCTCGGTGAGCTCGGAGAGGGCCAGGCCGAGGGACGCCGCGAGCGCCGCGGTCGCCTGCGACGTGGGGACGCCCTTCACGCGAAGTCCCCGGCGCGCCTCGTCTGCGAGCGCCCGCACGAACGCCTCCGCGGCTCGGCCCGACCCGAGCCCGATTCGGACGTCCCTGCCCGCCTCGCGGGTCAGGACGAGGGCCTGAGCGGCGAGGCGCGCGAGATCCTCCGGACGCGGGGCAGGCGGTGGGTTCGGGGGTGCGCCGACCAGGGCTGGCCTCCTCGGAGCGGGAAAGGCCCTAGCCAGGCCTCGCCCGCGGGCCTAGCATAGCAGGAGAGTCGACATGCCGAACCCGCAGACCTGGACCCTGCCGGCGGATCTCGACGCCGCCGTCCGGGCGACGCTTCGCGAGTGGACCGAGCAGGGGAAGGTCGCCCGGCTCTGGGCGCGCGACGCCGGGCTCTGGACGGGCACCGACGAGGCGAGCTGGCTCGGGTGGCTCGGGATCGCGGACCAGCAGCTCGCGCGGGTCGGCGATCTCCGGCGCGTCGCAGAGGACGCGCGGCAAGCCGCCTTCACCCACGTCCTGCTCCTCGGCATGGGCGGCTCGAGCCTCTGTCCCGAGGTTCTTCGCATGACCTTCGGCCGCCTCCCCGGGTGGCCCGAGCTGGCGGTGCTGGACTCGACGGATCCCGCGCAGGTCCGGGCGGCCGAGGCGCGCGTGGACCTCGGGCGGACGCTGTTCATCGTGTCCTCGAAGTCCGGCACGACGCTCGAGCCCAACATCTTCGCGCAGTACTTCCTGGAGCGCCTGAAGGGGGTCGCCGGTCCCGCCAAGGCCGGCGACCGCTTCCTCGCGATCACGGACCCCGGCTCGAAGCTGGAGCAAGCCGCCAGCGCCGAGCGCTTCCGCCACGTGTTCCACGGCCTGCCGTCGATCGGCGGGCGTTACTCGGCCCTGTCCGATTTCGGCATGGTGCCGGCCGCCGTGATGGGGCTCGACGTCGAGCGCTTGCTCCGGCAGGCCCAGACGATGGTGCGCGCCTGCGCCGCGCGGGGCCCCGCCGAGGAGAATCCCGGCGCGGTCCTGGGGGTGATCCTAGGGGTGCTAGGCAGCCGCGGGCGCGACAAGATCACGCTCGTTGCGGCCCCAGGCATCCACGACCTGGGAGCCTGGCTCGAGCAGCTGCTGGCCGAGTCGACCGGAAAGGCGGGCAAGGGCCTGATCCCGGTGGATCGGGAGCCGCTGGGGCCTGCGGAGTTCTATGGCCGGGACCGCCTGTTCGTTCACCTCCGACTCCTCTCGGCGCCGGATGCTGCCCAGGACCGCGCCATGGCGAGCCTTCAGGCGGCGGGCCACCCGGTGGTACGGATCGAGATCCCGGACGTCCATGAGATCGCCGCCGAGTTCTTCCGCTGGGAGTTCGCCACCGCCGTGGCGGGGGCGGTTCTCGGGATCAACCCGTTCGACCAGCCTGACGTCGAGGCCAGCAAGGTCGCGACCCGTCGGCTCACCCAGGAATTCGAGAGGACGGGGCGCCTCCCCACAGAGACGCCGCTCCTGGAAGCGGACGGGATCCGGCTCTTTGCCGATCCGCGGAACGCCGGGGCGCTCGTGGGAGGGGACCGCACCCTCGCCGGCCTTCTGCGCGCCCACCTCGACCGGATCCGTCCCGGGGACTACGCCGCGCTGCTCGCCTACGTCGAGATGACCCAGGCGCACGAGGCCGCGCTCCAGGAGTTCCGGATGCGGATCCGGGAGCGGTACCGGGTCGCCACGTGCCTCGGGTTCGGCCCGCGCTTCCTGCACTCGACAGGGCAGGCCTACAAGGGCGGCCCGAACACCGGCGTGTTCCTCCAGATCACGTGCGACGACGCCACGGACCTGCCCGTGCCCGGCCAGCGGTACACCTTCGGCGCCGTGAAGGCCGCTCAGGCGCGAGGCGACATCGAGGTCCTCGCCGAGCGGGGTCGGCGCGCGCTGAGGGCGCACCTCGGTCCGGACGTCGCGGCGGGGTTGAGGGCGCTCGGGAAGGCCATCGCACAGGCCGTCGGATGACCCGGGGCGTGCGCTCGCGGCGGAGAGGGCGTGGTGACGTGCAAATCGGGATGATCGGGCTGGGCCGGATGGGCGGCAACATGGCGCGCCGGCTCATGCGTGGTGGCCACCGCGTCGTCGCCCATGCCATCGATGCCCAGGCGGTCCGGCAGATCGCGGCCGAGGGCGCTCTTGGCGCGGCGTCACTGGACCAGCTCGTCGAGCGGCTGGATCCGCCCCGCGTCGCGTGGGTGATGGTGCCGGCCGGCGGTCCGACCGAAGGGGTCGTCGCCGGTCTCGCCAGCCGGATGGCCGCGGGCGACATGATCGTCGACGGCGGGAACTCCTTCTACAAGGACGACGTGCGCCGGGCGACGACGCTCCGGGACCGGGGCATTCACTACGCGGACGTCGGCACGAGCGGCGGGATCTGGGGACTCGAGCGGGGATACTGCCTCATGATCGGCGGTGACTCGGAGGTGGTGGCGCGGCTCGACCCGGTGTTCCGCACGCTCGCGCCGGGGACGGGCCTGACGCCGCGTACCCCGGGCCGGGAGAGGATGAGCGGCACGGCCGAGCTCGGGTATCTTCACTGCGGCCCGGTCGGCGCCGGGCACTTCGTGAAGATGATCCACAACGGGATCGAGTACGGGCTCATGCAAGCGTACGCGGAGGGGTTCGATATCCTGGTCAACGCGCGGTCGGCGGACTTGCCGGAGCCGCACCGCTACGAGCTTCCGATCCGCGACATCGCCGAGGTGTGGCGGCGGGGGAGCGTCGTGAGTTCGTGGCTCCTGGACCTCACGGCCGAGGCGTTCGCCGAGAGTCCGACCCTGGCGGGGTACACGGGGGTCGTGCAGGACTCGGGCGAGGGGCGCTGGAGCGTCATGGCGGCGATCGAGGAGAGCGTTCCCGCGGACGTGCTCTCGGCATCGCTGTTCGTGCGATTCCGCTCGCGGCAGGAGCACACGTTCGCCGAGCGGGTTCTGTCCGCCATGCGGCACAAGTTCGGCGGCCACATCGAGCGGCCGACCGGAGGCTAGACTCTCATGGAAGTCTCGGCGGGTCAGGCGCTGTCGGGGCCGGGCCGTCCGGCCCCCCCGTGCACGGTGGTGATCTTCGGCGCCGCCGGGGACCTGACGAAGCGGAAGCTCGTGCCGGCGCTGTACAACCTCAGGACCTCCGGGCTCCTGCCGCGGGAGTTCACGATCGTGGGGGTCGCCAGGCGGGAGATGACCCACGAGCAGTTCCGCGAGGAGCAGGCGCGGGACATCCGGGAGTTCGCCACAACCTCTGTGGACGAGGGGCTATGGGCGGAGCTCCGAGAGGCGATGTTCTACCAGGGGGGCGACCTTGCCGACCCCGCCGTCTACACGCAGCTCGCCGACCTGCTCGGGGAGATCGCCAAGCGCCGCGGAACCGGGGGCAAGGTGCTCTTCTACCTCGCGATCCCGCCGAACCTGTTCGGAGAGGTCGTGCGCCACCTGGGGGCGACGGGACTCCTTCGTCAGGAGGGAGACAGCTGGCGGCGCGTCGTCGTCGAGAAGCCGTTCGGCCACGACCTCGAATCCGCCCGCACGCTGAGCGCCGAGCTGGCCGGGGTACTCCGGGAGGATCAGATCTACCGGATCGACCACTATCTCGGCAAGGAGACCGTCCAGAACATCATGGTCTTCCGCTTCGGGAACGGCGTGTTCGAGCCGATCTGGAACCGGACGTACGTCGACCACGTCCAGCTGACGGTGGCCGAGACGGTGGGCGTGGAGGAGCGAGGCGGCTACTACGAGACGGCGGGCGTGCTCCGCGACATGATCCAGAACCACATGTTCCAGCTCCTCGCGCTCGTCGCGATGGAGCCCCCGATCTCGTTCGCGGCCGACGCGGTCCGGGACGAGAAAGTGAAGGTGCTCCAGGCGATCCGGCCCATGGGCGCCGAGGAGATCCTCGACCGGACGGTCCGCGGCCAGTACGGCGAGGGGGTGATCGGGAGCCAGCCCGCCCGGGCGTACCGGGCGGAACCCAGGGTTTCCCCGACCTCCACGACCGAAACGTACGCCGCGCTCAAGCTGTTCGTCGAGAACTGGCGCTGGGCGGGGGTGCCCTTCTACTTGCGGTCCGGCAAGCGCCTGGCCCGTCGCCAGACGGAGATCGTCGTGGAGTTCCGTCGTCCTCCGTTGCTCCTCCTCGATCGGGCGGCGATGGGCGAGATCGACCCGAACCGCCTGGTGCTGCACCTCCAGCCCGACGAGGGGATCGAGTTCCAGGTTAAGGCGAAGCGGCCGGGCCCGATGGCCCGCATCGAGACGGTGAAGCTGGACTTCAGCTACAAGGATTTCGGCGAGACGACCGCGGCCACCGGCTACGAGCGCCTCCTGTACGACTGCATGGTGGGCGACAGCACTCTCTTCCACCGGACGGACATGGTCGAGGCCGCGTGGCGGATCGCGACGCCGATCCTGGACGCGTGGGGCTCCCTCCCGGCGCCGGGCTTTCCCAACTACGCCGCGGGGTCGTGGGGACCGGCGGCGGCGAGCGAGCTCATCCGGGAGGACGGGCGCCGCTGGTACGCCGGCGAGTGAGCGCGTCCGGATGCCCCCGGCCCTCGGGCGACCTGTCTCAGGGACGGCTCGGTGATCCTCGCGGGTGACGTCGGCGGCACGAACACTCGCCTCGCCTGGTTCGAGGTGGCTGGGGGCAAGCTGGCCCCGGGCGTCACGCGGATCTATCCCAGCCAGCGACACGCGAGCCTCGACGAGATCGTGGAGATCTTCCTCCGCGAGGCGCCCGGCAAGATCGCGCACGCTTGCGTGGGCGTGGCCGGTCCGGTGCGTGACGATCGCGTGGACGCGACGAACCTGCCCTGGGGCGTCGACGCGCGGTCTCTCGCCGCGCAGCTGCGCCTGGATCACGTGCTCCTGCTCAACGACCTGGAAGCCAATGCATGGGGGCTCGCGGCGCTGCCGGCCACCGATTTCGCCGTGCTGCAGCCCGGCCGCCCGGCGCCGACGGGCAACGCGGCGGTGATCTCCGCCGGGACCGGCCTCGGCGAGGCCGGGCTCGTCTGGAACGGCCGGCACCACCGCCCCGTCGCCTCCGAGGGCGGCCACGCCGACTGGGCGCCGCAGGACGAGCTGCAGGGGGCCCTGTGGCGGTTCCTGGCGGTGGAGGTGGGCCACGTGAGCGTCGAGCGCGTCCTCTCGGGGCCGGGACTGCACAACATCTATCGCTTTCTTCGCGACCGACAGGGCCTTGGGGAGCCGACCTGGCTCGCCGAGGCGCTGCAGACCGGGGACCCGGCGCCGACCATCACGCACGCGGGCATCGAGGGGCGGGCCGAGATCTGCGTCCGTACGCTCGAGCTCTTCGTGGCGATCTACGGCGCCGAGGCGGGGAACCTGGGCCTCCGCATGCTGGCTACGGCGGGGGTCTATCTCGGCGGCGGCATCGCCCCCCGGGTGCTCTCGGTCCTCCAGAGCCGGACGTTCCTCGACGCGTTCGCCGCCAAGGGGCGACTCCGACCACTCCTCGAGGCGATGTCCGTACGTGTGGTGCTGAACGACCAGGCGGCGCTCCTCGGCGCCGCTCGCCGCGCCGCGCTCGAGGCGGGACTCCTGGAGTGAGCCCTCGTCGGACCGGCGCATGGATGTGACCCGGGGCGTCCGCGTCCTGCCCGACGTGCCGGCGGTCCAGCACGCGGCCGCCGAGGAGTTCGCCACACGGGTCGAGGCAGCGGTAAGCGCGCGTGACGCCGCGTTCGTCGCCCTGTCGGGCGGCTCGACGCCTCGAGGCCTGCATGCGCTGCTCGCCGATCCGGCGGCTCCGTACCGGGCACGCGTGCCCTGGGGGAGTCTTCACGTCTTCTGGGGGGACGAGCGGCCCGTGCCGCCCGACCATTCGGACAGCAACTACCGGATGGCCCACGATACTCTGCTTGGCCGCGTGCCGATCCCGACGGCGCAGATCCATCGGATCGCCGGAGAGGACCCGGACCACACGAGGGCCGCGGCGCGCTACGCCCGGGAGCTGCGCGAGGCCTTCGCCGCTCACGGGCGAGCAGAGGCGGGGTGGCCGCAGTTCGACCTCGTGATCCTCGGCATGGGAGCCGACGGCCACACGGCGTCCCTCTTTCCGGGCACCGCCGCGGTGCACGAGACGGCGCGCCCGGTCGTGGCCACGTGGGTGGAAAAGCTGGGCAGTCACCGGATCACGTTGACGTCGCCGGTCCTCAACCGGAGCGACGCCGTGATGTTCCTCGTCACGGGGTCGGACAAGGCGGACACGCTCTCGGCTGTCCTCGACGGGCCGCGGGAGCCCGATCTCTACCCGAGCCAGGTGGTCCGTCCCACGTCCGGCGCGCTGATCTGGCTCGTCGACCGTGCGGCGGCGACGCGCCTCGAGGCTCGCGCCGAGCCCTAGCGTGTCCCGGCCCCGTGGGGTTACGGCGGCGGCGACGCCGTCGGGGCCAGTGGTATCCGCTCCGGGCTCTCGGCGCTGATCGGTCGTCCCTGGGTGAGCGCCCGCTTCAGATCGTCCTCGAGCTGGCCGAAGACCGCGTCGGGCGGGGCCCCGAGGGCGTCGAGGAGCTTGCTGAAGAAGCATCGGGCTGCCGCGGCGGCCGCGATGTCGAACACCTGCGCGTCCGTGAAGCCGTGCTCGCGCAGCGAGTGCACGTCGGCGTCGCTGATCGCCCCGGCGTCGCGGGCGACCTTCTCCGCGAAGGTCATCGCGGCCACGTCGGACGGAGCCAGTCCCGCACGGGCGAAATCCGCGGCGATGGCAGTCAGCTGGGCGGCCGGGTAGAACCTCTCGCGCAGGACGGCGCCGTGGGCGAGCATGCAGTACGAGCTCTGCAGGGCACGGGCGGCGGCCAGGGTGATCAGCTCGTACTGGCGGGGATCGAGATTGCCCCGGATGCTGGCGAGGAGCGCGCTCCACGCCGCCATGACCTGCGGGCGATGGCTGAATATCTTGGCGTAGTTGGGGACGTAACCGAGACGCGCCTGGCTGCCCTCGTACAGGGCGCGGACGTCACCCTCTGCCTCGTCCACAGGGACGGTGCCGATGAATGCCATCGCGAACGCTCCTTTCCACCTCGCGCCCGCGGTGCCGTGGACCCGGAGCCGGCGCGGCGGCCGGCGGCTCATTCCGCCGGATCCGGCCGCGCTACCTGGGGCCAGGCCCCGGGTCCCTTCACACGACGGCGGCGGCCGGAGCCAGCAACTCCAGCGCGTTCTCGCGGAAGATGCGGCGCCGGTCCTCGGCGGTCACGTACTCCGTGTGATCCCAGACGTATGCGAGAGCCTGCCGGTAGGTGCAGTAGCGGCCGACGTTCGGCATGTCGGAGCCCCACACCAGCTTTCGGGGACCGAATCGCTCGTAGGTCTGGCGGATGTGGTGCTGCGCCCGCGGGTACGGATAGGGCATCCGGCCGGCCCAGGCGATCGGGTACAGCACCTCGGTCCACACGGGCTGGCGGTCCAGGAGGTCGGCCACTTCCTCGGGCCAGCGGATTCGATCCGCGTCGTCCGCGTACAGTCCGGTCGGCACCCCGTGAACCAGCACGTGCCGGATCGCTGGATGCCGCTCCACGATGCGGCGGAGTCGCCGCATCTCGTCCCGGTAGTCGCCCGCCGGCGACTTGGCCGAGTGGACCCAGAATACCGGGAGGTCCAGGCGCGTCACCGCCCGCCACAGGGGATCGAAGGTGGGATCGTCCGGGAGGGTGCGGTAGCCGTTCCGGAAGAACGCGGTCATCGTGAAGTAGAGGCCGCGCATGCCGAGCCGGCGGACCTGGTCCTCGAGGGCGCGAAGCTCCTCGTCGCGATACCCGAACGGCTCGTCGACCTGGGCCAGCCCGATGAAGCGGCCGGGCCAGCGGCGCGCGGCGTCGGCGAAGTACTCGGCGAGATTGCCGTAGATGTGATCGTTCTGGAGCACGGCGGTGCCGACTCCCGCGTAGTCCATCTCGACCACCATGCCCTCGGGGGGCGCGGCGAGATCCTGCATGTGCGGCGGCAGGAACTGGACGTAGTAGCGCTCGCCGCCGTGCTCCCACTCGAAGCGGCCGAACCGTCCCACGCGGAAGCGGGCGTCCGCCCGGCCGGTCTCCGAAGGGTCGTCGGCCTGCCAGAGGTGCCGCTCGGTCACGACCGCATGGTCCCGGAGACGCCGGTAGGGCTGGTTGCCGTGCACGTGCATCGCCCGCTGCTGGTGCACGAGGTGCGCCTCCGCGCTCGGGAAGCCCGAGGCGCCGGCCAGCGGGGGAAAGATGTGGCCGTGGCAATCGACGACGGCGAAGTCGCTCATGGGCTCCTCATGCATGGCGGCGGGGGTCGAGCCGGTCGCGCAGCCCGTCTCCGAAGACGTTGAAGGCGAAGACGAGCAGCGAGATGGCGACCCCGGGGGCGACGACCAGATGGGGCGCGACCTCGATGAACTCGCGGCCGCCCGAGAGCATCGTGCCCCACTCGGGCGCGGGCGGCCGGACACCGAGCCCGAGGAAGCCGAGGGCCGATCCGATGAGGACGGCTTGCCCGGCCAGGAGGCTCGTCTCGATGACGAGGGTGGTGGTGGCGTGCGGCAGGACGTGGCGCGCCAGGATGCGCGCGTCGCGCACGCCGACGGCGCGAGCGGCCTGGACGAAGTCCTCCTGCCGGACCTCGAGCACGCGGCCCCTGATCAGGCGCGCGACCGGCGCGACGAAGCTGGTCGTCGTCGCGACGATCAGCCCGGTCATCCCTGCGCCGATCACGCTCGCGATGGCGATCGCGAGGATCAGGTTCGGCACCGTGAGGAGCAGGTCGGCGACGGCCATGAGGCCACCATCGATCCGACCGCCGAAGTAGCCCGCAACGAGCCCGACCGTCGCCCCCACGGACGCGGCCAGGATCACCGAGACCAGCGCCGCCGTGAGGGTGAACCGAGCGCCGACGACGATCCGCGACAGGAGGTCGCGACCGATCTGGTCCGTGCCCAGCCAGTGCTCCGCCGACGCCGGCGCGAGCACCCCCAGGAGGTCCTGCTCGTTCGCCCCGTACGGGGCGAGCCAGGGACCGAGCGCGGCGAGGGCGACGTAGCCGACGAGCAGGCCGCCTCCGAGCAGCATGTGCGCGCCGCGCCGCCGGCGGGTCGGACCGGCCCCCGCCGTCTGCGCTCCCACTCCGCCGGGGTCCACCCACCCGGCGTAGAGATCGGCGCCCCCGCCGGACTCAGGCATGGCGGAGCCGTGGGTTGATGAGCACGTAGAGCACGTCCACGGCGAGATTGACCAGGAGGAAGCCCACGACGAACAGGATCGTGATCGCCTGGACAAGCGTGTGGTCACGCGCTCCGATGGCGTTGATCATCAGATCGCCGATTCCGGGCCAGGCGAAGAGCCGTTCGACGACGACAGAGCCGCCCAGCAGGTAGCCGGTCTGGAGGCCGATGACGGTCACGGTGGGGATCAGGGCGTTTCTCAGGACATGCCGGGCCACCACCGCCGCGGTGTCGAGACCCTTGGCGTGCGCGGTGCGGACGTAGTCCTTGGCCAGCTCCTCCAGCATCACGCCCCGGGTCATCCGGGCCACGAGCGCGACGAGCCGGGCGGCCAGGGCGATGGTCGGCATCACGAGGGAGGCCAGACCGGAGAAGCCGAAGCTCGGAAGCCAGCCGCGCTCCACCGACAGGACGACGATCAGCATGAGACCGAGCCAGAAGTTCGGGACGGCGAGGAGTCCCACGACGAGAAACGAGAGGAGGTAGTCGGGCCAGCGGTTGTGCGCGACGGCGGCGAGGACTCCGGCAGGAAGGCCGAGGAGAACCGTCGCGAGGATCGCCGTCGCCATGAGGAGCATCGTGGCCGGGAGGCGCGCGAGGACGTGCGGCAACGGGTTCCCGCGGAAGGTCGACGAGTAGCCGAAATTGCCGCGCGCGAGCCCGGCGAGCCGTGTCGTGTACTGCTCGACGAGGGGCCGGTCGAGCCCAAGCCGCGCCCGGAGGAGGTCGATGTCCGCCTGGCTCGCCGTCGCCCCCGCCATGAGCGTCGCCTCGTCGCCCGGCACCATCTTGAAGATGAGAAAGATGATGGTGAGGACGCCCAGCGCGACCAGCGGGATCCGCGCAACGCGGATCAGAACGAACGAGAGCGTGCGCTACGCCTCGACGCGCGCCCGCCGGGGGATCGTGAACACGATGGGCCAGAGCTCGACGCCCTTGATCCCCTTGCGGACCGCGGTGACGTTCTGGTTCACGTGGAGCCACACGTAGGGCGCGTCCTCCCAGACGATCCGCTGGGCCTCGCCCATGGCAGCCAGCTGCTTGGCCGGATCGGGGTTCGTGTTCGCCTGGGCCAGGAGCTCGTCGACCTTCGGATTCCGGTACCGTCCCATGTTCCAGACCGTCGGGCGGGCCGCGTCGTCGGCGTTGGACTTGAAGAGAGACTCGAGATGGTAGAGACCCGAGGCGTTGGACGGGTTGAAGCCGAACACCGCCAGGTCGAAGGTGAGCGCCGCCCGCTCCTGCCGGAGAGCGTCCCAGTATGAGCCCCGCTCGATCTTGCTGATGGTCACGTCGATGCCGAGCTGCTGGAAGGCGCGCTGGGCGATCTCCGCGATGTTCACGTCGCCGGGGAAGAGACCCTCCGAGGCGAGGAGCGTCATCTTGAGGGGCTTCCCGTCGCGCTCGAGCTGGCCGTTCGCTCCCGGCTTGAAGCCGGCCTCGCCGAGGAGCTCCTTGGCCTTGGCCACCGAGTACTCGTAGGGTCGCTGCTTCTGGTAGCCCTGGGTGTCGAAGGCCAGCGGTGCGTCGGAGGCCCTGGCGAAGCCGAAGAAGACGCGCTCGGCGATGGTCTCGACCGGGATCGCGTGATTCAGCGCCCGGCGGACCCGCGGATCGTCGTACGGCTGGCGCGAGAGGTTGATGGCCAGTCCCATGGGCCTGAGGCTGGGCCGCACCAGGATTTCGAGGTTCGGCTCCTTCCGGAGGCCCGCCACCAGCTGGACCGGGACGGAGTCAATGACGTCGACCGACCCGGTGCGAAGGGCGGCGATCCGCGTCGACGCCTCAAGGATGTACTTGAAGACCAGCCGCTCGGTCGCCGGCTTGCCACCCCAGTAGCCGTCGAAGGCGCGCAGCGCGACTTCCTGTCCCGGCGTGAAGGAATCGAGCCGGTACGGCCCGGCCCCGACCGGGTGCTGGGCGATGCCCTTCTCGCCGTGCTTCTCGACGGCGGCCGGGGAGACCATCGAGCCGGAGCCGTGGGCGAGCGAGTTGAGGAGCTGCGAGAACGCCGCCTTGGTGCGGATGACGACCGTGTGCTCGTCCACGACGTCGGCGCCTGCGACCGGGTCCCACAGCGGCCGGTTCGTCGGTGTCCGGGCCTTGTCGATCATCCGCTCGACGTTGAACTTCACCGCCTGAGCGTTGAACACGGTGCCGTCGTGGAAGCGCACGTTCCTCCGCAGACGGAAGCGGATGGACTTCAGGTCCGCCGCCACGTCCCAGCTCTCGGCGAGCTCGGGAACGAAGCGGAGGTTCGCGTCGAAGTCCACCAGCCGGTCGTAGAGGCAGTAGCCGACCTCGTAGCCGGCGGGATAGGTGGCGAACGAACCCTGGGCAGGGTCGAGCGCCGTCACCGCACCGCTCTGACCGTAGGTGAGGGTCCGCCCCGCCGTCGCCTGGGCGAGCGCCCGGAGCGGCGCGCCGAGGGTGAACGGTGAGGCCGCGGCGGTGGAGATGAGGGCGAGGGCCGTCCGACGGTTCATGGGGGGCCTCCTATGGTCGAGGGGCAGGACCGTCCGCTGGGCGCGCCGGCCCGCCGTCGGTCCACAAATGGCTCCAGGTGAAGATCGCCGGCGCGCCGCCGGTGTGGACGAACACGACCGTGTCATCCGAGGTCAGCCGCCCCGTTCGGGCGTGGGCGATCAGGGCGGCCGCACACTTCCCCGTGTAGACGGGGTCGAGCACGAGCCCTTCGGTGCGGGCGAACAGCTGGACGGCTTCCTTGCCGTCCGGGCTGGGTCGGCCGTATCCCGGGCCCACGAAGTCATCGAAGTTCACCACGTCCTCCGGGCGCACTCTGACGTCGAGACCGAGGGTGGCGGCGGTCTCGTTGGCGATGGCCGCGGTGCGGGCGGGCACGTCGTACTCCCGGGTCGCCGTCACCCCATGCACCCGGAAGCCACTCCAGAGCTCCCGGGCGAGCTCGAGGCCGGCCTGGCCCTTGCCCGAGGAGGACATGTAGAGGACGGTCGGCGCCGCGCCGACGGCGCGAAGCTGGTCCAGCATCTCCATCGTCGCTTCCAGGTAGGCGATCGCGGAGGCGACGTCGAACATCGGATTGTCGTTCAGGATGTGCGGCCGCTCGCCCCGCCGCCGGCATTCCTCCGCCAGGCGGTCGAGCATTCGCCGCTGCTCGGGCCGGTCGGCGGCGAAGTGGATCTCGGCCCCGAGCAAGTAGTCCACGAGGAGATTTCCCTGGACCTCGCGGGGCCGAGCGCCCTCGAGGACCAGCACGGTTCGCAGGCCGAGCCGGTTACATGCCCCGACCGTCTGGCGCGCCGAGTTCGACTGGAGGTCGAGACCGACCAGGACCACGTCCGGCCGCTCGGCCATCGTCCGGGCCAGGCGGAACTCGAGGTTGCGCAGCTTGTTGCCGCCGAGCGCGACGCCGGTGAGGTCGTCGCGCTTCACGAAGATCCGGGGCCCGCCCAGCGTTCGGGTGAGGTTCGGCGCTTCGACCATCGGGGTGGGGCGGATCGCGATCGGCACTCGGGGGATCCGCGCGATCTTCGTCCGGACCTCGTCGAAGCTCGCCGCCGCCGGCGGCGGCGCCGGGGTGGAGCGGGTCGGGGTGGTCATACGGTTTCCTCGACGGCGAGGGGCGCGTCGGCGACGCGCCGCCGGTTGATGGCGACGTTCATGCGGCGGAGGCGCTCGGCGATCACGCTCGGGGGCGACAGGAGAGCCACGCCGACCACGAGGCTATCGACCACGACCAGGTGTGCGAGCCGGGCGGTCATCGGCGTGTAGATCGCGCTCTCCTCCTCCACGTCCACGGGCAGGAGGAGGGAGGCCATGGCGGCGAGCGGCGAGCCGGGGCGGGTGATCGCGACGCCGCATCCGGATTCGCCAGGTCGCGCATCAGGGCGAGCTTGAAGTCCGGAAAACTCGTGGCCCCGACGAGGCGGCAAAACCGGAGCACGGTGGGTTCGCTGACCGCCGGCGCCCGGGCCAGCGCCGAGAGGGAGGAGCGCACGGCCTCCTGGGGGCGGGCCAGCACCACGTCGGCGATCCGCTGGTTGGCCGGCGACATGCCGGCGCGGCCGGCCTCGATCGCGGGGATCATGGTGACGAAAACTTACGCAATCCCGGCCGGAGAGTCAATGCAAGGGACCGATTCGACTCTCCCAGTGATGAAACAAAGCCACATCGGTCGAGTCGAAGGGTCTCCCGCCGTCCGCACTGCTATCTCTGGTATCTGGTGGAGCCCCGCGCCGTCCGACCTCGGCTTTCTGACTAGCCCTTCAGGCCGGTGAGGGCGACCGATTCCATGATCCGTCGGCGCAGGAGGATGAAGGCAAGCACCATCGGCAGCGTGGTGAGGACAGAGGCGGCGCTCAGGAGGTGGTAGTCAGTCGTGAAGCGGAACTGGAACGTCGAGAGCCCGAGCTCCATGAGGAACATGTTCCTGTTCGTGGCCATGAGGAGCGGCCAGATGAACGCTGACCAGGCCTGGATGAACGCGAGGATGCCTAGGGCGCCAATGGCCGACGAGCAGAGGGGGACGATGACGCGCAGGAAGATGCGCAGCTCCGAGGCACCGTCGACCCGGGCCGCATCGACCAGCTCGTCGGGGATGCCGTGGGCGATGTGCTGGCGCATGAGGAAGATGCCGAAGCTCATGATGAGGTACGGCGCTGCGATGCCCTGGTACGTGTTGATCCAGCCGAAGGACTTCATCGTGAGGTAGAGCGGGATCATGTAGGTCTCGAAGGGGAACATCGCGGACGCGAGGATCACGAGGAACAGGATCTTCTTGCCCGGGAACCGGTACTTGGCAAAGATGAACCCGGCCAGGAGCGACGTCGCGATGACCATCAGGGTGGAACCCACCGAGACGAGAACGCTGTTGAAGAAGTAGCGGATGAAGGGCGCCGCTTCCATGACCGCCGGGTAGTTCGCCCACGTCCAGTGAATCGGGAGCACCCGGGGAGGCCACAGGAGGGTCTCGTCCGCGGGTTTGAAGGACGTTCCGAGCATCCAGAGGTACGGGAAGAGCATGACGGCGCAGCCGGCCAGCAGAACCAGATGGCTCAGCGCGGGCACGCCGGTCCGGCGCCACCACGTCTCCCGGATCTGTCGGGCTGCCACTCCCCTCATTCTCCGTCGACGCGGATGACACGGAACTGGATCAGGGTCAGCACGAGGATGATCAGCGTCAGGACCACGGCTTCCGACGAGGCGTATCCCATCTTGAAGAACTGGAAGCCGTTCTGGTAGATGTCGAATACGAGCACGCGCAGCTGCGCTCCCGGCGCCGCCTGGGAGCCCGTCGTCATCACGTAGACCTGAGTGAAGACGTTGTAAGCGTTGATCGTCGAGACGACCACGACGAAGAGCAGGATCGGGCGGAGCAACGGCAGCGTGATCTGGCGGAACAGCCGCCAACCAAAGGCGCCGTCGAGAGCGGCGGCCTCGTACAGGGCGGCCGGGACGTTCTTGAGCCCGACGAGCAGGAGCACCATGTTGTACCCCAGCACCTTCCAGACGCTCATGATGATGATCGACCAGATGGCGACCTCGGGGG